>JBKHFW010000001.1:0-168358 GCA_046540025.1 Phycisphaeraceae bacterium
CCCCGGGGAAATCCCCCGCCTAAGCAAATTTCGGGCCAGAGGGCTCAATTTCGCCGAGACTTGTGCCGACGTCGTCGTAATAATAGGTGCCATGAGTCGTTCCAGAACTGCCTCCGCGTTTGAAAATCTGGTCCAGCGGCTGTCGCGTCTGCCGGGCATCGGCAAGCGCTCAGCCGAGCGGATCGCGTTTCACCTGCTCCGCCACGCCGAGCAGGAGGCGGTCGAGCTCGCCGAGGCGATCCGGGCGTTCAAGACTGATCTCAAGGCGTGCTCGAAATGCGGGCACGTCTCGGAGTCGGACCCCTGCCCGATCTGCGCCGACCCCGAGCGCGACCGCTCGCTCGTGCTGGTCGTCGAGCAGCCCAGCGACGTGGCCAGCTTCGAATCGACGGGGATGTATCGCGGGGTGTATCACGTCCTGATGGGCCGGCTCACCCCGCTCGAGGGCGTCGGGCCGGGCGAGCTGAACATCGATCGGCTGCTCGACCGCGTCCGCGAGGGCGAGGTCCGCGAGGTCATCCTGGGCACGAATCCGACGCTGGAAGGCGACGGCACGGCGATGTACCTCGCCGATCGGCTGCGGGAGCTGGGCGCGAAGGTGACCCGCCTCGCCCGCGGTCTGCCGACGGGGTCCAACCTCGGCGGCGTGTCCAAGGCCGTGCTCGCCGACGCCATCCACGGTCGGCACGCGATGGAGGAAGGCGAATAACCGGCAACGTCTGGTCGGCGTGGTAAGCTGGGCCGACTCCCGGCACGGAGGCCGGCCCGGGGACGAAGGCAGATCACTCATGCGGATTGACGTCGGACAACAGATGCGGGTCGACCAGCGGATGAAGCTGGCCCCGCGCATGATCCAGTCGATGGAGATCCTCCAGATGCCGCTTCAGGCGCTGGAGGCCCGCATCGAGCAGGAGCTGTCGAGCAACCCGACGCTCGAGCTGCGCGAGCCCGGCTCCGACGCCGAGGTGCTCGAGACCGAACGCGAACAGGCCGAGCGCGACGACCGCGAAGGCGAGCGCGAACTCACCGTCTCCGAAAACTCCGACGGGGCCGACGACTTCGAACGCCTCAGCAACCTCAGCGAAGAATACAGCGACGCCTGGGACGCCAACACCTCCGGCACCGCCGAGAGCTACACCTCCTACCGCAAGCCCCGCAGCGACGGCGAGCGCGACGCCAAGCTCGACGCCATGGCCAACACCGCCGCCCGCGGCGAATCGCTCTACGAGCAACTGCTCGCCCAGTGGCGGCTCGTCGAGGCCCCGGCCCCCCTGCTCAAGGCGGGCGAGTTCCTGCTCGGGTTCATCGACGGCGACGGCTACCTCCGCACCCCCCGCGACACGCTGCTCCAGCAGGCCCCGCCCGACCTCACCGGCGAAGACCTCGACGAGGCCCTCGACCTGCTCCAGCGGAGCCTCGACCCGCCGGGCCTCGGCGCCCGCGACCTGCGCGAGTGCCTGCTGCTTCAGATCGCCGCCCGCGAGGCGAACGACCCCGACGCCGATCTCGAAACCGAGCGGCTGATCGTGGCCGAGCATCTCGAGGAGATCGCCGCCAACCGCCTGCCCCGGGTCGCCCGCGCGACCGGGCTGTCCATCGACGAGATCAAGGCGGCGATCCTGAGCCTCCGCCAGTTCCCGCCCCACCCGGGCCGGCTGCTCGCCGACGAGGCCCCGCGCACCATTCAGCCCGACGCGATCGTCGAGTACGACGACGAGAGCGACCGCTACATGGTGCGGCTGACCAACAACCGCCTCCCGGCGCTGGCGATCAGCGACACCTACGCCCACATGGCCCACGATGGCAGCATCGACAAGCGGACCCGCGATTTCGTCAGCTCGAACATGCGCAGCGCCCGCTGGCTGCTCGACGCCATCCGCCAGCGCAGCGCCACCCTGCTGCGGGTGATCAGCGTCGTCCTCGACGCCCAGCGCGACTACTTCGACCACGGCCCGCAGGCCCTGCGGCCGCTGCCGATGACGACCGTCGCCGACCAGCTCGGCATCCACGTCGCCACGGTCAGCCGGGCGGTGAGCGAGAAGTATCTCCAGACCCCGCGGGGGATCGTGCCGCTTCGCATGTTCTTCTCGGGCGGCACGGAGACCGAGTCGGGCGACTCGATGAGCTGGGCCGCGATCCAGGCGAAACTCGAAGAAATCATCGACGCCGAGGACAAGGCAAAGCCGCTCAGCGACGACCAGCTCGTCGAGGAGCTGAAAACGCATGGCATCGAAATCGCCCGCCGCACGGTGGCGAAATACCGCAAGCAGCTCAATATTCCGCCCGCAAGACAGCGGAAAGAGTATTAGGCCCCAGGCCCCAGTCCCTGCTCGCATGATCACCCTCCTCACCGATTTCGGCCTTCGCGACCCGTATGTCGGGCAGATGAAAGGCGTCATCGCCGGCATCGCCCCCGAGGCGCGGGTGGTGGATCTGACGCATCTCGTGCCGCCCCAGGACCTCGTCGCCGGGGCGGTCGCGCTCGACGCGGCCGTGGACGCGTTCGAGGCGGGCGCGGTGCACGTGGCCGTGGTCGACCCCGGCGTGGGAACGCAGCGGCGGGCGATCGCCGTGCGCACGCGCGATTTCTTTCTTGTCGGGCCCGACAACGGCATCTTCACCCTCGTGCTCGACCGCCACCCCGCGCGGCAGATCGTCCGCCTGAGCAACCGGACGTATCACTACCGTGCCGCGGACGGCCCGGCGAGCAGCACCTTCCACGGGCGGGACGTCTTCGCCCCCGCGGCCGCGCACCTCGAGGCGGGCGTCAGCATCGATGCCCTGGGCGAGCCGATGGACAAGCTCGTCCGCCTCGACCTGCCCCGGCCGAAGATCGGCGAACGGGCAATCACCGCCCACGTGCTGGCGGCGGACCACTTCGGCAACCTCTTCACGGACCTCACCGCCGGGCAGCTTGTCGACTGGCTGGGCGAAACCGCCCGTGACGCCGTCGAGCTGCGCGTGGGCGACGCCGTCATCCGCGGGATCTCGCGCACCTTCGCCGACGTCGAGCCGGGCGAGCCGGTGGCGTACGTCGGCAGCGGCGGTCGGCTGGAGATCGCGGTCCGCAACGGCCACGCGGAGGACGCGCTGGATGCCGGGCCGGGCGCGGCCGTTCATCTCGCGCGGCCCGGCTGAATCGTTGGTTTTCACCGCTTATTCGCAAACTTTCGGGGCGGTCGGCGACTATATTAGAGGTATGAGAAGCGAATTCCTGCTGTGGCCGGTGGTGATGATCGTTTGCGCCTCGATGCTCGCCGGGGCCGGTGCGTCCGAGGACGCCCCTGCCGAGGCGTCTGCCGAGGCGCGGGTGAGCCCCGAGGTGGAGACCTGGCTCGACCGGATCGAAGCGAAGGCGGACGAGATCGAGACGCTCCGCGCCAGGCTCAAGTACGAGCGCGTGCAGGGGCTGCTGGGTGACACGCAGATCCGCTTCGGCGCTCTGCTCTACTCGGCCGGCCCGCCCTCGAAGTTCGCCGCGAGCTTCGACCGCGTGGTGCGCGACCGCAAGATGCGGATGCAGGCGCAGAGCTTCATCTTCGACGGAAGGTGGCTCGCCGAGCGGAGCGTGGACGACGGGCGGAAGCTGTTCATCCGCCGCGAGCTCGTCCCGCCCGAGCGTGAGGGCGAGGACCTGCTCGGACTGGGCGAGGGGCCGTTCGCCCTGCCGCTGGACCTCGAGAAAGAGACCGTACTCGAGCGGTTCGAGGTGACCCTGGTCGAGGACGAGCCGGACTCGGACGCGCCGGAGAACAGCGTCCACCTGCGCCTCGTGCCCCGCGAGCACGTGGACGTCGAGCAGAGCCGAATCGACCTCTGGTACGACCGCGACACGCTGCTGCCGGTGCGCGTGCGGACGGAGGAGGAGAAGGAGGAGGCCGTCTCGGTCATTACACTGCGCGAGATCGAGAGCCCGGCTGAGCTTCCCGAGGACGCCTTCGACACCACCCCGCCCCGCGGCCGCGGCTGGCAGGTGGAGATCAAGCCGCTCGAGCAGGAGGGGGAGCAGTAGGGAGGAGGATGGTGGTCATTCCCATAGCCCCCAACATCGCTCAGCGCGGCGGAGGCGCCTGGTGATGCACCAGGCTCAGTCCTCATCACCGAAGCGCAGGTAGAGTCGGATGCCGCCGTCGTCCAGCCGGTGCTCGCGGTGGAGCTTGAAGCGTTCGTCACGCCAGTCGCCGCGGTCGTGGAACCGCTCGTGCCGGTCGCGCAGTCGGCGGTGCAGCCGGTCGTGGCGGTCGCGGCGGTCGTCGAAGCGGAACTTCCGGCGATCGAGGTCGAATTCGTGCTTCGGATAGACGTCGAAGCGATCCTCGAACCGGTCGCGGCGACGGACGTCGAAGTCGTGGCGGGGGTAGACGTCGAACCGGTCGCGGCGATGGAACCGGTCGAACCGGTCCAGGCGGTCGAAGCGGTCGAAATCGTGTTCGAACCGGCGAAGATCGCGGTCGAACCGGCGATGGTCCCGGCCAAGCGGCGACTCGCGGTAGCGGTCGGCCTGCTCGAGGCCGTGGGTGCCGCCCGAGGCGATCTTCCGCGGCCGATCCCGGCTGGGGCGGATGATGATGACGCCGTCGCCGGCCTTCTGGATGATCCGCACGCTGCTGCGGCTGTCGGCGGCGTCGGACAAGCGGGTGATGATCTGCCCGCCGTAGGCGGCCGGGGCGATGGCAAGCACCAGCATCAGCCCGGCCACGAGTGAGGGGAATCGTCCGACCATCACGCACCTCCAGGTTCAAGCGTTTGGCCTTGTTGTTACTATTCTATACACGCTGGGCGGGGTGCCCCCACGATTTTGCTGTTTTCCGCGGCGCATCCTGCCTAAGATGCCGCTTTCCGACATTCCCTGTGACCTCGGGTGCATGATGCCTGACTCCCCCGCCGCTCCCGCCCGGAGCGTCTATCTCGAAACGTTCGGCTGCCAGATGAACGTGCTGGACTCCCAGCTCCTGCGCGGCCAGCTCCAGGCGCTGGGCTACCAGTTCACCGACGACCGCGACGCCGCGGACGTCGTGCTCTACAACACCTGCTCCGTCCGCGAGCACGCCGAGCAGAAGGTCTGGTCCCGCGTCGGCGAGGTGGGCGTGCTCAAGCGCGGCCGGCCCGACATCGTGCTCGGCGTCATCGGCTGCATGGCCGAGCGCGACGGCAAGGACCTCACCCGAAGGCACCCGCAGATCGACCTGCTCTGCGGGCCCGGCGAGCTGGACAAGCTGCCGATGCTCATCGACCAGGTCCACCGAACCAGCCTCGCCCGGCGCGGCGGCGGCCGCGCAGCCAGGGTCGCCCTCCAGGGCAACACCCACCGACGCTCTGCGACGCTCGACGCGGTGGAAGACCAGCTCGAGTTGCTCGATCTCTCACGCAGCTTCTCCAGCGCCGAGCACGACCGAGGCAGCGCCTACGTGCGCATCACCCGCGGGTGCAACAAGTTCTGCACCTACTGCGTCGTGCCCTACACCCGCGGCCGGGAGATCCACCGCCCGCCCGAGCACATCATCGAAGAGTGCCAGCGGCTCGTCGACGCCGGCGTGCGCGAGATCACCCTGCTCGGGCAGACGGTGAACCACTACCACTACGACGCCTCCGCCGCGGTCGAGCTCGGCGGCAGGCTCCAGCCTCAGATCGGCGAGACCGTCGCCCCCAACCGCGGCACGGGCGGGCCCAGCCCCGAGTTCCGCGCGGGCGTGGTGAGCTTCGCCGAGCTGCTCGCCCGCATCCACGACGAGACGCCCGGCCTCGCCCGGCTGCGCTTCGTCACCAGCCTGCCGCGCGACTTCGGCAATGACATTCTCGAAGTGATGCGCGACCGCCCGCGCATCTGCCGATACCTCCACCTGCCGGTCCAGAGCGGCTCGAACCGCATGCTCGAGCTGATGAACCGAGGCTACACGGTGGAGGAGTATCTCGACCTCGTCGAGCGCGTCCGCCACTACCTGCCCGACGCGGAGCTCGCGACCGACATCATCTGCGGCTTCCCCACCGAAACCGAGCAAGACCACCAGGCGACGGCGAACCTCTTGGAGACCTGCCGGTTCAAGAACTCGTTCATCTTCAAGTACTCGCCCCGCCCGGGCACGGTCGCGGCCAAGCGCTTCGAGGACGACGTCCCAGACGCCGACAAGAAGCGGCGGAACAATGAGCTGCTCGCCATCCAGGCGCGCGTCTCGGCCGAGGTGCACGCGAAGTACGTCGGCCGGGAGGTCGAGGTGTTCGTCGAGTCGCTCTCCGCGAAGGAGCGCAAGGCCCGCAGCGGCGGCGGCCCGCAGGGCAACGTCGAACTCGGCTGGGAGAAGCCCGAGGAGGTCGCCCAGCTCACCGGCCGAACCGCGGGCGACCTGATCGTCTGCTTCGAGGGGGACGAACCCCTGATCGGCCAGATGGCGAAGGTCCGCATCGACCGCGCCGCCCCGCTGACGCTGTTCGGAAGCCTCGCCGAAGCGCCCGCCGGCGCGGGTGCGTGAGCCGGGACCGCAGCGGCGTCGGCAGCGCGTACAATCGGGGCCATGAGCAACCATGACTCCGCCGCGCCCCCCGTTCCGCTCTGGCCCGGGCCGGCGACGAACGAAGACCCCAGCCTGGCGTTCCTGCCTGCCGAACTCGGCGATGGCCCGCGGCCCGTCGTCATCGTCTGCCCCGGCGGCGGGTACAACATGCTCGCCGAGCACGAGGGCGAGCCGGTCGCCCGGCGGTTCAATCGCGAGGGCTTTCACGCGGCCGTGCTGCGCTACCGTGTGGCGCCGCATCGCCACCCGGCTCCGATCCACGACATCCAGCGGGCGGTGCGGCTGGTGCGCGAACATGCCGGCGACTGGGGCGTGAACCCGAGCGCGGTCGCCGTGCTGGGCTTCTCCGCGGGCGGGCACCTCTGCGGCGCGCTGTCGGTCCATCACGCCCGGTTCACCTGCGAAGACGACGACCTGGCCGAGCGCCACCCCGCCCGGCCCGACGCGGCGGTGCTCTGCTACGCGGTCACCTCCTTCACCCAGCCCGGCGGGCATTCCGGCTCGGGCGCGTCGCTGCTCGGCGAAGATCGCGATCCGGCAATCGTCGAGCTGATGAACCTGCCCCGCTACCTCACGCCCGACGCCCCGCCGACCTTTCTCTGGCACACCGCCGACGACGCGGCCGTGCCGCTGGCGAGCGCGCTGGAGTACGCCGGGGCGTGCCGGCAGTGCGGGGTGCCGGTGGAGCTGCACGTCTACGAGTCGGGCCGGCACGGCCTGGGGCTCGCGGAGGACGTGCCGGACGCCGCCGACTGGACGGATCGGGCCGCGACGTTTCTTCGCCGACATCTTGGGAGCTGACGCGACATGCTGATCGTTGACGGACACCTCGACCTCGCCATGAACGCCCTGCTTTACGAGCGGGACATCACCCTGCCGCTCGAGGCGTTGCGGCAGCGGGAAGCAGGCGGTGTGGCCGAGCAGCGCGGCACGGTCACGCTGAGTCTGCCGGAGCTGCGGACGAGCCGGGCTGCCGTGGTGGCGGGCACGCTGATCGCCCGCGCCAAGCCGTGGATCGACCCGGCCCGAACGATCGGCCGGGGGGACATCGACTACCCCAGCGCCGACATGGCGTACGCCGTCGCGATGGGCCAGCTCGCCTGGTACCGGCTGCTCGAGGAGCGGGGCGAGATTCGGCTGATCACCACGCAGGCCGGGCTGGACAAGCACCTCGCCCGGTGGGAGCGAGGCGAGGCCGACCCGCCCGTCGGGGTGATCCTGCTCATGGAAGGCGCCGACCCGATCGTCGAGCCCGGGCAGGTCGCGGCGTGGTGCCAGGCGGGGCTCCGGCTGGTCAGCCTCGCCCACTTCGGCCACAGCCGCTACGCCGCGGGCACCCCGCCGACGGACCCGGCCGAGGGCGAGCAGGACGCCCCGCTGACGCCGCGGGGGCGGGAGCTGCTCAAAAAGATGAAGGACCAGCCGATCGCGCTGGACCTCTCGCATCTTTCCGACACGAGCTTCTTCGAGGCGGCGGAGCGGTTTGAAGGCCCCGTCTGCGCCAGCCACAGCAACGCCCGGGCGCTGACGAAGGAGAACGAGGCGCGGCAGATCAGCGACGAGCAGATCCGCATCATCGCCCGGCGAGGCGGGGTGATCGGCATGGCGATGCACTGGTGCATGCTCAAACCCACCGCCCGGCGGGCGACGCTGGAGCACGTCGCCGAGCACGTCGACCACGTCTGCCAGCTTGCCGGCTCGGCGAGACACGTCGGGATCGGCAGCGATCTCGACGGCGGGTTCGGCGTCGAGGACGCCCCGGAGGACGTCACCCGCTACCGCGACGTCCGCCAGCTCGCCGACCGGCTCCGCGAACGGGGGATGAGCGAGGAGGACGTGGCGGGCGTGTTCGCGGGCAACTGGCTTGCGTTCTACCGCCGGGTGCTGCCGGGCTGACCGCGCCGCGGGAACCGGCTACGCTATGGCAGAAATGACCACCGCCGCCACGCAAGCCGACCGTTCCGCTGCCATCGCCCGCACGCCCTGGACGCTGTGGACGGGGCTGGCGATCATTCTTGCCTGCGAAGCGCTGCTCTTTTACGACGTGGTGCAGCGCGACTGGCTCGTCGTCGGCCGGGACGTGCTGCCGGGCAACCTGCCCGAGCCGGCGGGGCTGACAGGCGAGGTCGCGCGGTGGGTGGCGGCGAACATGACCGGGCTCTGCTGGATCGCCTACCTGCTGCTCTTCGACGGGCTGCTCACCTGGCTGGCGCGGCATCGCGGGGAGCGGGGGATCACGGCCATCCGCGCGAGGCCCAACCGCTTCCTCGTCGCCTGGCTGACCAGCATCCCGGTGTGGTGCTTTTTCGACACGGTCAACTTCTACTGGATCGACGCCTGGCGCTACTGGGGGCTGCCGGCCGAGTTCTGGCGGCGGGCGGCGGGGTATTTCGTCGCCTTCGCAGCGATCTCCCCCGGCATGTTCCTCGCCGCTCAGCTTTATCAGCACCTCGGAATGCGCCGGCTGCGCACGGCCGGGCCGTCGCCGAGGCTGGCGTGGACGCTCGTGCTGGGCATTCCCGCGGCCATCGCGGCGAGTGTGCTGGCGCTGCTGGCGACGTCGTCGGACGCGGCGGGGTTCTGGCTCTCCGCGGCCGTGCTGCTCCTGCCGGGCGGGCTGCTGGCGCTGTCGCGGAACCTCGCGCTGACCAGCCTGGGGATCGGGGCGTCGCTGGTGGCGTGGACGTTTCTCGCCCGCGACCCGATCGCCAACCTGACGCTCTGGGTGGGGCTGATCTACCTGCTCGACCCGATCGCGCGGCGGGCCGGGCTGCCCAGCATCCTCCGCGACTGGGAACTCGGGCGGTTCGGCCGAACGCTCGCGCTCTTCGCCGGCGGGGCGACCTGCGGACTGCTCTGGGAGTTCTGGAACTACTGGGCGATCGCCAAGTGGACCTATCACCTGCCCTTCCTGGGCGGTGCCGAGCGGATCAGCTATTTCGAAATGCCGCTGCCGGGGTTCCTGGGTTTTCTGCCCTTTGCGGTCGAGTGCTGGGTGATGTTGAACGTGATCATCGCGATGTTCGAGAAGCTCGGCGTGCCCATGGCCGAGCCGCTGCCGGACGAGCACGGCGTGATGTGACTCAAGTGCGGGGGGCGATGCGACCGACATAACCTGTATGAGCGCTATCTCTTCCATCGCGGGCGGGCAGAGCCAGGTCATGCAGCAGGTGGGCATGAAGGTAGCCCGCAAGACGCTGGACGTGGCCGAGCAACAGGGTGAGGCGGCCGTGTCCATGCTTCAGCAGGCGGCCGAGGTGCAGAAGCAGACGCTCGCCCAGGCGACGGGCAAGGGCATGCAGGTCGACGTCCGGGCGTAATAAGGCCGGCATCCCGAATCGCTGACGATCCCGCAGCAGGGCCGCGACCGGCTCATCTGCGGGTTTTTGCATTGGGGACGGCAGATGCTAGTCTTTATGCTCCAGCCTCCGGAGCTCAAAATGCAGCAGCACCCCAACGTCCTCTACATCCACTCCCACGACACCGGCCGATACGTCAGCCCGTACGGGGCGCCGGTCGAATCGCCCAACATCCAGGCCTTCGCCGAGGCGGGCGTCATGTTCCGCCATGCCTTCTCGGTCGCCCCGGTCTGCTCCGCCAGCCGGGCCGGGCTGCTGACCGGGCAGTGGGCCCACGTGGCGGGGATGAACGGGCTGGCGAACTTCAAGGAAGACATCGCCGGCCCGGAGAACCCGGGGCTGGAGATCAGCTTCTCGCTGCTCGACTACGGCCGACACCTCGTGACCACGCTGAAGGAGGCGGGCTACGTCACCGCCCTTTCCGGCATTCAGCACGTGGACGGGCCGTTCGAGGACACTTCCGTCTACGGCTCGCGGATCGGCTACGACCACGTGCTCACCCGCGAGGACAAGCGGCACCGCTGGGACCACCGCCGGGTGACCGAGCGGGCGGTCGAGTTCCTGGGCAAGGCGCCGAAGGATCAGCCGTTTTTCCTGAGCGTCGGCTTTTCCGAGACGCACACGCCCTTCTCGCCCGCCCGCGAGCGGGACGACGCGCGGTACATCCAGCCGCCGGCGCCGCTGCCCGATGAGGAGCGGGTGCGCGAAGACTTCGCCGACTTCCGCGCGACCGTGCGGCGGCTCGACGAGCAGGTCGGCGAGGTGCTCGACGCCCTGCGCGCGTCCGGCCAGGAGGAAAACACGCTGGTCATTCTCGCGACCGACCACGGCATCCCCTTCCCGCGGATGAAGTGCAACCTGTTCGACGCCGGCATCGGCGTCATGCTCATGATGCGCGGCCCCGGCCCGTTCTCAGGCGGCAAAACGATCGAACCGATGGTTTCGCAGATCGACGTCTTCCCCACGCTCTGCGATTTCCTCGACATCCCGCGCCCGGATCACCTCCAGGGCGAGTCGCTGCTGCCGCTGGTGGAGGGGAAAACGGACCAGGTGCGCGACGAACTTTTCGCCGAGGTGACCTTCCACGACAAGTACGAGCCGCTTCGCTGCATCCGCACCGAGCGGTGGAAGTACATCCGCTGCTTCCACGAAAACGGCGGGCAGTCGGCCGACCCGACCCGCACGCGCGAGCTGTTCGAGGAGGCCGGGTGGTTCGAGGAAGATCAGCCCCGCGAGCGGCTGTATGACCTGTGGGCCGACCCGACCGAAACGTGCAACCTCGCCGGCGACCCGGCGTACACCCAGATCCAGACCGATCTCATGGCCAGGCTCGACCACTGGATGCGCGACACCGGCGACCCGCTGCTGAACGGCCCGCTGATGGTGGACGGCCAGCCCCGGGAGATCCCCGGCATGGCGGTGCGGCGGGTGTGAAGCCGTGGGGCACCGCATTGGCATGCGGTGCCCGGTCTGCGTCCGCCCGCGCCTAATCCCCCACGCTCGCGACCGCCCCCACCGCTTCCAGCACGGCGTCGTGAATCGGCCCGTTCGTCGCGATGACGCCGCGGTTGTTCTCCAGCTTCCTCCCGCGGGAGAAGTCGAGCGGCTTGCCTTCGATGTCCGTCACCTTGCCGCCCGCTTCCTCGACCACGATCGCGCCCGCGGCGTGGTCCCAGATCTTCTCGCGATAGTCGGCCCGGGTGGGCAGGCGGAGGTACACCGCGGCGTCCCCGCGGGCGACGGCGGCGTACTTGGCCTGACTGTCGATGCGGAACGGCTCGGCCGTGATGCCCAGCCGCTCGGCGATGCGGACGGACTGGCTCTGGTCGGTGTGGCCGGACTCGACGGACTCGCAGAACCGCGCGGCCGCGGGGTCGGTGAGGGCCGCGGTGCGGACCGGCTGAGCGCCTTCAAGACCCTGCCCGCTCAGCGGGAGCATCTGCGTGCCTTCGCCGCGGATGGCGGTCATGAGGACGCCCGGCTCACCATCGCCGGGCATGGGGAGGTTGGGGCAGCCCAGCACGCCGAGCACGACTTCGCCCGCTTCGATGAGCGCCAGCGCGATGGCATACTGCTCGCCCCGGAGGAAGCCCTTCGTGCCGTCGATGGGGTCGAGGGTCCAGTGGGTGCCGTTTGCTTCGCCTTGTGCGCCGCCGTGGTCGATCCACTCGAGCACATGGGCCTCGCTCGCGCCGTGGAGCACCTCGCCCGCCTCGCGGACGACGGCGTGGCGCAGCTCGGCCTGGCCCTCCTGCCGCAGGGCGGCGGTGCCCTCCTCGCCCACGACGGGCGTATCGGGGAAGGCGGCGGCGAGCGCCCGGCAGACGACCGCCTGCGAGGCGAAGTCGGCCACGGTGACCGGGCTGCGGTCCTTCTTGGTCAGCGTCTCGGCGGTGACGAGGTTCCGCTGCACCGACTGGGTGACGGCCGCGGCCCGGCGGACGGCGGCGACGGCGATTTCAAGCTGATCGGTTCGGTCGTTGCTCATGTGCTGTGTCTCGGTTGATCGCGGCGGACGCGGGGCTGAGTCCAAAGACGCCGCGACCAGACCCGGGGCGGCGCTGCGCTCTGCCCCGGCTTGCGGGTTCAGATTCCCTCCCCCTTAACTCCTGTAACTCCCTTTTACTCCCTCTCACTACGCTCCTGCCCTACATCCCGCCTTCCATGTTCCCGGCGTAGTTCTCGAAGCGGGTCGTGCCGCCGTTGAAGACCAGCTTCACCACGCCGGTCGGGCCGTTACGCTGCTTGGCGACGATCACCTCGGCGAGGTTGTTCTCCTGGTACTCCTCCTCGCCGCGGTGGTAGTAGTCCTCGCGGTGGAGCATCATGATCACGTCGGCGTCCTGCTCGATCGAGCCCGACTCGCGCAGGTCGCTCATGCGCGGGCGGTGCCCTTCGCGCTGCTCCGCGGCACGGTTGAGCTGACTCAGGCACACCACCGGCACGTTCAGCTCGCGGGCGAGCGCCTTGATGCCGCGGCTGATGTTGGACACCTCCTGCTGGCGGCTCTCCGCACCGGGAGCGGACATGAGCTGGAGGTAGTCGATGAAAATCGCCTTGATGTCGTGCCTCGCGGCGAGCCGGCGAGCCTTGGCGCGAAGCCCCAGCAGCGTCAGGCCGGGCGTGTCGTCGATGAACAGGGGCGCCTCGGAGAGCTCGCCCACGCTGATCGCCAGCTTGCCGAAGTCGTCCTCGCTGAGCATGTTCCGCCGCAGCTTGTGCGCGTCCACGCCCGAGCGGGAGCAGAGCATACGCTGGGCGAGCTGCTGCTTGCCCATTTCCAGGCTGAACACGGCGCAGGGCTGATTCGAGGCGATGGCGATGCGCTCCGCGATGTTCAGCGCAAACGCCGTCTTACCCATCGACGGGCGGGCGGCGACGATGAGCATCTCGCCGCTCTGCAGGCCGTTGAGCATCTCGTCGAGCTCGTAGAAGCCGGTCTCCAGGCCGCTCATCAGCCGCCCGTCCTCCGACTCGAGGCGGGTGAACACCTCCTGGGCCAGCTCGCCCAGCGAGGCGGCGTCTTCGCTGGTGCGCCCCTCGGCGAGCTGGAAGATGTCCTGCTCGGCCTTCTGCAGCAGCTCGTCGGCGTCCTCGGTCGAGTTGTAGCAGTCGTAGAGAATCCGCCCCGAGGCGTCGATCAGCTTGCGCAGAATCGCCTTCTGGCGGACGATGCGGGCGTAATACCCGGCGCTCGCGGCAGAAGGCACGCTCTCGGCGAGCTCGACGAGGTAGTCCAGCCCCCCCACCTGCTCGAGCAGTTGCTTGTCGCGCAGCCGCTGGTTGAGCTGCACCATGTCGATCGACTGGTGCTGGTCGTACAGCTCGACGAGCGTTTCGTAGATCGCGCTGTGCGCGGCCTTATAGAAGTCGTCCGGGCCGGTGAGGATCTGCAGGATGTCGCCGCAGACCCGCCAGTCGAGGATCATCGACCCCAGCAGCGCCGCCTCGGCCTCCAGCGCGTGCGGCGGGAGCTTGTCGAACAGCCGCTCGACGTCCACCTTGCGCACCTCGAACGGCCGCCGCTTTTTGGAGCTCACGGGCGCACTACTCATCGCTCACACTCCCCTTGCTGCAAATCGTTCCGCTTCCCGCGCTTCGGCGGGGAAACGGGGCGGTCAGAGGCACACGTGCCAGCCGCCGGGCGGCCGATCGGCTCAGGCCCCTTCCGGCTGGGGCAGACAGTCGCAGAAATCGGCGAGCTGCTCGATGCTCGGGCTCTCGGCGTTGCGGACGTAGTACCCGCTGGTGGCCGTGCCCACGCACAGCGACTCCGCCACGCTGAGCCCCGCGAGCCGGCCGACGCAGAAGCCGGCGTTGAAGTTATCGCCCGCCCCGGTCGAGAGCCTGGGCCTGGCGACGAAGGGGCCGGCGAAGCTGGCGGATTCCACCTCGCCCTCCGTGCGGATCGCGGCGGCGGCCCCCCGGCGGGGATGGATCACCACGCCGTGCAGGTCGAGCTTCTCGCGGATGGCGCGGGCGGTCGTCTCGATCGCCGCTTCGGGCTCGTCGGCGACGGGCAGTTCGAGCGCCCGGGCGATCTGGATCGACTCCTTGAGGTTCAGCCCGAGCAGGACGTCGACGTACTGGTTGAGCTTCGTGCAGCGGTTCATCGCGCCGAGCAGGTCCTCGGTGGCCCGCTTTTCGGGGTCGGCGAGGTCGATGAAGACCATCCGCCGACCTTCCGCCGCCTCCCCGGCGTGGGGGAGGATGTTCTCGGCGAGTTCGTCCCAGATCGTCTCCAGGGCCGGGAGCATGGTCCAGTTGACCATGCCGATCAGGCGCGAGCGGCGGACGATCTCGCCGAAGCGGTCGTCGCCGATGACGCTGGAGACGCGCTCCTGGCAGACGTGGCGCAAGTGCTCGTGCTTGCCGAGCATGATTTTGCCGTCTTCGAACTCGAGCGCGTCGGTCAGGCCCGGCTCACTGATCGAGTGGACCTCGGCGCGCTCGGCGAAGTCGGTAAACACGTCGTGCAGCTCGGGATAGCCCAGGCTGCCGACGTAGGTCACGTCCAGGCCGGCCGCGGCGAGGGCGTTGGCCATGATCGGCCCGTTGCCGCCGAGCTTCGTGCGGGTCGTGACCAGCTCGAGGTTGGACGACTCGCCCGCCGCACCGAGGATGCGCTGGCCGAACTGCTCGATCGTCCCGATGGGGGTGTAGTTTTCGAGGTCCCGGCGCTTGTCGACGACCTGAATGATCGAGTCCACAAACCCGTCAAAGCCCAGAAGTACTTTCGTATCCTCGACTTGCGAGGCGAACCGCCTCAACCCCGCCCCCGCCCGGCGGGCGATCTCTGCTCGATCCGACATGCGCGTCTCTCCTTGGTTCGGCAAGGGAGCCAGATTAGCAGATGAGGCTCGCGAAGCCAATGGCGGCTCCCGGACTCACAGCGGGGGGGGGGGCGCGACCCGCGGCGGGTGAACGTTCAGAACGACCACATCAGCCCGACGTAGGGCATGGCCGCGTCGAAGCCGTCGTTGACCTCGCTGGTGTTGGCGTTGGAGATGTGCAGGTAGCGGGCCCCGCCCATCAGCCAGGCGTCGTCGTTGAGCCGAAGCGTGGCCCCGACGCCGACCTGGGGGCGGAAATTGTGGTGGCTGTCGCTGGGGAAGTCGGTCCCGGCGTACTGGAAGCCCGCCCCGCCGTCGGCGTAGAGCGAGATGCGGCCGCAGCGGAAAAAGTGGTAGCGAAACAGCAGGTCCAGCCCCACCACGGCCGAGTCGTCGTCGCGCTCGGGGTCCACCCAGCCGACGAGGCCGGTGAGGTTGATCGACCAGTCGTCCTCGAAGAAGTAGCCCGCCCCGGCCTGGAGGTCGTACTGCGTCTGCTCGTCCTCCATCGGCGTGCCGGTGAAGTAGACCTGGGCCGTCCGCTCGCCCCTGGCGAAGGGGTTTGGCCCGGGTTCGGCAGCGGGGGGCGCGGCGCCCGCGGCCGTCGCGAAGAAACCTGTCAAAACAGCAGTGATCAGCGGCATCATGCTTCTCATGGAAAGCCTTTCTATCGCTCCGGGCTCGGCTACAATACGCTGGAAACGCCGTAAGAGGTGCCGCCGGGCGAGCAAACCCGGGCCCCGAAGGGGAGTCTATGGCGGCAGCAGCAATCCAGTCCAGTGAGGGAAGTCTCATGGCATCGGAACGGAATCACGTCAACCTGATCGATTGCAGCCTCCGCGACGGCCACCAGTCGCTGCTGGCGACCCGGATGAGCTCGGAGCAGTGCCTCCGGGTGCTGCCGATGCTGCGTGACAGCGGGTACGAGGTCCTCGAGCTCTGGGGCGGTGCCACGCTGGACTCGGCTTTGCGCTTCACGGGGGACGACCCCTTCGAGCGGCTCGAGCAGTTCCGCGAGGTGCTCGACGAGGCCGACCGGCCGATCCAGATCCGCTCGCTCTGCCGGGGGCAGAACCTGTTCGGCTACAGCCCGTATCCGGACAACGTGGTCATCGCCTTCCTCAAGGAGGCGGTGCGGCTGGGCAGTTCGCCGGGCAGGCCCCACCGCATGCGCGTGTTCGACGCACTCAACGACCACCGCAACCTCGAAACCGCCATCATGGCGACCAAGACCTTCAACGGTCACGCCGAGGCGGCCCTGAGCTACACGCTCAGCCCGGTGCACGATGCGAGCTACTTCCTCAACTTCGCCCGCCGGGCGATGGACACCGGGGCCGACTCGCTGGCGATCAAGGACATGGCCGGCCTGCTCCACCCGGCCGAGGCGTTCGCCCTGATCGAGTCGCTCCGCGACGAGTTCCCCGACACCGAGATCACCCTGCACTCGCACTGCACGAACGGCCTGGCGATCGCCAGCTACGTCGTGGGCATGATGCTCGGGGTCGATCACCTGGACACCTGCCACGGCCCGATGGCGGGCGGCACGGCCCAGCCGCCGGCGGAGCTGATCCAGTTCTTCGCGGCCGAGCTGGGCATGAGCACCAACATCGACATGAAGCTCCAGGGCGAGATCGACCGCGAGCTGCGGCAGATCCGCCAGGAGCTCAAGGACATCGACAAGGACCCCGAGCACTTCGGCGAGCCCTGGCCCAGCGAGCCGACCGCCGAGATGCGCGCGAAGATGCAGCAGGCGATCGAGCTGCTCAAAAAGCGCGACCGCGAGAGCTGCGACCAGGCGATCGAGATCATCGAGAAAGGCATCATGGTCGAGCAGGGCTACCCCGAGGTCGATCGGCGGCAGTTCGAGAGCCAGATCCCCGGCGGGATGATCTCGAACCTGCACAACCAGCTCAAGGAGCAGGGCCGACTCGACCAGATGGACGCCATCCTCGACGAGGTTCCGAAGGTGCGCAAGGACGCCGGCTACGTCCCGCTGGTGACGCCGACGAGCCAGATCGTGGGCACACAGGCGGCGTTCAACGTGATGCAGGGCAAGCGGTACGGCTTCGTGAGCGAGCCGTTCCGCGACATGATGATGGGCAAGTACGGCAAGCTGCCGGGGCCGCCCAACCAGGAGGTGCTGCACCAGATCGCCAAGGGCCGCGAGCTCTACACCGCCCGCCCGGCGGAATACACCAGAAAGGTAGACCTCGAGAAGGTGTACCGGGAAAACGAGGGCCTGATCCAGTCGCACCGCGACCTGCTGCTGATCCTCCTGTTCCCCGCGGCGGCGAAGCAGTTCTTCACCAAGCGCCGCGAGGCCGAGGCCGAGCCGGCAGGCAGCGAGTCGTAACCGGCCGACGACAAGGACGGGCACTTCCTGCCCATGCTGCTCGAGATCGCCGGCGAAGCGGGCCCGGCGCAGTAGACCGGCGCCCGCCCCGGCGCACGAGGGTTACTGCATCTGTCCGTCCCATCTGTGTTTATCCGTGTGCATCCGTGGCTCTTCCGCTTTTCCCGCCGCGCCTTGCCCCGGCAGCGCCGGGGGCTAAAGCGATCGCGCCTTTGTCCCACGGCCCGGCTCGGCATATCCTGATGCAGCTATGAAATACGATCCGAGCACCATCGAGCGGCAGTGGCAGACCTACTGGGCCGAGCAAGGCACCTTCAAGGCGATGGGGCCCGAACATCCGGGTTTCGACGCCGATCGGCCCAAGTACTACGTGCTGGCGATGTTCCCCTACCCCTCCGGGGCGGGGATGCACATCGGCCACGCGCTGAACTACACCTCCACTGACATCATCGCCCGCTACAAGCGGATGCAGGGCCACAACGTGCTGCACCCGATCGGGTTCGACGCCTTCGGGCTCCCGGCCGAGCAGTACGCGGTCGAGCACAACGTCCACCCCGCGGTGACGACCCAGCAGAACATCGACAATATCACCGAGCAGCTCAAAAGCCTCGGCCTGAGCTTCGACTGGGACCGCTCGTTCGCCACCACCGAGCCGGACTACTACAAGTGGACGCAGTGGATCTTCCTCCAGCTCTACAACGCGTGGTTCGACCAGGCCGCGGGCAAGGCCCGGCCGATCTCCGAGCTGAGGCAGCTGCTCATGAGCGGCGAATACGAGATCGGCCCCGACGGCGAGCTCATCCCCGTCGGCGCGTCGGGCGGGCTCGCTCCCATCAGCGGCAGCACGGTCGGCTCGCGCCGCTGGCAGGAGCTGACGACCGAGCAGCAGAACACGCTGATTGACGAATACCGCCTCGCCTACCTCGACGAGGTCGCGGTCAACTGGTGCCCGCAACTCGGCACGGTGCTCGCCAACGAGGAAGTGACGGCCGAGGGCCGGAGCGAACGCGGCAACTTCCCCGTCTATAAGCGGCCGCTCAAGCAGTGGATGCTGCGGATCACCGCCTACGCCGATCGGCTGATCGAGGACCTCGACCGCGTGGACTGGCCCGAGGCGATCAAGCAGATGCAGCGCAACTGGATCGGCCGCAGCGAGGGGGCGGAGGTCGCCTTCCCCATCGCGGACGAGGACCAGGACGAGACGATCAACGTCTTCACCACCCGCCCGGACACGCTGTTCGGGGCGACGTACATGGTGCTCGCCCCCGAGCATCCGCTGGTCGAGTCGATCACGACGAGCGAGCAGTACCACCAGGTCAACGAATACCGCAACCAGGCGGAAGCGCGCAGCGACATCGACCGCCAGGCGGAGACGCGGGAGAAGACCGGCGTCTTCACCGGGGCGCATGCGATCAACCCGGTCAGCGGCGAGAAGATCCCCGTGTGGATCGCGGACTACGTCCTGATGGGCTACGGCACCGGCGCAATCATGGCGGTGCCCGCCCACGACCAGCGCGACTTCGAGTTCGCCCAGCAGTTCGGCCTGCCCATCCGCCCGGTGGTCATGCCCGGCGACCACTGGCTCAAGGAGCAGGCGGAGAAGTCGGACAAGCTCCCGAAGACCGTGCGCGAGCTGCGCCACCTCTACCTCGACGAGATCGAAGCGTTCCCCGAGGCCTTCACCGGCAACGGCATGAACGTCAACTCGGCGAGCGACGACCTCTCGCTCAACGACCTCGAGACGCCCAGCGCCAAGCGGCGGATCATCGACTGGATGGCGAAGCAGGGCGTCGGCCACGGCACGGTACAGTACAAGCTGCGCGACTGGCTGTTCAGCCGGCAGCGCTACTGGGGCGAGCCGTTCCCGATCGTTCACTGCCCGGACGGGGGCACACAGGCGCTGGGCAAGGACGACCTGCCCGTCGAGCTGCCGGAGATGGAGGACTTCCGCCCCACCGCGACGGAGGACCCGGATGCGCCGCCGCAGCCGCCGCTGGGCCGGGCGCCGGAGAGCTGGAAGTACGTCGAGCTGGGTGGCGAGCGCTGCGAGCGCGAGCTGAACACGATGCCGCAGTGGGCGGGCTCGTGCTGGTACTACCTGCGTTTCCTCGACCCGGACAACGACGAGCGCTTCGTCAGCCGGGAGGCGGAGCGTTACTGGATGGGCGCGAGCAAGCGGGCCGGCAAGCGCCGCGCCGGCCGGGAGAAGGCCGGGCGCTCGCGCGACGGGGTGGACATGTACATCGGCGGCGTCGAGCACGCCGTGCTGCACCTGCTTTACGCGCGGTTCTGGCACAAGGTGCTGTACGACCTCGGGCACGTCAGCACGCCCGAGCCGTTTGGCCGACTGTTCAACCAGGGCTACGTCCAGGCGTATGCCTACACCGACGCCCGCGGGGTCTACGTGCCCGCCGAGGAGGTGGAGGAGAAAGAGGGCAAGTTCTACCACCGGGGCGAAGAGGTGCAGCAGGAATTCGGTAAGATGGGCAAAAGCCTGAAGAACTCGGTCGTGCCCGACGAGGTGATCGACGAGTACGGCGCCGATTCGCTCCGGCTGTACCTGATGTACCTCGGCCCGCTCGAGCAGAGCAAGGTGTGGCGCGGGCGGGACATCGTCGGCGTGCACCGCTTCCTCGCCCGCCTCTGGCGGAACCTCGTCGACGAGGAGACCGGCGAGGTGCTCGTGCTCGACCAGCTCCCGCCCGAGGAGCTCGCCCGGAAGATGCACCAGACCATCAAGCGCGCCAGCAACGCCATGGAGGCGCTCTCGTTCAACGTGGCGATCGCGGCGCTGATCGAGCTGAACAACGAGCTCGTCGGCCTCGAGCGCGTGCCGCGCGAGGTGGCGGAGGTGATGGTGCGTCTGCTCGCCCCGCTGGCGCCCCACGTCAGCGAGGAACTCTGGCAGAAGCTGGGCCAGGAAGGCAGCGTCGCCGACGCCGACTGGCCGAGCTACGACGAGAAGATGCTCGTCGCCGAGCAGATCGAACTCCCCGTGCAGGTCAACGGCAAGGTGCGCAGCCGCATCAGCGTGCCGGCCGACGCCGACCAGGTTGAGGTGGAGAGAATCGCCCGCGAGGATGAGAAGGTCCAGTCGGCCGTGGGCGACCAGGCGATCCGCAAAGTGATCGTCATCCCGGGCCGAATGGTGAACGTGGTGGCGAAGTGACGCCCGATCGACGGAGGAGCATGATGGGGGCGCAAGTGACTCAAGAGCAGCGTCCCGCCCGCCCGGGGCAGGCCCGGGCGTCCGGGTTTCTTCAGGGGGCGTCGATCGCCCTGTGCGCGCTGGCGGGCCTCGCCCTGCTCGTGGATGCGGGGGCGATGGTGCTGGTGGTGCCGCAGTTCGTCGAGATGTTCGCCGACTACGAGATCCAGTTGCCCGGGCTGACGGCGTTGATCCTGAACGTGTCGCCGGTGGTGGGGCCGGCCGTCGCGGCGGGGCTGATCGCGATCCTGATCGCCAAGGAACTGCTGGTGCGGAAGGTGCCGGCCGTAACGCTGGTGGTCAACGCGATCTTTCTCCTGCTGGGCCTGGCGTGGGGGGCGGTGATGGCGCTGGGTCTGTTTCTGCCGATGGTGTACCTGATGCAGGACATGGCGTAGACGCCGCGGGAGGCGAGATGGAGACGCAGACAGCGGGACCGCAGGCATCCTCCCACGAGGCGCAAGGCCGGCGAACCGTCCATCGCGTGCTGGCGCTCAACTCCGCCATGGCGAGCGTGGCTGGGGTGGTGGCGCTGGTCGGGGCGGCGGTGATGCACCTGTTTCTGCTGCCGCGGATGGTCGACGCCCTTGTCCGCTACGAGATCGAGGTGCCGGGGCTGACGGCGGTGCTGATCGCCCTGCCGCCGCTGCTGCACGCGGGCGCGGCCGGGCTGATCTCGACGCTGCTGGTCGTCAAGGAGATCGCGCTCTACCGCCGACCGGCGGTGAACCTGATGACGAGCGTCGCGGTCAGCCTGCTGGCGATCGGCTGGCTGGCCCTCGTCGCGCTGGCACTCTACCTGCCCGTTCGGGAGCTCGCCGCCATCGGCTGACGCCGGCGTGGAAGCCGGCGCGCCGCCCTCCTACCATGGCGCACACGTCCCTTCGGGAGGAAAACCGCGATGGCCAGGCCGAGCAGGAAGAAGATCGCCCGGGCGCTGCTGGACCGCCACGGGCAGACGTTTGCCGAGGAGCTGAAGATCCACGTCGAGA
This sequence comes from Phycisphaeraceae bacterium, assembly GCA_046540025.1. GTDB lineage: Bacteria > Planctomycetota > Phycisphaerae > Phycisphaerales > Phycisphaeraceae > JBKHFW01. Next base: position 21,755 of record JBKHFW010000001.1, read on the forward strand.
AGAACACGCCGGCGCCACTGTTTCAGATGCTGGTGGCGTCGCTGCTGATGAGCACGCGGATCAGCGCGGACGCGGCGAAGCAGGCGACCAAGGCACTTTTCAAGACAGGCTGGCGGACGCCGCAGAAGATGGCGGACGCGACCTGGGAGCAGCGCGTCCGGGTACTCAACCGCAGCGGCTACGCCCGCTATGACGAGTCCACCTCGCGCATGCTGGGCGATACCTGCGGGATTCTGCTCGAGAAGTACGCCGGCGACCTGCGCAAGCTCCGTGACGCGGCCGAGCGTGACCCGCAGCAGGAGCGCAAGCGGCTCAAGGAGTTCAAAGGCATCGGCGAAGTCGGCGCGGACATCTTCTTCCGGGAGGTGCAGGTGGCCTGGGACGAGCTCAGGCCGTTCGTGGACCAGCGGGCCCTGGAAACGGCCGAGCGGCTGGGCCTGCCCGGCGACCCGGAGCAGCTCGCGAAGCTGGTGGAGGCGAAGGACTTCCCCCGCCTCGTCGCCGCGCTGGTGCGGACGCGGCTGGCGAAGGATGGTGACGCGGTGATCGAGGCGGCGGGGTAGCGCGGAAGCCACCGAGGCAGCGGCCTTTTGCCCCGGACTTCCTGCTAGAATAGCTCCATGATCCTGCTGATCGACAACTACGACAGCTTCACCTACAACCTCGTCCAGCGGATCGGCGAGCTCGATCCGACGATCGATCTTCGCGTCTACCGCAACGACAAGGTCACCCCCGACGAGGCCCGCGCCCTCGAGCCCGAGCGGGTCATCGTCTCGCCGGGCCCGTGCACGCCGCTGGAGGGCGGGGTGTCCAACGACATCATCCAGGCCTTCGCCGGCCGGGTGCCGCTGCTGGGCGTCTGCCTGGGCCACCAGTGCCTCGGGCACAGCTTTGGCATGGTCGTGCACCGCCACGAGCGGCTGATGCACGGCAAGACGAGCGAGATTCACCACGACGACAAGACCATCTTCGCCGGGATGAGCAACCCCTTCATCGCCACGCGGTACCACAGCCTGATCATTCGGCCGGACTCGTTCGACCACGACCGCTTCGAGATCAGCGCGTGGACCGACCGGGACGAGATCATGGGCCTCCGCGCCCGTCCCGGCGTGTTCGGAGACGCCCCGCTGGAGGGGGTGCAGTTCCACCCCGAGAGCTTCCTCACCGTGGAAGGCCCGCGTCTGCTGGCGAACTTCCTCGGCCTGTCCGCACCAAAGCCGGAAGCCGGCGCCGCCTGACCCCGCGAACCGCCCGCCCCTGTTTTCCGGGCGGGCAGGGGTCTATCCTGAAAGGGGGTGGACCGCCGAGGAGGGAGGCAGGCGTGAGCGTGATGAAACTGAGCAGCCCCGCGATGGAGCCGGATCAGCCGACGCCGACCGCGCACACCGCGGAGGGTGGGAATCTCTCGCCGCCGCTGCACTGGGCGGACGTGCCCGAAGGCGCGGCCGAGCTGGCGCTGATCATGATCGACCTCGACGCGACGTCGAACGGCCAACCATTCGTGCACTGGCTGGTTTACGGGATTTCGCCGCACCGCCCCGGCCTGCCGGGCGGGCTGCTCCGCCGACCGCGGCTGGAGGACCTGGGCGCGGCGCAGGGCAAGAACAGCTTCGGCCACGTCGGCTACGACGGCCCCGCCCCGCCGGCGGACGCGCCGCCGCATCGCTACCGCCTGGATCTGGTGGCGCTGGCTCGCCCGCTGGGGATCGAGCCGCGGGCGAGTTACGAGATGCTGCGCTCGGCGATGAGCGGTGCGGAACTCGCGCGGGCGTCGCTGGTCACGCGCTGCGGCCGATCGGGCGAGCGGCGCTGACCCCTGTGCGCGCATGAGGTCGGCGGCCGCGCCCGAGGGCGTGGCGATGGTCAGGTGCGCAGAAGTTCCCCCGGCCGCCTGTGATGATCCGCGGCGGCGAGCGGCTCGAGTCAGTGGCTCGGCCGCCGCGTCGATCAGCCGCCCAGCAGCGAGAGCACGCTCTGGCTGGTGTTGTTGGCCATGCCGAGGGTAGCCGTGCCCGCCTGCTGGAGGATTTGCGCCCGGGTCAGGGCCGCGGTTTCCTCGGCGAAGTCGGTGTCGCGGATCGAGCTCTCACTGGCGGTGAGGTTCTCCAGGCCGATCTGCGAGCTGCGCAGGGTCGTCTGGAGGGTGTTTCGCTCGAATGCGCCGAGTCGGCCGCGAAGCGTGGAGATCTGGTCGATCCCGAGATCAAGGATCTCGCCGGCCTTGCGTGCCTGCTCGGCGGCGTCCTCGCCCTGGGTCAGCGCGTTGTCGCCGCCCGATCGGATGGAGGAGAGGAACCCGGCAGTCGTGTTCCCGAGCTGGCTCGCGGCGACGGACTGGATGCCGAAGCCGACCTGCTGCTGGGTGTTGATGTCGGGTCCGAGCTGGTAGGTCGCCCCGCCGCCGGTGATGTCGAACGAGTAGGTCGTGCCGGTGGTCTGGGCGGCGCTGCGGGTCAGGCCGAGCTCGATGTCGAGCGACTCCGAGTTCAGGCTCACGTCGAGGCCGTCGCCGAGGGCGAGGCTGCCGTTGATGAGCGCGGTGACGTCTTCGCCGTGATCGCGGTTGACGGCGGAGCCGCCCTGGGCGTCGAAGGTCTGGAAGAACTCGCCGTCCTCGATCTTGCGCACGCTGACAAAGGCGTCCGAGCCGTAGCTGGTGCTGTTGAGCACGAGGCCCGAGGTCTGGTCGGTCGCGCTGACGAGCGAGGCGGACACGCCGGTGGCGTCCTTGGCGGCGTTGACTGCGAAGGCGACGGCGGACAGGGCCGTGCCGCTGGCGAAGCTGAACACTTCCGCGCCGTTGGCGCCCTGGACCTCGAAGGTGACCGCCGAGGTCAGTTCGCCGGGCGAGCCGGCGTGGTTGCCCGAGAGGAACAGCTCAGCCGTCTGGGCGGAGCCGACCACCTCGACGTTGACCGGCATGGAGCTGTTGGTGCCGAAGTTGACGCCCTGGACGCTGACGTCGCTGATCTGCGACGCGACGACGTCCTTGGTGACGTAGTCCAGCGAGCCGTTGAGCAGCTTCAGACCGGCGAAGTTGGTCGTGTTGGCGATGCGGGAGATCGATTCGACGGCCGAGTCGATCTGCAGCTGGTTCGCCGCGATTTCGTCTTCGGAGAACCCGCCGGTGTTGGCGGCTTCGACGACGAGGCCCTTCATCTCGACGAGGAGGGTGTTGACCTCCTGGAGGGCGGCCTCGGCGGTGGCGATCACGTTGCTGGCGCGTTCGACGTTGTCGACGGCCTGCGTGATGCTGGAGATCTCTCCGCGCAGCCGCTCGGAGACGATCAGGCCGGCGGGGTCGTCCGCGCCGCGGTTGATCTTGAGCCCGGTGCTGAGTCGCTGCATGCGGGTCGACAGGTCGTTGTTGGACCGCTGCAGGTTGTGCCGGGCTACGAGGGATGAAACATTTGTATTGATGCGTGACATGGACAATCCTCCCTGATTGTCACTCGACTCCGACTCGCACGTCCGGTGCGATCGGCGACAAGTCCGTGCTGAATCCGGTGTGCGTCACCGGGCTCAACGACTCCCCGGGCGGTCTCGCCGGGCCAGCGGCGCCCGGCCACGCGCCGAGCGCAATTGCCGGTCGGCAACGTTCAGATCGTCGACCTGCACATGGGCCGCCGCCGCGTTCTCCCGCTTGATCGAATCGTACACTTCCTTGCGGTGCACCTGGATCTGGCGGGGCGCGGTAATGCCGAGGCGAACCTTGTCGCCCCGGATGTCGACGACGGTGATCTCGATCTCGTCGCCGATCATGATGGTCTCGTCTCGCTGACGGGATAGAACCAGCATGGAAAAGAGGCTCCTTCCTTGGGCCGTAACCGACGCATCCGTGCGTCGGGGAGCAGTCACGCCGGGCTGGCGACTCCATTGCCGCCCGGCACTCCATCATGCCGGCTCATGCCGAGGCGGCCTGGACCGGCCCGGGCAGTTCCACCAGCGGGACGCGGGTGGTGAAGCGACGGTCCGACAGCACGAGCTGCGCCCCGACCCGCTTCTCGACGTGCACGACGAGCGGCCCCTGAAGGTTGCCCGTGAGCACGTGCTCCCGCTTGTTGACGATCACGAACACCTGCGCCTGCTCGAGCGACTCGATACCGAGCTGCTCGAGCTGCTCTCCACGAAGCGGAACCTTGTACGTGGGCACGAACAGGCTCGGGTCGGTGACCACGAAGGCCAGGTCCGGCACCTCGATCGACTGCAGCCACCAGAAGTAGCTTTCCGAGCCCGCTTCCAGAAGGATGTACTTCTGGTAGCTCGGGAAGCCGAGAATCCCCTTGGGAAACTCGATGATGCGCTGCTCGTCCACGTCCAGCTTGCCGAAACGCGAAGTGTTGATCAGCATGATCGATCCTCAACCGGCCATCCATCCTGGAGTAGAGACCCGCCTGGCGGGCGACGGCTTCCTGCCGTCCTTCACTGCGCGTCGCGGGAGGCCGGCCGTCAGGCTCATCCCGCTGCGCAACGTTTGCGCTCCCTAGCGCAAAAAGTCCATCAGATTCATCTGCATGTTTTGCGCCCCGACCCGGAGCGACGCCTGAAGCTGCTGCTGCAACTGCGTGAACCGGGTGATCACCTCGGTCAGATCGGCGTCTTGCAGGTCACTGAGCATCGTTTCTTCCATCAACTGGCGGTCTTCGAGCCGCACTTTCTCGTCTTCTGCCTTTTTCGCCTGCACGCCCACGTTTCCGCGAGCTTCCCCCAGTGCGGCGATGTCATCTTCCAATCTACTACCAGCAAGCGTGATGCCAGACTCATCATTACTCGAGAGGGAGTCTCTTAAATCAATGAGATGAGTGAACATGCCCTCCACGCGCACTGTGGCGTGGTCCTCGCCGGCGAGCGTATTGCCCGCCCCGGCGTTGCCGGCAATGCCCAGGTGGCTCGCGGCGTGACTCTCGCCGATGTTCTCGATGACGAAGTCGTCCCCGCCGACCGTGTTGTCGGTGAACACCAGGCCGTTGCCCGTCGCCGCATGGGAAACGCTGAAGTCGCCCGCCGCCACGCCCGCCGCGGCCGCGGCGTTCTGAATCTCGCCGACCACGTCACCCACGGTAGACAGGCCGTCGAGGTCTACCTCGAACCGCGTGCCGTCGTGCAGGGCGATGGCGAAGTCGTTTTCTCCCTTGATTTTCTCCACGCCCCGCCCGTCGCGGAATTCGCTGAGCCGGGTGGCGTCGCCCAGCGTGCGCAGGCCGAGGTCGGCCGCGGTCGTGCCGCCGCTTTCGCCCACGCTCAGGCGCACGCCGCTGACCTCGCTGACGAGGTTCACGCCGGTCTGCTTCTCGTTGATCTCCAGCCGCAGGCCGAGGTCCAGCCCGTCGACGACGGACATCAGGTCCTGCACGGTCTGCGCCGAAGAGAAGTCCGCCGTCTTGGTCACACTGCCCTGGGTGATCTGCATTCCGCTGGCGAAGTCGACGCTCGCGCCGAGGTCGCTGAGGCGCGTCGTTTCGGTGAGCCGGCGGTGCAGCCAGCTTCCCGACGCGGTCGAGCCGCTGGCGCTGAGTTCGATGCCCAGATCGGCGGCGGTCTTGCCGCTGCCCGCGCTGGTGAGGCTGATCGCGTGGCCGCCGGCCGCGGTGAGCTCGAAGCCCGAGCCGGTCAGGGCGAGCGAGCCCGCGGCCGGGTCGATGTTTTCGATCGCCTCGTTCACCCGCGTGAGCACGTCGCCCAGCGCGTCGGCGGAGCTGAGGTCGACGCTCGCCTTCGTGCCGTCGACGTCGAGCACGACCGGGCCCTTGCGGATGCCCTCGAGTTGGGTGCCGCCGAGGTCGGCCAGCCGCGTGTCGGCCGACAGCTTGGGCTGAAGGTTCGCTTCGCTGATGACGCGGGCCGAGAGGGCGCCGAACACCTCTGCACCGTTCTGAGTGAACTCCTGCCCGCCGGTCGTGCCGACGTCGGCGCGGAGCGTTTCGGTCGACCCGCGGTAGCGGACGCCGCCGAGGAAGCTCTCGAACACCGGCTGGTTCTTGTCGCCGCCGACGTTGCCGCCGAACATCGCCATGCCGTGCAGTCGGCGGTTGGCGAGGTCCACCAGGGCATCGAGCTGGCTGTCGATCACCAGCGACGTGGTCTGCCGGCTCTCGGCGTCGGAGCCGACGCCGATCTGCCCCATCGCCGCCGTCTTGGCCTCATTGAGCGTGTCGCCCGCCTCGCTGAGCACGCCGTCGGTCGTGTTGAGCAGGCTCAGGGCGTGGTCGAGGTTGCGGGCGTACTGCGCTTCCGCGCCGAGCTGCCGCTGGAGGTAGTTGATCGCCGCGGCCTTGTCCGGCGCGTCGGAGGGGACGCTGTAGCGCTTGCCCGTGGAGATCTGCCGCTCCATGTCGAGCATGTCGCGCTGCGTCTCGCGCAGGCGGCCAAGCAGGGAATCGCTGCTCAGAAGCGAGGTGGTCCGCGTGATGAGAGGGGGAATCGAAGGCATGGCGTGGCTCGCTGTCTACTTGCCCGGCGGCTACATCGCCGCCAGCAGGGTCTGCATCATTTCATCCACGACGGAGAGAAAGCGGGCGCTCGCCTGGTAGGCCCGCTGGTGACGCATCAGGTCGATCGTCTCCTCGTCGGCGTTGACGCCGGAGACGGACTGCTGCTGCGACTCGAGGTTCTGCCGCACGGCGCCGTCGGCCTCGACCTGCTCCCGCGAGCGGGCGAGTCGGCTGGCGTACTCCTCCACGTGGCGGGACCAGTAGCCCGAGAGGCTGAAGCCGTTGAGCTCGTCCACCGGCTTTTCGCGCAGGGCGGCGATGGCCAGGGCGCCGCGGTTGTCGCCGCCCTGGTGCCCCTGCCCCGCGGCGACGAGCTGCGGGTTCTGGGCGACGGTGTCCGCCACGGCCACGTTCACGGCGCTGTCGCCCTGGAAGAAGGTGTTCACCCCGAGCGCCGCGAGCACGCCGGACGTGTCGTCGCTGAAGCTGATGCGGAAGTCCTCGCTCGCGCCGCTGATGTCCAGCCGGCCGTCGGCGGTGATGTTCGCCGAGACGTTGGGCGTGCTGTCGATCTGCGCGGCCAGGCTCGCCAGGCTGGTGTCGCTGGCGGGGTCGATCCCGTCGAGATCGACGTCGATCGCCCGCGTCGTCCGCTGCCCGGTGGACATCTGCGTCACGTGGAGCTGGAACGAGCCGTGCTGAGCCGCGAACGCCAGCCCCGCCTCCTCGCTCCCCAGCGAGGCGGAGGGATCATCGACGCGCACCGCGCCGGTGATCTCGCTGGGCAGCTCGCCGGGCTGGCTCTGGCTGTGCACGCGGTTGACCTGCCAGATGAGCTGGTGGGCGAAGCTGTCGAGCGTGTCCATCGCCCCGCCGAGGTCGTCCCGGCGGAAGCTGAGCATCGCGCCGAGCTCGCCCGAGGAGACGTCGAGCCTGCTGCCGTCCGCGGCGACGACGAGGTCGGTCACCCGCCGGCCATCCACGACGCGGTCGCGCAGTTCGACGCCCCGGCTGTCGCCGCTCAGGACGATCGGCAGCGAGCCGACGAACACGTCGGTCATGCCCGACTCGCCCTCGATGGTGGAGATGTCGAGGTACTTCGCCAGCTCGCCCAGCGCGGCGTCGCGCTGGTCGCGAAGCGAGGACGCCCCGCCCGCGCCGTGCGCCTGCGTGGCGATGCGGTGGTTGAGGTCCTCCACCTGCTTGAGCAGGTTGTTCACCTGGTCCGCCGCCCCGCTGGCCGAGGTGTCCACCTGACCGCGAAGCTGCACGAACTGACTGCGCATGGTCTGCAGATCGCTCGCGAGCGCCTGCGCCTCGTCGGTCACCAGGTCGCGAAGCGACGGGTCGGTCGGGTTGCCGGCGAGGTTGCTCCAGCGGTCGAAGAACGCCGAGAGTCGGCTGGAAAGGTCCGTGTCGGAGAACTCGTTCTCGATCGCCTCGATCTGGGCGAGCATGTCCTGATGGACCATCGAGCCGGATTCATCGGCCAGCGCGCTGCGCAATCGGCCCTCGAGCGCCTCGTTGATCTGGCGCGTGACCGCGTCGACCTGCACGCCCCGGCCGAGATGGACGCCCTGCTGAACCTGCTGCGAGCCGGCGGGCGTGAGCGACACCTCCTGGCGGTGGTAGCCGCGCGTGGCCATGTTGGCGAGGTTGTTACCCACCACCTCCATCGCCGCCTGCGAGCTGAGCAGGCCCGAGCGTCCGATCTGCAGTGAAGCGCCAAGCGTCATGGCCGAGTCCTCTGCCGCGTCCGCGGCTCATGCGGTCGTGTTGATCGTGCTCATCGCCATGGCCTGGCGGGGCAGCGCGCCCGTTCGGCCGTAGGTGGTGACGCCGGTGGAAACCGCGCCGATCGTCTGCACCAGGCCCCGCACGTGCCGCATGAGCGTCTCGCTCGCCCGGCGGACGATCGAGGAAGCATGCTGCACCTCACGAACCTTTGCGATGAGCTGCGCCCGCAGCACCAGCAGCCGCCCCCCTGCCGGCTCGCCCAGCAGCTCCGCCAGCTCGCCGAGTCGAAGCGGCTCGGCCGCGTCCGGGCGAAGCACCGCCGTCAGCCGTCCGGCCAGCTCGATGCGCTGCTTCTCCAGCTCGGCGATCTGCTGCAGCTTCTCGTTCTCCAGCGAGCAGATGCCCGGCACCTGCCGCATCAGCCCCCCAGCCAGCGCCGCCCGCTTCTGCTGAAGCAGGCCCAGGAGCTGGCCGTTCGCCTCCACCAGTTGGCGGAGCACGTGCTCGAGGTCGTTCGCGGTTCGGGTCGTTCGTTCATCCATGGGTGTTCACCTTGCTTCCCACGCTCTTGGCGATCGTGTCCACAAGCGGGAAGTTCATCCGCTGAACCATCCGGTCGGCGAGGATCGTGTCGAGCCGCTGCCCGAAGGCCTCCTCGCCCTGCCCGCCGTGGAAAAGGTCGCTCTTGAACGGGTCGTTTCGCACCTGCTGAAGCAGCGGCTTGATGAAGGCCGTCGCGACGAGCTGCTCCGCCGCCTCGCGCGCCTGCGGGGGCACGTCCGCGTGGTTCGGCTCGGCCTCGTCCTGCTCGCCGCGCTCGATCGCCGCGGTGAGCGACTCGGCGAAGCCGGGCGCGCCGCGCCGGGCGCTGAAAGCGTCGCTGCTCGCGAGCGCGTCGAACTGCGGGTTGGCGATGGAGCTGGGCTGCATAAGTGGCTCCTGCTATTCGATCACGAGCTGGGCGTGAAGCTTGCCCGACTCGTGCATGAGCTTGAGGATTTCGATGCGGTCCTGCGCGGGGATCTTGAGCTGGTTGAACGCCGCGAGCAGGTCGGCCAGCTTGGCCGAGTCGCGATCGCCGGGGTCCATCGCCACAAACGGCTGCTCCTCGACCTGCGGGTCGGCGGGCGTGGCGGGCGGCTCGGGGGCGATCGAGGTGATCGTCAGGCCCTCGTGGGAGATGATCACCGGGGAGATCTGCACGTCGCCCGACATGACGATCGTCCCGGTCCGCTCGTTGATGACCACCTTCGCGCCGGTACCGACCTGCGAAGGGTCGAGGTAGGTCTGGAGGATCTGGCTGATGAACGCGGCCGGGTCCTGTCGCTCGTGAGACGGCATCTGCACGACCACGTTCTTCTCGTCCTCCGCCTTCGCGATCGCCGGGCCGTCGGGCGAAAGCAGGCCGTTGATCAGGCTCGCGAGGTTGTGCGAGACCTGCCAGCTCGCGTTCGCGTCGTTGATCACCAGCGTGATCCGCCCCTGCTCGTCCGTGAGCCGGCTGCGCACGTCGCGGACCATCTCGGCCCCGCCTTCCACGACCGCCGTCGTGGGCACGTCGGGGTTCTCGATCGTCACCGCGCCCTCGGCGAAGGCGAACACCGGCGAGTCCGGCGTCGGGCCGATCATCGGAATCAGAAACAGCCGCCCCCCCTCCAGGCTCTCCGCCGGGCCGATCGAGGCGATGTGCACGTCCAGCCGGTCCCCCTCCCGGCAACCGGTGCGGGGCACCTGCGCGGTCAGCGTGACCAGGGCGACGTTCTCCGCGTCCTCCAACTCGGCCGCGACGACGTTGGGGTCAACCAGTCGGCCGATGATCTGCGCGAGCGAACGCATGGCCGGCAGAAAGTCGCCGCCGTCGCCCGTGCCGTTGAGGCCCACGACCAGGCCCGAGCCGACGATCTTGCCGCCCTCGGCACCCTTGATGCGGACGATGTCCTGCACCTGCACCGCCGCCGCCCGGCCGGCGAGACAGAGCGTCGTCACGAACAGAACCAGGGTGAGTCGTAGCGGGGGAAGGCTGGCTTGGAACATCCTGTTCGTCCTTTCAGCGCCGGTCCATCGGCGCCCGAGTCCGTGAGCCGGAAGCCTCAAAAGTTGAATATCGCGTCCAGCACGCGGGTGAAGATGCCCTTCTTCGTGCTCTTGCGCAGGTCGCCCGCGTGCTGCCGACTCAGTTGCAGGTCGTACATCTCCGAGGAGAGCACCGTGTTATCCACGCTCACGTCCTCCGCCCGGCAGGTGCCGGTGAGCACGACCTCGAGCTCCTCCTCGTCACTCGTCATCACCCGGCGGGCCTCGAGCACCAGGTTGCCGTTGGGCTTGACGTCCACCACCCGGGCGGTCACCCGGCCGGTGATGCTCTCGCGCCGGCGGTACTCGCCATCACCTGCAAACTCGCGGTTGAAGTCGACGCCCAGCTTCGGGTTCCCCTCGTCCATGTCGCTGGGCTCGAGCTGGAGGTTCAGGAGGTCACGCAGCTCGAGGTTGGGAAAGTCGGAGATCTCCCCGTCGTAGCCGCTTTCCTTCTCGGTCTCGAGCGTCGCCTCGAAATCCGCCTCGCCCGCCTCGCGGATGATGATCGTCACCAGGTCCTGCACGGCGAACTGCCGCGGCTCGGGCACCGGCACAGCCATGAAGCTCGACTCGGCGATCGCTGCCGACAACTGACTCGTCTCCACCGGCCGGCTCGTCGTCCGCGGGGCCTGATGCGCCGGGCGGGGCGCGTCGTCCGCACCACGCAGGTAAAGCGACGAGCTCTGACCCATCGCCGGGACTGCCGCGCACATCACCAGGGCCATCACGAAAAGCCGGGTCTTCATCGCTCGCCTCCCTGCGCCATGCTGCCGAGTTCCATCACCGCCTCGCGCCGCCCGGTCACGCTGGCGTGGTAGGTCTCACGGTTGCTTTCGTTGCGAATGCGAATGACCTGGCCCATCACGCCGTCCTCCTGCGCCCGGCCGACCGTCCGCACGACCAGCCGACCCGACACGCAGCGGACCGTCACCAACTCGCCTCGGCCGATCATCTCCGGCTCGCAGACGTCGCTGGGGTAGAGCACGTCGCCCTTGCTGATCGTCGCCGCGGCCTCCTGCCCGGCAACCAGGTCCACCTTCGCCAGCGGCTCGGCCCGGTCGTCGCCCAGCCACACCGTGCGAAGCGCGATGTCCTCCGCGTCGATCCGCTCGCCCCGCGCCACCCGCTGCGTCGCCACCAGGACGCGGGCCTGACGCTCCACGTCCACCGTCACGGCCAGCCGGTCCGCGACCTGCCCCGCAACGTACTGCCGCAGCGTCACCGGCACCCGGCCGAGCCCGCTGGTCGAGCTCGTCTCCAGCTCCCACCGGCCCTCGAGCGCGCTGCGCCCGAGCCGCTCGGCGTCGCGGTCGCTCAGCTCGATCCGCAGCTCATCCGCCGTCAGACCCGTCCGCCGCTCGATCAGCCCCGTCACCAGGCCGCGAAGCGTCATCTGCGGGCTCGCGGCGACCGGCTCGGCCTCGGCAGGCGTCTCCACCGGCTGCGCGGCCGGCGCTTCGTCCGCCTCGATCTGTCGGCGGACGTCACACTGGCTGTAACCGCTCAGCGAGACGAGCCCCCAGTTCACCTCGTGGTCCTGCGTCAGCATCTGCCGAACCTCGGCAAGGCTGAGCGTCAGCTCGCGCTGCCCCGAGCGGAAGCGGGCGATCTCCACGTCCGCCAGCTCGCTCGCCAGTTCGCCCTCGAGCTCGGCCACCTGTCCCAGCGTCACGGCCGAGCCGTCCACGACCGCCGAAGCGTCCAGCCGAATCGAACCGGCATGGGCGGCGGCTGCGCCGAGCAGCGCGGCGAGCGGGAGCAGGATGGCGCGGAGCATCTGCGTCATGGCGTCACTCAGTCCGTCTTAGAAGCGACGAAGATTGCCGATCACCTGAAGCGCCTCGTCGGCGGCCTGGATGCTCTGGCTGTTGAGCTCGAAGGCCCGCTGGGTCTTGATCAGGTCCACCAGCTCCTTGACGGGGCTGACGTTGGAGCCTTCGAGGAACTTCTGCACGATCGTGCCGAACTGCCCCTCGCCCGGCTCGCTTTCGATGGGCGGACCCGAGGCAGGGGTCTCGACGAAGATGTTTCCGCCGATCGGCTTAAGGCCCGCCTTGTTCACGAACGTCGCCAGCTCGATCTGCCCGACCTCGGCCGGGTCCACTGCCCCGGGCTGGTACGCCAGCACCCGGCCGTCGGAGGCAACTTCCACCTTCTCGGTGTCCGCGGGCAGGTTGATCGGCGGGATGACCCGCGGGCCGCTGATGTTGCCCAGGACGAGGTCCCCTTCGCTGTTGGCGAAGAAGTTGCCCGCCCGGGTGTAGCCCACGCCCGTCCCCTTGTCGTCGGCGATGTCGACCTGGAACAGCCCCTCGCCATCGACCATCAGGTCGAGGTCCCGGCCGGTCTGGATCGGGTCGCCTTGCTCGAAGCTGACCTGCGTGCCGCTGACGCGGGTGCCCGTGCCCACGAAAATGCCGGCGGGCCGCTCGTCGCCGTTGGCGTTCTCCACGCCCGGCTGGGCCTTTTCCATGTAGAGCAGGTCCTCGAAGTTGACCCGCTTGCCCTTGTAGCCCGTCGTGTTGGTGTTGGCGAGGTTGTTGGAAATCACGTCCAACTCGGTCGACAGTGCCGAGAGGCCCGTGGCGGCGGAATGAAGTGCGGTGACGGCCATTTAGTAACTCTTGTTAAGGGCTGTCGGTTCACGCGACCCGGCCGAGGCTGTTCACGGCCCTGTCCATGAGCGAGTCGTGATACTGGATCATCTTCGCGTTGCCGGTCGCCGCCTTGGTCGCGGCAGTCAACTGAAGCAGCGTGCGGATGGGATCGACCCCGCTCGTCTCGACCGCCCCGATCTCCAGCCGAGGCTGGTCGATCATCTGCCGCTGATCCGGGTCCGGCATGCGGAACCGGCCCCCGGCCAGCTTCTCGAGATGCCGCGGCTGAGCCACGCGAGCAACCTGAACCCGGGCGACCTCCGCCCCATTCGCCAGCACCCGCCCGTCCGCCTGAATGCGGACCTCGGCCCCCGCGGGCAGGCGGATCGGCTGATCGCGAACGTCGAGCACCCGGTAGCCCGCCGCGGTGACCAGCTCGCCATCGCTCGAAAGGCTGAACCGCCCGTCCCGGGTGAGCTGCACGCCCTCAGACCCGTTCTGCCCGCCCTCGGCGACGGCGAAGAACTGGTTCGGCTCGCGGATCGCCACGTCCATCGGCTGCCCCGTCACCTCCACGGGCGAGGGGGCGAAGCTCGTCCACTGCGGCCCCGCCAGCACGCCGCCGCCCAGCTTCTCGAGCAACTGCTGCGACACCTCCGGCCCGAGCTGATCCTCGACCGCCTCAGGCTCACGCTGGCGAATCGCAGGCACGTGCGGCTTGAAGCCGGCGGTCTGCGAGTTCGACAGGTTGTTGGCAAAGACGTCCTGGCGATACAGGTTCGTCAGGACGCCGGATGCGGAGAGGTAAAGGCCGTAATTCACCGGTCCACCTCCTTGCGGACCTCTCCGGCCGACGAGCCCAGTCCGTTGGGCATCTCTGCGCAAGGCTCAGCGATCTCCGCCTCCTTCGCGGCCAGCTCCGCGGCGTGCATCTCCGCCGCCTTGCGCGCCAGTCGAACCAGGGCGCCACCCAGGCTGCTCTCACCCGACGCGTCGATCAGGGACAGCCAGTTCGGGACGCTCGTTTCGCTGTTCGCTCGAACCACTTGCAGAACCTCCTCGGCAACGCACACGACGCCGCCGACCGATAACACGCAACGGACGTGCCACCGCCCCGAAGCGATGCCGAAGCCGGCCTGCCAGCGACTCAAGCCTCTTTGTTTCACCGGGTTACGAATATGCAGCGAACACCGCCCCCGCGACCGCGCAACGTCCGCGCCGCCGCCCCCGCGCAAGCTTTGCCGGCCATGCGCACACCCTGCGCAGCAACGATCCGGCCACGCGTGACGTCCCCCGGTCACCGCACGCCAATGCGCCGCCCGGATGGCGTTCAACACGGCTTGCTCGTCAAACCGCGGGATGGCGCTTGCAGGCCAGCCGTGCTATCCGATCACCTCAGAAGCTGGCTCTGTCGGGCAGAACCTGGGGCAAGTGAGCAGCGGGACCCGGAAATCCCGGATGAACCAAAGAAAAACCCCCGGCAGCGGCCGGGGGTTTTGTCGTACTCGGGCTGATTCTGCGGTTTACTGCAGATCCATGCTCTGCATCTTGCGGACGAGCTGCGGCTTGTGCTGCTCGTTCTCGAGGCGGATGCGCTGCACGCTGCGTGAGTCCTCGTCGCGGCTGCGGCGGGCGAGCTCCTCCTCGCCGGGCGGGAGGTAGAGCATGTGCACGCCGCTTTCGCCTTCGGGGCTGTCGACGACGTCGACGACGACGGCGTCGGATTCGATGTCCACGCCGTCGGAGCGCCGGTCGCCCTCACCGCCGATGAAGTCACCGGGGCGGACGGAGAACTCCGCATCGCGCCACTGGCCTTCGTCAAGGGTCCAGGCCTCGACGTTGGCGAGCTGGCTCGCGGGGTTGCCGCCGACGAGGAAGAAGTAGTGCTCGGGGTCGATGGTGACCGGGTCGGTCCAGTCGGCCCGGGCGAGGTCTTCGCCGCTCGGCTCGAGGGCGATCTTGTTGAACAGTTCCTCCTTCTGCTCTTCCGACATCAGACTGAGCCCGAACATCGGGTTGATCGTCGCCACGACGACGCGGTAGCGGTAGGTCTTGCCGGGCTCGACGGTGACGTCGTGGGCCCAGACGCGGACGTCGCCGGCGTCCTCGGGGGTCGATTCGCCGCGCCCGCCGGACCGGCGGCCCTGCTGGGACGAGCCCCCCTGCGGCGAGGTCAGGCCCAGTTCGGCAGCGACTTCAGGCGGCATGTCCGGAGGCAGGTCGCCGCGGCTGCCACCGCGGCTGCCGGAGCGGGTCGGTCGGCGCCGGTCCACCTCGGCGAAGTCGATGCCCCAGAGATCGGCGAGCTCCTGGTACTGCTGCGCGAGGTCTTCCTCGATCTGCTGCAGGCGCTGCTCGACCCGGGAGGTCTGGCTGCGATTCGAGTCGTCGCGGCGGAAGCTCTGCCGATTGCGGCTGGACGATCCGCTCTGGTCCCTCATCGCCTCGGGCGGCGGGCCGCCGCGGTCGGCCCGGTCCCGGCTGGACTGGCGCTGCGGCCGACGGCTGTTGCTGGTGCGCTGGTCGCGGTCGCGGAGGCGGGCCTCGCGCTTCTCGATCAGGTCGATCTGATCGAGGAGCGTCTGGCGGCGCTGCTCGTCCTGGAGGATGTCCTGAATGAGCTTGTGGATCTCGCGATGGTCCCCGGCCGAGAGTTGGCGATCCGGATCCGGCGCCTGCCAGATGCCCTTGACCAGCGGCAGGAATTCCGGGCGGGCGACGTGCTCCTGATTGCTCAGCAGCTCGTCGATGGCGGGCTGGATCTCGCTGATTTCCCAGTCGCCCTGCCGGGGCAGGTAGCCCATCTGGCCGGGCAGCGGCTCGATGATGGTGGTGTTGCCCCACTCGCCGGTGAGGGGGTCGAGTTCCTGCCGCTGGAGGTAGACCCCGGCGAGGCCCCGACGCTGCTCCCACCACTGCTCGCGGAGCGTTTCCAGGTTGGGGTCGCTGGGTCCCTCCTGGAAGCGCTGGACGTAGTCGTCCATGGGGAAGCGGGCGGCCACGCTGGCCCAGCGCAGGTCCTGGGCGCGCTGCTGGCCGATGGTCTGGATCAGCTCGCGCCGGTGGTCGGAGTCGTCCATGCTGCCGAGCACGCCGTAGCCGGTGCGGACGACGGGGCGCTTCGGCACGGGCGGCCTGGGCACGTAGTAGTCGGGCTGGTTGTAGTCGCCGCCGCGGAGCACGGCGGGGGCGAGCCCGGGCAGTTCGAGCGGCACGGCGAAGGCCAGGGTCCGCCTCGCGCCTTCCCGGTCGCCGGGGCTGCGCCACTCGGCGATGGCGTTGAACCGCTGCTTGAAGTCGGCGGCATAGGCGGGCTGCTCGGTGCGTTCGGGCAGGCCGCCGTCCGTGGCGATGGCCCGCTCGACGGACTGCACGGCGTCGGCGAGTCGGGACTCGATCTCGCCGGGGGTGATCCTCTCACCCTGGAACTCCGCGGCGTGCGGGTCGCCTCCGAGGTAGTACGCCCCCACGCCGAGGAAGAAGAGCACGGCCACGACCAGACCGATCTTCTCGACGTGCTGCTGGAAGAAGTTGGTGTCCTTGGCTTTCATATTCAGCTATGTCCTGAGCGAAGGTGCAACGGGAGGCGACATCAGAAGCCCGGAGGCGGACCATACATATCGGAGGGATAGTCCCCCTGGTCGGGAGGGCCTTCGCGTGCCTCCTCAAGGTCGGTCGGCTTGTCGATCCCGAGGTACTGGCGTGTGAGGCTGGGCATCTCGGGCCTGGTCCAGTCACGGAGCCAGATGCTTTCGATGACCATCTCCACCTGCACGGCGTCGCCGGTGCCGTAGACGTAGTTTTCCTGCAGGTGCTCGTATTCGTCGATGCCCTGAATGTTGCAGCTCAGGACGGTCATGAAGTTGGTCGTTTCGATTGCCTTGTAGATCTCGGGCAGCTGCTGGGCATCCACGATTCCGACGAGGCGGACGTGCCGGACGTCGTAGAGGCCGTTGGAGACCCGACCTGTGGGGCCGGCGAAGAAGTTGCGCGGGATGGCGGCGTCGCCCTCGTCGGTGAGGCCGCCCTGGGGAGCGGGGTAGACACTCTTCCCGCCCCGGCTGACGGAGCCGGAGGAACGCGATCCGCCGCCCTGCCTGACGCCGCCGATCGTATGCAGGCCGACGTAGCCCGGGATGATCTCGAGCTCGATCAGGCGTTTGAACGGGGCGTTGGTGACGTTGGCGTCCGGCTCATCGGCGCGGTTGGCCTGGGCGATGGCGCGGACGATGTCGGATTGGATCCACAGTTCGAGCTGGCCCTCCCAGAGCTGGTCGATGGGGGGCGACTCGCCGGCCTCGCTCCACTGGCCGACGTCGAGGGCGAAGTCGCTGGCCTCGATGCGGGGCTGGGCGTAGAGGTCGAGGCTCTTGGCCCGGTTGGTCAGCAGGTCGAGCAGGCGCTGCTGCTTGGTCTGCTGGATCTGATCTTCCTGGAGGTCGCCGATCTGCGCCGTGTTGCCGAGCCGGGCTCGCAGGTCGCTTTCGAGCTGCTGCATGGCCTCCTCGATTTCGCTCTCGGACGGCGGCATGCCGGCGTTGAGGGTGGGCCAGCCTTCGATCTGCTGGCTCTCGGCGGCACCGCCGGGGCGGAACAGGTTGGCGAGGATCGTCCGGTAGGTCTCGGCCGCCTCGTAGGGCAGGTTGTACTGGCCGCTCGGCGGCTCGGGGAAAAGGTCCTCCTCGAGCGGGGGGTGGCCTTCCTGGTTGATCTGCTGGGCGAAGTCGAAGACGCCGGAGCCCTCGGTCTGGAGCTGGCCGTAGAGCCGCTCGAGGTCGGCGAGGGTCTTTTCGTTGATGACCACGTCGACGCGCTGGGGCGGGTCATCGGGGTTTTCGGCCGGGATGGTGCGGCTCTGGGACCGCATGTTCTGGACTTCCCGGATCTGCGTCGCGCCGTCGGCGATGTGCTCGCGCAGCTCGCCGCCCTGGCTCCAGAAATAGCCGATGATGGTGAGCGAGGCCACGATCACCACGAGCGACGCGACGCTGACGGGGTTTGCCTTGATCCAATCGACCACATATCTCATGACTGGGCCTCCTCGTCCTGACCGCTACGCCGATCGGCCTGCTCGGGTAGGGGAAGATCGCCCTGCTCACCTTCCTCGGACCCGGACTCGGGCAGTTCGAGGTCGCCGAGCTGGGCCTTGCGGGCCTCTTCCGGCGGGAGCAGTTCGACGTACCACTGGATTGCGAATCGCTGATCGCCCGCGGCCACTTCGAGGATGGGGCGTGAGGGGTACAGCGAGTCGGATCGCCCGCTGCCGCGGCTTCCGCCGGACCGGCCCGTCCCCTCTCCATATGCCTCAGGCGGCAGGCCCCGGGGCATACCGGAGGGCGGCCCGTCCATACTGCGCGTGCGCCGCGACCGGGTGCCGCTTCGCCGCAGGCTCTCGACCTCGTCCGCCCTGACGCGGCGGAACTCGGTCAGCAGGTTGGGCTGGTTGGGCAGGTCCAGGTTCAGCCTGTAGGGCCGGTCCTTGCGGTTGATGTTCTCGCGGAGCCAGCCGATGAAGTTCTGGTTGAGCAGTTGACCGGCGTTCGCGTGCGGGGTCGTGCCGGTGACGGTCACCAGGAAGCGAGGCGGCCGATCGTCCTCGTCGCTGCCCCAGAAGTTGCCGGCGTCGAGCGAGCGCTCCATCGGCGAGCTCTGCTCCGGGCCGTTGGGCTCGTACTCGATCGTCACGCTGTCGATGAACATCCGCCGCCACTCGCGGCGGTTGTCCGGCAGCTGGTTGTAGTCGGCACTCAGCGTTTCCGACTGCGGGTCGAGCGAGGCGGCGGCATCGAAGACGTCC
Source organism: Phycisphaeraceae bacterium (assembly GCA_046540025.1). Taxonomy (GTDB): domain Bacteria; phylum Planctomycetota; class Phycisphaerae; order Phycisphaerales; family Phycisphaeraceae; genus JBKHFW01. Next base: position 40,393 of record JBKHFW010000001.1, read on the forward strand.
TCATGGATCTTGGGGACCAGGTCCCGGTACTCCAGGACGCTGCGCAGGTTCTCGATGCGCTGGCGCGGGTCGCTCTGCTGCTCGATCTCGTTCCACTGCTGCTGGTACTGGCTGACCTGGTTCTTGACCGGCTGCACCAGGCCGCGGGTGGCTTCCCGGGTGCTTTCCCAGGCGCTCGAGTCGCGAAGGTAGATCGCCGGAACGACCATCGCGGCGGTGGCGAAGCAGGCGGCGGAAGCGGCGATCCAGGGCTGCTTGGCCTTCCACATGCGCTGCCGCTGAATGGCGGCGGGCAGGAGGTTGGCGGTCACCCGGTCGGCGCCGATGCCCTGCAGCGCCAGGCCGTAGGCGGTGGCGAGGTTGACGGCGTTCTCGGCGAGCTCGGCCTCACGCTTGCCCTCGACCTCGATCTCGCTGAACTTCTGCGGGCGGACGACCTCGACGCCGAGCTGCTGCTTGAGGAACTTCTGCATCCCCGGCAGGCGGAAGGTCGAGCCGACGCCGACGAGGCGGTTGAGCTCGGCATCGCGGTTGAGGCTCTGGTAGTAGCCGATCGACCGCTGCAGCTCCTGGACGAGGTCGGCGAAGACCGGCCGCATCGCCTGGAAGATCTGCCGGGAGTACTTGCTGGCCCCGGCTTCACGCTTGAGCCGCTCGGCTTTGGGGAAGCTGAGCTTGAACGCCCGGACGAGGGCCTCGGTGAAGTTGTTGCCGCCGATGGGCAGCGTTCGCAGCCAGACGCCTTCCTGCTCGACGATGATGACGTCGGTGGCGGAGGCGCCGATGTCCATGTAGATCGTGCCCGGCTCAGCCTCGCCGTGCTCGTGGCGAAAGGCGTTGTAGACCGCCAGCGGGGAGAGGGTGATCTGGTCGACGCGGAGGTTGACGCGTCGGAAGTTGCTCAGGAAGTGAGCGACGCGCTCCTTGGTGATGGCGAAGATGCCGACTTCCACCTCGGGCGAGTCTTCGCCCTGGAAGACCTGGTAGTCCCACTCGACCTGCTCGATGGGGAAGGGAATCTGCTGCACCGCCTCGTAGCGGACGATGTTGGGGATTTCCTTGGGGTCGACCGGGGGCAGCTTGGCGAAGCGGGCGAACGCCTTGTGCCCGGGGACGCTGACGACGACCTGGCTTTTGCCGATGTCGTGCTTGGAGAGGAAGGCGTCGAGGTTGACCTGGATGGCCTCTTCGACGTCGAGATCGGGGGTGGTGAGGATCTGCTTGAAAGGGAGGATGTCGAAGTCGGCCAGTTCGATGCGGCCGCCGGTCCGGACCAGCCGCATGGCCTTGATGGCATCCGCCCCGACCTCGATGCCCCAACTGTCATTCCTGCTCGGCATGAGAGCCTCCTGAACTGGTGCTCACACTCCCGGAGAAAACCGGGATCGATCCTGTTTGTTGACGCGCTGCGCGGAACCCGGCAGCGAGCGGTGTGCCTGGGTGCCATCGGCAGCGCCGAGCGGGCTGAGGCCGGACTGGAATGGTCTGGGTTGGAATCAAACCGGCCGAGCGTCCCTGGCAAGTAGACCGGCTAAGGTCGCACTGCTCATCGTGTGCATTAGAACCGCCGCCGTCGCGCAGGTCAAGCCCCGCTCTCATCGCGGGATACGTCTATCCGTGCCGCCGGCGGACGCGGGGGTCGGCGAGACGGCCGACCTCGCTTGACGCCGGGGGCCGGGGCAAACACAATGCCCGGGAAGATTCGGCCGGTTTCTCCGTCCGGCCGAGCCCCACGCGGACATCGGGTCTATACCCGATCACCCGCCGCGGGGTTCGGCAAGATAGGCAAATTGGCCGGGAACCGCCGTGCCGGGGCCGTAGCTCAATTGGGAGAGCGCTGCGTTCGCAATGCAGAGGTTGAGGGTTCGATCCCCTTCGGCTCCACTTGACCGGTTCGCCCAACCCGCAGCAGGCCGGAGACGGCCACCTGCGGGCTTTTTCACGCGGGAAGGGGCTATTCCACTTCGGTCGGGGCCGGGCGCTCGAGGTCGGGGCCGGGCTGGGCCTGGCGTTCGCCGGCAGCGGGACAGCCGCGGAAGAAGGCGATGACGATCAGCAGCAGAGCCGCGAGCAGGGCGAGGCTGAACGGCAGCAGTGCCACGCTGAAGCAGCCCACCGCGGCGCCGGTGGCGGCGGCGGCAGCCTCGGCCTTTTCGCCGGAGGTGGCGTCCTGGGACGGCGGCTCGGCCGGGGAATCGGAACGGGGGTGATCGGCGTCCGGCGGCGTGGGCATGGACGGACCTCTTGATTGGAACTCATACAACTCAATGGCGCGCGGGCGGGGAAGTCAACCCCCCTGCCGGCGTGGCGGGCACTTGCAACATCCCGCCCGGGCGCGGATGCTGGTAGGCTCCAGCAACACGCAACCCCAAGGAGACTCCGATCATGCCTGAAAACCCCACCGTCCTGGGCCTGCAGCCGACCTTCGGTTTCGGCGACCGGCTGGGCCTGGCGACGCCCGGCCACCTCGAAGCGCTGCGCAGCAGGGGCGGGCCGATCCGCGGCCTCTTCGCCCAGCAGTCCATCCGCGAGATGACCCGCACGAACCGCACGCCCGAGGAGGTCATGGAGGCGGCGGTGCGCGACCTCGAGGCCGTCGGCTACGACGAGCCCTGGGGCGCGGACGCTGACCACCTCAAGACCCCGGAGGACGTGGACTGGACCGCCGCCGCCGGCTTCGTCTTCTTCACCATCGACCCGTCGGACTACGTCGACAACGAGGCGGACTTCGACGATCCGGCAGTGATCGAGCGCAAGTTCGCCGAGGTCGAGGGCGAGCTGCCCTGGCTCGACGACTACCGGGGCAAGACGATCGAGGTGCCCGAGGGGCCGACGATCACCTTCGACGAGCTGACGCTCAAGCGGGCCGCGGTCAAGTACGGCCGGGCGATCGAGCACTCGATCAAAATGGGCAAATACATCGGCAAGGTGATGGGCGAGCGGGCGAAGGACCACGAGATCGAGATGAGCGTCGACGAGACGCCGCAGCCGACGACCACGGCCGAGCACTATCTCATCGCCGACCAACTGCTCAAGGCGGGGCTGAAGGTGGTGAGCCTGGCGCCGCGCTACCTCGGCGACTTCGAGAAGGGCATCGACTTCAAGGGCGACGTGGCCGAGTTCGAGCAGTCGCTCGCCGAGCACGCCGCGATCGCCCGCCACCTCGGGCCCTACAAGCTGAGCCTGCACTCGGGCTCGGACAAGCTGTCGATCTACCCGGCGTTCGCGCGGATTACGCAGGGGCAGTTCCACGTCAAGACAGCGGGCACGAGCTACCTCGAGGCCCTGCGCGTCGTGGCCCGGCACTCGCCGCAGCTGTTCCGGCAGATCATCGACTACTCCCGCGGCCGATTCGACGAGGACAAGGCGACCTACCACATCTCCTGCGACCTGCACCGCGCGGCCAAACCCGACGCGGTGACGGACGACTCGGAGCTCGAGCGGATCTATCTCGACGAGAACGACGGCCGACAGATCCTGCACGTCACCTTCGGCTCCGTGGTGACGCACGAGGAGTTCGCCCCGGCGCTGCGCAACGTGCTGGCGAAGTACCCCGAGACCCACCGGCAGGTGCTGGCGAAGCACCTCGGCAGGCACCTCGAGCTGCTCAACGAGGGCATCGCCGCGGCGAAGGGCTGAGGTCGGTCCAGAAACGAGCGATCCGGATGACAAGGAGCGCCGCCCTGCTGCGGCGCTCCTTTTTCATGGGTGCATTCGGCAATGGCCGGCATCTGAGGCCGGGGGCGAGCCACACGGCCTGTCCTGCGGGTCCGGCCGTCCGACCCGAGCACCTTCCGGCGAGGCGGCGAAGCTGGTGGAGCGTGCGGCGGGACAACGGACGAGCGGGCGGATTCGGCGGGGCTTTCGGCAGGGTCACAAGTTCAAGCCAGCGCGGGCTGAGTTGCCGATGCCGTCTTGACGGACGGGGGCTGGGTCACTACTTTCTTACACTCGTTTTTGCGTGGCTTGAAACCCCCGCTGCGCGACCCACGCCAGCAAAGATCGACGAGGTTAATCTCATGCTGCCTGTTCAACGTAAGAGTCGCTCGCAGAGCAAGATGGGCCGGGCGCACAAGGGCGCCAAGGCGCTTCAGGCCGTCCGCTGTCCCAACTGCGGCGGCCCCAAGCGGCCCCACGCCGCCTGCCGCGAGTGCGGCTACGTCCGCCCCGGACTGCAGATTTCCCAGGCCAGGGAAGAATAGTGTGCGCATCGCCATTGACGTGATGGGCGGAGATCACGCTCCCGACGCGATCCTGGCGGGCAGCCTGGACGCGGTGGATCTCCTGTCGCCGGAGGACTGCCTGGTCCTGATCGGCGATAAAGCGGTGATTCGGGAAGGCCTCGCCGAGCGGGGCCTGGCGGATGACGCGCGCCTGGAGGTGGTGGCCACGACGCAGGTCGTCGATATGGCCGAGTCGCCCGTGGGTGCGCTGCGCGCGAAGCCGGACGCCTCGGTGGTCCGGCTGGCGGAACTCGGCGGCCGAAAGGCCGGCAAGCGCCACTGCGACGTGATCATCAGTGCGGGCAACACCGGGGCGTGCGTGGCGGCGGCGCAGATGTCGATGCGGCGTCTGCCCGGCGTGACCCGGCCGGGCATTGCAGTGACCATGCCGACCTTCTTCGGGCCGGTGGTGATCTGCGACGTCGGGGCGAACCCCGAGCCGCGGCCGCACCACCTGCACCAGTACGGACAGATGGCGGCGGTGTATGCCCAGCGGCTGATCGGCGTGAAGGAGCCCCGGGTGGCGATCCTGTCGATCGGCGGCGAGGAAAGCAAGGGCACGCCGCTGGTCCGCGACACGCACGCCCTGATCAAGGACGACCCGAGCCTGAACTACGTCGGCTACGTCGAGGGCCGCGACCTTTTCGACGGCAAAGCGGACGTGGTGGTGACGGAAGGGTTCACCGGCAACGTCGTGCTCAAGCTGGCCGAGGGCATGGCCGCGGGGCTGTTCAAGACGATCGCCCGGGAGATCATCGAGACGGACCCGGAACTGGCCATGAAGTTCGAGCCGGTGGTCCAGAACATCTATCGCAAGCACGACTACCACGAGTACGGCGGAGCCCCGCTGCTCGGCGCCAACGGCATCTGCATGATCTGCCACGGCTCGAGCGAGGCGCGGACGATCACCGCCGCCATTGGCAACGCAATCAAATACGCTCGGCTCGAGGTCAACCAGGCGATGGTTGAGGCAGTGGCCCAGCGCCAGGAGCCGGCCTCAGAGGAAGTGGTATGACCCGACGCAGCAGTACGCGTCCTGCGGGCATTCGCCTGGCCGGCACCGGCATGGCAGTGCCCGAGCGGACTCTGACCAACGAAGACCTCGCCCGGATGGTGGACACGTCCGACGCGTGGATCACCCAGCGTACGGGCATCAAGACCCGGCGAACGGTGGAGAACGGCACGACGATCCGCGACCTCGGCCGGGAGGCCCTGCTCCAGGCGCTCGAGAACGCCGGCATGGAGCCGGGCGATCTGGACATGGTGCTGCTGGCGACGCTGACGCCGGAAATGCCCTGCCCCTCGTCGGCGGCGCGACTGGTGTCGGAGATCGGCGCGGTGCCCGCCGGGGCGATGGACCTCAGCGCCGCCTGCTCGGGGTTCGTCTACGGGCTGAACCTGGCGTCGAGCCTGATCGAGGCGGGCCGGCACAAGACGGTCGCGGTCGTCGGTGCCGAGACGCTGACCCAGGTGACCGACTGGGACGATCGGCGGACCTGCGTGCTCTTCGGGGACGGGGCCGGCGCAGCAGTGGTGACCGCCAGCGACAATCCGGAGCAGGGCTGCCTCGAGCAGTCGATGCACAGCAACGGCAAGCTCTGGCCCGAGCTCTACCTGCCGATGGCCCAGGAGCAGGTGCCGGAGGGGGTGACGTTCACCGGCAAGCTGAACACGCTGCAGATGAACGGCCGGGAGGTGTACAAGTTCGCCGTGGGAACGACGCTGAAGCTGATCGAGCGGACGCTCGACGCGGCGGGCGTGTCGCCGGACGATTTGGCGATGATCATCCCCCACCAGTCGAACAAGCGGATCATCGAATCGGCGCGGGACAAGCTGGGCCTGCCGGAGGAGCGGGTGTGGATCAACATCGACCGCTTCGGCAACACCTCGGCGGCGAGCGTGCCGATCTGCCTGCACGAACTGATGGAGGCGAAGCGCATCGGCGAGGGCGACCTGGTGCTGTTCATCGCGGTGGGCGGCGGCATGACGTGGTCCTCGAACCTCTGGCGGCTGTGATCGATCGGCCGGGGGGCGTTCGCCCCGGCGGCCCGCAGTCGGCCGGGGCCAATACGTGAGCATGGAACGGACGTGCTGGCGGCGGAGCGGACGCTCCGCCGCGGGAAGCAGCACACGCCCCCTTGGGCGGAAGCCAAACAGGAAGCGGATTCCGCACCCGGTCGGCGGCAGGCAGTCCCTGCCCCCCTGCCGAGGCGGGATCGGAAACAAGCTGAGCAACTAGCCATGTCTGAAGACACTGCGACTGCGACGACGATTCTCTGCCCCGGCCAGGGCGCCCAGCACGTGGGGATGGGCAAGGCATGGTTCGACCGCTTTCCGGTCGCGGCGCAGACCTTCGCGGCCGCGGACCGGGAGCTGGGCTTCGCGCTGAGCGAGCTCTGCTTCGAAGGCCCGGCCGAGCAGCTCAACCGCACCGACGTCGCCCAGGCAGCGATCTACACGACCTCGGTCGCCTGCTACCAGGCGCTGGAGGAGCTCGGTGAGCTGGGACCGCTGAGCACCACGGCCGGCCTGAGCCTGGGCGAGTTCACCGCCCTGCACGTCGCCGGCGCGTTCGACTTCCTCGACGGCCTGCGGCTGGTGCGGATCCGCGGTCAGGCGATGCAGGAAGCCGCCGAGGCGACGCCTTCGAGCATGGTCGCGGTGATGGGCGCCGAGGAAGCGGAGATCAACGAGCTCTGCGACGCGGCCCGCGGCGACGGCGTGCTCGTGCCGGCGAACTTCAACTGCCCGGGCCAGGTGGTGATCAGCGGCTCGATGGACGCCTGCGAGCGGGCGGTCGAGGTGGCGGGGAAGATGAATCTCAAGGCGACCCCGCTGACGGTGGCCGGGGCGTTTCACTCGCCGATCATGGCCTCCGCGGCCGAGCGGCTGGGCGAGGCGCTGAACGACGTCACCTGGCACGAGCCGCGGGCGGACGTGTATGCGAACGTGACGGCCGAGCCGCACGACACGGGCGACGTGACGTCGATCAAGCAGCGGCTGGTGGAGCAGCTCACCTCGCCGGTGCGGTGGTCGCAATCGATGCAGCGGCTGGTCAAGGATCATCCCGAGGATCGGCTGGTGGAGCTGGCTCCGGGCAAGGTGCTCCGCGGGCTGATGCGGCGGATCGACCGCAAGGCGAAGGTGGAGAACTTCGCCGAGCCCCCCGCCGAGAGCGTGTAAGCCGGGGCGCCCCTCCGGGCGGCACTGGACGTCAAGACAACAATCGCAGCAGATTAACGGAAGCGTGGGAAAGCAATGGCCGAGAAGACTCACGAACAGCGGGTAGCGGTGGTGACCGGGGCGTCCCGGGGTATCGGGGCGGCGATCGCCAGGGCGCTGGCCAGTCAGGGCCGGCACGTGGTCTGCGTGGCGCGGAACGCCGAGCGGCTCGAGGCGGTGAAGGCCGAGATCGAGCAGGCGGGCGGCGAAGCGAGCGTGGTGACCTGCGACATGTCGGACGGCGAGGCCGTCAAGGGCATGATCGAAAAGGTGGCGGAGGAGCGGGGCCGGCTGGACATTCTGGTGAACAACGCCGGGATCACGCGCGACAATTTGCTGCTGCGGATGGGCGACGACGAGTTCGACGACGTGATCAACACGAATCTTCGCGGCGTCTTTCTGGCGTGCCGGACGGTGCTTCGTCCGATGATGCGTGGCAGGTGGGGGCGGATCGTGAACCTCGGCTCGGTGGCCGGGGTGGTCGGCAACGCGGGACAGGCGAACTACGCGGCCGCGAAGGCGGGCCTGGCGGGTCTGACCAAGTCGCTTGCCAAGGAGATGGCGAGCAAGGGGATCACGGCGAACGTGGTGGCCCCGGGATTCATCGAGACGGACATGACGGACGTGCTGCCTCAGTCGATCAAGGACTCGGTGAAGAAGACGACGCCGGCGGGCCGATTCGGCCAGCCGGAGGACATCGCCGCGGCGGTGGCGTACCTGACTTCGGAAGAGGCGGGATACGTCACGGGCCAGGTTCTGACCGTCGATGGCGGGATGACCATGTGCTGAGCTAAACTGTTGATCTGCCAGCGCTCGAGAGCGCTTGGCAGTGGGTGCCGGGGAAGGTATATTCCCCGTTCGTTAATCGGGAGCCTGAGAACCCAGTTCCGCCGCTACGGTGGCCGGAGTGAAGGAGACCGCAATGGATGAGAAGGAAATCCAGGAAAAGGTGATCGCCATCGTCGCCGAGCAGATGGGCGTGGACAAGGGCGAGATCAACCGCGACACCAACTTCGTCAACGACCTCAACGCCGACAGCCTCGACACGGTCGAGCTGGTGATGGAGTTCGAGGACGAGTTCGAGACGTCGATTCCGGATGAAGAGGCCGAGAAGATCCAGACCGTGGGTCAGGCCATCGACTTCATCAAGCAGCAGGCGAACGCCGGCTGACTTGCCTGACATGACCGGGTGCCGCGTGAGGGTCGAGGCTGTTGCCCCGGTCGGCTGCGAGCGTGTGCCCGAACTGCCGAGACGCTTCGGACCGGCGTCGCCCAGGCGGCGTCGGTCCGTGCGGCTCGGTTCTTTTACCGCCGCTTCGTGAGATCGCAAGCATGAGCAACCCCCGTCGCGTCGTGATTACCGGTTTGGGCTGGGTCACCAGTCTGGGTACCGCTGTGCCCGAGGTCTGGCAGGACCTGCTGGCTGGCAAGAGCGGCATTCGCAGTATCAGCCGTTTCGACACGACCGACTATCCGGTAAAGATCGGCGGCGAGGTGCCCGACTGGGACTCGCCGCGCCTGGATCGGCGTGAGGCGAAGCGGCTGGACCGTTTCGCCCAGTTCGCCATGAATGCCTCGATCGACGCGGTGGAGGATTCCGGGCTGAACTTCGACAGCGAAGACCCCTGGCGCTGCGGAGCCATCATCGGCTCGGGCGTCGGCGGAATCGAGGAGTTCGCCGACGGGCACAAGAAGCTGCTGGAGAAGGGTCCGGCCCGGATCAGCCCCTTCATGGTGCCCAAGCTCATGTGCAACGCCGGCTCGGGCAACGTCTCGATCTACTGGGGCCTCAAGGGCCCGAACAGTGCCGTGACCAGTGCCTGCGCCAGCGCCGCCCACGCGATCGGCGAGGCGATGGACGCCATCCGCCACAACGCCGCGGACGTGATGATCACCGGCGGCTCGGAGGCGGCGCTGACGCCGCTGGGGCTGGCGTGCTTCGTCGCGCTCAAGGCGCTGAGCCGCCGCAACGACGATCCCGAGCGGGCCTCCCGGCCGTTCGACCAGGACCGCGACGGCTTCGTCCTCTCCGAAGGCGCCGGCATCGTCGTGCTCGAGGAGTACGAGCACGCGAAGGCCCGCGGGGCGAAGATCTACGCCGAGGTGCTCGGCTACGGCCAGTCGGCGGACGGCTCGCACATCACGGCTCCCGACGAGCAGGGCCGCGGCGCGGCGTACGCCATGCAGCGGGCCCTCCAGGACGCGGCACGCTCGCCGGCCGACGTGGACTACATCAACGCCCACGGCACGAGCACGCCGCTGGGCGACGTCGCCGAAACGCGGGCGATCAAGCGGCTGTTCAAGGACGAGGCGTACCACACGCTGGTGAGCTCGACCAAGAGCATGCACGGCCACCTGCTGGGTGCGTCAGGCGGCATCGAGGCGATCATCACCGCCAAGGTGATCGACGAGGGCAGGATCCCCCCCACCATCAACCTCGGCCAGCCCGACGAGGAGAGCGACCTCGACTACGTGCCCAACGAGGCCCGCGAGGCGGAGGTGCGCTGCGCCCTGAGCAACTCCTTCGGCTTCGGCGGCCACAACGTGTCGCTGGTGCTGGGCAAGGTGTGAAGGAATTCGGCCGAACCCGTCCGGGACCGTCGCGTAAATGTCGTGCGGGGGTTGTATTGCCGCCGGGGTGTGCGACAATACCGCTGTTCGGTTGACGCCTGACGAGGGAACGGACGATGCTGACCCAGATGGAACATGCCGTGCTGGCCTTCTGGACGCCAGGGCCTTGGGAACTCGCCGTGCTGGCGGTCGTGGGCGTGCTGATTTTCGGCAAGCGTCTGCCGGAGGTCGGCCGAAGCATTGGCCAGGGCATCGTCGAGTTCAAGCGCGGCCTGTCCAGCGCCGGTTCGGAGCCGTCCGAGAGCCGGACGGAGCGTCCGCAGATCGAGTCCAAGCCGGAAGGCGCGCAGATGTCGGACGAGTCCGCTGAGAAAGCGGCGGATCCGTACAAGAACGCCTCCGAATCGGCTTGACCGGCACCGCGGAATTGCTATTCTTTAGCTCTTCACCGGGCGATTAGCTCAGTTGGCTAGAGCGCACGGATCACACCCGTGAGGTCACTGGTTCGAGTCCAGTATCGCCCACTTTTGAAACGCCCTGCCTTGTGCAGGGCGTTTTTCATTTTCGGCGCGCCCCTTGAAAGCAATCCGCCCCCCCCGGGCGAGAACAAGAGCACCGCCCCGACACCACCCGACTCGTGCTGACATGAACCGACCCCCGTGCGCCTGGCGATGTAATGCGCCCGATCGGCCCGGACCTGATGGCAGCCCCCCCACGGGGCCGAGGCTCTTCGTGATCGGCCGATGCGCGAGCGTGCAGATGGGGGAGCTTGCATAAGTCGAAATCTGGAGATCGGGGCGGTGCGGCGCGCATAACGCCCGGCCCGGCTCCACGTGGGACCGGGCCGGGCGCTGAGGGGGCGCGGGTTTGACCGGCAGCGTCAGGCGGGCGAAGCGGGGTTCGTCGCCTGGCCGGTGCGGAGGTCGTCGAGGAACTGCTCGAGGTTCACGCCATGCATGGCCGCGGCCTGCCGAAGGCTGGTGGCGCGGGCGACGGTGTGGCGGAGCACCGGGTTGCGCACCGCGGCGAAGCCGTGGGCGACGAACACCGGCTCGAGATGGGGGAACCAGCCGAGCACGTCGGCGACCTTGTGCTCGGGCTCGATCCGGGCGGGCGGCTGATCGAGCTCGTCGGGGCTGGTGCCTTGCCGCTCGGCTCGCCTGCCGACGCGGATGACCTGAACGAGGTGGATGCCCCACCAGGCGAGAGCGGTGACCTCGAGCAGGCCCGAGACGCCGACGAGGGCGAAGAAGGCGGGGTGCCAGTCGGTGCCGGTCTGGAGCGAGACGCGGAGGAAGCAGCCGAGGTTGATGAGGATGAACGGCCCCCACAGGCCGGTGAGCCGACGGGTGTCGATGCCGCTCAGCGTGGGCACGACGCGGGCGGCGAAGCCCATGATCATCATGGAGATGAACCCGACGGTGATGGCGTGGCGGATGGCGCCGTAGTAGGCGTGGCTGAAGGGGATGGTGCTGACGATCTGGTAGATCGGCAGGGCCAGGAGCATGGCGAGCGAGAAGGCGAGCCAGGCGTAGGCGGCGCGGACGAACTTGGCGCTGCGGTCGCCGTCGGGCATGGGGCGCCAGAGCTTCCACGGCCAGGCGACGAGCCCGACGCCGATGGGCAGCAGCAGCCAGGGCAGGAGCAGCGCTCCGGCGAGCGCATGGTTGCCGGTGTGGCGGTAGGTGATGAAGAGGCTGGTTTCACCGACGATGGCGGCGAGCAGGAGGCCGAGCCCGACCCACGCCCGGCGGCTGGGGGTTTTGCCGACGCCGAAGATGGCTGGCAGCATCCGCAGCGAGACGCCGAGGATCATCAGGAGCGCCAGCCCGTGGATCTGCACATCGCGCAGCGGGGCCTGGTAGGTGGCGACGAACCAGAGCAGGTCTTCCTCAGTGGCAGCGGTCATCGTGTTCCAGGTGTGGGCGAGGCTGAAGACGGCCTGAGCGACGAGGAAGCACAGTGCCGCGACGACGAAGCCGACGTAGGGCTCGACCGGCTTGCCGCTGCGGCGGAAGGTGAGCAGAATCTGGCCGGCGAAGATGGTGACGGCGGCGATCTCGAGCGCGCCCCCGCCGACGGCGGCGGGCAGGGTCCAGCCGCCCGCATCGGGCCAGGTCATGCCGGCGGTGCGGACGGCGATGCCGGTGAGCATGGCGAGGAAGTTGACGAAGGCGAGGCGTGGCGCGGCGAGGTCGGTGTGCCACATGCGGGGGAAGGCCTGGTAGGCGAATCCCATGATGAACAGGCCCACCCAGCCGAAGATCTGGGCGTGGCCGTGGGCGTTGACCTCGAAGATGCTCGGGCCGCCGTCCTCGCCGGTGAAGGAGCCGGCGAAACCGATTTTCCAGAGCAGCAGTGCCCCCCACAGGGCGCCGACGGTGAGGATGACGGCGATGCCGCCGAGGAAGTAGTGGCGGTAGATCGCGTCAATCGCGGTGGTGGGGCCGGCGAAGCTGCCGGTCTCGTCGGGCTGCTCGGGCGCGACGATGGCGCGTTGGATCTGCTCGAGCAGGCTGGCTTCGTCGACGCCGTGGGTCTGGGCGAAGAAGCGGATGGATTCGCGGGGCCCGTAGGTTCCGCCGCAGCCGCGCAGGCCGTAGCGGTCGAAGACCGGGCGGGTCTGGGGGTGAGCGCGGAAGAGGTCGGGCAGCATCGTCTCGGGCCCGGGCGTGTCGCCGGGGGCGAAGCTGGGCGCGGCGTCCCCGGCGGTTCCGTTGGCGTTCGTGAGCACGTTCAGGCTGGTCATTCTCGAGTTCCTGGCAGAGGTCGGTCCGGGGATCACGAGTTGCGATCGGCGCTGCGCGGCCGGGCGTCTTCGATGGCGTCGGTCTCGTGCCTGATGACGGCGAGCTGCTCCTCGCTGGCGTCGTCCTCGATGCGGGGGAAGAGCTCGCGCTCCTCCCAGCGGATGTGGTCGCGGAGAGTTTCGCCCAGTCGGCGAAGCCAGTCGGCGTCGGGGTCGGTCTGGCGTCGTTCGGCGCGGGCCTCGTCGGCGAGTCGGCGGAGGCGGGCGTGCTCGGTGAGCAGGCGATCGCGGTCGCCTGGGTTCATCAGTTCGATCAGGAGGCGTTCCTCGTCGCGGATGTGCTCGTCGATCTCGCGGAACCAGGCGTCGAGGAAAATGCCCAGGGCCTCGCGGCGGTCGACGGCGTGGGCGTCCGCGGCGCGGATGGAGCGCTGGGCGCAGACGAGTCCGGTGTAGTGATCGCGGGACAGCGGCGTCAGGGCCGGGTGTCGCTGAATGGGTGCGTGTTTGAACTGCGGCATGGTGACAATCTCCGGTTGAAGTCAGCCGGCGAGGCGTGAGGTTCTTTCGTCTTCGCTGCTCTGGTCCTCGGGCGGCAGATCGCAGAGCGGTTTGCTGGGGTTGGGGTCGGCGAGGATCTCGGCGATGGTGGAGCGGCCCAGGGCGGTTTCGACGCTGCAGAGCGCGTCATCGAGGCGGCGATGCAGCGGGCAGAGGTGCTTGCCGTGGGAGGCGATTCCCAGGGGGCACTCGTGGATGCGCTGGATGGGGTCGACGGCGGAGACGACGTCGAGCACGGACAGGGCGGCGGGGTCGCGTTTGAGGGTGAACCCGCCGTGCAGGCCGCGCTGGGACTGGACGATGCCCGCCCTGCCGAGCGCCTGGAGCACCTTGGAGAGGTAGCCGGCGGGGATTTTCCCCCGCTGAGCGACGGCCTGGGTGGTGACGGGCTCGCCCTCGGCCCCGGCGAGGCAGAGGATGGCCCGGAGTGCGTATTCCGCGGTCTGGGAGATCACGTTCGTCCCCAAAACTGGATATCTGAACCTTGACGTCCAGTTAACCATAGCTTAAGCTGCCGGCGAGATCAATAGGATATCGGGGTTCAGATATCTGAAAGTTGGCCGCCCTGCCCGGCCGCCAACCAAGGAACCTCGGCAAACGGAACAGGTCGCCCCGGGCGGCGGGCTCCCCAGGCAGGTGACGGGAGCCTGCCCGGCCGGCCAGCGGAAATGACACCCCGAAGCGTTTTGCGAAAGGATCCTGCTTTGCGTTACTTCAAGCTCTGGCTCGCCCTGGCGCTGGTCGTCGTCGGCTCGTTCGCCGTGCTGGGCTATTACGGACTGGAAATCTACCGCCAGGCCCCGCCGATCCCCGAGAAGGTGGTCAGCGAGGATGGCGAGGTGCTCTTCACCGCCGCGGAAATCCGCGACGGGCAGAACGTCTGGCAGTCGATGGGCGGCCAGGAAGTCGGCTCCATCTGGGGCCACGGCGCGTACGTCGCCCCGGACTGGTCGGCCGACTGGCTCCACCGCGAGGCCCTGCTCATCCTCGGCCAGAACGCCGAGCAGCAGTTCGGCAAGCCCTACGCCGAGCTGAGCGCCGCTCAGCAGGCCGGGCTGCGGGCCGAGCTCGAGCAGGAGATGCGGACCAACACCTACGACCCGGAGACCGGTGTGCTGAGCGTCTCGGCCGAGCGGGCCGCGGCGATCGAAACGCTCAGCCGATACTACGGCAGCATCTTCGGCAGCGACACCGAGTTCGACGCCGAGGCGGCCACCATCGCCGACGGCGGGTACGACCCGGTCGAGCTGCGCGACTTCTACGCCATCCCCGAAGACGCCGTGCCCGACCCCGAGCGGCGGCGGAAGATGGCGGGCTTCTACTTCTGGACCGCCTGGTCGGCCGGCACGGAGGTGCCTGTCGAGGCCGCCATCGACGGCGCGGCCCAGACGCGGACCTACACCAGCAACTGGCCGGCCGAGTCGCTGATCGGCAACGCGCCGACGGCTTCGATTATCATCTGGTCGCTGGCGAGCATCGTGCTGCTGCTGGCGGGCATCGGCGTGCTGGCGTGGTATCACGCGACGCTCAAGGAGGAGGAAGAGGACGAGGCGGTCGTGCCCAGCCGGGACCCGCTGCTGTCGCTCAAGCCGACGCCGTCGATGAAAGCGACGCTCAAGTATTTCTGGGTCGTCGCGGCGCTGATCGTCGTGCAGGTCGGCCTGGGCGGGATCACGGCCCACTACGGCGTGGAGGGCGACGGCTTCTTCGGCTTCCCCCTCGCCGAGTACCTCCCCTACGCCGTGACGCGGACCTGGCACACGCAGCTCGGCATTTTCTGGATCGCCACCGCCTGGCTGGCGACGGGGCTGTTCATCGCCCCGCCCGTCTCCGGCCATGAGCCGAAGTTCCAGCGGGCGGGGGTGAACTTCCTGTTCGTCTGCCTGCTCGTCATCGTCGCCGGCTCCATGTTCGGCACGTGGTACGGCACGCGGCAGCAGATGGGCTACGAGATGAACTTCTGGTTCGGCCACCAGGGGTACGAGTACGTCGATCTCGGCCGGTTCTGGCAGATCTTCCTCTTCGTGGGGCTCTTCGTCTGGCTCGGGCTGATGGCGCGGGCGATCTGGCCGGCGTTCAAGAAGCCGGGCGAGAACAAGCACCTGCTCGCTCTGTTCCTGATTTCCTCCGCAGCGATCGGTCTCTTCTACGGGGCCGGTCTGATGTGGGGCCGGCAGACGCACCTGGCGATGGCCGAGTACTGGCGCTGGTGGGTCGTGCACCTGTGGGTGGAGGGTTTCTTCGAGGTCTTCGCCACCGTGGTGATCGCCTTCCTCTTCACGCGGATGGGCCTGCTCAAGACGGCGACCGCGACGGCGGCGGCCCTGTTCGCCTGCTCGATCTTCCTCGCCGGCGGGATCATCGGCACCTTCCACCACCTCTACTTCAGCGGCACGCCGACGGCGGTGCTGGCGCTGGGGTCGGTTTTCAGCGCGCTGGAGATCGTGCCGCTGACGCTGATCGGGTTCGAGGCGTACGAGAATTATCGCCTGAGCAAGGCGAGCAAGTGGGTGCAGACGCACTACCGCTGGCCGATCTACTTCTTCGTGGCCGTGGCGTTCTGGAACCTCGTCGGGGCCGGGCTGTTCGGGTTCCTGATCAACCCGCCGATTGCGCTGTACTACATGCAGGGGCTCAACACGACCCCGGTGCACGGGCACACCGCCCTGTTCGGCGTGTACGGGATGCTGGGGATCGGGCTGATGCTGTTCTGCCTCAAGGCGATGGCCGCCGAGCGGCCCTGGAAGACCGGGGCGATTCGGCTGGCGTTCTGGTCGGTCAACGCCGGCCTGGTGCTCATGGTCGTGCTGAGCATGCTGCCGATCGGGCTGCTGCAGACGCAGGCGAGCATCGAACACGGGCTCTGGTACGCCCGCTCGGCCGAGTTCCTCCAGACACCGCTGATGGACACGCTGCGCTGGATGCGCATGTTCGGCGACATCGTCTTCTCCGTCGGCATCATGAGCCTGGGCTGGTTCGTGCTCGGGCTCAAGACCGGCTGGTCGATCGACCGCGGCGGTGAGCCGGAGCCGGCGATCGAGCCGGTCGTGGCGGCGCAGCAGTAACGCTCTACCTTTGACTCCACCCCGCGAGGGAGGGAGACCTTCCCCGCGGGTTTATGAAGGACGTGACCATGATCGCAAGCATGCCCCCCTACCGGGCCGAGGACTTCGGACACAGCCCGTTCATCGTGTTCTACGAGGTGACGCGGGCGTGCGACCTCGCCTGCGCCCACTGCCGGGCGTGTGCGCAGGTCCGCCCGCACCCCGGTGAGCTGACGACGGAGCAGAGCAAGGCGCTGCTGGACCAGTTCGCGACGTTCCCCCGTCCGCCGATCGTCGTGTTCACCGGGGGCGACCCGCTCAAGCGGGCGGACGTGCGCGAGCTGACGAGCTACGCGAGGTCGATCGACCTGACGCCGACGATGACGCCCTCGGCGACGCCGCTGGTGACGCGCAAGGCACTCGCGGAACTCAAGGACGCGGGCCTGACCCGGCTGGCGCTGAGCCTCGACGCCGTGGACGCCGCGACGCACGACGCGTTTCGGCAGGTGGAAGGCAGCTTCGACCGCACGCTGGCCGTCCTCGCGGACGCTCGGGAGCTGGGGCTGCCGATCCAGGTGAACACGACGATCACCCGGCGGAACGTGCACCAGGTGGATGCCATGGCGGACCTGCTCGCGCAGCAGGGCATCGTGCTCTGGTCGGTGTTCTTCCTCGTGCCGGTCGGCCGGGGGCTGCGGGAACGGCGCATCAGCCCGGCCCAGTACGAGCGGGTGTTCGAGCAGCTCTGGCAGCACGCGCAGACCCAGCCGTACGGGATCAAGACGACCGAGGCGCACCACTACCGCCGATTCGTGCTCGAGCGCAGCGGTGATCCGCAGAGCGAACTCGCCCAGCATGCCGCCGGCCCGGTGAAGCGGGCGCCCCTGGGCATCGGCGACGGCCGGGGCGTCATGTTCGTCAGCCACACCGGGCAGGTGTTCCCCAGCGGGTTCATGCCGCTGGAGTGCGGGCGGTTTCCGCGCGACAGCGTGGTGGACGCCTACCAGAACAGCGAGACGATGCGGCAGCTTCGCGACCCGGACCAGTTCCACGGCAAGTGCGGGATCTGCGAGTACCGCCACGTGTGCGGCGGCAGCCGGGCGCGGGCGTACGCGGTGACGCGCGATCCGCTGGCGAGCGAGCCGGATTGCGATTATCTGCCCCGGGCACTGCGTTAGAACCGAATCGCACCTCGCCTGCCACGGGGGGGCGATCGAAACCTCTGCCCCTCGGTGGCTCACCCCTCGGCAGAGCCGGGGGCTAAGGGAATACGACCCATGAACCGTTTCGAGCAGCACAAGGCGGACCTGAGTCTCGAGGCGACGTCGTCGCGGATCAGCGAGCTCGCGCGGACGGGGCTGACGGACGAGGTCGACCGCAAGACGATCGAGCAGCTTCGTTTGTGGGGCCTGGCGCTTCGGCCGAAGACGGAGGGGCATTTCATGATGCGCGTCCGCGTGCCGGGCGGCCGCCTGTCCGCCGATCAGGCGGAGGCGGTTGGCGAGATCGCCCGGGACTTCGGCCGGGACTGCGCGGACGTCACCGCCCGCGGGCAGCTTCAGCTTCGCTGGATCGCCATCGGCGACGTGCCGGCGATCTTCGAGCGGCTCCGAGCGGCCGATCTGGTGACGCTTCAGACGCTGATGGACTCGGTGCGGAACATCTGCGGCTGCCCCCTGGCCGGGCGGTCGCCGGACGAGCTGTTCGACGCCTCGGAAGACCTCGCCGAGGCGGAGCGGCTCATCGTCGCGGACGAAAAGACGATCAACCTGCCCAAGAAGATGAACGTCGCCATCACCGGCTGTCGCGGCCGATGCTGCCGGGCGCATGCGCAGGACCTGGCGCTCGTGCCGGCGAAGCAGTGGGTACGCGGCGAGGCGATCCCCGGCTACCACGTGCTCGCGGGCGGGAAGATCGGCGGGAAGGACCACCACCTCGCGAGACCGCTGGATGTGTTCCTCGAGCGACATCAGGCCGCGGAGGCGGTGCGGCAGATCGTGGGCATCTTCGAGGAGCACGGCCCGCGCAAGACGCGCAGCCGGGCGCGGCTGGTGCACCTGCTCGAGATGTGGGGCATCGAGCGGTTCCGCAGCGAGCTCGAGCAGCGGATGGGCGTCCCCCTGCCCCGGGCCGGCGAGGACATGCGGCGGCCCCGCGTCTGCCAGCCCACCGGCATCCTGCCCCAGCGCGACGCTGAGCTCGTCTCCGCAGGCCTCATCGTGCCCGTCGGGCGCATTGGCGGCAGCGGCCTCGTCGCCGCGGCCGACCTGGCGCGGCGGTACGGCAGCGGCGAGCTGCGGCTGACCGGCGAGCAGAACGTGCTCATCCCCGACATCCCGCGAAGCTGGCTAGCCGAGCTTCGGCGCGAGCCGCTGCTGGATGAGCTGCCGCTGGAGGCGCATCCCGCGATCGCGGGCACGCAGAGCTGCACCGGGTCGGAATACTGCTCGATGGCGGCGATCGAGACGAAAACGCGGGCAGCGGACATCGCCCGCGCACTCGCCCGCCGCGTGCCCGGCGCGGGTCGGCTGCGGATCCACTGGTCCGCCTGCCACGCCGGCTGCGGCCAGCACGCGATCGCGGATATCGGGCTCGTCGGCCGGCGCGTGCAGCGAGGCGGCGAGAGCGTCGAGGCGGTGGACATTTACCTCGGCAACAGCGCAGCCGACCGGCTGGCCGAGCGCGTGCGCGAGCAGGTGCCATGCGATGAGCTGCTGGGCGAGCTGGTCGGGATCGTGGAGCAGCGTTTTGCGATGGCCTCGGCGGGGTGAGGGGTGATCCCGCACGGCTTGCGAGCCAGCCGTGGCACCCGAGCCGGGGACGTGCGGCACCGGGCTCTGCGACAATGAAAAAGCCCCCGCGTGTACGGGGGCTTTTGTCGTATGGCTGGGTGTCGGCGGAGGTTACTGCTGCTGGTTCTCAAAGATCCAGAGCTTGGGGTTGTACCAGCCGATGGAGACGAGATCGAGGTCGCCGTCGCCGTCGAGGTCGGCGGGCTGGGTGCCGTCGTGGTGGTCGATCTCGTTTTTGGGCCCGCTGTCGATGACCTGCATGGGCCAATCGGTGCCGCCGCCGGGGTTGGCGAACAGCAGCACGCGGTTTTCCTGGTCGCCGCGGTGCTCGCCGATGACGACGTCGGGCAGGCCGTCGCCGGTGAAGTCGGCAACGCCCATGGAGAAGCCCTGGCCGGGCGCGTGTCCGATGATGCGCCGCTGCCAGCCTTCGCTCGGGTCCACCGGGTTTTCGAACCAGAGCACGTGCGTGCCGAGTTCGAGGCCGACGATCGCGTCGGGCCGGCCATCCTGGTTGACGTCGGCGAGGTCGTTGCGGTCGGGCATGGCGTCCTCGTCGAGGTCGCCGATGTGGCTGAGCTCGCGCCAGATCCAGTCGCCGCCGGCGTTCTCGAGCCAGTGCAGGCCGGTGAGCAGGTCGGTGTCGCCGTCGCCGTCGATGTCGCCGGCGGTGAGGTCCTCGGCCTCGGTCTGCTCGGTGAGGGTGACGAACGGCCACTCGTCGCGGTGCGGCCGGCGCTGGGGGACCTTGACGGCCTGGATGCCGCCCCCGCCGTTGTGCCAGCTCAAGGCGATCATGAGGCGGGCGTCGGTGGGCACGGCAGCGCAGCCCTGGAGGAAGTCGCCGTCGCCGCCGGTCTGGATGTTGGTGCGCACCTGGAACTCGCCGCTGCCGTTGTTCTGCGCCCAGGCGAGCTGGTGGTTCTTGCTCGCGCCCTCGCCCTGCGTGCCGAAGATGTCGACGTCGCCGTCGCCGTCGAGGTCGTGGAGCAGCGCCACGTTGTTGAGCGGCTCGCCGATGGTGTGCCGGACCCAGTCGCCGCTGATGGAGCCGGGGTTTTCCCACCACCACTTGCCGGCAGCGACGTCGAGATCGCCGTCGCCGTCGAGGTCGGCGGTGCGGACGAACATGGCCCGGCCGTCGAGGTCGGCGATGTGGTGTCGCTGCCAGCTCGCGTCGGCGGCGGGTGCGGAGGTTTCGTTGACGATCACCTCGTAGCGGTCGGCCTGGTGGCCGGGCAGGCGAAAGATGTCAGGGTCGCCGTCGCCTTCGAGATCGCCGAGCAGGCTGTTGTAGGTGCCCGTGCGGTCGATCATCTGCTGCTTCCACTCGAGGCCGTCGCCCTGGTTGAAGACGGCGAGGACCTTGGGGTTGTCCATCTGGCCGCCGTTCTGGCCGGTGAAGACGTCGAGATCGCCGTCACGGTCGAGGTCGGCGACCTGGAGGGTGTGGCCGGCGTAGAGGTTGTCGATGATGACGTGCTCGGTCCAGACGCCGGCCTGCGGGTCGTCGGACTCGTACCAGCTCACCGTGCCGTCGTTTTCCGAGTCGGAGATGAAGACTTCGTCCTTGCCGTCGTTGTTGATGTCGGCACAGAAGATCTTGGTCGCGTTGAGGCGGAAGTTGTGGTTGTCGGGCTTGCCCTCGTCGAGCCACTTGTGGTCGATGATGCGGGCGACCCAGGTGTTCTCCGCGAGGTCGCCGCCGGGATTTTCGATCCAGTAGCCGTTGGGGCAGATGTCGATGTCGCCGTCGCCGTCGACGTCGCCGACGTCCATGCCCTCGTGGAGGTTCTGGAGGCGGATGTCCTGCACCTTGGCCCAGTCGTCGGGGCCGTTCTGCTGAAAGACGAGCACGTTGTGTCCGCCGTAGGTGACGGCGGCGAGGTCGGGCTTGCCGTCGCCGTTGAAGTCGGCGATCTCGACGTCCTTGATGAAGGCGGAGGTTTCGCCGATGCGGTGCGGCTTCCAGGATTGGCCGGAATCGACGTTCTCGTACCAGTAGATGGTGGAGTCCTCGCCGGCCGAGCCCCACTCGCCGGGATGGACGATGGCGAGGGTGTCGAGGTCGCCGTCACCGTCGAAGTCGGCCACGGCGAGGTCGCCGGAGGCGAACTTGCCGCCTTCGGGGCCGGTCTCGGCGATGATGTGCCGCTTCCAGCTCTTGCCGCCGTCGGTTGCCTCGTACCATCCGAGCCATCCGCCGTGGGCATTTTCGTCCTGGACGACGAGGTCGAGCAGCCCGTCGCCGCTGACGTCGCCCAGGGCGCGGGCCCACCACATGCCGGCCTCGTCCTCGATGGTGTAGGCTTCGCCGAGCTCGAAGTCGGCGGCGTCGGCGGTGGCGACCGTGGCCAGCGGGGCCGCGAGACAGGCTGCGAGCAGAGCTCGGCCGAGGGGGAAGCGGCGGGCGGATAAGATTTCGCTAGCGTGCATAAACGCCTCCGTAGAAAGGGATGACGCCGGAAGGCGTCCGCGAAGCAGATTTCAGTCGCCCCGGATCGACTGCCCGATCAGGAGCTACTCTAGCCGCCTGCGGGGGATTCTCCAAGCCGAGGGGGCGAGCAGCAGGGCGAGGGGCCGGATGGGGGTAGCAATCAGGCCCGGGGGGATCGTCGTCCGCCTGCTGCTGGCGAGCGGGCTGCTTCCCTGAATCTCGGTTCGTCGGGGAGCGCCTAGTAGGCGCCCTTGCCGCCGAGGATGGCGAAGGAGGTCTGGAGGAGGATGCTCAGGTCGAGCCAGATGGACCAGCTTCGCACGTAGAGGGCGTCGAGGGCGAGTCGCTGCTCGAGGGTGGTTTCGCTTCGGCCGCTGATCTGCCAGAGGCCGGTGACGCCCGGGGTGGCCTGGAAGATGAGTTCGCGGTCGTCGCCGAGGTCGCCGATCTGCTCCTCGAGGTAGGCGCGGGGGCCGACGAGGCTCATGTCGCCCTTGAGGACGTTGAAGAGCTGGGGCAGTTCGTCGAGGCTGGTGCGGCGGAGCCACTGCCCGACGCGGGTAACGCGCGGGTCGTTGCGGATCTTGCCGTACTTCTCGAACTCTTCCTGCTGCTGCGGGCTGAGCGTGACCGGGCGGACGTGCATCGTGCGGAACTTGTAGATGGTGAAGAACCGCCCGCCCCGGCCTGGCCGGCGCTGGGTGAAAAGCACCGGGCCCGGCGAGTCGAGCCGGATCAGCAGCGCGAGCACCGCCATGAGCGGGAAGGCCACCGCCCCGCCGGCGAGGGTGAGCGCGAGATCGAGCAGCCGCTTGACTCGGCCGGTCGCCCGGCGCACCTGCTGCGGGCGGGGGCGGGTCCGGGCGGGGAAGACCCGGCCCTTGCGGATATCCCTCGCCGAGTGCCAGCGCATGGACTGGTCGAAGTCGCGGGAGGTGATCACGAGCCAGCGGCGGAAGGATCGCCCGGCCTGCCTGAGGCGCTGGGTGACGTCCTCCGACTGGAGGCCGGGGATGGCCCAGATGGCGTAAGGCACGCGGCAGGCGGCGGCGAGCCGGTGGGCCTGTTCGAGCGTGCCCACGACGGGAACGCCGAGCACTTCGCCGCGGGCGTGGTCGTCGAAGACCGCGACCGGCCGCAGCCCGAGTTCGGGATTCCGCTGGAGGGTGCTGATGACGACCTGGCCGGTTCGGCCGGCGCCGAAGATGACGACGGGATCGCCCCACCGCTTCCATCGGCCGAACAGAAGGCGCATCACCGTGCGGGCGGTGGGCACGAGGACGAGGGTTGCTCCGCCCATCATCAGCGGCAGCGCCAGCGACGCCGGAACGCCCAGGGCCGACTGCCCCAGCACCAGGGCGGCGAGGACGCCGCAGCCCAACGTGGTGCCCCAGGTCAGGCGGCGGATTTCCTCGGCATAGCCCAGCGGGGCGCCGCGATAGACCGGCACGCCGCGGTAGAGGCCCAGAAGCGTGAAACTGGCGAGAAAGAGGCTGACCGCAAGGACGAAATCGCCGTACCAGGGGACGGAGGCGACCGCGTCGGGCAGATTCAGCAGCGTGCACAGCCACAGCGAGCCGAGCATGGCCAGGCTCACCGTCAGCACGTCAGCGACGAGAATAGCGGCACAAGCCAGCCCCCGGCACAGCCTCAGGTCGGCGGGATCGAAGCTCAGCGAGGAGGCGGGCCCAGCGGATGCAGCCGGCGCATCGGAGAATCGCTGCCGCGATGCCTCCAAGCGTCCCTGCTCGGCATGCCGCTGACGCACGGACGTCGCAGGCGGCAAAGGCCCCGTTGTCGTTTGACCCATCGCTCCAACCCCACTAGACGGTACGGCCCCCGAAGTCGCTTATCTTCGCCCCCACCCGCAGCCGTGTCAAGGGTGACCGGGCATCCCGGCCGGGCCCCAGGTCCGGCCCACGGTCGCCTTATTGCGACTCCGCCGCCAGGGGGCATGGGGGGTCCATCATGAATCGGGCCGCCAGGGCAAAAAGCCGCTTGGGCTCGTCGATCCGATCGGCCCACCGTTCGACCTCCTCCCAGGCGGGCGCTCCGCCCCGCAGCGCCAGCCCCAGCATGGCGGCGCGGGTGCGGCGGCTGAGCCCGTCCGGGGCGCCGGCCAGCTCCATCGCCTCGATCAGCAGGCCCGAGCGCGTCGCCTTGCCCTGCTCGAGCGCTTTCCGCCACGCCTGCTCCCGGCCGGCGGGTGCGGACACGGTGTCCGCCAGCCAGGTGGCGAAGCGCCCGGGCGAGGGGTCGCGGTAGACGCTGCCGTGCCGGCGCTCGAAGGCGTCCGAGCGGGCGAAGCGGTCCGCCCGCGCCGGCCAGTCGCCGGGGCCGGCAAGCAGGCGATCGAGCGCGGCGTCCGTCGGCGGCTGCCTGAGGTACACCAGGTGCAGCTTCACAGCCGGGGCGACGCGTCGGCGGAACGGCTGGGAGTCAAGCATCCACATCACCAACTGGGCCGGGAGCGCGTCGCGCCGCGAGAGCTGCCGCTGCCAGTGATCCAGGGCCCGGGTCGCCGGATCGCGGCGGAGGATTCGCCGGTGCAGCCAGGCGATCTCGTCCCGCGTGAGGGGTGTGGGCTCGGCCGCGTGGAGCGTCCAGGGCGGTTCGCCGACCTCGGCGGTCACCCTCGCCAGCGGGGCGCCGAGGTCCAGGCGCAGCTGCGCCCGCCACGCCTCGAGCGGGGCGTCGGACGTCATCACGAGGTAGAGCGACTCGGCGTCGGCGGCCTGCTGCAGCAGCGGCCAGTGGCCCGCCGCGGCGTCCACGACCCGCCGATCGGCGAGGTAGCCCAGTTCCTCGTCCCGCTCGAGCCCCTGGACGATGAACGCATCCTCGGGCGTGTGGGCCTGGAGCTGCTCAGCCAGGCGCGCCAGCGGCACGTATCGGCCGTGGTCGTAGTGGGCGAGAAACGGCACCTGCCGCTGCTCGACGGCCAGCTTGCCGGTCATGGCGAGGTTGGGCCCGACCCAGAGCAGCAGCATCCCGGCGAAGACCGCCCCGTCCCACGGCCCGGGGAGTCGGCGGGACGCCTCGGCGGCGATCCACCACCACGCCAGCGCGAGCAGCGGCAGCACGGGCAGGAGGTAGCGCGTGATCACCTCGGTCAGCAGCACGCTCTGGGCCGCGAAGCCCAGGACGAGCAGGCCCCAGAACACCCGCTTTCGCAGCAGGATCGCGAGCGAAAGGACGAGAAACGCCAGCATCAGCGGCGTCCCCACCACGCTCAGCTCCGTGCCCGTCACCGCTTCGGGGAGCGACTCGGCCAGCAGCACGGGCAGTTCCTGCGTGAGCCCGGCCCGGAGGGTCCGCGGCAGGTCGGCGGTGAGCATCGTCAGCGCCCGCTGCTCGTCAGGCACCGCCCCGGCTGGCCCGGAGAGCCTGGGGTCGAGCAGGCGGACGAGGACGAAGACCAGCCCCATCACGCCCCCGATCGGCAGGAGCAGTCGCCACCGCCGCCAGCCCCCGCGCAGCAGGTACCATCCGCCGGTGAGGCCGGCCGCGGCGAGGAAGGTAAGAAAGACGGTGCGCATCGCCGCCATCACCAGCAGCCCGGCGAGCACCATGCCGGCGGCCGCCCAGGCGGATCGGCCGGTGGCGTGGTGCCAGCGTTCGCCGCCGCCCAGCACCAGCAGCAGGCCGAAGAGGAACGGCAGGTCGGTCAGGACCTCGAAGGCGTGCTGGTAGAACAGGCCGTTCACCGCCAGCAGGCAGGTGACGGCGAGCGCGACAGGCCGGTCGATCGCACGTTTGAAGAGGTCATAGCAGAGCCAGAGGGTTGCCAGGCCGAGCAGCCACATCAGGGTGATCATCGGCCAGAGCGCTTCGCTGCCGGTGAGGCGGAAGCTCGCGGCAATCAGCCTGGGCAGGCCCGGCTGGGCGTGGGACGGTCGGCCGTCGGGCCCGGTGAAGCCGCCGCCCTCGACGAGGCTGCGGGCGAGGTCGGCGTAGAGGGCGGTGTCCGGGCGGATCCGCCACTGGCCGTTGAAGCCGATCGCGTAGAGCAGCACGATGCCGAGCGCGATCTTGCCACGATGGCGGTCCAGCGCCGCCAGCACCGCGTCGGCGGGGCGTCGGCGGGATTCGAGTTTCGCGGCTTCCAGCGTGCTCATCGTACGGCTCCGCGGTCGATCACCTCCGGCTGGGCAGGCCCGTCAGCACCCGGGCGTAGACCGCGAGGGTCTGCTCCGCCATCGCCTCGAGCGAGAACGTGCTGCCCTTTCGCCGGGCCGCCTCGCCGAACGCCCGGCGACGATCGGGATCGCCCACCAGTTCGATCAGCGCGTCGGCGAACGGCCCCGGCTGATCCGGCGGGACCATTTCGCCAGTCTCGCCCGGCGTCACCAGCAGCCGGGCGCCGGCGGCGGTGGTGGTCACGATCGGCAGCCCCGCGGCGAGGGCCTCGAGCAGGACGTACGGCAGCCCTTCGTAGCGGCTGGGCAGGGCGAAGATGTCGAATGCCGGCATGCTCACCGCCCCCGGCTGCTGGCCGAGCCAGTGGATGCGATCGGCGATGCCGAGCCCGTCGGCCCGCCGGCGGAGGTCGTCCTCGAGTTCGCCCCGGCCGATGATGGCGAGGCGGGTGTCCCGATGCACCCCGGCGACGCGGGCGAAGGCCTCGAGCAGCACCTCGGGCGCCTTCTGCGGGCTCAGCCGACCGACCGTGCCGATGACGACCTTGTCGGCGGGCAGGCCGAGCGCTTCGCGGGCCTCGCCGGGGGTGGGCAGCGCGGGAAAGCGGATGCCGTTGGGCACGAGCGAGACGCGGTCGCCGGCGATGCGGTGCTCGAGCAGATGCTCGCGCTCCTCGGGGGAGACGGCGATGATCTGCGCGGTCATCGCGCCCAGCCAGCGTTCGACCCGCGTGGCGGCGAGTCGGCCGAGCCGGCCCGTGCGGGGGTTCATCGAGGAGATCGCGTTGGGGGTGTAGACGGCGGGCACCTTCGCGCGCCGGCCGGCGAGGCGGGCGATGGCCCCGCCCTTGGAGCTGTGGCCGTGCAGGATGTCGAACGGCCCCTGCTCGCGGGCGTAACGGGCGACGGCGCGGGCGGCCTGGAAGTCGGCGAGGCCGATGCCGCGCTTCATGGGCAGCGCCAGCCGGGGCAGCTCGCTCATCGCCTCGAGCCGCTCGGCGAACGGCGGGTCCATGCGCTGGGGCGAGTAGACCAGGTGCGGCTCGTGCCCCCCTGCCAGCAGATGCTCGCAGAGGTCCAGCGCATGCCGGCCGACGCCGGCGAGGGCCGCTTCCACCACCATCAGCACCCGCAGCGGGCGAGGCGGGGCCTCCAGCGGGGAAACACGTTGGGCGTCGGCAATCGTCATCGAATCACACTCTCGATCATGTCGGTGAAGCGCCGGCCCACGGTGCCGATGTCGTAGTGCTGCTCGGCGAAGCGCCGGCCGGCCTGGCCGATCCGCTCCCGCTCGCCCTCGCTCAGCGCGGCGAATCGCTGCATGGCGTCGGCGAGCGCGGCGGGGTTTTCCGTGGGCACGATGCGGCCGTGCACGTCCTGCTCGAAGGCGTCGGGCCGGCCCGAGCAGTCGGTGAAGATCACCGGACGACTCGCGGCGAGGGCTTCCATCACCGTCAGCGGCGCGGCCGGCCCCTCCCAGCGGGCGGCGTGGACGTACAGGTCCGCCGCCTGCAGCACGGCAGAGACGTCGTCGCGCCAGCCGGCGAAGACGACGCGGTCCGACAAGCCGCGCTCGTCGGCAAAGGCTTTGAGCCGATCGGTATAGAGCTGCATCTGCGCCTGGTGGGGCCCGCGTGAGACGCCGCCGACGAGGACCAGCTTCAGGGCGGGGTTGTCGAGCTTCGCGAACGCCTCGAGCAGGATGTCCTGGCCCTTCTGGACGTCGAGTCGGCCGACGTTGACGAGCATCTGCTCGCCGGGCCCGATGCCGAGGTCCCGGCGGATGGCCTGGCGCTGCCCGGGGTCTTCGCGGGGGAAGCCGCGGACGTCGATGCCGTTTTGCAGGACGGCCGTGCGGTCGGCGGGCAGGTGGAAGCGGTCGATCAGCTCGCGCTGCACGACGGGCGAGGTGCAGACCACGAGGCGGGCCCCCTGCCGCAGCGCCCGGCCGTAGGCGAGGGCCTTGAGCTGCCTGAGCCCCGGGGGGCCGAAGAAGTGGTGCTGGTTCTGGGCGGAGATGACGCAGGCCCGCCCCGCCTGCTGCCCGGCCCAGGCGGCGAGCGGCCGATCGCGCTGCTGGAAGCCGATGACGCAGTCGGCATTCTGTTCGCGCAGAACCGCCGCCAGCTTCCGCGCCCGCCCTGGCCGAGGCAGGCGGGCGAGGTCGGGCAGCAGGTGCGTCTCCGCCCCCGCGGTGCGCATGGCGGGGAGGATCGACGCCTCGTCGGCCTCCTCCCACGGGCCGTGCGCGACCACGACGCGGTGCCCCGCCCGGTGCAGCGCGGCCGCGAACTGGCAGGCCATCATCGGCGCGCCGGTCTTCTCAGGCAGAGCCAGGGTCATCACAATCGTCGCCACGGAAACTGCTCCTGTCTCTCTACCCGGCCGCCGCGGGCTGCGGCTCGAGGACCGACTCGACCAGCTCGGCGAAGCGCCGGCCGACCACGTTGATGTCGTACCGCTCTTCGGCGAAGCGGCGCCCGGCCTCACCCATCGCCTGGCGCTGGTCAGGGGTCATGGCGGCGAACTGCCTGATCGCGTCGGCGAGGGCGTCCGGGTCGCCGGTGGGCACGATGCGGCCGTGCACGTCCTGCTGGAAATCGTCGGGCCAGCCCGAGCAGTCGGTGAAGATCACCGGCAGGCGCGCAGCCATCGCTTCCATGACCGTCAGCGGCCAGCCCTCCCAGCGGGCGGCGTGGACGTAATAGTCGGCCGACTGGAGCAACCCCGGCACGTCGTCGCGCCAGCCGGCGAAGAGGACCTGATCCGACAGCCCGCGCTCGGCCACGAACTCGCGGAGGCCGCGATGATAGCGAGCCATCGTGTCGCTGCTGGAGCACTCGGTGACGTCGCCGACGAGCACGAGCTTCAGCCGGGGGGCGTTCGCCCTGGCGAAGGCCTCGAGGAGGATGTCCTGGCCCTTCTGGAGGTTGATTCGGCCGACGTTGATGAGCATCTGCTCGTCGCCCGCAATGCCCAGCTCCTGCCGCACGGCCTGCCGCTGGCCCACGGGAACGGGCGTGGCGGCGGCGACGTCGATGGCGTTGGGCAGGAAGCAGGTGCGCCCGGCCGGGACGGCGAAGCGGGTCTGCATCTCCTCCTGTACGGCGGGCGAGCTGCAGATGACGAGGTCGGCGAGCTTGCGCAGGGCGCGGCGGAACACCTGCTCCTTCAGCCAGGGCACCGGGCCGGGGCCCCAGAAGCGGTGCAGCGTCTGCGCGGAGATCACGCAGGGCACGCCGGCGCGGCGGGCGGCCTTCATGGCGGCGAGCTGATCGCGGAGCTGGAAGCCGATCACGGCGTCGACGCCCTGCTCGCGGATCAGCTCCGCCGTCTCGCGACAGGCGGCGGGCCCGGGCGAGGCGAGGCCGGGCAGGAAGTGGACCGCGAGGCCTTCGCGGCGCAGCTCCTCGATGAAGCGATCCTCGGCTGGGCCGTGCTCCCGGCCGCCGCAGCCGACGAGCACGTCATGCCCGGCCCGCAGCAGGTAGCGGGCGAAGAAGTGGCCCATCCGGGGCGCTCCGGTGCCGTCGGGCACCGCGATGGTGACAAGCAGTTTCGCCATGGGCGGGGTCGGTCTCCTGCGGGTGGTCATGCCGGTTGGGTCACGCGCCGTCGGCAGCCGGGGCCCCGGCCGGTTCGGTCGGCGGGTCGGTCGCGGGCTGGGCGGGCTGGGCTTCGCTGGCGCGAGGCTGCTGCTCGAGGCATCGCCCCAGGGCGAGCGTGGCACCGAAGAGGCACCAGAAAATCAGCTTGAACAGCCGGGTGTCGAGCATGGGCATGATAGCCGATTCGACCGTCAGCGCGGCCAGGATGCCCAGCAGCAGCACGCCCATGCCGCGGATGCGAGGCGGGTTCTGCGCCCGGGCGAGCCAGAGCGTCCACGCCGCAAAGCCGATCAGGACGAACAGGAAGCTGCCCAGCAGCAACATGCCGCCCTCGACGAGCAGCAGCAGGATCTGACTTTCGGGGTTGGTGAAGAAGTAGTCGTAGCCCAGTTCCTCGATGCGGTACTCCAGCAGGCGCGGCTGCATCGTGCCGAGCCCGTGGCCGAGGAACGGGCGGTCGCCGATCATGTCCAGCCCCATGTGCATGCGCCGGATTCGGACGCTGTTGTTGGGGTCGTTCGCCCAGTCGAAGATGGACAGGACGTGCTCCTGCCAGCCGGCGGGCATGACCAGGACACCCAGGGCGATGAGGCAGAGCCCCAGCAGCATGAGGTAGCCGATGCTCAGGTGCCGCCGGGCGAGGTCGCGCAGGCTGATGCCGTGGTTGCGCAGGGCGACGATGAGCCCCGTCCCCAGAGCACAACTCACCCAGGGCCCCCGGCTGAAGGTGAACAGCATCCCGGCGAGGCAGATCAGCAGGCAGATCATGGCCGGGATCCGCCGAACCAGCGGCTCGCGGAGGTCGCTGACGCGCCAGGCGGCGATCATGACGCCCAGGCCGGTGAACATGCCCAGGACCATCGGCGAGGAGAAGGTGAGGCAGCTCCGCAGCGCGGTGTCGGAGTAGTGGCTCGCCTCCTGCACGCGCACTCGCCCGAAGTAGTCGAACCGGGCGGAGAGTGCGAAGGCCCAGTCGGCGATCGACAGCAGCCCCGCGATCGTGGTGAGGACGAGCATGACGCGGATGGCGCGCTCGACGTGCTCGGGCCGGGTGAGCAGTTGAGCGACCACGAGGAAGGCGGGCACGAACACGAGCATGTTGGCCGCGCCGACGACCACGAGCTTGAGGTCTTCGCCCTGAATGACCCCCAGCCCGGCGCGCCAGACGACGACGAGCACCAGCGGCAGCACGAGCAGAACGCCGGCGCGGACCTGCTGCGGCCAGCCGCGCGGCAGGGCGACGAAGAGCAGGTAGACCACCACCATCAGCAGGAAGGCGGCTTCCTTCCAGTAGCGGATCGGCCCCTCGCCGAAGAGCCAGAGCACACCGTTGTGGTGCGGCAAGAGCACCAGCAGCAGGACGAGCAACGAGATGATCAGCTTGCGTGCCACAGCAGCGTCAGGCTCCGGTGGGCCGGGGCGCGGCCCGCTCGGCCAGCCAGGAGGAGAGATCCCGGCCGATCAGATCCTGGAGCCGGAGGATGTCCTCGCGGTAGCCCTCGGTCAGCTCGGCGCGGACGGCCTCGTCGAGGCGGGGCTTGTTCATGTTCGCCCGGGCGAGGCGGCGCCAGAGCTGATGCCGCAGCACCGGCGGCACCAGCGGGCGGACCAGCCGCTTGATCGCCAGGTCGCGGGTGAGGATCTTGCCCAGCGCCCGGCTGCGGGGCACGCCCGAGACGACCGACGACGGGCGGTTCTCCGGCACGAAGTCGGGGTCGACGCCGAGAAAGTCGAAACAGTCGCGCAGCAGGCCGTCCGCGTCCTCGCGGAGATCGTCGAACAGATGCACGCGGAGCTGGTCCGGGCTGAAGTGCTCGAACCAGGGCTGGAGCTGCTGGTGGTAGTAGCCCATGCGGCGGTAGTGCCAGATGTGGTGCCAACCCTCGGCGATGCGCTGCTCCTCGGCGGCGAGGGCGTCGCGGAAATCCTCCAGCGGCTCGTACAGCCGGGAGCGCATGTAGAGATAGGCGGAAAAGGCCCGCTCGGCAGGATGGCGGAGCAGGCAGAGCAGGCGGACGCGGGGGCACTCGTCAGCGACGCGGCGGGCGGCCTGGGGGTAATAGAGGTAGGAGACGGACCCTTCCCCCGCGACCTGGGCCTGGCCGGCGCTGTCGAACAGGCGGCGGTAGGCGGTGGGATCGGTCACGGCGACGCGGTTGATCATCTGGTCGTCGCCCGGGCCGCGGAAGGCGGGGGTTTCGCCGGCGAAGGCGAAGTAGTGCGGCTCCTTGGGCTCGGTCATGAAGATGCCGGGGTGCTGGCACAGCGACTCGTAGAGCGCGGTCGTCCCGGAGCGGGCGGCGCCGATGATGAGAAAATGCGGTTGATCCATCGAGAAATCCGAATCAGGAGGTTCGGGCCGCGGCGGCCAATTCGCCCGCGGACGGGCCGGGGCGGCGCCTCAGCATCCGCCACGGCATGAGGTAAAGGTGGGTGAAAACGCCGACGCGCCAGCGGGCGACGAAGAGCGTGGTCAGGTTGTTGAGCGCCAGGTTGGTCGCCGAGACCGCCGCGATGCCGACCATGCCGTAGCGCGAGCCGGCCCAGAGGCCGGCGGTCAGCAGGAACAGGATGCTGCCGATGGTGATGAGCATCTGGTCACGCTGGTGGCCACAGAGCATGAGCATCAGTCCGCACGGCCCGGTGGCGAGGCGGAGCAGGTATCCGACGCTCAGCAGCATCAGCAACACGGCGCCCTGCCGATAGAAATCCCCGAAAAGCAGTTCCAGCACCCATCCCCCGCCGCCGAAGAGCACGGCCGCGACGACCGCCGCAGGCAGCGTCGCCAGCGAGGTGCTGCCGCGGGCGACCCGCTCGAGCATCTCCCGGCGGCCGGCAGTGTACAGTTCGGCAATGGTCGAGGCAACGGTCGTGTTGAGCACGAGCAGCGGCAGGTCCATCAGGAACACGAGCCGGAGCACGGCCCCGTAGATCGCGAGCTCTTCCTCACCGCCGACGACCCGCAGCAGCCACAGGTCGGCCTGGGTGAGCCCCAGCCCGAGCACGGTCGCGACCAGCAGCGGCCAGGATTGCCCCCACAGTCGGGCGACGCTCGCCGCGCCGGCCCCGGCAGTCGATCCGTCCGCCCGCCGCGGCGGCAGCCGGCGCCAGAGCACGAGTGCCGCCAGTGCCACGCTGACGCCCGTGGCGGCCGCCGCCGACATCAGCAGGGTCAGCAGCGTCAGCTCGCCGCGCAGCGCCAGGACGCCCGCCAGCACCACCAGCACGAGGTTGCGCACCAGGCTGTGAAACAGGCTGCTCAGCACCAGCCGGTGCATGCCGCGCAGAAACGCGACCAGGGCCATGTTGATCGCCTGGAGTCCAACCCACACCGCCAGCCAGCCGGCGAGGGCGGTCGCGTCCGTGCCCAGCAGCCAGCCTCGGCCGAGCAGCAGGAGCACGGTCACGCCGCCCCAGCCCAGCGCCACCATGCGCAGCGTGCTCCCCAGCAGGGAGCGAAGGTCGCCCGACGCGCCGGCCAGGCAGCCCGAGACGCGGCGCACGAGCACCTGCTCGAGCCCGAGCAGCGCGAGCATGCTGCCGAACAGCAGGTACGTGTGCGCCAGCGCATAGAGCCCGAAGCCCGCGGGCGGCAGGTGGCGCGCGAGCACGACGGCGAGGAGCATGTTCAGCCCGATCGCGCCGATCCGGAAAGCGGCGGCCGCCGCCCCGCCCGAGAGCAGGCGATGCGCGAGCTGCCTCGAGGAAGTACCCGCATTGGCGGGGGAAGCGCTCATGGTCGTGGCCCTGTTCCCATCTCGGAAACGTGATCTGCCCACCCGGACAGTGAAACGGGCCATGCTACCACAGTTCAGCCGCCAGACAACGGCCGTGACGGCCTTTGCCGGCAGGCGGCGCGGGGGCGTGGCGAGGGGCAACCCGCGGCCGGGAGCGAGGATAAAAAAGCTTGTGGCGCCGTCAGCCGTGCATTAAGCTATGGAGCTTACCGTTCCGCTTCCGGCAGCACCCGACTTTCCTGGCGAAGACTGTGGCATGTCCGAATCTTCCGTGCGTATATCGCCCCGGCAGGGGCTGATGATGTTCCGTCGGTCCTGGTGGCTGATCCTGACCCCGGCAGCGGTCCTGACGGGGCTGGTGATGGCCCATCTGTCGCTGACCGACCCGAGCTACAAGGCGAAGGCCAGCGTGGTCATCCTCAGGACCAAGCCGGCGCTCGAGCTGGACCCGCGCTTCAAGACGCTCTCCAGCGAGGAGGTGCGCAGCCTCGACCAGCAGGCCAAGCGCGAGGCCCTGCGGGAGCTGGCCACCAGCGGCGGCGTCGCCAGCCGGGTGCTCGAGCAGCTCGGAGATCGGCTGTCCGTCAGCGTGACCGAGGCGGCGCTCCTGCGGAAGATCAAGGCGGAGCTGCCCTCCCGCAGCGACGTGATCCAGATCACGGCCGGGTCCGAGAACCCGCAGCTCGCCGCGGACATCGCCAACGCGTGGGCGGCGGCGTTCGAAAAGCAGGTCAACGAAACCTACCGCAACGTCCCGCAGAGCTTCTTCGACTCGGTCCACGAAGAGTACGTCAAATCCCGCCAGAGCTACGAGCAGGCGCAGGACGAGCTCGAACAGTTCTTCGCGGACAACCGGAGCAGCCGACTCGAGCGGCAGATCGCCCAGAAAGAGGCGATGATCGAGCAGCTCAGCCTCTCCCAGCAGGCGCGGGCCGGCGTGTTCGACAGCCAGGCCCGGGCCGCACGCCAGCGGCTGGACACCTACCAGCTTCTGGACCTGCGCGTGGAGCAGTTGCTGGACCAGGCCAGGCGGATGCGCAAGCAGGTGCAGGCCGGCGGGGCGTCGGCGGAGCAGTCCAACCAGGCGGCCCTGCGGCTGCTCAAGGTCCGCGCGTTCGCGCTGGGCAGCGCAGCCCGGCCCCCAGGGGAGCAAAACGCGCCGCAAACCGCCTTTGCGATTTACCTGAACAAGAACGACAAAGAGACGCCCGACGTCCGCGTGGAGCGGGCCGGCAGCGAGTCGGCGCCGGCCCCGGTGGACGACATGGCCGCAGAGCTGGTGGTGGACCTCTCCAGCCTCGAAAGCACCGGCGACCCCGAAGCGCAGGCCGCCGATCTCGCCGCCCTGGTCGAGGTGCTCGAGCATCAGCGCAGCCGGCTGCGCGAGCAGATCCGCCTCGCCGCGGACGAGCTCGTCAGCGGCCGGGGACTGGTCAGCGAGACCGGCGCCGCCGGCGAAGGCGGCGCGGCCGGCGTGAGCGAACAGGCGCTCCAGACCGGCCCCTACGAGCCGCTGATCGCCGAGCTGGAAACGCAGACGCAGGCCCTGACCCGCGAGCTGGAGCAGGAGCAGGCGAAGGAGCGCGAGCTGACCGAAACCCGGAAGCTGGCGTGGGAGACCTACCTGACCCTCGCGCGAAAGGAGACGGAGATGGGCATCGCGACCTCCGTGTCCGGCAGCGAGGTGCGCTTCGCCGCCCCGGCCGTCGTCCCCGACCGCCCCTCCGGTCAGCCGCTGCTGCTGACCGGCTTCGCCGGCTTCGGCGGCCTCATGCTCGGCCTCAGCGGCGCGTTCATCCGCGAATACGCCTGATCCGCCGACTCGACTTGCCGACAAAGATGCGGGTTTCTCCCCGGTTGCCCGGACAGCCCCGCCGCTCAAACATGTATGCGGGAACGACCACCGACCCCGAAGGGAGATGGCTTGCGCATTCTTTTTGTCCAACCGGACTGGCGCCAGAACGGCTTCGGATTTCGACTCGTCGCCATGCCCGAGCCGCTGGGCCTGGAGATGCTCGCCGCGTCGGTCCCCGATCACGACGTGCGCATCACCGACCTCCGCTGCGGCGACGAGCTCGCCGCCGAGATCGCCGACTTTCAGCCCGACCTCGTCGGCGTCACCGCCCTGACGCCTGAGGTCTACGCCGCCGCCGCCGTGCTCGAGCAGACCAAAGCCCTCGCGCCGGAGGCCTTCACCCTCGTCGGCGGCCACCACGCCTCGCTCCTGCCCGAGGACTTCCATCTCCCGCAGGTCGACGCCATCATCCGCGGCGAAGGCGAGCCCGTCTTGCCCCGGCTCGTCGCCGCGCTCGAGGCAGGCCGCGACCTCGCCGAGGTCCCCAATCTCGTCTACCAGGACCGGGCCGGCCGATTCGTCGCCACCGGCCGCCGCACGGAAGCCCTCGACGTCGACGCTCTGCCCCTGCCCCGGCGGGACCTCACCGCCCGGCACCGCGAGAAGTACTTCTTCCTCTTCGACCAGCCCGACACCTCGATGGCGACCGGCCGCGGCTGCCCCTGGCGGTGCAACTTCTGCAGCGTGTGGGAGTTCTACGACGGGCGGACCCGCATGATGTCCCCCGCCCGCGTCATCCGCGAACTGGAGACGGTCGAGACCGACCACGTCACGTTCGTCGACGACAACTTCATGCTCAACCACCGCCGGGAGAACGAGATCGCCGACCGCATCCGCGCCGCCGGCATCCAGCACCGCTACAGCATGGAGTGCCGCACCGACTCGATCGTCCGCCACCCCGAGCTGGTCGAAAAATGGGTCGACATCGGCCTCTACGCGGTGCTGCTCGGCCTCGAGGGCGCCGACGACACGCTCGAATCGGTCGGCAAGCGCAACACCGCCCGCGTCAACGACCAGGCCATCGACATCCTCCAGGACCTCGGCGTCGTCATCTGGGGGGCGTTCATCGTCGATCCCCGCTGGGAGGCGGACGACTTCAAGCGCCTGCGCGACTACGTCGCCCACCGCGGCATCACCCACACGCAGTTCACCGTCCTCACCCCCCTGCCCGGCACGCAGCTCCACCGCGACCGCCAGCAGGAGCTGATCACCCGCGACTACACCTGCTTCGACGCCCTGCACGCCGTCACCGACACCCGCCTCGACCGCGAAACCTTCTACCGCCACTTCGCGGAGCTGTACCGCCAGACCAGCCTTCAGCCCTACTTCGACGCCGTCCGCGACGGCCGACTGACCATCGACGACATCCGCCGCGGCAAGGCGATGCTCGACGCCATGAGCCGGCCGGAAAACTACGCCGTCAACGACCCGGTCCTCCGCGAAGCGGCCCTCGCGTGACACCGCCCCGCCGCGGCCAGCCAGAGCGAAGGCGGGACGGGCGGACACCTCAGAGCCACAAAAGGCTCTCCAAAGAGGAGCCGGCCGGGACATCCTGCGCTATGATCAGAGGCCCCCACGGATACACGATTCACGGCGGCCGCTCGCCGACCAGGCCGGCGCTGTTCACGAGGCAGACCTTGCAGCAATTCAGCGACGACACGCACCCGCTCCCCGGCGGCGGCGGAATGGGAGACCGGATCCGAAGCTTCGACTGGTCGAAGACCCCGCTCGGCCCCATCGCGCGGTGGCCGCAACCCCTGCGGTCCATCGTCAACCTCGCCATCGAAACCCGGTTCCCCAGCCTGGTCGCCTGGGGCACCGAGCTCACGGTCCTTTACAACGACGCCTATCGCCCCCTGCTGGGCGACAAGCCCGAAGCGCTCGGCCGACCCCTGTTCGAAGTCTGGGCCGAGATCCGCGATACCATCGAACCGCTGATCGAACAGGCCCAAGCCGGCGAGGCGGTCTTTTTCGAGGACTTCCACTTCACCCTCCTCCGCCACGGCTATCCCGAGCCGGCGTGGTTCGACTTCTGCTTCAGCCCCCTCCGCAATCAAGCGGGGGCCCCGGCGGGCGTGCTCGTCACGGCCGTCGAAACCACCGGCGAAGTGGTCGCCGAACGCCGTCGGCAGGGCTATCTGCTCAAGCTCGCCGACCAGCTCCGCGACCTCGCCGACCCTGCCCGGGCCCAGTTCGCCGCCGCCCGTCTGCTCGGCCAGCGCCTCGAGGCCAGCCGCGTCTTCTATGCCGAATTCGACCCCGACACGGGCGACTTCGCCATCCCCCGGGACTACTGCCGCAACGTCCCCAGCCTTGCCGGCCAGCCCGGCTGGGCCAACTGCGTCCGCGCCTTTCTGGACGAGCTGCACGACGGCCGAGTCGTCACCGTCAGCGACTGCCGCGCCGATCCGCGCCTCGACGACCCCGACCGCGCCGTGTGCACCGACATGCAGGTCCGCGCTGCCGTGCTCGTGCCGCTGCTTCGGCGAAACCGTCTCAGCGCCGCCCTGGTCGTCCAGCAGGCCGAGCGGCGCGAGTGGACCGCCCCGGAGGTCGATCTCGCCCAGGAAACCGCCAAGCGCACGTGGGAAGCGGTCGAACGGGCCCGCGCCGAGCAGGCCGTCCGCGAACTCCAGGCCCAGTACCGCATCCTCGTCGAAGAGGTCACCGAAGCCGTCTGGGAAACCGATCCCGAGGGCCGAATCGTCACCGACTCGCCGAGCTGGCGCGCCTTCACCGGCCAGAACCGGGACGAATGGCTCAACCAGGGCTGGATCGAGGCCATCCACCCCGACGACCGCGATCAGGTCCAGGAGCGCTGGCAGGAAGCGATCCGCGAGCGCCGCCAGGTAAACGCCGAGTTCCGCGTTCGCCGCACCGACGGCGCATGGCGCTGGATGAACGTGCTCGCCACGCCGATGCTGGCTGACGACGGAGCCGTCCGCAAGTGGCTGGGGATGAACATCGACGTCACCGAGCGCAAGCAGACCGAGCTCGCCCTGCGCGAGAGCGAGGAACGCTTCAAGCAGATGGCCGACACCGCCCCGGCCATGCTCTGGGTCACCGACGAAAAGCACCAGTGCGTCTTCCTCAGCCGCGGCTGGCACGAATACACCGGCCAGACCGAAGCCGAGGGTCTGGGCCTGGGCTGGTCCGCCGCCGCTCACCGCGAGGATCAGGACCAGGCCGGCGAAGCCTTCCTCCGTGCCGCCGAGCAGCGGGACACCTACCGCGGGGAGTACCGCCTGCGCACCGCCCGCGGCGAATACCGCTGGGTCATCGACTCGGGCCGCCCGCGTTTCGGTCCCGACGGCACCTTTCTCGGCTACATCGGCTCGGTCATCGACATCCACGACCGCAAGCAGTCCGAGCAGCAGCTCGAGCAGGCGCACGCCCTGCTCGAGGGCATCACCGAGGGCACAAAAGACCTCATCGCCGCCGAGGACTCTGAATTCCGCTTCCAGTACTTCAACAACGCCTACTGCGAGGAGTTCCGCAAGCTC
Source organism: Phycisphaeraceae bacterium (assembly GCA_046540025.1). Lineage (GTDB taxonomy): Bacteria > Planctomycetota > Phycisphaerae > Phycisphaerales > Phycisphaeraceae > JBKHFW01. The sequence goes on from JBKHFW010000001.1 coordinate 78,834, forward strand.
TGGGGCCGGGAGCCCGAGCTCGGCGAAAGCATGCTCGACCTGCTCGCGCCGTGGCCCGAGGAGCAGCGTAAGGCCGCCGAGATGTGGGGCCGGGCGCTCGCCGGCGAGTCCTTCAGCGTCACCGCCCGCTTCGGTCCCAGCGAGGCCGACCAGCAGGTGTACGACCTGCGCTTCAGCCCCATCCGCGACGATCAGGGCAGGCTCGTCGGCGCCGCCCACATCCTGCGCAACGTGACCGACCGCGTCCGCACGCAGGAGGCCCTCCAGCAGGCCCGCGACCAGCTTGAGCAGCGTGTCGCCGAGCGCACCAGCGAGCTGCAGCACCAGACCGTGCGCCTGCGCAACCTCGCCCACGAGCTCGCCGCGGCCGAGCACCGCGAGCGCAAACGCCTCGCCGCCCTGCTGCACGACGAGCTCCAGCAGTTCCTCGTCGCCGCAAAGATGCGCCTCGTCGGCGTGCGCAGCAGCGAGGACACCGAGCTGGCCGCCAGCCTCAGCGGCGTCGGGGAGATGATCGACCGCGCTGCCGACGCCTCCCGCGACCTGACCCGCCAGCTCAGGCCCCCGGTCCTCTACGAGGACGGGCTGGTCCCCGCCCTGCGCTGGCTCGCCGGCGAGCTGGAGGAGCTGCACGGCCTGCGCGTCGAGACCGACGCCGAGGAAGCCGAGCTCCCCCTCAACGACGACGTCAAGGCCCTGCTGTTCGAGTCCATCCGTGAGCTGCTGTTCAACGTCGTCAAGCACGCCGGGGTGGACCAGGCCGCGGTCCGCGTCGGCCAGCGCGACGGAGAACTCGAGATCACCGTCGAAGACCACGGCGTCGGGTTCGACCTCGGCGCCCTGGAGCGCAGCAGCGCCGAGCAGGGCCTGGGCCTGTTCAGCATCCGCGAACGCCTGGCCGCGCTCGGCGGCGCCCTCTCCGCCGCGTCCAGCCCCGACACCGGCACGCGCATCGAGCTGCGCGTCCCCCTGACGCCGAGCGACGAGGAGCAGGCCGCGATCGAGGCCGAGCAGGCGAGCCCTGTCCGCCCCCGCAGGCCGCTGCCCATCACCCGCACCGACCGCCACGTTGCCCGCGTGCTCGTCGTCGACGACCACGCCATCGTCCGCCAGGGCATCGCCAACGTGCTCTCCAGCGATCAGCGGCTGGCCGTCGTCGCCGAGGCCGCCGACGGGCTCGAGGCCATCGAGGCCGTGGACCGCCACCGCCCCGACGTGGTGGTCATCGACGTCAACATGCCGCGGATGAACGGCATCGAGGCGACGCGCGAGATCCGCCGCCGGTGGCCCGAGGTGCGCGTCGTCGGGCTGTCGGTCCAGGACGACGAGGCGACCGCCGGCACGATGCGCGACGCCGGCGCCGCCGCGTTCATCTCCAAGTCCGACGACGCCCGACGAATGATCGACGCCGTCCTGGACTCCCGGACCGCCGTCTGAGCGCGCCCCCCCCCCAGACGCCCGGCATCCTGCGGTATACTGCCCCCGTGGCCCGGCCCCGCCGGCCGGCGACGATTGATACCCCGCGTCCCGCCAGAAGGGTGACGACCATGAAGCCATCCCGCCTGATCGCACTCGCCGTCCTGCTCCTCGCCGCGCCCGCCAGCGCCGCGGAAACGAGCTACGAAAACCCCGTCGTCCGCGACGGCGCCGACCCCGCCATCGTCCAGGATCCCGACTCCGGCCGGTGGTACCTCTTCACCACCGACAACTACCAGACCGCCCGCCGATCCAGCCCCGACGGCGTCTCCGACTGGAGCGAAAAAGACACCGCCTACCCGGGTGACCCCAACCGGCAGGGCTGGGCGCCCAGCCTCCGCAAGGCCGGCGACACCTGGTACATGTACACCGTCGGCGCCCTGACCCGAAGCGATTCGCCCGACGGCACCTTCCAGCGCATCGGCAAGACCCTCGGCTTCGACCCGCAGGTCTACCAGGACCCCGAAAACGACCAGTACTACTTCCTCTACGGCGGCTCGCACATGGGGCACGTCGTCGCCGAGATGACCTCCCCCACCGAGCTCGGCCAGCAGACCGCCCTCTACTTCCTCCCCGCCACCGACTGGGGCTGGACCTGGGAAGGCCTCTACGTCCGCAAGATCGGCGACACCTACTACCTCGTCCTCTCCGCCAACTCCGCCAACAGCCCCAACTACCGGATGCACTACGCCACGGCCCCGCACATCGACGGCCCCTACACGCTCCAGAGCGACATGAACGAGGCCGCCTTCCTCCGCCGATCCGACTACGAAAACATCGTCGGCCCCGGACACCACGCCATGACCCGCGATCAGCACGGCACCTTCTGGGTCTACTACCAGCAGCACAACGACCAGGGCCGAAACTGGAACCGCGGCATCGCCCTCGACCCGCTCTGGATCGACGACACCGGCGTCATGCACATGCGACCCACCCGCGGCAAAAAACGCCCCGGCCCCGGCAGCAAACCCGCCAACGTCTGGCCCACCGTGGACGCCGCCGGGCAGCTCGAAGCCGAAACCTACGACGGCTCCCGCTACGTCACCCTCGCCGACGGCGGCAGCGGCACCATCGTCGGCAATTTCCGCCACGACGGCTTCGTCGCCTACCGAAACGTCGACTTCGGCGATGGCCTCAGCGGCTTCACCGCCCGCGTCGCCAACGCCGGGACCACCCCCGCCAGCATCGACGTCCGCTTGGGCGGCGTCCACGGCGAAAGCGTCGGCAGCCTCACCGTCCCCTCCACCGGCGGCTGGGACAGCTACCAGTCCCTCTCCGCCCCGCTCGCCGAGACAATCACCGGCAAGCACGACGTCGTCCTCGTCGCCAGCGCCCGCGACATCGCCAGCGAAGCGCTTCGCCTGGACTGGTTCACCTTCGAAGAAAACGCCGAGGGCGAGGCCAACCTCCCCCCCGTCGCCAAAGACGACGAGGTGATCACCCGCGCCGGGCAACCCGTCACGCTCGACCCCCTCGCCAACGACCAGAACCTCGACGGCGATTCGCCCGAGCTCACCAGCGTCGGCGGCGTCGAAACGCTCAACCGTTCGCGCAAGGCCCCGGACAACAACCTCGCCATCCGCCCCGACGGCGAGGTCACCTACCGCCCGCCCCAGGACTACTGGGGCACCGACCGCTTCTACTACGCCATCGCCGACGGCCAGGGCGGTTTCGCCCGCGGCACGGTGACCGTCTACGTCCAGCCGGCCAAGACCGCCACCGTCGAGGACGGACTCGCGGTCGTCGAAGCCGAGAACTTCGTCGCCCAGCGCATTGACGAAGAAGGCTCCCACCAGGACGAGAGCCGCTGGGAAACCGATGCCACCCTGCCCGGACACGTCGGCAAGGGCTACGTCACCACGCCCGAAAACGGCACGAGCATCTGGACCGGCGAGTCCGGCGGCCGGCCCCGCGGCGCCCAGCTCGACTACGCCCTCCAGGCCCCTGCCGGCCGATACTGGCTCTGGGCCCGCGTCCACGCCCCCGACGACGAAAGCAACACGGCCGGCGTCTTTTTCGCCACCGACAGCCAGACCGTCTCCCGCGCCGACGTCAACCAGACCTGGGTCCTCGAGACCAGCCCCGACAGCGACTGGCAGTGGGTCCGACTGCCGCGGAAGATCGCCCTCGCCGGCGGCCTCGTCCGCTTCGGCATCCGCCGCGGCGAGGATGGCATGAGCTTCGACCGCTTCGTCATCACCGACGACTCCGACTACGACCCCGCCGACGTCGAAAGCGGCCTCGGCCCCATCGACTGACGCGAGTCGACCCGAAATCATCCGAGCCGTACCACATGAAGCAGTTCCCAAGCGAGTTCACCTGGGGCACCGCCACCTCCAGCTACCAGATCGAGGGCGCCTGGAACCAGGACGGCAAGGGCTGGTCCATCTGGGACGCCTTCGCCCATACGCCCCGCCGAACCCACCAGGGCCACACCGGCGACGTCGCCTGCGACCACTACCACCGTTTCCGCGACGACGTCGCCATGATGGCGGACCTGGGCCTCAAGGCCTACCGCTTCTCCATCAGCTGGCCTCGCCTCCTCCCGGCCGGCACGGGCGAGGTGAACGAACCCGGCGTCGCGTTCTACTCCAACCTCATCGACGAGCTGCTCGCCCATGACATCGAGCCCTGGGTCACGCTCTACCACTGGGACCTGCCGCTGGCGCTGCAGACCGAGCACGACGGCTGGCTGAACCCAACCATCGCCGACGCCTTCGCCGAGTACGCCGAGCTCTGCTTCGCCCGCTTCGGCGACCGCGTCAAGCACTGGATCACGCTCAACGAGGCGTGGGTCGTCGCCATGCTCGGCTACGGCATGGGCGTCTTCGCCCCGGGTCGGCGGTCGATCGCCGAGCCCTACACCGCCGGCCACCACCTGCTGCGCTCCCACGCGAAGGCCGTCGACGTCTACCGCCGAAAGTACCAGGATGCCCAGCAGGGCGAGATCGGCATCAGCAACAACTCCGACTGGCGCGAGCCGAAGACCGACTCCCCCGCCGACCTCGCCGCCGCCGAGCGGGCACTCGCCTTCTTCCTCGGCTGGTTCGCCGACCCGGTCTACTTCGGCGACTACCCCAACGTCATGAAAGAGCGCGTCGGCGACCGCCTGCCCGCGTTCACCGACGAGGAAAAGGCTCTGCTCAAAGGCTCGTCCGACTTCTTCGGCCTCAACCACTACACCACGATGTACGCCGAGGACGCCAGCGGCGGCAAGGTCGTCGAGCAGAACGTCTACGGCAACGGCGGGATCAGCGCCGACCAGGACGTTACCCTCAGCATCGACCCCGCCTGGGAGAAGACCCACATCGGCTGGGCCGTCGTCCCCTGGGGCTGCCGCAAGCTGCTCGAGTGGATCGCCTCTCGGTACGACAACCCGCCCATCATCATCACCGAGAACGGCTGCGCCGGCGACGACCACCTCGAAGGCGGCGAGGTCCGCGACCAGCCGCGCATCGACTTCTACCTCGGCTATCTCAGCGAGGCCCACCGCGCGATCGAGTCCGGCGTCGATCTCCGCGGCTACTTCGCCTGGTCGCTGATGGACAACTACGAATGGGCCATGGGCTACTCCAAACGCTTCGGCCTCGTCCACGTCGACTACGACACGCTCGAGCGCACCCCCAAGGCCTCTGCCCACTGGTACAGCCGGGTCGTCCGCGAGAGCGCCCTGCCGGAGCCGGCGGACGCGAAGTGACCCAGGAAGGGGCGGACGCGTGCCCGCACGCCGCCAGGCTGCTGTGCGGCCTGCGTTCATCTGTGGCTGACTGGCTTCCGCGGCTCATCCCGGCAGGCTGAGATCCCGAAAAGAGAGCCTACTCCGCCTCCGTGCCCGCGAGGCCCTTGCACACGCCGCCGAGCGGGCCGGACTCGCTGCCGGTGGCGATCATCTCGCTGATCGTCGCCCCGCCCAGCGCCGCCTCCACGCTGGCCATGGCGTCGTCGAGCCGCTGGTGCAGCGGGCAGAGTTTTTCGCTGTGCGCCTTGAGCCCCAGCGGGCAGCCGGTCAGCCGGGGGATCGGGTCCACCGCGTTGACCACGTCCAGAGCGGTCATCTCGGCCGGGTCCCGCAGCAGGGTGAACCCGCCGTGCAGGCCCCGCTGGGACTTGACGATGCCCGCCCGGCCCAGCGCCTGGAGCACCTTGGAGAGATAGCCCTGGGGGATCTGCGCCCGTTTGGCGATCGCCTGCGTCGTGTGCGGCTCCTCGGGCTCGGAGGCAAGGCAGATCACCGCCCGCAGGGCATACTCGGCAGTCTGGGAAATCACGGCAGGCCTCCACAAGCGGCAATCGAGACACATCGACCTCCATTCTCCCCCCGCCTTCCCCTACGTCAAGCGGACATCCGGACATCGAGGTGCAAAGGTTCACTCCCCCGCCGCGACCGCCGACGCGGAACCTCCCCCGCCCGGTCGTCGCCAAAGTGCTCACCATCCTCGCCCAGGGCGGACTCGTCACCGGCTCGCGGCTACACGGTATGCTGCGATAGCGGCAGAACGGCAAAACGGCACTGGCCAGCTATCTGGAGCGGCTCTAAAATAACCGGTCCAAGAACGACGAACTCAGCATCCGGAGGCCGCCTTGCCTATTGAGATCGGACAACAGCCCGACAGCGGGTTCGACCAGCCGATGAACCTGCTCAGCGACTGTCACCGCCGCATCGAGCGTTTCCTCGGCGCCATGCTCAGCGTCACCCGCAACCGCCGGGGCGGTGAGCTCGACGACCGCAGCCGCGAAGCGCTGGAAAAGGCGCTGCGCTACTTCTCCGCGGCTGCGCCGCATCACACCGAGGACGAGGAGAACAGCCTCTTCCCCCGCCTGCGCCGGCTCGACGCGCCGGAGGTGCGCGAGGCCTTCGCCCAGATGGACCGCCTCGAGGCCGACCACCGCACTGCCGAGGCCCGCCACGCCGAGGTCGAGAAGCTGGCGGCGAGCTGGCTCCGCACCGGCCACCTCGCCCCGGACCGCACGGAGCGGCTGCTCGCCCTGCTCGAGCAGCTCCAGGCCGGGTACGCCGAGCACATCGCGCTCGAGGACGAGCAGCTTTTCCCCCTCGCCGCGAAGCTGCTCAGCGAGGACGAGCTCCGCCAGATCGGCCGGGAGATGGCCGCCCGCCGGGGCGTCGAGCACGACGAGGCGTGCGGCGGGCAGTAGGAAGCACCCCTCGCGTCATCTGCGGGCTTCTCAGCCCCGGCCCCTCCCCGCATGAGAAAGCCCGCGGCACCGGCTTTCACCGAGGCCGCGGGCTGCGAATATGGGATTCTGTTTCGAACCCGCCCGGCTCAGGCGCCCATCGCCGTCTGCACATCGCCTTCGGGGTCGTTGCCGATCAGGTTCAGGTCGAACTTGTCCTGGAGCGCCTCGAGCACGTTCGGCGTGATGAACGCCGGCGCGGCCGGGCCGATGCGGATGCCCTTGACGTCCAGCGCGAGCAGGGTCAGCAGCACCGCCACCGCCTTCTGCTCGAACCAGGAGAGCACGATCGACAGCGGCAGGTCGCGCACCTCGCAGTCCAGCGCCTGCGCCAGCGCCACCGCCACCTGGATCGCCCCGTAGGCGTCGTTGCACTGGCCCATGTCCATCAGCCGCGGCAGGCCGAGGTGCTCGCCGTACGGATGCTCGCGGATGCGGTACTTGCCGCAGCCCAGCGTCAAGATGAACGCGTCCTCCGGCACCGCCTGGGCGAAGCGGCTGTAGTAGTTCCGCCCGGGCTCGGCGCCGTCGCAGCCGCCGATGAGGAAGAACCGGCTGATCTGCCCGGCCTTCACCGCCTCCACGATCGCCCCCGCCTTCTCGAGAATCACCGAGTGGTGGAAGCCGATCACCGACTCGCCGGTGAGATTCTCTTCGCAGGGCGGGCCCTGCTGCGCCATCGCGATCACCTGCGAGAAGTCCTCGCCCGACAGCCGGGTGCCGCCCGGGACGGCCGTCGCGCGGGTGGTGAACAGCCGATCCTTGTAGCTCTCCCTGGGGATCAGCACGCAGTTGGTCGTCGCGATGATCGGGCCGGGGAAACGGTCGAACTCCGCCTTCTGCTTCTGCCACGCACTGCCGTACTGGCCGGCGAGGTTCGGGTGCTCGCGCAGCTCGGGGTACATGTGCGCCGGCAGCATCTCGCCGTGGGTGTACACCTTGACGTCCGTGCCCTCGCACTGCTCGAGCAACCGCTTGAGGTCGAGCAGGTCATGCCCCGTCACCAGGATGCCCGGGCCGGCCTGCGTGCCTTCCTGCACCGTCGTCGGCGAGGGCTTGCCGAAGCTCTGCACGTGCCCTTCGTCGAGCATCTGCATGACCCGCAGGTTCTTTCGGCCGCACTCGAGGACGAGCTCGAGCAGCGTCGGCACGTCGAAGTTGACGTTGGTCATCGTCGAGAACAGCGCTTCCTCGATGAACGCACTGACGTCTTCGTCGCTCTGCCCGAGCCGGCGGGCGTGGTGGGCGTACGCCGCCATCCCCTTCAGGCCGTACAGCAGCACCTGCTGAAGCGATTCGACGTCTTTGTCCTTGCCGCAGACGCCGGCGGTGCCGTTGATCTGGCATCCCTCGCCACGGGCGGTCTGCTCGCACTGGTTGCACACGAGCGGAAGGGTCATTGCGGTCATGGTTCTCTCCTTGAGGCTTTGAGCTACAATTGAGCGTTCAGCCCCCATGATGCCCCGCGACCGGCCGAACCGCCTTGACCTGAATCAAGTCGGCCGACTTTTCTAAGATGTCCGTATCTTTTTTTCGGCCACTCGACCACGCCGCCCCCATGCCCGACGCCCCCCAGATCCAGACCGCGCTCCGCAACTGCCCGCTTTTCAGCGAGGTCACCGCGCCGGGCCTCCTGCGGCTCACCGCCATGGCCCGCCTCCGCCGCTATGAGCCGGGCGAGCTCATCTTTGGGCAAAGCGACCCCTGCCCCGGCGTGTTCATCGTGGGCGAAGGCTCGGTCCGCATCTTCAAGCTCAGCCCCGCCGGCAAGGAACACGTGCTGCAGATCATCGACCCCGGCATGACCTTCGCCGAGGTCGCCGCCATCGGCAACATGAACTGCCCCGCCAACGCCCAGGCGCTCGAGCCCACCCGCTGCGTCGTCCTGCCCACCCGGCCGTTCAACCAGGCGCTGGAAACCAGCCACGAACTCTGCCTCGAGGTGCTCCGCTCCATGACCGGCCGAGTTCGGCATATGGTGGACCTGCTCGAGGACGTCGTCCTCCGCGACGCCGCCAGCCGCGTCGCCCGTTTCCTGCTCGACACCGCCTCACCCGAAACCGGCGAAGCCAGCCTGCCCGCCCTCAAACGCCACGTCGCCAGCCACCTCAACCTCACCAGTGAAACCCTCTCCCGCACCCTCCGAAGGCTCACCCGCGCCGGGCTGATCGACCCTTCCGACCCGCGCAGCATCCAGATCCTCGACCCCGACCGCCTCCGCGACCTCGCCGAGGGAGCGTGAGCCCGGCCGCTGCGCGCGCAAAAGCACCGCACGCCCGTGCCGTGCCCCGCAAGCATCCCACAGAACCAGCGCGTCGGTTACAGCGACAACATGTACTCGACCAGAACGTCGATCTCCCGCTCGCTCAGGTCGCTGGTCTTGCCGTGGGTGTCGCCTTCGTTGAAACTCGTCACCACTTCGCGCAGCGTCGCGGCCCGGCCGTCGTTGAGGTACGGCGCCGTCCGCCACGCCTCCACCAGTGCCGGGGTGTCCATCGGGCCACCCGTGCCCACGTCGTACTTCTGCATGTCCGTGTAGTACGCGCCGCTGTGGCACGACGCGCAGCCGGCCTGCTCGAACACCTGCTTCCCGTCCTTCGCCGCCGCGGAAAGTTCGCCGCTTTCGAGATGCGGGCTCGGGACCGGCTCGAGCGAACGCAGGAACGCGTCCATCGCCTCGGCGTCTTCCTCGGGCTGATCGATGAACTGGATGTACTTCATCCCCGCCCGCACGGCCGTCTCCGCGTCGGGGCGGATGCCCGTGATCATCGCGGGCGGCGTCTCGTGCGCCAGCAGCATGCTCTTGCTGCTGCGCGGGTTGCCGATGCCGTCGTTGAGCAGGTCCCAGTTCAGCGAGTCCGATCGCGCGTCCGGGTGGCAGCTCGCGCAGCTCTGCCAGTTCTGGTAGCACAGCCTCGCGTCGTTGAACAGCAGCTCGCCCCGCCGCTCCTGCGTCATCTCCGGCACCTCGCCCAGCGACACGCTCACGCCCCGCTCGCCGTCCCCGGCCGCGGCGCTGAGCACGCCCACGCTGTCGCCGAAATACTCCGCCGCGTAGATCGCGTCACCCGCGATCGCCACGCCCCGCGGCCCGTCGCCCGCCGTCGGCAGCCGCCGGCGAATCCCCGCCAGGAAGCTCAGATCATTGGGCACGTCTGCGGCGCGCTTCGTGGCCTCGGTCACCCGCTCGCCCGCGGCCGCGGCGGCCAGCCGCTCGTGCAGCTTCCCGCGGTCGATCACGCTCACCTCGTGCGTGCCCGCGTGGGCGACCACCAGCCATCGGCCATCCTCCGACACCGCCACGCCCCACGGATTCGCCGCCCCGCGGTGGATCGTGTCCAGCAGCACCGTGTTGACCAGCTCGCCCCGCTCCGCGTCGATGATCGACAGCGCGTTCGTGTTCATCCAGCCGCGCTCGAGCTGCGTCGTCGGCACCTGGTAACGCCCCAGCACGTGCGTGACGTAGACGTACTTCCCGTCGGGCGAGCTGGCCATCTCCCGCACAGCCGTCGAGCCGTTGGCGAGCGCGACCTCGCTCACCGGCTCGCCCGACTCGGCGTCATAGACCGACACGGCGCAGCCGATGTAGTCGCCGTCCGCCCGCCCCGCCGGCTGATGGTTGCCCACCAGCAGCCGCTTGCCCCCGGCCGCGAGCGCCAGCGCCACCGGCTCGCGCACGGCCGGCAGATGCCCCGTCACCCGCCCGGCCTCGAGGTCCACCACCGACACCCGGTCGTCGAACCGGTCGGCGACCCAGGCGCGCTTCCCGTCCGCCGACGCCGCCACGGCCGTGGGCGTGTGCCCCGTGCGGACCCGCCGCTGAACCCTGCCCCCCGCCGGGTCGAGCAGCAGCAAACTCCCATCCGCCCCGCCGCCCACGACCAGCAGCGTCGTCCCGTGATCCGTCAGGCACAGCGCCCGCGGCGAAAGATCCACGTCGAACTCGCGCAGCAGCTCCCGATCCGCCGCGTCCACCACGGCGATCCGCGAGGCCGTCGCCTCGGCGACGTAAAGCCGGTCGCGAGGCCCCACGGCCAGCGCCACCGGCGAGCGGAACTCCGACCCGCCGCTCGAGCCCGAGCGCAGCACCGACCAGTCCACCGCCAGACATGCCAGCGCCAGCAGCAGCACCAGACCCAACACACCCGCCTGTTTCACTTGCTTCAGCATGAACTTCCCTGTCTGTGTCTGTCGATTGGCCCGCTCGGCTCAGTGGTAAGCGATCTGCACCTTCATGTCGGGCCGCGCCTGGCGGAGCTTCGTGATCGCCGGGTGATCCTCCGGCACGTCCTCGAGCACGTGCACCCGCTCGAGCGTGCGGATCGGCGCGAGCTGATCCAGCCCGTCCTCGTAGCGAAGCGGCTTGATCTGCTTACCGATCATCAGGTTCTTCAGCGGCTGCGACGGCGACAGCGCCGCCAGCGCTTCGATCGTGATCGGGTCCTGCACCCCCTCCACCGGCCGAACCCAGAGATGCCGCAGCCTCCGCAGCGAACTGACCGCGGCGCGGAAATCCCCGTCGCTCAAGCTCGTGCGGTGCAGCTCCAGCTCCTCGACGCGGGGGGAGTTTGTCACCAGCTCCACCGCCTCGGGCACCGCGGCCGAGGTGTCCAGCACCAGCCGCTTGAGCCGGGGATAGCCCGGCAGCTTCTGCACGTTCATCTTCGGCACGCCGAAGCAGTGCTTCAGCTCCAGCGTCTCCAGCCCGCGCGCATCTTTCACGACAAGCACGAAATCCGGGTCGATGTCCTTGCGCAGGTAGTGAAACTGCGCCGACTTCAGCCCCGGGAACTGCCGCAGCACCTCCAGCCCCTCCGCGGAGACGAGGTACTGCTTCTCGATCCCGAAGTGCGCGAGCCGCGGCAGCTCGGCCAGCCGGGCCATGTCCGCGTCGGAGACGCCCTCGCTCTCGGGCTGGTCCTTGCGGTACGCCTGGTGATTGCTCAGCCAGATGCCGGTCACGTGGCCCGCGCGGTCGGTCTTCACCTCCGCGGCGTACACCTTTTCGCACAGATCATCCACGATCTGCCGCTCCCCGCGCGCCATCCGCGCGCTGGCGGGATCCTCGCCGTCCGCGAGCCCCATGAGCTGCCCCTGTGCCGCCCCCGGCGCGAGCACCGCACACACGATCAGCCCGGCCACCATCTGCCACCAGTTCCGCATTCGTCAGCTCCTTGGCTCGTTTTGCTGCGCCCGACCCGCTACTTCAGGGCCGGGGGCTCGTATTCCACCAGCTCGCCGGTAAAGCAGGCCCCGTCGTCCGCGGGCCGCCAGGGCGAGGGCAGTTCCAGTTCGAGGAAGACCGGCGCGGTTCGCCCGCCGGTCTGCTTGTAGGGCCACTTGTCGATGAACCGGCTGGTGTACGGCGCGTTGACGTCGATCCACGTCATCAGCATCCGCCACTCGTCGCCCGTCATCTGCCCGCGCACCTCCTGGTGCTCGGGGTCGTCCAGCAGTGTGGTGACCAGCCTGCTCTGCGTCGAGCCGAACTCGTACGGCATGGTGATGTCCGCCTTGCTGTGGTGGTTCGACACCGACACGAGCATCCCGGGCCACGCGCCTTCCATCATCTTCTCGATCACCCGCCGCGCCGGCCGACTCGTCCGCCCATGCACGCCGTCGGGTTTCGACGGGTACAGCGTATCCGGATCGCTATCGGGGTGCAGCATCTCGTGGATCGTCACGTGGTGCACCGGGGTCGGTTCGTCCGGCGACAGGCCGAAGAGCGTGCGGTAGCTCTGGTTGAAACCCGACACCTTCCGCGCGGTGAACTCCAGCCCGCCTGCCGGGTCCTCCTGCCCGTGACAGCTCGCGCAGTTGCGGTCGAAGATCGGCTGGATGTGCTCTTCGAACTCGAGGCCGGTCGTGTCGCCCCATTTCGGCGGGTCGGGCCGGTCCGGACCCCGCCGGATCGCCGTCAGCACGTTGCCGGGCGCCGGCGACGGGGCCGTGCCCCGCGTCTCGTGGCAGCCCACGCAGCCGCGCGTCTCCCCGCGCTGGAAGGTGACGCTCGAGCGCATCCGCCGCACCTCGCGCCGGTGTTCGTCGAGCGCCTGGAAGAACACCGGCGTCCCCACCGGCACCTCGAAGTGCGCCGAGCCGTCCTCCTCCACCGGCACCGTGCCGATCACCCGGCTGGGCCCCCAGGTCCAGTAGCCGAAGTGCACCGTGTACGACGCGCCGGGCAGGTAGTGAATGTGGTTGAAGTGGTAGTCCACCTCGTCTTCCCGGGACGCCTCGCCGGTCCGCCGGGCGTACACCGGCGTCGGCTGGGCCAGCCGCTGGACGATGCGGATGTACTTCACCGTCCCCGGCTCGACGCCGGGCAGGTCGTGGTAGACGTTCTGCACGTACGTCGTCGCCCGGTCCTGCTCGGGCCGAACCGTGTCCGCCAGCACCGGCGGCTTCGGCCGCGGCGCGAGCGGGTTCGGCATCACCGCCGAGAGCATTTTGTCGCGGTGCACCAGCTCCTGGTTGCCCCACACGTCCACGACGTACACGCCCCAGCCGCGGAACCGGCGGTCATAGGTGAACGAGGCGAGGAACGTCGTCTCCGAAAGCGGCGAGACGTGCTGATAGGTCCCCACGAGGTCCCGGGGCACGCCGCCCTGATCGACCGTCCCGCCCACCGGGCCGCCCTCCTTGGCGAACGCGCCGGGGGTCACCGTGCGCAGGCCGCCGACGTCGTTGACGCCGACCTGCGGGTCGATCAGCACGATCGGCCCCTGGTCGTAGGCGTGGTGTCCCTGCGTCGTCGCCGTCAGCAGGTGGCTGCCCGGCACCTGCCGCGCGTCGCGGAGCGAGCCGGGGTCGTTCATGTGCTGCTCGAAAAACGCGTCCGCCGCCGTGCCGTCGGGCCGACTGGCCCAGAGCGTGTGCAGCAGGTAGAAGTTCCGCTCCTGGTATTCCCAGTGCGTGAAGATCAGCCGCCCGTCCGCGAGCACGCGGGGGTGGCGGTCGAAGTCCTTGTTGTTCGAGAGCGAGGTCATCGTCTCGCGGTCCGCGTCCAGCCGCCAGAGGTTGAGGCAGCGTTTGTCCTGGATGAACGGCCCCGAGCACTGGTTGCCGAAGTTGGACCGATCGGACACGAACGCGATTCCACCGTCGGGCAGGTAGCACGGCTCGAGGTCCGACTGGGCCGGGTGATCGGTAAGCTGTGTGAGCTGGCGGCCGTCGACGTGCATCTCCCAGAGGTGCATCGCCTCGGAGCTGAACCCGCCCGGCGCGTCGGGGTCGATCTCCTGGCGGGACCAGCTGAAGACGACCTTGTTCGCGTCCCACCCCAGGTCGTAGCCGCGGATCGAGCCGTTGCCCAGCCTGCCGTCGAGCATCGGCGTCATGGCGGCTTCCGGGTCGAGCCCGTCCTTGATCCAGAGGTCGCCGCCGGGCTTCTGCCGGCGGGGGAAGCCGCCGTTGTTGATGTTCGTGCCGAGGTGCAGGTCGTGCCAGGTCACCAGCATGAGCCGGTCGAAGTCGATCGCCGGGCTCATCATGACCACCTCGCGGGCCGCCTTCCGCAGCGCCAGCCACGCCGCGCGGGCGGTCTCGCCGCTCTTGCAGGCGTCGAGCTGCGCCTTCGCGTCGCGCACCGCCTCGACCGCGGGGCCGAGCTTCGCCTGCTGCGCTTCGCTGCCGCGTTCGCGGACCTGCTGCGCCACCGCCTCGGCCCGGCGGAGAATGGCCGCGCCGTCGCCGATCAGCTTCTCCGCGTCGCGATGCATCTCCCGCACCGCCGCCTGGCAGACGTAGTCCACCTCCACCAGCCGCTCAGCCGGGAAGCGATCCCACGCCCCGAACCAGTCAGGCGGGTTCTCCCGCGGCCAGACGCGGTCCGACCAGTTCCGTCCGCTGTTGTCCCGGGTGATGCGGGCCTGGATCGCCCACGCGGCGAGGCCGCGCACGAAAGGATCGTCATGCTCGAGCAGCCGCGCCGCCCGGGCCGCGAGATCGTCGTCCAGCGAGCCGCGGTGCACCGACATCTGCGCCAGCGTCTCGGCCGCCACCAGCGGATCGAGCCGAATCAGCTCGTCCACCACGCTCGCCGGCAGCCCGCGGCCGCCGCTCCGCTTCGCCGCCCTCCGCAGCGAGTCGGCCAGCGCTGCCCGCCCGGCGCTGCCCCCGGCCGCCTGCTCGCAAATCTCCCCCGCCACCGTCGCCGCCGGGCCGTCGCCGGGCACCGCGGCCGAACCGCTGCGTTCAAGCCACGCGCCGCTCAGCAACCACGCGCTCACACAGAGCACCACCAGACCGGAGCCGAGACGACCAAAGCGACGAGCCATGGGGATCCTTTCGACCCTGAACTCAAAAGACTCGCCGCTATTGTGACCGCTCCGGCAGGCCCCGGCAATAGGCTGACCGGCGTTACGGCAAAATCACCGCCCGCGAGGGGAAACCGGTTAATTGAGCCCGTAAAACGGTTTAGGCCAAGGCCTGAAACGGCTCATCCCCGCCCCGGCCCTCCGTGCCCGACACGTCCAAACGACGTGCTCTTCGGGCGGCCACCGCCCCGGAACGCGCCGAAGGTGCCGCAGGATGTGCCGCTGGCGCTCGGATCAGTCCGCCTGCCTCGGTGGCTCACTGCCTCGGTGGCTTCTCGCCCCCCTTCACGCCAGCTCGAACGTCCCCTGCCCCGCCTTCTTGAGCCGGCCCTGGCGGACCAGTTCCTCCCACACCGAAGGCGGATAGTCATTGGGCGGCACGATCGCCGTGATCCCCGAGCCTCCGCCGGTGCTGATGTAACGGTTGCCCAGCCGCGACTCGTCATCCCGGCGGATCGTCTTGAGCTTCCGCCGAAACGCCTTCATCGCCCGCTTGAGATTGTCCGGCTCCAGCGAGTCGTAACCGCCCGCCGCCATCCGCTCGCGACGCGCCTGCTCCACCGTCCGCCCGTCGGCGACCGACTTCGCCCCCCAGTACGCCTTCCCGGGACCACCCGGCCCCGCCGCCGGCTTCGCCCCACCCCCGGCCTCGCCGGCGTCGATCTCCTTGACCAGCGCCGCCAGCCCCTCGACGTCGCGGTCGCCGACGACTTTCGCCGCCTGCGTCGGATTGCAGCCCGCCTTCATCAGCGCCACCTGCACCTTGCCCCAGAGCTTCGTCGCCTTCTTCTCGTCTTCGCACAACCAGATCTCGGCCACCAGGTCCGACAGCCGCTCGGACCGGATCGTCTCCTGGTGCTCGTAGTAACGCTTGACGACGCCCTGCTGATACTTGGAAAGGTCTTTGGCCATGACGGACATTCTATCGCCACGCCGACCGAAATACCGGCCGAATCAGCACTTGCCCCGAAAATCGACCGCCCCCGCCCGCTCTTCCGGGGGGCTGCGCAAATTTCACCCGTCGGCCGGAGCCCGGAAAGCCCCGCCGCCTGCGCGCAACGAAAAACGGGCGACCGCGAAGGCCGCCCGTTTTTCAGATTCGTCCTGCCCCGCGCGGTCCGAACTGCTGCCGCGCGAGATCGAACGACAATCAGTAGTTCCAGGTCATGCCGATCTTGCCGACGACCTCGGTGCTCTCGTCGAGCCCGTTGGCGACGTCGGTCGGCAGGAACCAGACGTCCACGCCGCCGTGCAGCGTGAGCGCGCCGGCATCCTCGGGCAGAACGTCCAGCGGGGTGGACGCCTTGAGGCCGGTGAGGAAGTAGCCGTAGGTCTCATCGCCGCCCTGCGCGTTGGTGTAGTAGCCATCCGCGAGGCCGACGACCAGCGGGACACTGACCGTCAGCGGCTGGCTGCCACCGCTCGCCTGGAAGCTCGGCTCCAGGGAGAGTTGGGCGTAGAAGGCGTCTTCCGTGTTCGGTCGACTGATCTCATGCGTCAGACGCACGCCGGGGTTCAGGCCGAAGCCCTCCAGCGCAAAATCCTCCCACATGCCCGTGTCGTCGTAGCTCAGCTTCCACTCGAGCTCGTGGTAGGAATCCCACGAATCCGAGGGAGAGTTGTAGTAGTAGTAAGCGAACGACGTCGTCCAGTTTTCCAACACGTTGGCCGTGACACCGGTGTACAGGTCGTTCTCGTACCAGTTCGACACCCGGCCGGAGCGCTGCTGGCCCAAGCCCGGATCGCCGTCCTGCATGCTGTTCCACGTGCCGAAGAACAGGCTCGCGCTCTCGAGCCACTGGGCGTTCTCAGGCGTCTCGAGGCTGTAGTAGAGTTCCGCCCACGGCTGGAAGCTCGGCTCACTGGAGAACGCCAGGCCGCGGGAGATGTACTCCGACGCGAACGAGCCGCCGACCCAGAGGCTCCACCGGTCTTCCTCGGCCGGTAGATCGGCCTCCTCGGCCACCTCCAGAGTCTCTTCCTGCACCACGGGAGGCAGCTGCTCGCCGTCCTCCTGATCCTGTGCCATCGCCGCCGGACCGACGAAAATCCCCGCGGCAATCGCCGCGATCACCCACATCTTACGCTCCATCATCCAACTTCCTTTCCAGGCTGTGTACGCGCAGACTGCCCGCACTCGCGATCGTCTCGCGTACGAAAAAAGGGGAAACGAGGGGGGAAAATACGAACAGCGGCGCCGAGAGCCCCCCGACGCCGCTGTCTTACGGCTGTAGTCAGCCCGGTCGGCAGATGCCGACGCGGATCACTCCTGGCCGGGCTCGGCAGGCTCGCCGGGCTCCACGGCCGCCGCGCCCTGAGGCGCCTCGACCGTGGCGCCTTCCGGGATCCACTGCTGCACAACGTCCCAGTTGTTGCTCACCCACTGCTCGGCACACTGCTCGGGCGAGTGGCCCTCCTGGCGATTGCAGACCATCACCTCCTGCATCATCGCCGGCGTCCACTCGAAGTTGTCGAGAAAGGCATATACCTGCGGCATGTCCTGCTCGAGCCCCTTGCGGACGATGGTGTGAATCTCCTCTTCGCCGCCGTAGACGCCCTCGGGGTCCTCGAGGTACTTGAGGTCCCAGCGGGCGAACTTCCAGTGCGGCGTCCAGCCGGTGACGGCGATCCACTCGTTGTTCTTGATCGCGTTACCCAGCTCCGCGGTCATCGCCGCGCCCGAGCTGGAGACGAGCTCGATGTCCTCGAGGTTGTACTGCTCGAGCACCTGCTCGGTCGCGCTCATGATGCCGGCGCCCGGCTCGATGCCGACGATGCGGTTGTCGAACTTCTCGGCGTGCTCGCTCATCTCGGTGATCGAGTCGATCGTGACGTACTCCGGCACGACCAGGCCGCTGCGCGTGCCCTCGAGGTTCGGGCCGAGATCCTCCACGTCGTCGCGCACCTTGTCGAGGTAGTCGGCGTGGATCGTCGGCAGCCAGGCCGCGACCATGCCGTCCACGTCGCCCGTGCCGACGGCCGTCCACATCGCCGCCGCGCTCACACTGGTAAGCTTGACGTCGTATCCCATGCGCTCGAGCACTTCCTTGGCGACGTGCGTACTGGCGATCTCGGACGACCAGTCCACGTAGACGAGCTCCACCGTGCCGCCCCGCGCGCCGCCGGCTTCCCCGGCCGCACCCTGCCGGTCGTCTTCCTGCTTGCACCCGCCGGCGATCGCCAGCGACAGGCCCAGGCTCAGGGCCAGGGTCAATGAGAGAATCTTACGCATTACGTTGTCTCCTTCGTTCCCACAGGTGTGGCGGGGCAGCGCCTGCCCCACCTTTTTTTCGATGATCAGGATGCCCCCGGCTGGGCCTGCTGTCCAGCGCTGCGGAGCACACGGTCGAGAATGATCGCCAGAATCACGATGCTGATCCCCCCCTCGAAACCCTGGGCCACGTTGAGCCGCTGAATCGCGGTCCACACCACGTCGCCCAGCCCCGGCGCGCCGATCATCGCGGCGATGACCACCATCGACAGCGAGAGCATGACCGCCTGGTTCGTGCCCGCCTGCACCGACGGCATGGCCGTGGGCAGTTCCAGCTTGATCAGCCGCTGCATCCGCGTGGAGCCGAACGCGTCCGCCGCCTCGACCAATTCCTCGGGCACCTGCTGAATGCCCAGCGTCGTCAGGCGGATCGCCGGCGGCATGGCGAAGATCACCGTCGCGAACAGCGCCGCCGTCTCGCCGAGCCCGAAAAACGGAATCGCCGGGATCAGGTACACGAACGCCGGCAGCGTCTGCATGAAGTCGAGAATCGGCGTGATGACCCGGTAAAACGGCCGCCACACCGCCGCCGCCACCCCCAGCGGCACGCCCAGCACCAGAACGATCACCGTCGCCAGGATCACCAGCGCCAGCGTCTGCATGCCCTGGAACCACCAGCCCATGTTCCACACCAGGCCCAGCCCGACCAGGCAGAAGATCGTCACCCCCCAGTTGCGCGTCACCCACCAGCAGCCCAGCGTGAACAGGACGATGATCACCGGCGTGGCGTACACCGCCTCGGTCGCCGGAATCACCCAGGGGGCGAGCAGGCCCAGCACGAACGCCAGCACCGACACCACCGGCCGCAGCACCAGATAACGCCGGGGCAGCAACTGCCACCACAGCATCGCCGAGAGCACCAGCGCGGCCGCGACCGGCTGCTCGTAGAACAGGCTCCCGATCCATTCCACGCCGGCTGTCACCCATTCCGACACCGCCCGGGTGAACCCGGAGATCCTGTCCGTCAGCCACTCCAGCGACCAGGCGATCACGTTGCCGACCTGCAGCTTGTCGTTCGCCACCACCGCCACACCCGCCAGCACGTGCAGATCGGCCAGCAGCACGACACCCACCGCCAGCAGCCCGGCAATCCAGCTCCCGTCCGCGAGCAGCCGGTTCCAGCGCTCGCTGGGGCTGATCACCGCATGAGCCCAGGCGCCGGCGATGACCGCCGCCACGCCCAGCAGACCCGCCACCACGCTCAGAGCGATCAGCAGGCCTGTCCGCTCCGCCGCCGCGGCCCAGACCGTCGCCGCGGTCGCCACGGCCGCCACGATGGCCACGATCGCGGCAGCTCGCGGCCGATTGCCAAGCACGTTCTCAATCATGGATGGATGCTCCTGCTCCGCCGCTCGCTCGCTCATGCCGTCTGCGTCCCTTCCGCCAGCGCCGCCAGCAGCGTGCCCGCCACGATGACCCCCCGGAGCACCCCCGCATCGTCCACCACGGCGACCGGGTCGTGGTTCTCCGCCATCAGCGGCACGATCTCGTTGATCGACTGCTCGGGCGTCGCCGTCTTGACGTGCGGCTCGACCAGGTTCGCCCGGTCCGCCTGCGTCTTGCCCGCCATCTCCGAGGCGACCTTCGCCCGGGTGATGCCCTGCAGCTTGCCGTGGGCGTCGACCACGAAAATGCTCGACATCCCCGCCGAGCGCATCTTCCGCAGGAGCACCCGCGGCCCGTCGTTGGTGTGGCCCAGGTCGTGGGGTTTTCGCATGATCGAGCCGACGGTCATGATCGCGGACATGTCCACGTCCTCGACGAACCGCCGCACGTAGTCGTTGGCGGGGTTGGTGAGAATCTCCTCCGCCGTCCCCTGCTGCACGACGTAGCCGTCCTTCATGAGCACGATCCGGTCGCCGAGGTTGATCGCCTCGTCGAGGTCGTGGGTGATGAACAGGATGGTCGTCCCCAGCTTGCGCTGCAGGTCGATCAACTCGTTCTGCATGTCCTTGCGGATCAAGGGGTCCAGCGCGCTGAACGCCTCGTCCATGAGGATGATCTCGGGATCGACCGCCAGCGCCCGCGCCACCCCGACGCGCTGCTGCATGCCGCCCGAGAGCTGGCCGGGGTACTGATCTTCCCAGCCCTTGAGGCCGACGAGTTCGAGGGCGTCGGCCGCCTTCTGCTTGCGCTCGCTTTCGGGCCGGCCCATGATCTCCAGCCCGAACGCCGCGTTCTCCAGCACCGTGCGCGTGGGGAACAGGGCGAAGCGCTGGAAGATCATCGCCACGCGGTGGCGGCGCATGTCCAGCAGCCGCGACCGGCCGAACTGGAGGATGTCCTCGTCGTCGAGGAGGATCCTGCCGCTCGTCGGCTCGATCAGCCGATTGACGCAGCGCACCAGCGTCGACTTGCCCGAGCCCGACAGGCCCATGATCACCACGATCTCACCGCGCTCCACCTCGAAGCTGACGTCTGCTATGCCGATCGTCTGACCGGTGCGCTCCAGGATCTCCTCCCGGCCAAGGCCCCGCTCGAGCAGCGGCAACGCCCGCTCGGGCTGGGGGCCGAATATCTTCGTCACACCTTCGGTGCGTAGCAGCGCCATCATGTCCTCCGCAGGGGGGTCGGAACTCTTGTCGATCACGCTTTGACTGAGGCGGGATGCGGGTTAACCCTAGAGATACGGCTCATTTTGTCAAACCGGCCCCCTCCCGCCGGTTCGCCGCGCCGCCGCGCTTGCCTCACGGGGTGCGGGCCTAGAATCGTACGACGTGTGCCCACGAAACAAGGTGTATCCCCCATGGCGACCAAGAATATATTCGTAGTTGGACTCGACGACTTCAACCTGCGGCAGATGAAGCAGGTGATGGACGCCGAGGATTACAACTTCCTCGAACTGCTCGACTTCGAAACCGTCAAGGGCCGCGGGGGCAACGAGTACCCCTTCAACGACGTGCTCGAAAAGGCCCGACGCCAGCTCCGCGAGTTCGACGGCTCGATCGACGCCATCGTCGGCTATTGGGACTTTCCCGTCACCACGCTCGTGCCCATGCTCGGCCACGAGTTCGGCACGACGGCCCCCACCCTCGACTCCGTCGCCAGATGCGAACACAAATACTGGAGCCGACTCCTCCAGAGCGAGGTGATCAGCGAACACCCCGATTTCGAGGTCTTCAACCCCTTCGACGACGACCCGCTCAGCCGATTCGAACGCGTCGGCTTCCCCATGTGGATCAAACCCATCAAGGGCACCTCCTCCATCCTCGCCTACTCGGTCAGCAACGAGCAGGAGTTCAACGACGCCATCGCCGAGGTCCGCCGCGAAATTCATCACATCGCCCGCGGCTTCAACGAACTGCTCGGACACATGACCCTCCCCGGGCCCATCGAATACGTCGACGGACACTACTGCGTCGCCGAGTCCACCATCTCCGGCGCCCAGTGTACCGTCTCCGGCTACGTCTACCGCGGCGATGTGGTCGTCTACGGCGTCGTCGACTCGATCAACTACCCCGACAGCTCCTCCTTCCAGCGATACGAGTACCCCTCCACCCTGCCACAACACGCGCTGGACCGCATGGCCGACATCTCCACCCGGCTGATCCGCCACCTCGAACTCAGCGACACGACCTTCAACATCGAGTACTTCTACGACGAAGCGCACGACCGCATCAACCTCCTCGAAATCAACCCCCGCATGAGCCAGTCCCATGGCGACATCTACCGCAAGGTCGACGGACTGCCCAACCACCAGCTCATGATCGACCTCGGCCTCGGACAGAAGCCCCGATGGAAGCACGGCGAAGGCAAGTACAACCGCGCCGCCAAGTGCTTCCTCCGCGACTTCGAGGGCGACGCCCTGGTCAAACGCGTTCCCACCCGCGAAGAGGTCGACGCCATCGCCCGGGACTTCCCCGACACCCTCATCGAAATCCTGCCCGAAGAAGGCAGGCAGCTCAGCGACATGCGCGAGCAGGAACCCTACAGCTACGAACTCGCCCACATCTACGTCGGAGGCGACGATCGGCAGGACCTGCTCGACAAGTACAACCGCATCGTCGATCGGCTGCACTTCGAACTCGAATCCATCTCCGTCACGGCCTGAGCCCGACTTTCCGCCCGCACCCAACTATAGTCCCACCGGGAACGAACCATGCCTGAGATCGTGCAATGGACATCCAGTGCGGTCCAGTGGGCGTGCGTGGGGCTGGTGCTCCTGCTGGTCGGCGCCACGCTGCTGCCGTTTTACCGGGGCACCGGCTGGCTGGCGCGGGGATTGGGCTTTCCCCGCCTCCAGCTCATCGTGCTCGGCCTGCTCGGGGCGGTCCCCTACGGGCTCTGGTTCGCCTCAGGCGCGTGGTACGACTACCCGCTGCTGCTCTCCGCCGCCGCCGCGATCGCCTGGCAGGGCTACCGCATCCTGCCCTACACGCCGCTCTGGCCGAAGCAGGTGCTCCCCGCGGACCACCCACGCGAAAACGCCGCCATTCGGCTGGTCATCAGCAACGTGCAGATGGAGAACCGGCAGTTCGAGCGCTGGCGGCAGGTCGTCACGGCCGCGAACCCCGACGTCATCCTCGTCGTCGAACCCGACGACGCCTGGGCCGAGGCGATCACCCCGCTTCGCGAACACTATCCCCACGCAGTTCGGCAACCGCAGGACAACCACTACGGCATGTGCCTGCTCTCCCGCTTCGAGCTCGACGCGCCGGAGGTCCGCTTCCTCGTTCAGGACGACGTGCCCTCCATCCACACCGACGTCGTGCTGCCCAACGGCCAGCACATCTACCTCATCGGCGTCCACCCCAGGCCGCCGCAGGTGGGCCTGCCCACCACCCCGCGCGACGCCGAGCTGGTCGTGCTCGGCCGGTGGATCCGCGACACGGACAAACCCTGCGTCATCGGCGGCGACCTCAACGACGTCGCCTGGTCGGACACGACCAGCCTCTTCCTCAAGATCAGCCGGATGCTCGACCCCCGCCGGGGCCGGGGGATGTACAACTCCTTCCACGCGCAGAACCCGCTGCTGCGTTTCCCGCTGGACCAGATCTTCCACACCGACGCGTTCAAGCTCGTCCGCCTCGAGCTGCTGGACGACGTCGGCTCCGACCACTTCCCCCTCCTGATCGAGCTGAGCTACGAGCCGGCCGCGCAGGACGAGCAGGAGGCCCCGCAGCTCGACCACGGCGACCAGGAGCAGGCCGAGCAGCGCCTCGCCGAGCAGCGGCACGACGGACAGGACCCCGCACCATCGAGAAAGGCCAAGGCCGATGCCGACTGAGGCGACCGCGCCCGAGCGTGCGACCGACCTCCCCCTGCCCCGGCGCATCCGGGGTCACCTCGTCCACGTCTATACCGCGTCGGGGATCTTCTTCGCCTTCCTCGCCGCGGCCGAACTCGCCTCGGCCGAGCCCAGCGCCGCCCGGTTCTTCGCCTGGCTGGCGGTCACCGTCGTCATCGACGCCACCGACGGCTTCCTCGCCCGCGCCTGGCGGGTCAAGACGACCGCCCCCGACATCGACGGGCGGACCATCGACGACCTGCTGGACTACCTCACCTTCGCCTTCCTCCCCCTGCTGCTCGTCTGGCGGCTCGGCTGGGTGCCCGGCAGCGGGCCCGGCCAGCTCTGGGGCGGGCTCGTCTTCGTCGCCCCGGCGATGCTCGCGAGCCTGATCGGCTTCGCCAGAACCACCGCCAAGGAAGAAGACAAGGGTTTCTTCGGCGGATTCCCCTCCTACTGGAACCTCGCCGTCTTCTACGCCGGCCTGCTCCTGCCCTGGTGGGGAACCGCGGGCAACGCCGCCCTGCTGCTGATCCTCGCCGGCCTGACCGTCGCGCCCGTCCGCTTCGTCTACCCCACCCTCGCCCCGCCCCCCTGGCGAACCGTCATCCTCGTCGGGGCCTACCTCTGGGGCGCCGGGCTCGTCGCCATGCTGCCGTTCTACCCCGACCACGTCCCCGGCTGGGGCGTCTGGCTGTCGCTGAGCTACCCGGCCTTCTACGTGGCCCTCTCCATCCACCTCGACCTCCGCGACCGAGGGGCCAGGGTCTAGGAAATCGTCTCTCTCAAGCCGCGGCACGCGCAGCGCTGCCGCGGATCGGACGACTGAGTCGCATCCGCGGGGAGATCCTGAATAACCTGACCCCTTCCCCCAGCCTGTGTTCATCCGTGCCCATCGGTGGCTTTCCCCCGCGAGCGCAGCTCGCCCCCGGGCGGAGCCCGGGATGAACGCCTCTAACTTTAATTCCCTCCAGCTCCCTCCAGCTCCCTCCAGCTCCCTCCAACTCCTCTCCCCCCAGCCACAAAAAAACCCGGACTCGCGTCCGGGCTTTCGTTCCTGCATCCTTCCCCGTTCACGCACTCTGGGAGAACCGGCTCACCGGCCCGCCGGGCGCTCCCGGCGCGGACGGGGCGGACGGGGCGGGGGCGTTCCGGCCGCCGCCGATCTTCTCCATGAGCATCCGCCAGGTCTCACGCTCGTAGTCGATCAGGCGGATCGCCTCGTCGACGATCTCCACCTCGCGAGTCATGTTCGCGTCCACCAGTCGGCGGTAGATGTAGGTGTACAGCGAGGCCAGTCGGCCGCAGAGCTCGGGGTCGGCGTCATGCTTCAGGCTCGAGTTGAGCTCCAGCACGATCTTCTGCGCCCGCATCAGGGCGCCGTAGCTCGCCTCGAAGTCCTTCTTCTCGATCGCCGCCTTGCCCTGTCGGCAGAACTTGAGGGCGCCGTCGTAGAGCATCAGCCTCAGCTCTTCCGGCCGGGCGGTGAGGATCTTCGTTCGCAAATACGGATTGGCAGCCGTCGCACTCATGAATCAACCTTCTCCCGCGAAGCTCGTCATGCCCCGTGTTCTGCTCTATCGGCAGCCTCGAGGGGGCCACGTTAGCGCCGCGGCCAACTCCGCTCAGGGACCGATAATCACAGCCCCTGCATCAGCTTGTTCAGCCCCCCGCCCGACGAGGGCGAGATCGGCTTGAAGTTCGCCAGTGCCTCGCTCTGGCTCTGCATCTTCGCCAGGCTCTCCTCCATCGCGTAGAACTCATTCAGCAGCCGCTCGCGCTTCGCCTTCAGCCGGTCGTTGATGTCCTCGATCCGGCCCTTATTCAGCTCGATCTGCTTGCCCAGCGCCTCGATCCGGCTCTGCACCGGGCCGGTCTCCACGTCCGTCAGCCGCTTGAGCAGTTCCGCAATGCCCACGCCCACGCCCGAGGCGACGATCTCGTCCTCGCCCTCGGCGTTCTCCTCGGTCTTCTTGAACGTAAAAAGCTGCCGAACCGCCTCCGAGTCCGTGGCCACTGCCTCGGCAAGCCGCTCCTCGTCGAACTCCAGGCTCGCCCCCCGCCCGACCGTAATGCCCACCTGCGCCAAACTGCGAAACTGCCCCTCCAGGTCATTGCTCTGCCCGCTGATCTCCGAGAACAGCCGACGACGCAGCGAACCGACCGTCGAATCGCCGAGCAGCAGCCCGCGCTCCTTCGTCTCCGCGTCGTAGCTGTCGTACTCGTCCAGTGACTTGGTCACGCCATTGAATTTCTCGACGAACCCCTCGATCGCCTTGGTCATTTTGCTCGTGTCGCGGTTGATCGTCACCTGCACCGGCGTCTGGCTGGTCGCCTTGAGCTGCACCTCCGTGCCCGGGATGACGTCCTCGAGCGTGTTGCTCGAGCTGGTGACCGCCAGCGCCCGCGCCGGGTCGGACGAGCCGAAGAACGCCACCGCGTCCCGCGCCTCGGAGAGAACGCTCCCGCCCAGGCCCAGGCCGCCGTCGTCGAAGAGGAACGCCCCGTCGCTGCCGGGGTCGTCCGCGCTCAAAATCAGCCGGTGAGGTGAGCTGCCCGACCCGTCGTTCAGGATCGACGCGTTCACGCCCAGCTTCGCGTCGTTGATCTTCTGGGCGACGTCCTCGAGGGTGTCGCCGGGGTCGATGTCGACGGTGCGCTCCAGCCGCCCGTCCAGCGCCGCGCCGGGCGACGCGGCCTCGCCGAGGATGCCCAGGTCGGCGGCGGTGGTGGAGCCGGCCTCTTCCACCCTGATCGCGTTCGTGCCCGGGCCGGTGTCTTCGATCAGGATGCCGTCGCCGGTGTCGTTGATCCGCGCGGTGATCGCCAGGCCGCGACTGTTGATCTCGGAGATGACGTCACTCAGCGCCACCTCGTTGCCCTGCGTGAGGTCGACCGTGGCGGAATCGCCCGCGCTGTCGGTGATGGTGAACTTGCCGCGGGTCACGCCCAGCTCGTCGAGGCGGGTATTTTCGGTAACGTACTGGAAATCGAGATCGCCCGAGTCGGCCGAGCCTTCCGAGAAGGTGCCCGCCAGCCCCAGCTCCGCCGCAGCCGATCCGCTGACGTCGGCGATGACCAGGTCGCCCGTTCCCCCGCTGGCGTCGCTGATCGCGATGCCGTGGCCCACGTTGTTGAGCGACGCCGTGACGCCCGCCCCGCTCTCGTTGATCAGCCGCAGCACGTCGTCCACGCTGCTCGCGGTGCTGAGATCGACCTGCGTGGCCGTGCCGGCGGCATTGGTGATCTCGATCGTGCCGGCCGTGACGCCCTGTCCGCCTCGCAGGCCGCTGAGCATCTTCGAGTTGATCGTAGCGAGCAGCCGCTTGCCGCCCAGCTTGCCGTCGGCGTCGTCGTCCGAGCCGAGCAGCCCGAGGTCGGCCGCGGCCCGCGAGTCGCTCACGGCAGCCACACTGAATCCCGCCCCGCCGCCGGTCGTGTCCGTCAGCTCGAGGCTCACCCCGTCCGCCCCCACGGCCGCGGTCACCGCCCCGCCGGTGGCGGTCTCGATCGCCTCCATCGCGTCGCCGAGCGTGGCGGCGCTGCTGAGATCGACCTTGAAGCTGTCGCCCGCCGCGGTGGTGATAGCCAGGTCGTTCCCGGCCGTGCGGTGGATGCCCTTGCCGTCGTTCAGCTCGCTGAGCTGACTGGCCTCGCCGATGTGGTTCACCTGGCTGCCCACGAGTTCGCCGTCCGAGCCGCTGCCCGCGAGCCCGAGGTCCGCGGCCGTGCTCGTGCTGCCGAGGTCGGCCACGCTGAGCGCCTGGAGCGTCTGTCCCGAGTCATCGGTGAGCTTGAGCCGGTCTCCTTCGACCGAGGCGGTCACGCTGACGCCGCTGGCGCTGTTGATCGCCTCGAGCACGTCGTCGACGCTCATCGCTCGGGAAAGGTCGACGGTCGCGGCAGCGCCGGAGCCGTCGGTAATGCGGATCTGCCCGCGCTCCACGCCCGCGCCGCCGTTGAGGCTGGCGAGCTGGGTCGTCGCGCTGAGCTTCGCGTCGGCGCGCTCGAAGCTGAGCGTGCCCGCGCCGATGGCGGTCGTGTCGGCGTCGCGGAAGCCGCGGGTGATGGTCTGCTGGGCGGCGACGAGCTGATCGACCGTGAAGGCGTAATTGCCCGGGACGGCATCGGCGCCGCTGCTGGCGGTGAGCACGCTCTCGTTGCTGCTGGCGGCGCTGGTGCTCTTGAAGGTGGCGCTCTTCGTCAGCGTCTCGGCCGACATCTTGAGCGCGAGCAGCTTGGCGTTGATTTCCTGGTAGGCGACCTGCTGGGAGTTGAGCAACTCGTTGCGCTGCTCAACCTGCTTCCTCGGTCGGGCCTCGACGGCCATCAACTGGTCGACCAGGCCCTGGATGTCCATGCCGCTGACCAGGCCGGTGCCCGTGGTGATCCCGCTCATGAGTTCTCGCCTCAGAAAGTTCGCGACTCCCTTGGCTTATCGGCCCGCGGCGGCCGCCGACTTGAAACCGCCCCGCCCCGCGGCAGGCGGCCGAAAAAGTCGCCCCGAAAGACCACAAAATCAGCCCCGCCGGTGCCACCGCTATGGCACAGCGGGAAAAACGGGCCTTGGCAGAAGTTCGGGTTAAGCGCATTAGTGGGATGAGAACAGAGGGTTGCGACCTTTTCAGCCCTTGTTCGGACGATGGGGTTCGCAATATTTCGGCAATTCCTTATCTTATACAGCGGCCGACAAGGCCGATTGGGGGTTTCCAATGACTGGACTTCCGCTTACAGCCCCAGCTTTCGTCAATCCGCACCGTGTTCCTGGGACAGCTATGATCAACGAAGCATGGGTCCAGCGCCGCCTTGCATCGCCTCTTTTCGGTGCCCTGATGCACGCCACCGAACTCGTCCGCCCGGCACTGGCTGCGGAGGTCGCCGCGGCCCGGCTCTACTGCGACCTGCCCGCCACGCCGGCCAGCTACGTCAGCAGCGGCCACCTCGGCCTCACCGCCGCCACCGAGGTGCTCCTGCACGAGTGGCCGACCCGTGACGGCTCGGTCTTCGGCCTGCTCCGCCGCCGGGGACCGATTCAGGACATCGTCCGTCCCAATCAGCTCATCGAGTCGGCCCAGTCGCCGTCGATCTATTCGCCGCTGGAAAGCGTCTGCGACGTCCACGACGCCCTCGCCGTCAGCTTCCCCGTCGAGGGCTGCGCCTGGGCGGCCATTCTCCTGCTCGCCTGCGATCGGCCGCGGCGATTCACCGAGGAGCAGCTCAACGTGCTCTACGACCTGCGAACGCCGCTTCGCCGGGTCGTCCGCCGCGGCTACTTCGCGGAGATCGCCGCTGAAAAGAGCTACCCCAGCACCGCCGCCCCGACCGTCACGCAGGCCGCGCCCGTGGACGCCGGCCTCCACGAAGACGGCAGCGAGCTCGTCGATCGGCTGAGCCAGACCGAGCGGCAGGTACTCTCCCACCTGCTCGCCAAGCTCACCGAACGCGAGGTCGCCGAGCGCCTCGACCGTTCGCCCCATACCGTCCACGTGCACGTCAAGAGCATCTACCGCAAGCTCAACGTCACCTCCCGGCGGGAGCTGCTGAACATGTTCGACGTCGACGAGCGGCGGCAGTAGGCGGCTCAATCGCCCTGCTGCACCCGGGACATGACCGCCTGGAGATCGGACCACACCTTCGCCCGGTTCTCCTTCGTGTAGGCCCGCAGCAGGAAGGCCGGGTGGAACGTCGGCATCACCGGCACCGGCGGATTCACGCCCGCATATTCGTGCCACGTCCCGCGCAGGCGGGTGATGCCCGTTTTCGTGCCCAGCAGCATCTTCGTCGCCGGGGCGCCGAGCGTCACGATCGCCCTGGGCCGAATCGTCTCGATCTGCCGGCGGAGATAGTCCCAGCAGGTCTGCACCTCGGCCGGCGTCGGCGTGCGGTTGTTCGGCGGGCGGCACTTGACGACGTTGGCGATGTATACCTGCTCGCGCGAAAAGCCCATCGCCTCGATCATCTTCGTCAGCAGGTTGCCCGCCCGGCCGACGAAGGGTCGGCCCTGCTCGTCCTCGGTCTGGCCGGGGCCTTCGCCGATGAACATGATCGGCGCGTCGGGGGCGCCTTCGCCGAAGACCGTGTTCGTTCGGCCGTGGCAGAGCTCGCACTTCTCGCAGCCGCGCACCTCCTGCTCGTCCATCGCCTGGAGCACACGCAGCTTCTCGCTGCGGCCCAGCTCCGGCGAAGGCGCGGGCGGAGCGGGCGCGGCCGGCGCAGGAGCCGCCGCCGGCGCGGAGGACGCCGATCGGGCCGGGGAGGGTGCCTGCGGAGCCGGGGCCTCGGGTGCCTCGCCCCTCGGCACGAGTTCGACGCCGAGCAGGGCATCGGTCCGGAGGTGCTGCTTCACGATGCGCTGGGATCGGTCTTGCATGGGGTAGCCTCAGTGAGAGCGGCCCGGAGGCGTTCAGTCGGGTTCGCCGCCGAAGCGGACCCAGGGTTCGATCTTGCGGCGGGTCGCGGGGCCGATGCCGCGGATCCGCTCGAGGTCGGCGGGGCCGGCGAGCGCACCGCCCTGCTCACGATATTCGATGATCCGCTCCGCCAGGCTCGGCCCGATGCCGGGCAGAAGCTCCAGGGTCGCCGCGTCCGCCCGGGTCACGTCCACGCGGTGGACCAGCGGCGCCGGCTGAAGGTCGCGGCGGCTCAACGGGCGGTCCCACCACAGCCACGCGGACAGGCCGAGCATCGCGGCGAGCCCCAGGCTGAGCAGTCGGCTGCTGTGTCGCATCGCCCGGCCCCCGCGGGTGTCGCGTCAGTCCGCCCGATCCGACTCGCCCGGCTGGCCCTGGGTGGCCGTCGCTCCCCCCGGGGCCGCGTCGGGCGGCGGGGCGTTGAGGATCGGCGAGCCCGAGCCGGCCGAGGCCTGCTCCAGCTCCCCCACCGTCTCGCCCGGCCGGGGGGCGGCAAGGTTCCGCCGAAACGTCGCCAGCCGGCTCAGCGCCGGCTTGGGCTGAAGGTTTTCGGTGATCAGCCCCGACAGCGGCAGCTCCATGCTCGGATCGTCCATCAGGTCCTGCCAGGCGACCGCCTCGACGATCGGCTTGCTCAGGGCGATCTGCAGCACCGCCTCCAGCCAGTGGCTCTGCACCACCTCCGACCACGGCCGGCGCCAGAAGCCCGAGCTCGCGTCCACCGGCTGCCGCGAGTCCTCCGCGGCGATCATCATCTCCGTCACCGGCCCGCTCGGGGCGCCGACGGTGAGATAGACCGGCTTGCCATAGCCCGAAAACTGGTCCAGCAGGTTGCTGATCTGCATCAGGTCCCGCGTGTACTGCCCGGGCCTCGCCTGGCCCATGGGCAGGTGCACCGCGAAGCCGTCGAAGGGGATGCCCGACTGGACGATCAGCTCGACGTACATCATCGGTGGAATCGACCGCGGGTTGCTGGCGTAGTACTCGCCGAACGGCTCGCGGATCTCGATCATCGCCTTCGCCTGCGGGGCCTTCTTCTTCACCAGCATGCAGGTCATCCGGGTGATGTCCATGAGCTGGTCGAAGTTGAACGGGAAGTGGCTGTTGACGTGCAGGCCCGAGACCACCTTCCACAGCGAGACGGCAGCCTGATAGCGGTCCATCAGCCGCTCGATGTGCTCGTAGAGCAGGTCGCGGATCGTCTCGTAGTCGTGCTCCCAGATGTAGAGCCAGTCCGGCAGGTTGACCGGGTCGAACGCCAGCGCCGGCCCCGCCACCAGCGGCAGGCGCGACTTCGCCGCCCACTCCACCCAGCGGTCGGTCAGCGCCCAGCGGTAGTCGCCCTCCTCCGGCGCCAGCGCCCGCCAGGGCGTGGGAAGCTGGAGAAAGTCGAACCCGCCCTGGATGCAGTTGCGCACCCGGTCGGTGGTATGCTCGAGGCTGATCCCGCAGCCGATCGCGTGGCGGAAGGTGCCCGAGGCCTTGCGGCGGGCCAGGAGCTCCTCGGCGTGCGTCAGCGCCAGTTCCTCGCTGCCATCGAGAGCGGCGGCGAGGCACTGCTGCGCCAGCTCGTCGGTGCGGACCGAGTCGTTTCCCTGCGCGCACAGGGCCTCGAGGAACAGCCCCCGCGCCCGCTGGACGCGCTTGCTGACGGGGTGCTCGCTGTCGAGCTCGAACTCGCCCCAGTCCTCGAGCTTGCCCAGCAGCAGCATCAGCCGGTGCCGCGCCAGCTCGAGGTTCAACAGATAAGGCTCGTCGCGTTCGGGCAGCAGGCAGGTCTGAAGCGTCAGCTCGCCGAGCTCGCCCACCCGGTGCTGGAGGACGAGCGCCGCCGTGCCGATCTCCCGCTTCTCGCAGAAGATCATGCCGTTTTCGAAACCGATCTCCCCCCGCATGGCACTGCCGTCGGAACCGATCAGATACACATTGCGCAGCGGCCACTCGGAAGCCGGCTGCCCATCCTGGAAGACGAGAAACTTCAGCATGTGACCCTGCGTCCGCGGTTACCCGGAACCCGACCGCCGCCGCGTGGCGGCCAACAGATCACCTCGGCGAGCGAGGCCGGAGAATCCGACGGGATGGAATAAACAGTATCGAAGAACAGTATCGATGACGGTTGCCAGGCAGCAATTATCGCGGCCCGGGCAACAGATTGCAAAAAAGGTTACGGCCAGAGGATCGCCGCCAGCGTGACCAGCCACATCAGCACCGCCACGATCAGCTTGCCCAGCGCGCCCCAGAATCGGCCGATCGCCGCGCCCCGGCCCGCCGCCCAGGTGATGTCCCACTCCCGCCCGGCCCAGAGGTCGCCGAGAATCGACCCCGCCCCGGCGCCCAGCGCCGCCCCGACCAGGGTGCCCACGACCGGGATGGGAATCGCCGCCGTGCCGAGAATCGCCCCGACGATGCCGCCGATGATCGCCCCCGCCGCCCCGCGTTTGGAGCCGCCCGCCTTCGCCGCCCCGGCCGCGCCGGCGATGAACTCGATGATCTCCCCCAGCACCGCCAGCCCCAGCAGGAAAAGCAGCGTCCAGAGCGTGATCGGCCCCGCGGCGAGCATGGCGCCCCAGCCGTCGTAGCCCATCCACCAGTCGGCGCGCCAGCCGGCGACGATCGCCGTGCACAGCAGCATCAGCCACGTCCCCGGCATCTGCAGCGCGACCAGCGCGACGCCCCCGGCGTTCACCAGCAGCAGCAGAACCATGACCAGAACCAGCAGCGAGGCATCCCACATGCCAGACAGTTTAGCTGCCCTTCGCCGACGCGCCGGATGCCGAAGCCGCGTGCAAGCCGCCGTTTGAGCGCCTTTTTTCGCCGCTGCGCAGGATCAGGAGGAACCCATGTCTTTCTAAGTCCCGCATTCAGCGGCACCTCCACGGTTTCCCCGCGGGCGGGGCTTCTTGACGCTCAGCAGCGGGGCCGATAGATTGCGTGAACTACCGACTTTGTCAACCTGCAGGGAGTCCTCACATGTCGGCACTGCGACGCGTCTTCCCACTCATCCTGGTGTGCATGACCATGCTCTCCGCGCCGGCCCTGGCGCAGGAGACCTCCCCCGACCCGGCTTCGCTCTGGGCCGACTTCAACCACTACATCCTGATCGCCCGGCCGGACCTCGCCCAGGCGGCGGGGGAGAAGCTTCTCCAGGAGGTTGAGGCCGACGAGTTGCTCGCCATCGTCGAGGCCAGCGACTACGAGAACTACGAGCAGACCCTCGCCCGGGCCGTTGAGAACGAGGACCTGCGCGAGATCGCCCGCCAGGTCTCCCAGCGCATCGAGGAGGGACGGCTCAACCTCAGCCGCGACGAAGAGCGCATCGCCGAGAACATCGAGCTGCTCAGCGAGGGCCAGCGCCCCTACCGCAACGCGGTGCGGCGGCTCAGCGCGGCCGGGCAGTACGCCGTCCCCCAGATGCTCGAGACGCTCCAGGACGACGAGCAGCGGCAACTGCACCCCTACATCGTCTCGGCCCTCGTCGAGATGGGTCGGCCGGTGGTGTACCCGCTCTCGGTCACCCTCGGCCAGCTCGAGCCGCAGACGCAGAGCGCCGTCGCCCGCGTGCTCGCCCGCATCAGCTACCCCGAGGCCCTGCCCTACCTCCAGCAGGCGATCCAGGACCCCGACGCCGATCCCTCGGCCAAAGAGGTGATGCAGACCGCCTACCAGCGGCTCGCCGAGGAGGCCGGCGTGAACACTGACTACGCTGCCGCCCAGCTCTTCGAGGCCCTCGGCCGAAGCCAGTACCAGGCCGCCACCGCCGGCACCCGGCTGCCCGGCTATGACGAGGCGAACGAGCAGGGCATCGTCTGGCGCTACAGCGAAACCGCCGGCCTCGTGCCCGTGCCCGTGCCCGGCGTGATCTACGGCGACGTCCGGGCCATGGACTCCGCCGTCAACGCGCTCGAGCTCAACGAAGACCTCGCCCCGGCGCTGAGCCTCTACCTGATGGCCAACCTCCGCCGGGAGAACCGCCTGCCCGAGGGGGAGGTGGACCCGAGCTACCCGGCCGAGGCCCGCCCCGCCGAGTTCTACGCCATGATCGCCGGCCCGCTCCGCCTGCACGACGTGCTCGCCCGGGCGCTGGCCGACCGCGACCCCACGCTGGCGCTCGACGCCATCGAGGCGCTCGCCCGGACCGCCGGCACGCAGGCGCTGGTCAACGTCGGTGCCGGCACGCAGCCGCTGCTCGACGCCCTGAGCTACCCCAGCCGCCGCGTCCGCTTCCGCGCTGCCGAGGCGCTCGCCAACGCCCGTCCGCAGCAGGCGTTCCCCGAGGCCTACCGGGTCGTGCCCGCCCTGGCCGAGGGCATTCGCGCCGACGGCCGCCGCTTCGCCCTGGCCATCGCCGATGAGCAGAGCGAGCTCAACCGGCTCCGCGCCGAGGCCGAGGAGGCCGGCTACGTCGCCATCGGCGGCGAGAGCCTCGAGGACGTCCAGGAGCAGATCGAGGCCCGGCCGAGCATCGACCTCGTCCTGCTCAACCAGGAGCCCGAGCAGCTCGTCGACACGATCGAAGCCTTCGACGAGACCTACGAACTCGCCACCGCCCCGGTCGTCGCCGTGGTCGAGCCCGCCGCCCAGTACACGATCGGCCAGCAGCTTCAGGGCCTGGCCCAGCAGGTGGACGTCGTCGCCGCCGACAACGAGCAGCTTCTCCAGGAAGCCGTCAGCGCCGTCGCGAACGAAGTCGGCGCCGAACCGCTGAGCGACCAGGAAGCCGACGAGATGGCCCTGACCGCCCTGCAGGTGCTGCGTGAGCTCGCCCTGGGCAACCCGGTCTACCAGGTCGAGGAGGCCCTGCCGGCCCTGACGCTCGCCCTCCGCGACGAGCGGTCGGCCGTGGTCACCGGTGCCGGCCGGGTGCTGGCGCTGATCGACGACAGCCAGGCCCAGCGGGCCCTTGCCGAGGCCGCCCTCGCCCAGAGCAGCGATCTGCAGATCCAGTTGCTGGAGAGCCTCGCCGAGTCGGCGACCTACTTCGGCAACCTGCTGCCCGAGAGCCGAACGCAGGAACTGCTGGACCTCGTGCAGAACGCCGAGGGCGAGACCGCCATCGCCGCCGCCGAGGCGCACGGGGCCCTGACCCTGCCCACCGCCAACGCGGTCCAGATGATCCTCGAGCCGTAACCGATCGCCCCACAGAACGCTCGAGCCCAGGGATGCACGTCCCTGGGCTCTTTTTCTGCGCGGGCGGCGGGAAACCCCGCAGACACAGAGGCACGAAGAGAGGGTGAGGCAAGAGCCGGTCACGGCGCTCAGCCGCGGCGCGGGGTTCCCCCCTCACTTCGCCCCCATGGCTCCCCTTAACTCCTCTAACTCCCTCTAACTCCCTCTAACTCCTCCCCCCTCCCCAGAAACGACGACGCCCCGGACATCTGCCCGGGGCGTCGTCACATGCGGTGCGTGGACCGTAAGCCGAGTTCTGTTCCCGCACGCGGCGGGGGCGACCATTTCTCTAGGCCCGCCGTTGCCGACGGGCTCGAGCAACCTACCCGCGACGCCCCCCCGGAGGGGCCGGCCGGACCAGCCGGTCGCAAAGCGAACGTCGCTGCTTGGTCTTGCACGCGGTGGGGTTTACCGTGCCCGCGCTGTCACCAGCGGCGGCGGTGCGCTCTTACCGCACCTTTTCACCCTTACCTGTGACCCGAAGGCCCATCGGCGGTTCGTTTTCTGTGGCACTGTCCCTCACCCCGCCAGAGCGGAGCGGGTGGGCGTTACCCACCACCGTGTCCTGTCGTGTTCGGACTTTCCTCGCCCGGCCGAAGCCGGCCGCGATCGCCGCATCCACGCAGCACCAGTCTATACGAAATCTCTCTGCCGAATGATCGCCCGATCGGCCCGTCCGCCGCCGTTTTCGGCCGTTTCCCCCACGCCCCGGCTGACCGCGGAGCGTCGGCGTGCTACCTTATGCGCCAGTCATGAACGAACCGGCTTCCGATTCCGAGGTGACGATCTGGACCGACGGCCCGAGCAGCGGACTCGTCGAGGCGGTGATCGAGCGCATGCAGGGCGCCGTCCGCGTCCTCGCGCTGGGCGGGCCGCGGACCGCCGAGGTGGACCGCGCCGCGAAGACGCTGGACTGCCCCCGCGAGGACGACCTGCGCAAGCTGCTGGTGGACCATCCCGCCCGCTGGCTGCTCCTGAGCAGCAGCGAGGCCCCCTACCTCGCCGAGATCGCCGCCGCCATGCAGCAGGGCACCACTGTGCTCACCCTCGAGCCGGTCGCCCAGGATTTCGCCGAGCTCGCCAGCCTCACCGGCAAGCCCGGCCGAGGCGATTCGCTGCTCGCCAGCGCCCCGGGCGGCCTGCACTACCTGCCCGACTTCCGCCAGAGCCCCGGCTTCGTCAGCGCGGCCGAACCGCACGAGGCGCTCGACGAGCCGAGACTGATCGCCATGGAATGCGTGAGCACGCCCGGCACGGGGTCGCTCTTCGCCCGGCTGTACGACGCCTGGCAGAGCGTCCTGAGCTTCGCCGACCTGCCCGAGAGCATCGACGCCTCGCTCATCAGCGCGACCGCCGCCCTGCCCGAGCAGCTTCGCGCCGCCTCCGGCCGACTCGCCGCCCACGCCCGCCTGCCCGACGGCGGGGCCGTCACCGTCCTCGCCACCGACCGCGGCGCCACGGCCTGCCGACGCCTGCTCGTCATCGGCGAAAACGGCCAGCTCCGCGTCAGCGACGCCAGCTACGAGCTGCACCACGGCAGCGGCGACCTGCTCGACTCGGCCACCCTCGACGCCCCGTCCGACCCGGCGTCGCTCGTCGCCGGCCACTGGCAGCGCCTGATCGACCGCCCCGCCCCGCCGACCTCGCGGGCCATGGACGAACAGGTCCTCGCCTGCTGCGCCGCCTGCCTGCTGAGCGCCCGCACCGGCCAGCCCGAGCGGCCCAGCCGACTGCTGCAGATGAGGCGGTGAGGGGAAGTGGTCGAGTGGTCGAGTGGCTCAGGGGGAGAAATGGTGTCGGGGGGAGAAATGGTGTCGGATACCATTTATGAAGAGCTTCCCAGGCGCCCCCGGCGACTGGCCCGGAGGGGACAGTAACCCGCCCCATCGCCCTGATTTGACACCCCTCAGCCAGCCTCTAGACTTGTAGCGTCATTTGCAGACCGACCGTGACAGCGCCCTGCCGGCGCTGGCGCGGACAAGAACGGGTCGCCCACACCGGCGGGCGGCGGGTTCGAGTCGGCGGTGACGGCCGGGCACCCCTCCTGCCACTGCTCTGCCGAGCGGGGCTTCGGGTCGCACGAGCCCGTTTTGACGTAAAAAACCGGATTGGCCCGTGGTGTAAAGGTAGCACTCCAGGTTTTGGTCCTGGCAGTCCTGGTTCGAATCCAGGCGGGTCAGTTGTTTGTGGGTCGGCCCGCGGGTCGGCCGGGGCATCCTGGCTCGCAAGCGGCATCCGCCGCGAGGAGAGACGGATCGTGACAGCAGCATCGGACGCCGGAAATCAGACCCCCGCCCCCCCGCCGGACGCGATTCTGCTGGCCGCGGGCAAGGGCACGCGCATGGGCAGCGACCTGCCCAAGGTGCTCCACGAGGTGGCGGGCCGTTCGATGATCTACTGGGTCGTCAGGGCGTGCCAGTCGGCCGGCGTCGGCCGGTGCATCGTGGTCGTCGGCTATCGGGGCGAGCTGGTCCGCGAAGCGCTCGCGGGCATGGAGAACGTCGAGTTCGTCGAGCAGGCCGAGCAGCTCGGCACGGGGCACGCGGCGCGGATGGCCGAGCCGCTGTTCGAGCACGTCGAGCCGCGGGACGTGTTCGTCCTCGCCGGCGACGGGCCGCTGATCCGCCCCGAGACGCTGACGAAGCTGCTCGAGGTGCATCGCGGGAAGGATGCCGCCGCCACGATGGCGACGGCCGTGCTGGACGACCCCAGCGGCTACGGGCGGGTCGTTCGCGACGAGCACGGCAATTTTTCCGAGATCGTCGAG
The DNA here is from genome assembly GCA_046540025.1 of Phycisphaeraceae bacterium. GTDB lineage: Bacteria > Planctomycetota > Phycisphaerae > Phycisphaerales > Phycisphaeraceae > JBKHFW01. The sequence continues at coordinate 116,662 of JBKHFW010000001.1, forward strand.
CAGAAGGACGCGAGCGAGGAGCAGCTCGCGATTCGCGAGGTGAACCCGAGCTACTACTGCTTCCGCAGCGATCGGCTGTTCGAGTCGCTGGGGCAGGTGGACAACGACAACCGTCAGGGCGAGTACTACCTCACCGACGTGCCGGGGCTGCTGCGGAGCCGGGGCTACACGGTCGCGGTGGTGGACGCGGTGCCGCCCGAGGACGTTTTGAGTGTGAACACGCCGCAGCAGCTCGCGGCCGTGGACGAAGTTTTGCGTGAGCGACTGGCAGGGAGCCTGGGATGAACCGTGACGACCGCGACAACCTGAAGATTTTCTGCGGCCGGGCCGGCCGGGAGCTTGCCGAGCAGATCTGCCGTTACCTCGATCTGCCCATGGGGCAGGGGCACACGGACATGTTCCCCGACGGTGAAATCATCACCAAGATCGAGGAGGACGTGCGCGGCCGGGATTGCTTCGTCGTGCAGAGCACCTACAACCCGGTCAACGCCCACCTGATGGAGCTGCTCATCTACATCGACTGCCTGAAGCGCGCCAGTGCCGGGCGGATCACGGCGGTCGTGCCCTACTTCGGCTACGCGCGGCAGGACCGCAAGGACGAGGGCCGGGTGCCGATCACGGCCAAGCTGGTGGCGAACCTGATGACCGCCGCCGGGGCGAACCGCGTGCTGGCGATGGACCTGCACGCCGCACAGATCCAGGGCTTTTTCGACATCCCGATGGACCATCTGCATGCTTCGCCGGTGCTGATGCAGTATTTCGAGACCATTCGCGGGGAGATGGGCGACCTCGTGCTCGTCAGCCCCGACGTGGGCAACGTGAAGATGGCCAACGCCTATGCGAACTGGCTCGGGGGCGAGCTGGCGATCATCGACAAGCGGCGCAAGAGCGGCAGCGAGGTGGTCTCGGCGAACATCATCGGCGAGGTCAAGGGCAAGACCTGCCTCATGGTGGACGACATGATTTCCACCGCCGGCACGATGTGCGAGGCCGCCCGCATGGTCATGGACCGCGGGGCCCGCGACGTCTTCGCCGCCTGCACGCACCCCGTGCTGGTGGGCCTGGCGATGGAGCGGCTGCGCGAGGCGCCGATCAGCAAGCTCATCGTCACCAACACCCTTCCCTGCGGCAAGCGCTGCGACCCGATCCGCGAGAAGCTGGTCGAGCTGTCGGTCGCGCCGCTCCTGGGCGAGGCGATGCACCGCATTCACCACGACCGGTCCGTGTCCAGCCTCTTCCGCGGCAGCAGCGGCGGGAAGCGCTGAGGCGGCACGTTTTTCAGAGCACCCCCTTTCGATTCCACACGACATTCCCCTTCCGGGGCAACCAACGGAGACTCAACCCATGGCAAAGAAAGAGATTCCCCAACTCCAGGTTCAGCCGCGCGAGCGCACCGGCAGCCGCTACGCCGCCCGCCTGCGCAAGGAAGGCCAGCTTCCCGCGGTCGTCTACGGCCACAAGGAAGGCCCGGTCTCGATCTCGCTGGACTACCGCCAGTTCCACGACATCCTCCATGAAGGGGCGCACCTGATCGAGCTCACCCACGACGGCGGCAAGACCGAGGCGTGCCTGGTCCGCGACGTGCAGTGGGACTACCTCGGCATTGACATCGTTCACGCCGACTTCTCCCGCGTGGACCTGACCGAAGAGGTCGAGGTGTCGATCGACATCGAGCTCGTCGGCGAGCCGCAGGCCCTGCAGGAAGCCGGCGCGGTGCTCGACCACCCGACGCCTGCCGTCGACGTGAGCTGCCGGGCCGATGCGATTCCGGACCGGATCGTGGTCAACATCGATGACCTCGGCGCGGACGACGTGATCACGCTCGCGGACATCGCGTTGCCCGAGGGGGTGACGGCCGTGAGCGACCCGGACACGGTGATCGCCCGCATCGGCTACGTGGCCGAGGTCGAGGAGGAGGTGGAAGAGGAAGCCGCCGCCGGCGAAGAGCCCGAGGTCATCGGGCGTGCCGCCGAGGAAGAAGGCGGCGAAGAGGCATAATCCGCCGCCGGCCTGCCGGCAACGCGGAATCGTCCAGGAGCCGCGCGGGTCGCCGATCGACTCGCGCGGCTCTTTTGCTGCCCCCGGACCTGCTGAAGACGAGGTAGTGCGATGCGACTGATCGTCGGGCTGGGCAACCCCGGCCAGGAATATGCGAAGACCCGCCACAACGCGGGGTTCATGGTGCTCGAGCGGCTGGCGCAGCGTTACGGCCTGTCGGGGGCGAAGATGCGCTTCCGCTCGGGCGTGCTGGAGGGGCCCATCGCCGGCGAGCGCTGCCTGCTCATGCAGCCGACGACGTACATGAACCGCTCGGGCCAGGCGGTGGGCGAGGCGGTGCGTTTCTACAAGCTCGAGCCCGGGCAGGACCTGCTGGTCGTGGTGGACGACGCCGCGCTCCCGGTCGGGCGGATCCGCCTGCGCGGCGAGGGCAGCGCGGGCGGACACAACGGCCTCTCGGACATCGAGCGGCACCTCTCGACGCGAGCGTATCCGCGGCTGCGCGTGGGGATCGATCCGCCTCCGCCGCGGGTGAAGCAGCGGGACTGGGTGCTGGGTAAGTTCACGCCAGAGCAGATGGACGAGCTGGAGATTGCGCTCGAGCGGGCGTGCGACGCGATCGAGAGCTGGATCCGCGACGGGCTGGACAAGACGATGAGCCTGTACAACGCGGCGGAGTGACGCCCGGTTGACCACGAAGCCGCGAAGGACACGAAGGGGCACGAAGAGGCCGGGAGGGGAGAAGAAGTAGTCAGGGGGAGTTGAGGGAGTTAGAGCTTCCGGACTCAGCCCCCCCCAAGCCGGGGCAGAGCGCAGCGCCGCCCCGGGTATGGCGGCGGCGTGGCTGGGGTTCGAAGCGCGAATCCGACTGAGAAAGCTGGACCGATACCCGCGGCGGCGCTGCGCTTGCCGCGGCTTGGGGCGAATGAGCAGCCGAACACGTGCGCACGGCACCACACCGCCGGCAAAGCCGGCGGTAACTCCTCTAACTCTCTCTAACTACTTCTTTTCCACCCTTCGTGCCGCTTCGTGTCCTTCGGGCCTTCGTGGTTAGCCCGGGTTTTCCGAAGCGTCACGCCGGCGCCTTCGCCTCGTGCTCTTTGATCATCTCGAACACCTGCTCGGGCGATTCCGCTTTCTTGAGCGACTGGCGGAAGTCGTCATCGGTGAGCATTCGGCTGATGCGGGCGAGGGCCTGGATGTGCGGGCCGGTCTGGTCGATGGGCGAGGCGAGCAGGAGGACCAGCTCGACCGGGCGGTTGTCAATCGCTCCGAACTCGAGCGGCTCGGCAGCGATGCCGACGGCCATGCGCAGCTTGTCCACCCCCTCACTCTTGCCGTGGGGGATGGCGATGCCGTGGCCGATGCCGGTCGTGCGGGTGGTTTCCCGCTGCCAGACGGCCTCCTTGAGCTTGTCCGAATCGGAGACGGCGGTCTGCTCGGCGAGCAGGTCGACCAGCTCGTAGATCGCGGCCTCCTTGGCAGTGGCGGCCAGCGGCACCTTGATGCAGTCGGGTTGGAGGATGTCGGTCAGCCGCATGCGAAGCCCTGTCCTGCAAGCTGCGGGGAGGAAACTCCCCAAGTGCCTCGAAAAGACCCGTCCGTGATGCTAACATTGGCGCTGCGGCCAGAAAAGCCCGTCGCGGGCGGAACGTGGGCAGAATACCCCTGCTCGCGGCGATCATCAAGCCGCCCCGCACGAATTGCCGCGCCCAACCCGCGTTTTCACCCGCCCCGCCAGGAGATTCCATGGACGGATCGCTGTCCGACACGATGGCCGCCGCGACCCGGACGGACCTGGCGGAGCTGCTCAAGGCCACCTTCGGGCACACGCAGTTCCGCCCGATGCAGGAGCCGATCATCGCCGACGCCCTGGCCGGGCGCGACGTATTCGTCGTCATGCCCACCGGCGGCGGCAAGTCGCTGTGCTACCAGTTGCCCGCCATCGCGGACGAGGGGGTGACGATCGTCGTTTCGCCGCTGATCGCGCTGATGCAGAACCAGGTGGACCTGCTCCAGGCGTCGGGCGTGCGGGCGACGTTCCTCAACTCGACGCTGGAGCGGGCGGAGATTCAGCAGCGCGAGCAGGCCGCGGCTGCGGGGGCGTACGACCTGGTCTACATGGCTCCCGAGCGGCTGATGAACCCGGCCGGGCGGAACCTGCTTTTGCGCATGAACGTGACCCGCTTCGCCATCGACGAAGCGCACTGCATCAGCGAGTGGGGCCACGACTTCCGCCCCGAATACCGCATGCTCAGCGAGCTGCGCGAAGGCTTCGACGGGCGGTTCGCGGGCGTGCCGATGATGGCGCTGACCGCGACGGCGACGCCCCGGGTGGCCCAGGACATCGTCCGCCAGCTTCGGCTGCGCAGCCCGGGGGTGTACAAGAGCGACTTCGAGCGCACGAACCTGCACTACGCGGTTCGGCCCAAGCAGAAGGCGTTTCAGAAGATCGCGGCGTACATCGAGGATCACGGGGACGCGGAGGGGATCATTTACTGCCAGAGCCGGGCGAAATGCGACGATTTCGCCGAGCGGCTGCGTCATCGGGGCATCGCCGCCCTGCCCTATCACGCGGGGATGAGCGGCGAGGACCGCCACGCCAACCAGCACGCGTTCGTGTACGGCGAGGCGCGGGTGATGGTGGCGACGATCGCCTTCGGCATGGGCATCGACAAGCCGGACGTGCGCTTCGTGATCCACGCCGACCTGCCGCGGCATCTCGAGGGATATTATCAGGAGACCGGGCGGGCCGGCCGCGACGGGCTCAAGGCGGACTGCATCCTGTTCTACTCGCCGGGCGACCGGGCGCAGGTGGAGTATTTCATCGAGCAGAAGCCCGACCCGGCCGAGCGCGAGCATGCGTACGCGATGCTCGAGCAGGTCTGCCGATATGCCAACACGACCCAGTGCCGGTGCGTACCGATGCTCCGCTATTTCGGGCAGGAGCACGATGGGGACTGCGGCCACTGCGACAACTGCCTCGAGCCGCCCGTGCTGCAAGACGCGACGGAGGATGCGCGGAAGCTGCTCTCGGCCGTCGCCCGCACGGGGCAGAGCTTCGGGCTCAACTACGTCATCGACGTGCTTCGCGGCTCCGAGGCGGCGAAGGTGCTCAACCACCGCCACCACGAGCTGAGTGTGCACGGCATCGGCCACGATAAGCCGCGGGGATACTGGTGGCTGGTCGCCCAGAGCCTGCTCAAGGACGGGCAACTGGAGATGAGCAGCGACTCGTTCCGCGTCGCCCGGCTGACGGGGTCGAGTCTGGCGGTGCTTCGCGGCAAGACGGAGGTGCACGTCGCCGCCAGCCGGGCGGCTCCGCCCAAGGGGAGCGGCCGAAAGAGCCGGGCGGCGATCGAACCCGAGGACCTCGGCCCCGAGGAGCTGGCGCTGTTCCACAAGCTGCGCGACCTGCGCACGCAGATCGCCCGCGAGCAGAACGTGCCGCCCTACGTCGTGTTCGGCGACATCTCCCTGCGGCAGATGGCGAGCCAGCGCCCGACCAGCCGCCAGGCGTTCCTCGCCATCAGCGGCGTCGGCGAGACGAAGCTGGAGCGCTACGGCGACGCATTCATGCAGCGGATCCGGGAGGCGGAGTGAGGGGGAGAAGCCACCGAGGCACCAAGCCAGGCAGCCACCGGGGGCGTCGGCCGGCGAAGCATCGGGGCAGGGAGGCTCGGTGGCTCGTGGCTCGTGGCTCGATGGCTCCGCTCCCCTCTTCCCCCGATCCGGCTATCGGTCGAACCTTGACCTTTCCCAGCCCGTACGTTACACCGTCAGGGTTCCGGAGCGGCTGTCCCTCTACGCCTGATTTGGGAACTTCCCCCCGATGATTGAAGCTCGAGAGCTCGTCAAGTGGTATGGCCCGACGCTGGCCGTCGACAGCATCTCCTTCGAAATCCCCGAAGGTGAGATCGTCGGCTTCCTCGGCCCCAACGGCGCGGGCAAATCCACGGCGATCCGTATCCTCACCGGCTATCTGCCCCCGACCTCGGGCGGCGCGAGCGTGCACGGGCACGATGTGCTCACCCAGCCCGCTGCCGCGCGGGCCGCGATCGGGTATCTGCCCGAATCGACGCCGCTGTACGGCGAAATGCGGGTCGAGGAGTACCTCGATTTCCGCGGCCGACTGTTCAGCATGCCCCGCGCCCGCCGGCGGGAGCGGATCGCCGTCGTCTGCGAGCGATGCGGGCTGAGCAGGCTGCGCCGGCGGGTGGTCGCCCACCTCTCCAAGGGCAACCGCCAGCGCCTCGGGCTCGCCCAGGCGCTGTTGCACGAGCCGCCCGTGCTGATCCTCGACGAGCCCGCAGCCGGGCTGGACCCGAACCAGATCGGCGAGGTCCGCCGGCTGATCCGCGAACTGCGCGGCAAGCACACGGTGCTGCTCTCGTCGCACATTTTGCCCGAGGTGGAGAAGACGGCCGACCGGGTGCTGATTATCGCCGGCGGGCAGATCGTCGCCCAGGGCAGCCCGGCCGAGCTGCGCCAGCGCGTCCGCCAGGGCGGCAAGGTGCTGGTCGAGGCGAAGATGCCCGCCAGCGAGCTGCACGAACTGCTCAAGACCCTGCCTGCCGCCCACCGGGCCGAGGTGCGGGCCGAGGCCGGCTGGAGCCAGGCCGTGGTGACCCCTGACGGCGACGCCGACCTGCGCGAGCCGGTGGGTCAGGCGCTGGCCGGCCGAAGCGTGCCCGTGCGGGAGCTGCGGCACCTCGAGGCGAGCCTGGAGGAATACTTCGCCCAGATCACGGGCCAGACCGTCGCCGCCCCGGCCGGGGTTTCCCCTGCCGAACCCGAGCCGGCCGAGGCCGCCAGCCGCTGACCCTCTTTTGCGAACTGCCCTGCCATGAATCACACCCTGACGATCGCCAAGCGTGAACTGTCGTCGCTGTTTTTTTCGCCGGTGGCCTACCTGGTGCTGGCGGTGTCAGCGCTGGTGAGCAGCGCCTTTTTCTTCGCCGGCTTCGAGGCCGGGGCCCCGGCCGAGCTGCGCTGGGAGCTGAACGTCCTGGTGTGGCTGCTGGTGCTGCTCGTTCCGGCGATCAGCATGCGTCTGGTCAGCGAGGAGGCCCGCAGCGGCACGCTGGAGCTTCTGATGACCGCGCCGGTGAGCGACGCGCAGGTGATCGTGGGCAAGTGGCTCGGGGCACTGGCGTTTCTACTGGTGCTGCTGCTGCCCCTGCTGGTGCAGGTGGGCGTGCTGGAGCTCACCGCCGACCCGGACTACGGGCCGATCTTCACCGGCATTCTCGGTTTGGTGCTCGTGGGCGGGCTGTATCTCGCCATCGGCACCTGCCTCTCGGCGGTGACGTCGAGCCAGCTCATCGCGTTCATTCTCACCGTGCTCGCCGCGGGCACCCTGAGCCTGGGCATCACCCTGCTCGTGCAGGCGGCGTGGATGCCGGTCTGGCTCAAGCAGGCGCTGTACTACATCCACATCGGTGAGCAGTACCGGCACTTCGCCCGGGGGCTGATCGACATCCGCAACTTCGTCTTCTTCCTCACGGGCACGGCGCTGTTCCTGTTCGTGGGCGTGAAACTGTTCGAAAGCCGCCGCTGGCGGTAAACCAACCCCCGGGGGCCGACACCATGGCCAAAGACCAAACCGAAAACCGGCCCAGGCACCAGACCCAGGCGAAGCGGCGAACCCGCTACGGGCTCAACGTCACCCTCGCGGTGCTGCTCGCCGCTGCGCTGGCGGTGCTGGTGAACTGGATCGTCCATCGTCAGTACGCGAGCCTCGGCCCGGAGAGCCGGGACTGGCTCCGCCTGGACCTCACCGCGACGCGGCAGCACTCGCTGTCGGACCAGACCCGGCAGGTGCTCGGCTCGCTGGAGGCGGACTACCGGCTGGTGAGCGTGGTCAGCCCGTCGAGCGACAACTACGAGTCCCTGCGCGATCTTGCCGACGAGTACGCCGCCGCCAGCGGGCGGATCTCGGTCGAGCACGTCCAGCCCGGCGTGACGCCGGCGCAGCGCGAGAAGCTGCTGCGCGAGCTGCAGGACCGTTACGCCGATCAGTTGCCCGAGGTGGAGGCCGCCATCGCCGCCGGCCGGGACGCCCTGGAGCAGGCGGCCGGGCAGGCGAAGACGATCGCCGGCGATCTCGAGCCGCTGACGGAGCCCGGGGGGCTGGGCAGTCCGCGTTACGTGTCGCCTGTACAGAAGGTGATCGCCTCGCTGGGCTATCTCGAGACGCAGCACGAGACGCTGGAGAAGCAGCTTGGCCGCGTGATGGACGGCGCGATGCCGGACTACGTCGCGGCGAAGACGACGCTGGTGAACGTGATGGAGCAGCTCTCGGGGGCGATGTTCTCCAAGGCGGCGGACCAGCTCGGGGCCGTGTCGGAGTTGCCGGGCGTGCCGGCGGGTGCCCAGGACACGCTGCTGGGCGCGGCGCGTCAGCTTCGCCAGGCGCAGGAGCAGGCCGAGGCCGCCCTGCTCGAGCTCGACCGGGTGGACACCCCGGCCGAGTACGACGGGCTGCGGCAGGCGCTTTCCAGCTCGGAGGTCGTGCTGGTGATCGGCCCCGAGCAGGTGCGGGCGCTGGAGGCGTCGAAGATGCTCCGCCGCGAGGGTAGCGAGCGGGGGCCGCTCTTTTTCGGCGAGCAGATGCTGACCGGTGCCCTGGCGAGCATGAACCGCGACCAGCGGCCGCTGGTCGTGTTCGTCTCGATCGCCCAGGGCAGCGTGCTGGGGCCGAAGAGCCCCTACCAGCACGTGGTGAACCAGCTTCGCAACGCCCAGTTCGAGGTGACCGAGTGGAGCCCGCAGCCGCGGCGGGCGCCGTCGGGGGAGGAGATCGCGCCCGGCCCGCCGCCCGAGCCGAAGGAAGGCCAGCCGGTGGTGTGGATTGCGCTGCCGCTGTTGCAGTCGACGAAACCCGGCGCGATCGACGGCAGCGACGAGGCGAAAACGCAGGTGCTTTCCCTGCTCGAGAAGCGGATGGATGCGGGCGACGCGACGATGTTCATGCTCGCGCCCGGGGTGCTTCCCGCCGCCGGGGAGAGCGAGTCCGAACTCGCCATTCTGAAACGCTGGGGCATCGAGCCGCAGCTCGACCGCGTCGTGCTTCACAAGGTGGTTCGGCCGGACGGAAAGACGCTGAACGCCGCGATGATGCAGGTCGAGCAGTGGCCGAACGTGCCCGTCGCCCAGGCGGTGCGGGCGCTGCCGACGGTGGTCGCCCTGAGCTGCCCGGTCGAGCTGCGCCCGGACGCGGTGCCGCAGACGACGGTGAAGCCGCTGATTCGGCTCCACGAGGAAGACATGTGGACCGAGACGCTCAGCTCGCTGCAGGCCGTGCAGCAGGCGGAGTATGACCCCGAAGCCGCGGCGGAGACCTTCACCGTCGCCGCCCTGGCCGAGCGGAACCACCAGCGGCTGATTGCCGTGACCGACCCGATGTGGGGCCAGGACAAGCTGACGGCGACCCCGCAGACGCCGGGCAATGCCCAGCTTTTCCTCTCCAGTGTCTACTGGCTGGCGGGGATGGACGAGATGATCGCAGCCGGCCCGCAGGAGCAGATGGTCCGCCGCGTGGGCGAACTCGGCGACAGCGAGCGGATGGTGTACGGCTGGGGCCTGATGGCTGGCCTGCCCGCTGTGGTCGTGCTGGCGGGCGTGGGCGTGGCCCTGGTGCGCAGGCGGAGCTGACAGAGCGAGAGACTGATGAACTTCAAGACGACCCTGATCCTGCTCGTGCTGGTCGCGCTCGCCGCGGTCTACTTCCTCGCCTTCGAGCGCGGCAATGCTCCGGCGGAAACGCCCCGGCAGGCCGCCGGCCCCGCCGCCGAGGGCGACCCGCTGCTGCCGCCGGGCAGCCTGAGCGCGGCAGACGTCCGGCGCATCGTGATCGAGCCGGCGGACGGCGAGAGGGTCGTGCTGGTGCGCGACGGGCAGAGCTGGGTTCAGACGGCGCCGGTGCAGTTCGGTCTCGACCCGGCCAAGGTGCAGGAGCTGATCGCCGCGGCCGGGCGTCTGCGAAGCTACCGCACCTTCGAGCCGGGCGACGAGGCCGGGCTGTCGCCTCCGCAGGCGGTCGTGCGGTTCGAGACCGCGGAGGGCGAGCGGGCGTTCGAGCTGGGCGAGCAGACCCTGGGCGGCCGGGCGTACCTGTCGCTGGCGGGCGAGGAGCAGGTGCACCTCGTCGGGGGCACGCTGCACCAGGCGGTCGTGACCGGCAGCCCGCGAAGCTGGCGGGTGCGCAAGCTCGACGCCCCCGAGGCCGGGCGGGTGCAGCGGGTCGCGCTGAAGCGATCGGAGGAGCAGGTCGAGCTGACCCGCACGGGCAGCGACTGGCAGTTCACCGGCAGCACCGGCCGGGTGAGTCGGTCGGCGGTGGAGCGGCTGATCGCAGCGATCGAGCAGGTGAAGATCGCCACCTTCGTCACCGACGATGCGGACAACCTCGCCCCGCTGGGGCTGGCGTCGCCCTGGCTGGAGCTGACGCTGGAAGCGGCCCGGCCCGGCGCGGAGCCCGAGCGGCGGACGCTGCGCGTGGGCTCGCCGACCGATCTCGAGGAACGGCTGTATTACGCCACCTGGTCGCGCGGGGACGAGCCGTCCACCGTCGTCTTTGCCGTGCGGGCGGAGACGGTCCAGGCGGTTGACCGCGGGCAGGACGCGCTGCGGGCGCCGCATATGACGAGCTTCGAGCCGGGCGACCTCGGGCGGATCGACATCGCCCGCCCCGGCAGCGAGCCGATCGCGCTGGCGCGCACCGAGAGCGGCGGCTGGACGTTTGCCGAGCCCGGCCCGGACTACGAGCCGGACCGGGAGGCGATGGGCCGACTCATCGAGGCGATCCGCGCCGAGGCGGTGGACTACCGCCCGGCCGACCCACTCACGGGCGAGCCGACGGCGACGCTGACGCTGGCGGATCGCGTGAACGCCAGCCGGGAGACGATCCGGATCTACCCGGACGAGGCGGGCGGGTTCTACCTCGCCCGCCGCGAGGACGAGCCGGTGGCCTACCAGCTCGCGCGGGGCCAGGTCGCCCCCCTGCTCGAACCCCGGCTGAGCCTGCGCGACCGCACGCTGGTGCGCATCGACCCCGCCCACGTCACGAGCATCCGCCTGACCGTGCCGGAACGGGAGGCGAGCTACGAGATCGAACGCGAAGACGGCGGCTGGCGGCTGGCCGGGGGCGAGCTGGAGCAGCCGGCGCTGGAGGCGCTGCTGGGTCAGCTTCGGCCGCTGCGGGTGCGCGAGTGGCTGGCGGAAGCGCCGCAGCTCGATCAGTCGGCCGAGCTGGCGATCGAGCGGGACACCGGCGAACCGGTTCGGCTGGAGGTCGACCTCGCCAGCGGCCGGGCGACGATGGCGGGCGTGGATGCCGGCTTCAGGCTGCCCGACGCGGCGACCGAGGCGATCGCGGCCGAGTTTCGCGACCGGCTGGTGCTGTCGCTGGACGCCGCGGCGATCGAGTCGGTGGCGATCGAGGACGGCCCGGCGGTCCGCCGCACGCCGGCGGGACGGTTCGTGAGCACGAGCGGTCGGCCGATCGACACCGCGGCGGCGGCGAAGCTGTACGAGCGGCTGGGCGGGCTGACGGCAGAGCACTATCTGCCCGGCCCGATCGGCGGCGCGGACGAGCCGGTGCGGCGGATGACGATCGAGCTCGCGGACGGCGAACAGGCGACGCTGGAGCTCTACGCCGGCGGCACCGCGGCGCTTCGCCGAGGTGGCGAGGCGCAGTGGTTCACGCTCGGCCGAGGTGCGGCGAAGGACCTGCTCGCGGACGTGGCGCAGGGGGAGTGAAGGTGCCGCGCATCTTCTTGTGGTTTGTTACCGCGTTGCGCTCATGCCCAGTCGGCCGAGGCGGGGCTTGAGGGTGCGGAGGCGGACGAAGCGGTCGCCTTCGAAGTCGTGCTGATCGAAGCCGCGGTCCACCATCTCGCGGTACAGCTCTTCCATGCCCTTTTCGAGGGTGTATTCGAGCTCGAACTCGGGCAGGACGCGGGCGAGCTTGTCGAAGTTGACGCGGTAGTTGCGCGGGTCCTCGCCGGTCTCGCCGGTGTAGGCGATCTCCGCTTCGGGGATGCAGTGGTGGACGAGGTCGCCGACGTCGCGGACCTGGTAGTTTTCGGCGTTGCCGCCGATGTTGACGGCCTGGTTGTGGATGTTCTGCTTCGGCGCCTCGGCGAAGGCGACGAACGCCCGGGCGATGTCCCGGCAGTGGACCAGCGGCCGCCAGGGGGAGCCGTCGCTTTTGATGCGGATCTGCCCGTAGGCGAGCGCCGAGCCGAGCAGGTTGTTGACGACGAGGTCGATGCGCAGCATGGGCGAATGGCCGTAGGCGGTCGCGTTGCGCAGGTAGGCGGGGGTGAAGGTGTCGTCGGCCATGTCGGAGACGGCGGCCTCGGTTTCGATCTTGGACCGGGCGTAGGCGGTCAGCGGGTTGAGCGGGTCGGTCTCTTCGAGGTCGAGCTTGTCGCCCTTGCCGTAGACCGAGCAGCTTCCCGAGAAGAGGAACCGGCCGACGCCGGCGTTTTTGGCCCGCTGGGCGAGCTGGATCGACCCGTCGCGGTTGACCGATTCGGTGATCTCGGGGTTGAGATCGCCCATGGGGTCGTTGCTGATCGCGGCGAGGTGCATGACGCAGTCGTGGCCGTCGAGGTCGCGTTCGTCGAGGTCGCGTACGTCCTTGATGATTTCGTGGTCGGGTCGGGGGCATTCGCCCCACTCGCAGCCGTCGAACAGGCCGAGGTCGCAGCCGGTGACGTGGTGGCCCGCCTGCTGGAGCAGTTCGACGAGATGGGTGCCGATGTAGCCGCGGTGGCCGGTGACGAAGATGTTCATGGGCTCGCTCCTCCCTGCGTCGCGGGCCTGCCGGGCGCTGGCTGGTCCTTCGCCCCGGGCAGGCGCGGAGCCCGCGAAGGGTCGTACGCGGCGCCTGCTCCCGGACGTTAGGAGCCCCCCCGGGGGCGGTCAACGCGCTGCCCGGACACCGGCGGCGGCGAAGCGGGCGGATGGCTCGCACGACGGGCGAGAGCTTGCTAGAATACCGGTCTCTCCGATTAACCCCGCGTTCCAGACGAAACGAGGAGAAAGCCTTATGCCGCTGATGACCACGAAGCCGATGTTCGACCTCGCCTACGAGGGTGGGTTCGGCATTGGTGCGTTCAACGTCAACAACATGGAAATCACCCAGGGGATCATCGAGGCCTGTGCTGCCGAGAACTCCCCGCTGATCCTCCAGGTGTCCAAGGGTGCCCGCAGCTACGCCAACATGCGGTACCTCAAGCACATCATCGATGCCGCGGTCGAGGACTACCCGAACCTCCCGATCGCCATCCACCTCGACCACGGCGACACCGTCGACCTGGTCAAGGAGTGCATCGCCGACGGCTTCACCAGCGTGATGATCGACGGCAGCCATCACCCCTACGAAGAAAACGTCGAGCTCAGCGCCGCGGTCGTCAAGGTGGCCCACGAAGCCGGCGTGACCGTTGAGGCGGAGCTCGGCCAGCTCGGCGGCATCGAGGAAGACGTCGTCGGCCTCGACGCGGCTGAGTACGAGAAGAACATGGCCAAGTTCCTGACCGACCCCGAGCAGGCGGCCGACTTCTGGAAGCGCACCGGCGTGGACAGCCTGGCCGTCGCCATCGGCACCAGCCATGGCGCGTTCAAGTTCACCAAGGAGGCCAAGCTGGCCTTCGACCGCGTCGAGCAGATCATGAAGACCTGCCCCGGCCTGCCGCTGGTGATGCACGGCAGCTCGAGCGTGCCGCAGGAGTTCATCGACCTGATCAACCAGTACGGCGGCAACATGCCCAACGCCAAGGGTGTGCCGGAAGATCAGATCGCCATGGCCGTCCGCAAGTACGGCGTGTGCAAGGTGAACATCGACACCGACCTGCGTCTGGCCCTGACGGCGAAGATCCGCGAGGTGTTCGCCAAGAACCCCGCCGAGTTCGACCCGCGCAAATACCTCGGCCCCGGCCGCGAAGCCATCGTTGACATGGTCAAGCGCAAGCTGCACATGCTCAACTCCGCCGGCCGCGCCGACGACGTGATCGCGCAGTGGAAGAAGCTCGGCGAGCCGCTGCCGAACTTCTACAAGGCCGCTGCCAGCGTGTAAGGCGCTGTCCACAGGCTGATTCAGCCTGAATCGATAAAAGCCCGGTGGCCGCGAGGCTGCCGGGCTTTTTCGTGCGCGGGACCGGAAAACCACGGCGGCACGGAGGGGTACGAAGGGGCACGAAGAGGCGGAAAGAGGTCGGGCGGGAAACCCCGGACCGGCTGGGCCGACCCGGGCCCCGCCGCGGTAGCGGGATCAGAGCCCGGAGGACTCGCGGCTCTGGTCCTCTTCGCGGGTGGTGGGCAGGTGCAGGCCGCACTCCTGGGCGTGTCCGCCGAACCGGCCGGAGCGCTCGTCCTCGCCCGCAGTGACGGGGAGGGTGGAGTGGACGTCGCCGATGGAGGCGTAGCCCTGCTCGTAGAGCGGGTGGTACGGCAGATCGTGCTTCTCGAGGTACGCGTGCACGTCGCGGGTGGACCAGGTGAGGATGGGGTGGATCTTGTAGCGTCCGCCCTGCATCTCGACCCGGCGGAGCGAGGCGCGGTGGCGCGTCTGCTGGCCGCGGAGGCCGGCGGCCCAGGCGGCGACGTCGAGTTCCTCGAGCGCCCGCTGCATGGGCTCGACCTTGACGATCCGGTGGTACTTTTCGAGGCCTTCCCGGCCCTGCTCCCAGAGTCGGCCGTGCAGGGCCTCGAGCCAGCCGGTGGTCATCTGCGGGCGGTAGACCTGGAGGTTGAGCCCGAGGCGCTCGGTGAGGTCCATCGCGAAGCGGTAGGTCTCGGGGAAGAGGTAGCCCGTATCGATGAAGATGACCGGGATGTCGGGTTTGGCGCGGGTGGCGAGGTGGAGCATCACCGCGGACTGGGCACCGAAGCTGGAGGTCATCACGAGCCGGTCGCCGAACCGCTCCGCGGCCCACTCGAAGACGCACATGGCGTCCGCACCCTCGAGGCGGGCGTTGACGGCGTCGAGGTCGAGCGGCTGGGTGAGCTGCGGCGTGGAAGACACGGTTGACTCCTGGTGTCGCTGGGGGTGAGCGTCCGGGCCCCGGCGGCGGGGACGCGTTTGCAACCTCCGGGCAATCCGAAAGCTTAGAGTCGGTCCATGGTAGCGGCTGGTGCGCCATTGAGAAAGCGTCTCAGGACAAAAAGTGGGCGCCGTGCCGGCAGCCGGTTTGCCCCGGGGGCGACTTAGGCCAACAATGTCCGTTATGGCCATCGCACTCGTCGCCCTCGGCAGCAACCTCGGCGACCGCCGCGTGCAGCTCGAGCGGGCGGCGGAGGCGCTCGGCGCGCTGCCGCGCACCCGGCTCATCGCGATGAGCCGCCTGCACGAGACCGCCCCCGTCGGCGGGCCGGCGGGCCAGGGTCCGTTCCTCAACGCCGCGGCGAAGCTGGAGACCGACCTCGCCCCCCGCGAGCTGCTCGACGCGATGCAGGCCATCGAGGCCGAGGCCGGGCGAGAGTCGTCCGCCGAGCGGGTCCACTGGGGGCCGCGGGTGCTTGACCTCGACCTGCTGCTGTACGACGATCGCAGGATCGACGAGCCGGGGCTGACGGTCCCCCACCCGCGGATGCACGAGCGGGCGTTCGTGCTCGAGCCGCTGGCGGAGATCGCCCCCGAGGCGGTGCACCCCCGGCTCGGCCGCCCGGTGCGCGAGCTGCTCGACGACCTGCCGACCTCCCGCCGGAGCGGGCACGCGTGATGAGTTCCCCGACGACACTGGTTCTGAGCGAGATCTTCTATTCCGTCCAGGGCGAGAGCACCTGGGCCGGGCTCCCCTGCGTCTTCGTCCGGCTGGCGGGGTGTCACCTGCGCTGCGCCTACTGCGACACCGAGTACGCCTTCCGCGGCGGGACCCGGCGGACGCTCGACGATATCATGGGCGAGATCGACCGCGTCAGCGGCGGCGAGGGCCGACTCGTGGAGATCACCGGGGGCGAGCCGCTGCTTCAGCCGGGCGTGTTCGAGCTGATGACCCGCCTCTGCGACCGGGGGCGGACCGTGCTCGTCGAGACCAGCGGGGCGTGCGACATCGGCCCGTGCGACGAGCGGGTGATCCGCATCGTGGACCTCAAGACGCCCGGCAGCGGCGAGAGCGACCGCACCCGCTGGGCAAACCTCGACCTGCTCCGCCCGGCCGACGAGATCAAGTTCGTCCTCACGGACCGGGCGGACTACGAATGGGCCCGGCAGGTAATTCGCCAGCGCGGGCTGGTGGAGAAACTCGGCGCGGGGCATCTGCTCATGAGCGCCGCGGCGGCAATGCCCGCCAGCCGGGAGATTGCCGGCGCGCCCGGCCTGGCGATCCGCGACCTGGCAGCGTGGATCCTGGAGGACCGCCTGCCGGTTCGGCTGCAGACGCAGCTTCACAAACTTATCTGGGACCCGATGGCTCGCGGCGTGTAAGCCGGGGCCCCTGACGACAGCGACACACCATGCAGAGCACACTGACCAAGACGTTCCGTTTCGAGGCCGCCCACTGGCTGCCGACGTTTCCCGAGGGCCACAAGTGCCGGCGGCTGCACGGCCACAGCTATTACGTGGACGTCGTCGTCTCGGGCGAGGTGGACCCGGAGAAGGGGTACCTGGTCGATTTCGGCGAGCTCAAGGCGGCGATCAAGCCCCTCGAGCAGCGGCTGGACCACTACCTGCTCAACGAGATCGAGGGTTTGGAGAACCCCACGGCCGAGAACCTGGGGCGATGGATCTATGACCGACTGAAGCCGGAGGTCCCCCTGCTCGAGCGCATCCGCGTGCGCGAGACCTGCACGGCCTCGGCGGAGTACGCGGGGGACTGAAGGCGGCGGGCTTTTTCGGGGGCTTTTCGGGGCGACTGATTTTTCCATCGGCTTCTGCCGATGATCGCCAAAGGGCGTTTCTGCCTGTCTGGCGCGGGTTTCTGCGACGCGGTCGGGGTCCGGTCATGCCGGGCGTGCGTTCTGTGCCGACCCTGCCGGAAAAAACAATCCGATAACTTGCGAAATCTCGCTAAACCGGGTCAACCGGCGTGCCGATGCACCGAGTGTGGTTCGGCCCCGGTGCGCGTCGGCAACGCGTGGCCAGTCGCCCCGGCGGCCCAAAACTTCAGACATGGCCCCTACTTATGGCATTCGGCTTCCCCAGATCGCGGCACACGCCCATCGCCATCGACTTCGGCAGCGACCAGCTCAAGCTGCTTCAGTTGACGGCGGGCGATTCGCCGCGGATTCGTGCCGCGGCGAGTGAGATGGTGCCGGAATCGGCCCGGCTCAACGGCGAGGCGAGGCGGCAGTTTCTCGCGGACGCCCTGCCGCGACTGCTCAAGTCGCAGCCGTTTCGCGGCCGCAAGGCGGTCTGCTCGCTCCCGGCGCTGCAGACGCTCACCCAGCACGTGGAAATTCCCGCCGGCCCGGACGAGGACCTCACCGGGCGGGTGGAGATGCAGCTTCGCGAGCGGCTGAACGTCGAGCCGACGCGCATGGTGGTGCGCCACTTCCGCGTCGGCCAGATCGTGCGCGAGAGCGGGCCCTGCCAGCAGGTGCTCGTGCTCGCCGCGAACCGCGATGTCGTCATGGGCTACGTCGAACTGGCCCGGCAGAGCAAGCTGGACATCGTCGGCATGCAGGGCGAGCCGATGGCGCTGCTCCAGGCTTACCAGCAGATGCCCGGCCACGAGCCGGGGCGGACGGTCGCCCTGATCGACATCGGCGGCTCGACGACCAAGGTCGTCATCGCCCAGGGCGACAAGCTGGTGTTCGCCAAGAAGATTCCCGCCGGCGGCGACCAGATCACCCGCGAGGTGGCCACGCAGCGGGGCCTCAGCTTCGCCGACGCCCGCGCGGCCCGCCTGGCCGAGGCGGGACAGACGAGGCCCGACACCCCGGCCGAGCCGGCCGCCGCCCCCGCGCAGGTGACGGGGATTCCCGCGCTGGACGTGGCGACGTCCACCACCGCCCCGCCCGCGGCCGCGCCGGTGGGCGAGGACATGCTGGACTGCCTCACCGACGAACTGCAACTCTGCGTGCGTTACCACCAGAGCCTCTTTCCGGAGCACCCGCTCGAGAAGCTGGTGTTTCTCGGCGGCGAAGCGCGGCAGGTGGAGATCTGCCAGCGCATCGCCCGCAGCCTCCGGACGGCCGCGCAGCTCGGCAACCCACTCGCGGCGATCGGCCGCGGCGGCAAGCCGGGGGCGGGGGTCGATCTCGACCAGCCCCAGCCCGGCTGGGCCGTGCCGCTGGGCCTGAGCCTGAGTGAGAAAAGCGTGTAAACGAGTCGGAGTCGGTGGGCCCGGCCGCCCCGCAAGCAGCGCGGCCGACCCGGATTTCGAGCCCCGACCCCAATGGAGCAAGCCATGGCCAAGGACATGAACTTCCTTCCGGAAGACTACCTCGAGAAACGAGCCGCCAGGCGGACGAACGTCTTCTGCCTCGGGCTGTTCGCCCTGATGCTCATGGGCGTCGGCGGCGGCTACTACGTCTATGCCCAGCAGGACGAGAGCGTCCGCGAGACGCAGCAGGCGGTCAACGTCCGCTTCGAGGAGGCGGCCCAGCGCATCGAGCAGCTCCAGGAGCTGCAGAGCCGCAAGGCGACGATGATGCGCAAGGCCAGGATCACCTCCGTGCTCGTCGAGCGCGTGCCGCGGAGCCTGATCCTCTCGCAACTGATCAACCACATGCCCCAGACGCTGAGCCTGACCTCGACCGAGATGAAGACCGAGGTCGTTCAGCAGGCCCGTCGGCCGCGGACTTCGCTCCAGGCCGAGCAGCAGCGCCTCGCCAAGCAGGAGGCGCAGAAGGAAGGCCAGCCGCCCCCCGTCGAGTTGCCCGAGACGCGGGTGACGATGGTGCTCGAGGGCCTGGCGCCGACGGACCTGGAAGTGTCGCAGTTCATCGGCGCCCTCAGCGGTCACGAGATGTTCCACGACGTGAACCTCATCTACAGCCGCGAGCCCGGCCGAAGCCCCTACGGCGAGAAGAGCAACGACCGTCAGGTTCGCGAGTTCCGCCTCGAACTGGCGGTCACCCAGGAGCTCGACCTGCAGCACCTCGAGCCCACCCGCGTCGCT
Source organism: Phycisphaeraceae bacterium (assembly GCA_046540025.1). Taxonomy (GTDB): domain Bacteria; phylum Planctomycetota; class Phycisphaerae; order Phycisphaerales; family Phycisphaeraceae; genus JBKHFW01. The sequence goes on from JBKHFW010000001.1 coordinate 135,732, forward strand.
CGCGGTCTGGAGCAGAACCCGATGAGCGACCAGGTGACGATCACCCCCCCGAAGCCTGACGCCAGCAAGGCCAAGGAGTAGCCCCCATGCGACTCGGACTACGCGAACTGTTGTTCATTCTTCTCGTGGCGGCCGTGCCGGTGGCTGCGTGGATGCTGGTCTTCCAGCCGTGGGGCACCCAGATCGCCCAGGCGAAAACGGAGATCGGCCAGAAGCAGGAGAAGCTCGAAGAGCTCGAGCTGGCCACGCAGAACATCGACGACCTCGGCAAGGAGATCGACAAGCTCTCCGGGGCACTGGACACCTACGAGGCCAAGCTGCCCGCCCGGCAGGAGCTGGACAAGATTCTCAAGGAGGTGTGGGAACTGGCGGCAAAGCATCAGCTCGAGCAGAAGGGCGTCGAGCCGGACAAGATCGTCACCCGCGCCCAGTACGCCGAGCTGCCGATCAAGATGAAGATCGTCGGCGACTTCGACGGCTTCTACAGCTTCATGCTCGACCTCGAGCGCCTGCCCCGCGTGACGCGCATGCCGACGATGGACCTCGTGCGCGACCATGAACAGGACGGGCAGATGGAAGCGATCGTGACCCTGAGCATTTTCTTCGATGGCGGTCGAGCCAAGGCCGGTCAGGAGACCCCGTGATGAGCCAGTTTTCCCCTACCGAGCACAGCGACCTGACGAGCCCGAACGGCGCCGGCGGGCCAGGCGGCGAGGCCCCGCGGCTGGAGCAGTCCGACGAGCCGCAGAGCATGTCGCTGCTCGGCGGCGTCGCCGGCGCGGACGGCACGGGCGAGACCGACCCGACCGAGTTCGACGACTCGGAGAAGCGCTCGCTGAACACGAACGTGCTGATCGTCGTCCTGGTCGTGGCGGTGGCGGCGGGCGTGCTCTACATGATGAACGCGCTGCGCGGCGACCTGACCACGGACACCCAGGCGCAGCAGGTGGAAAACCGGGTCAACCAGGCGCTCGCGCAGCTGCGTGAGAGCGCCGGCGGCGAGGCGGCCGCGGGTGAAGCCGCGGGCGTGGCCGGCATGATGGGCATCAACCCCTCCGCCCTGCTCGCCGACACCGAGTCGATCATCGAGATGTTCTCCACCAACATCGCCGAGGCCCAGGTGCCGGTGAACTACGTGCAGAAGAACCCGTTCGCCCTCGCCCTGCCCGGCGGCGACAAGCCGGAAGAGCCTCAGGCGAACAACGACAACCGCGAGCAGCGGCTCGCCCGGCTGCGCGGCGAGTTCAACCGCCTCGAGCTGCAGACCGTCATGGGCGGCGACACGCCCATCGCCGTCATCAACGGCGAGTTTCTCCAGGAAGGCGACTCGATCGGCAGCTTCGCGGTGGCGAAGATCGTCGCGGCCGAGGCGACAGCCATCCTCGAAGCCGAAGGCGAACAGTTCAAGATCGTGATGAAGCAATAATCGGGCCCGGCGCAGGGAAGCGCCGGCCGTCCCGGCGGGCGTGACCCCGCCTGCCGACCTCAAGCGCAAAGAGTGATGCCCATGAACTTCAGGCAAGACCCCTTCGACGACGCCTCGACCGGCGGGTCCGGCTCGCTGAGCGAGATCTGGACGCCCGAGGAAGCGACCTCCGCCGGCGGCGGGGACGACCTCGGGCAGGTCCTGCTCCAGACGGGCGCCATCAGCCGGGCCCAGCTCGACTCGGCGCGGACCGTGCTGAGCAAGAGCCCGGGCAAGACGCTGGTGGACATCTTCGAGGACATGGGCGTCGAGGAGACCGCGTTGCAGGGCGCGGTCGCCCAGCTCGCGGGCATGAGCCTCGAGCGCATCGAGGGGCTGCCCGGGGACGTCGAGGCGCTGGTCGACCGCCTCGGGACCGACTACTGCAAGGACAACGGCGTGCTGCCGCTGCGCAGCACGGGCACGCGGGTGATCCTCGGCGTCGTGCGCCCGGACAACCTGCTGCTGGTCGACGAGGTCCGCCACAAGCTCGGCCAGCCGGTCAAGCCGGTCGTGGTCTGCCGCGGCGAGCTGACGCGCTACCTCGAGGGCTACGCCGAGGACGGCGGCGGCAGCGAGGCGGAGAGCAACGCCCAGGTCGAGCAGATCATCGCCGACATCGACGAGCACGAGGTCGAGGTCGTCGAGAAGGAGGAGGAGGATCTCGACCTCGAGAAGATGGCCGGCGAGAGCCCGGTCATCCGCCTGGTGAACTACCTGATCTTCAACGCGGTCAAGGAAGGCGCCAGCGACATCCACATCGAGCCGCAGGAGAAGCGGCTGAACATCCGCTACCGCATCGACGGCGTGCTGTTCGACTCGATGAGCCCGCCGCACCACATGCACGCGGCGATCATCAGCCGACTCAAGATCATGGCCAACCTCGACATCTCCGAGCGCCGCCTGCCCCAGGACGGCCGCATCCGGGCGATGGTGCACGGCCGAAAGCTCGACCTGCGACTCTCGACCCTCCCCACCGCGCAGGGCGAGAAAGCGGTGATGCGTATCCTCGACACCCGCTCGATCCAGGTCTCCCTCGACGAGCTGGGCATGGACGAGGACACGCTGCTGATGTGGAAGCGGCAGATCCAGCAGCCGCACGGCATCCTGCTCGTCACCGGGCCCACCGGCTCGGGTAAGACGACGACGCTCTACTCGTCGCTGACGCAGATGGACCGCAAGACGCTGAACATCTCCACCGTGGAGGACCCGGTGGAGTATCACCTCGGCGGGATCAACCAGACGCAGGTGCACGAGCGGATCGGGATGACCTTCTCGGCAGCGCTTCGCGCGCTTCTGCGTCAGGACCCGGACGTGATCATGGTCGGCGAGATCCGCGACACGGACACCTCGCGCATCGCCATCCAGGCGTCGCTGACCGGCCACCTCGTGCTCAGCACGCTGCACACCAACGACGCGCCGTCGAGCGTGACGCGCCTGATCAACATCGGCGTCGAGCCCTACCTGATCGGCGCTGCCGTGAACGGGGCGCTGGCGCAGCGGCTGGTGCGCAAGATCTGTCAGCACTGCAAGACGCAGGTGCCGCCTGACGACATCACCGCGACGCACCTCGCCCGCCACGGCATCACCCTCGACGAGGTGTGTAAGGGCGAGGGCTGCGACAAGTGCCGCAACACCGGGTACTCGGGCCGACTCGGCCTGTACGAGCTGCTGATGCTGGACGACCACCTGCGCGACCGCATCGCGGGCAATCCGAACGTGACCGAGTTCCGCCGCATGTGCATCGAGCACGGCATGGTGACACTGCGGGAGGACGGCTTCCGCAAGGTCGCCGCGGGGCTGACCACGGTGGACGAGGTGCTGCGTGTGACGGAAGCCACCATCTGACGGGGCGGTGTGGGGAGAAACGCTGCCGAGTCAGCAAGGAAAACGCCCGGGCGCTTTGCGGCGCCCGGGCGTTTTCATGCAGGCAGATCAAGCCGGGGCAGAGCGCAGCGCCGCCCCGGGTATCGGACTGATTGAATCCACGGGAACGCAGTTACCCGGGGCGGCGCTGCGCTCTGCCCCGGCTTCGGCTCGCGCGTGGCCCGTCAGACCAGCTCCTTCGCCGCGGCGATGGCGGCGTCGTAGTCCGGCTCGGTGGCGATCTCGCCGATGAGCTCGACGTAGCGCACCTGGTTCTCGCGGTCAAGCACCATGACGGTGCGGGCGAGCAGGCCGAGCTCCTTGATGCGCAGGCCGGTGTCCCGGCCGAACTGCTGGTGCTTGTAGTCGCTGAGCGTTTCGACCCGCTCGACGCCGGCCGCGCCGCACCAGCGCTTCTGGGCCGGGGGCAGGTCCATGCTGATGGTGAGGACGACGACGTCCTCGGACAGCTCGGTGGCCTTCTCATTGAAGGCGCGGGTCTGCGTGTCGCAGACGCTGGTGTCGAGCGAGGGCACGACGCTGACGATCTTCACCTTGCCCTCATAGTCGCTCAACCGGCGCGGGCTGAAGTCGATCGCGGTCAGCTCGGAATCGGGCGCCGCCTGCCCCACGGCGATCGGATCGTCGACGAGGGTGACGGGGTCGCCCTTGAAGGTGACAAGGTCGTTGCGCTCGGGCATGGTCCGCTCCTTTTCTCCGGTTTTAGAATCTCTCTCCGTTGAGACGCATTGTAGCCGCTTCGGGCCGGCCGTGGCTGGCGCCGGCGGGCCTTTCGCGGGCGCTTCCGGATGGGGGAGTCCGTTTTTCACAACGCGGCCGGGCGGGTGAAGAAGGCGGAGTCGATCGAGCCCCATGGAGGCCCCGCACCGGCATGCGGGGCTGTTTTGTCGAGCAGCGCCCCGGGCCGGGACACAGCGCAGCGCCGCCCCGGCCTGGGGTGACGTCTGTTTCGCCAACGGAAACGTCCTGCCTTGGGGCTTTGGGGCGGGGAAAGGTCGGCGATTGCAGCAGACCCGTATGGGGCGATTACCGGTCATCCGGTGGGCGGGGGTGGAAGCCGTTGACCTTCCTGTCGGACCAGCCAAGAGTTCCACCGGCCAAGCCGAGTGACCCGCCGCCCCGATTCGCGTTCGCCCCGGCAGACGCAGGGTTCTGCCCCGTTCGCATCGCGGCGGCTCATCCTTGGGAGTTGAGGGATGAAAGCCTTTCTGAGCATCGTTGCCGCCGCGGCCGCGATCGCGGCCGCGGACGTGGCCCGGGCGCACGAGACTGATCCTTACACGATCCCGCCGGGACGGGAGTTCGCCGACCTCGGCGACCGCTTCACGTTCTGGGCGTACGACGCCGTCGAGCAGGGCGTGGAGGACACCAACGCGAAGATCCGCAAGGCGCTCGCCGCGGAGGATCATGGCAGGGTCCGCGAGCTCCAGCGGCCGCGGGCGATCGCCGAGGCGGTCAACGGCCACTTCCCCGACGCCTACAGCCTGATCGAGGGCCTCGAGCGCGAGCTGTACACGCGGAAGGTGCGCGAGCGGCATCCGGGGAAGGTCGTCGCTCACAAGGAGGTGCTGTTCAACAGCTACCTCGGCATCTATCTGCCCATCGACCCGCGGCAGCTATTCCGCCTGTGGTTCGCGTCGAACATCAAGGCGTTCGGCGTGTACCTCGGGACGGACAAGATCGGCCACTTCACCGACATGGGCATCCGCTACTACCGCAAGTACGACGACACGCTCGCCGCCGGCGGGAGCGAGGAGGAGGCGGTCGCCGCCGCACTCGACCTCGGCACGGATCACCCGCTGCTCTCCGAGGCGGGCCTGCTGGGCTACGTCTCCGCGGGCGAGTACTCCAACGGCGACCTCGCCGCGAACTACCTGGGAATGAAGTTCTACCGCAACCTCACCGAGCCGGTCATGCTCAAGGGCGAGACCCGCCCGCCCATGCTCGAGCGTTCCGGCGCCTACTGGCGGATCGCCGAGCACGTCGGCCCGGAAACCGATTTTTTCGGCTGGTTCATCTCCGACCACATGGACGAGGCGCTGAACCCCGGCCACTTCGAGGCCCTGCTGCGCAAAGGCGTCGCCCGGGCGATGCGCGACCGGGCCGAGGAGATCCTCTGGCGCTACCGCGACGAGCACGGCCGCCGGCGGCCGCCCGCGTGGTTCGACAACCGCCTGCGCGAGCTGGCAACCTACCACGGTGAAGCGTACGGCCATCGCGGCCCCGCGGACGAACTGCTCAGCGTCGGCACGACCTGCTATGAGCAGCCCGAAAGCGGGCGCAACCGAACCGGACACACCCCCCTGCACTGGGCCGTGCTCGAGGGCGACGCGGAGCAGGTCGCCCGGCTGCTCGAGTCCGGGGCGGATCCGAACCAGCCGATCGAGTCGGAGGAGACCTGGTCCGCCTCGTGGGACGACACGCCGCTGCATCTCACCGCCCAGCGCGGGGATCTCGAGATCGCCCGCCTGCTGCTCGCTGCCGGCGCGGACATCAACCGCCGGAACGCCCGCCACGCCACGCCGATGCACTACGCGGCGGCGCAGCCCGCGATGCTCCGCCTGCTCGCCAGCCAGGGCGCGCAGGCCGACCTGCGTGACGCCCGCGGCCGAACGGCCCTGCACTGGGCGGCGGCGAGCGGCGAGGAGGCGGCGGTGGACGCCCTGCTCGCCGCGGGCGCGCCGCTGGACGCGGCCGACAACCGCCACCGCACCGCCCTGCACGAAGCGGCGAGGACGGGCACGTCCGGCGCGCTGGCCCGGCTACTCGCTGCCGGCGCCAGGCCGTCGGTCGCCAGCCGCGACGGCCTGACCCCCCTGCACGAAGCGGCCGCCCGGGAGGAGCCCGCCATCGCCCGACTGCTCATGCGCTCCGGCGCGACCGTCGCGGCGAAGGACGCGTTCGGCCTGACGCCCCTGCACGAGGCGGCCCGGCTGGGGCGGATCGAAACCGCCACCGCCCTGCTCCATCAGCAGGCGAGCCCCGCCACCGGGGACAGCTACGGCACGACGCCGCTGCACCTGGCCGCGCGGTCCGGACACGGCGAACTCGCCGCGCTGCTGATCGAGTTCGGCGGCAACGCCCGCCTGGCCAACGCGATGGGGCAGACCCCGCTGCACGAGGCCGCCTTCATCGGCAACGCCAAACTGGTGCGCGAACTGCTCGGCGCCGGCGCCCGGGCGACGGCACAGAACCACCGCGGCAGGACGCCACTGGACATCGCCCGCGAGAAGGACCACCCCGCCATCGCCCGGCTGCTGGAGCGCCAGCCGATCCGCGCCGCGTCGCGCCGGCCGTGAGTCCAGGCAAGGAGAGGGAGACATGCAGATGAGGTTCCGATCCGCCGGTATCCTGCTGCTCGTCGCGCTCGCCCTGGGCGGGTGCGCCCAGCAGGCGACGATCCGCGACTGGCAGGCCGCCGCAGACGAGCAGATTCGCGAGACCGGGCACGGCGACCCCAACTTCGCCCGCAATCTCGAGCGGCGGAACGGGTGGCGGATGTTCAGCGTGCTCGGCGGGCCCTACCCCGCCAAAAGCCGGGACGTCCACGGCGTGCTGGTGGGCCAGGAAACCGCGGCGGGTCAGCCGTGGTCCGTGTTCCTGCTGGGCGTGGTGGACAAGCGGCAGGTGGAGGACGTCCGCATCGCTGCCGTGTCCGGGCCGGAGGTGGACTGGCGCATCGGCAAGCCGAACCCCGAAGCGATGGCAACCTATCGCCAGGACCGCCAGGCCCCGGGCGCCGTGCCGGCAGGCTACCGCGGCTGGCCGGCGGAGGATGACATCTTCGAGCTCACGGGAACAGGCGACCGGCTGCGCGTCACCGAAACCACCAGCGGCGCGACCTGGACGCTCGACGTGACGCGGAAGGACAAGTGACGCCAGCCTGGCCTCGATGGCACGGCCTGCCTCACGCGAACCGCCGACGCAGCCGCAGGCGGTCGAGCCAGGGGACGAGCAGCCCGGCCGCGACGAGGACGGGGAAGGCCCAACCCGCCCCCGGCAGCAGGCGGAACGCGAGCATCACCCCCGCCCCGACCAGGGCCCCCCAGGCAAACCGCCCCGCCCGGCTGATCGGCTCGGAGAGCGGGGCGAGAATCAGCAGCGCCAGCAGCAGCGGCGACCCCAGCAGCACGTAGCCGAGGTAGACGAACGAGCGCAGCGGCCCCAGCTCGCCCAGTTGGGCCGCGAGCATGGTCCAGCCCGACGCGGTCTGCAGTGGCAGCAGCAGATAGACGAGGATGGCCGCGATCAGCCCCGCCGCGGCCGAGCGCCAGGAGGCGAGGCCGCGCCAGATCAGCCCGAGCCCGAGCGCGATCAGCAGCAGCGGACTGCTCGCCCCCGCCGGCCCGGGCACGGCCCCGAGCAGAAACCGGCCCATGGGCGGCAGCTCGCCGCTGAGCAGCAGGTTTTCCAGCAGCCTGGGATGAGCGGCGATGCGCTCCTGCTCGCGCTTGAGCAGCTCCCCCGGGGCGGGCGGCGCGACGGCGTCCGGGCCGGTGACGGTGGGCACCCAGTCGGCGGGCCGGTCCGGCGTGGTGGCGTGGAAGAGGTCGCCGGCGACGAGCCGGTTCGGCAGAAGCACCGCCTGGCCGCGCCACCACGACGGCGGTTCGCCGCTCATCGCCGCGGTGACCACCAGCAGTGACAGCGCCACCGCCACCGGATGCACGCGCACCCGGTGCCGGGCGCCCACGAGATTCGCCGCCACGCCCAGCAGCCCCCCCGCCAGCGCCGCGGGCCAGAGCTGCGGCGTCACCGGCAGGCACATGGTCATCAGCAGCGCCAGCCAGAGGGCCGGCAGCAGCGGCGTGCTCGCTCGGCCGGGCCGGGCGAGGCGCAGCAGCAGCCGGGTGAGCAGGAACGACGCCAGCGTGGCGGTCATTCCCGCGGCGACGAGCAGCAGCGTCCGCCAGCCGAAGAAGACCAGGCCCCAGGACGCCATCGCCAGCGTGGCCAGCAGCCACTGCAGGTCGATCAGCCGGGCGGAGACGCCCCAGCCGATCCAGGGCGGCCCCGGGCGCGGCGCGAGCAGGCTGCGCGCCGGTTCGGGCCGGGCCGCGGGGGGCGGCTGGGGACGCTCGGCAGCGGACGCGGTGGTTTCAGGACTCATGCTCGGCCCCCTCCCGCAGGATCTGCGCCAGCGGCAGCCGCGACGGGCAGACGTGGCTGCACAGCCCGCAGTCGATGCACCAGCGAAGCGGCTCGGGCCGCTCGCCGCGCTGGACCGCCTCGGCCAGGCGAATCGGCAAGAGTTCGGTCGGGCAGACCTCCGCGCACCAGCCGCAGTGGACGCACGGCTCGGGCGGGGCCTGTGTCGGCGGCGTCCAGAGGCTGACCACCTCGGCGTCGGGCGGCAGCGACGGCGCCCGGCCGGACTCGTTCCAGGCCGGTTCGACCCGCCGCCCGGTGAGCGGATTGCCCAGCAGGATGCGGCTGCAGAGTCGGTCGGCCGAGCCGCAGAGCCGGGTGTCGAGGCTGGGCAGCGGCTGGCCCGGCAGTGCCCAGACCGGGCGGAGCGTGTCGGCCGAGCCGACGCCGGCGATCATGACCGGACGGACCACGTCGAGCCTGCCGCGGGTGATCCAGCGTCCGAGGCGGATGATCGTCCAGGGGCTGACCAGGACCAGCCCCGCCTCAGCCGGCCCGGCCTGGCGCGGCAGCTTCCGTCCCCCGGCGTGGGCGAAGGCGACGAGGGTCGGGTCGGCGGCGGGATAAGGATTGTCCGCGCGGATGAGCTGCACGCCGAGGTCGTGGCATGCCCGGACGAGCTGGCTGTGTCGCCTGGCCGGCCGACCCGCGAGCAGTTTCGCCCGGCATTCCAGCAGGTCGCCCAGCAGCTTCAGGCCGAGGGCGGCGGCCTCAGGGAAGCTTTCGAGCAGGCTCGTGCGGTCGGCGAAAGGCGGGAAGCGGTCGATGCCGACGCCGATGACCGCGGCGGCGGGTTTGCCCGGACCGATGGCGGCGAGTTGCTCGGGCAGGCTCCCGCGCAGGCCGGGCTGGTCCCATGCGCCGCTGCTGGAGACCGCGGCGAGCCAGGCGGCGTGAGTCCGCTCGTCGGGCGGTGTGATGGGCAGACTCGTGGCGATCTGCCCCTGCTCGGGCACGAGGACGACCTCGTAGCGGACGCTCGGCCCGCCCGGCCGGGGGCGGACGGAGTCGACCACCGCCTCGGCGGGGCTGAGCCGCCCCGGCTGGCCCGGGACCGGCTCGTGCAGGAGCGTGCCGGGCGTGACGCGCTGGCCGGCGGTGACGGCGGGGCGCTGCGTGCAGAGCAGGCGCATCATTTCCGCGGGCACATGCGGCGGCGGCGGCGGAACCTGGACGGCCCGGCCGGCGCGGAACTCCATGCCTCCACGAAAGTCGGTCATGACAACAGCTTACGCCACCTTCGCCTACCCCGGAGAGGTGCCCTGGCCAGGCCGAGTGAGTCGGTATGGCGGTTTTAAGAACGATTCAAGTCGTACGAACGTACAATGCTTGCAGCATACAATAATCCTCGGCTGACGTCCGCTCACGGCGGAAGCCGGGATCGCGCCGCACTTTCAGCGCGGCCGAGGCTGCTTTATACTGGAAGTTTTGCCCCCAAGGGGAGACGCCACATGTACTGGCAGACGCCATTACCGCCGCGTTATCGCGAGATGTCCCAGCCCGGGCTCGTCGACGCCATCCGCGCCCGCCGCGCGGAGCTCGGCGACCACCTGGTCATCCTGGGGCACCACTATCAGCAGGACGACGTCGTCGCCTTCGCCGACTTCACCGGCGATAGCTTCAAGCTCAGCCAGCTCGCCGCGAAACAGGTGCGCGAGGCCGGGGCGAAGTACGTCATTTTCTGCGGCGTGCACTTCATGGCCGAGTCGGCCGACATCCTCACCCCGGATCAGACCGCCGTCATCCTGCCCGACCTCGGCGCCGGCTGCTCGATGGCCGACATGGCCGACATCGACCAGACCCAAGAGGCGTGGGAGGAGATCCAGGACGTGCTTGCGGGGACGAACACGCGGGTCATCCCGATCTGCTACATGAACTCCTCCGCCGCGATCAAGGCGTTCTGCGGCGAGCACGGCGGGGCCGTGTGCACCTCCAGCAACTGCGACAAGATCTTCCGCTGGGCCCTCGCCGGCGGAGACGAGCCGCTGGCGGCAGGCGAGCGGGTCAAGATTCTCTTCCTGCCCGACCAGCACCTTGGCCGAAACACCGCCGCCGAGATGGGCTACGACGTGCAGGCCGACATGACCGTCTGGGACCCCAAGGCCCCCGCCGGGCTGGGCGGACTGGACGAAGACGACCTCGAGCGGGTCACCTTCCTCCTGTGGAAGGGGCACTGCTCGGTGCACAAGCTCTTCCGCCCCGAGCACGTGGACCAGATCCGCGCCCAGTGGCCTGACGTGACCGTCATCGTCCACCCCGAGTGCGATCACGACGTGGTCAGGAAGGCCGACCTGAGCGGCTCGACGGAGAAGATCATCCAGGCCATCCGGAACGCCGAGCCCGGCAGCCGCTGGGCGATCGGCACGGAGGTGCACCTCGTCAACCGCCTCGCCAACGAAGCGAAGGAACGCGGCATCGAGGTGCGGATGCTCTCGGAGTGCCAGTGCCTGTGCACGACGATGTACCGCATCGACCTGCCGCACCTGCTCTGGGTCATGGACAACCTCGCCGAGGGCAAGGTGGTCAACGAGATCCGCGTGCCCGCCGTGGTGCGAAAATGGTCGCATCTCGCCCTGGACCGGATGCTGGACATCACTGCGAAGCCGGCCACGCCCGCACCGGCGAAGGCATAGGGTCTCGGGTCCCGGTTCGGGGAGTCGTATCACTCAAGCCGCGGCAAGCGCAGCGCTGCCGCGGATCGCGCGACTGAGTCACAAGCGTGACCTGCGCCGCCCCCGGAGACTCCCCCCGCTTTCCGGGCTGAATGAACCCAGAAAACGACAAAAGCCGGCGGAACCCTGGTGGTTCCGCCGGCCTTTTTGCTGTCATCTCAGGCCGGGCCGGCCGCGGGGCCGGGGGCCTGGGAGCGATTCACCTCGCTCGCGTTACTCGAACTCGAAGCCGCCCTGGTCGGGCTGGGTCTGCTGCTGATCCTGCTCGGGCTGCTCCTGGACGGTGTAACCGCTGATGACGATGCCCTTCAGGCCGTCGCGGTCGTAGACCGGGCCGGTGAGGGACACCTCCTGGCCAGCCGAGAACTGCATCGGCTGCTGGGGCTGCTCAGGCTGCTCCGTCTGCTCGAAGGTTGGGTCCACGCGGCCGAAGCCGAAGACCTGGTCCTCTTCCTCCTGTTCGCGCTGCTGCTGGAGTTCGCCGAACTCGATTTCTTCCGGCTGCTCCTGCTGGGCCTGCTCGCCCTGCTCCTCTTCCTCGAAGATACCGAGGGCGCGTTCGCCGTCATCCTCTTCGACGTCGGTGGCCTCCTCTTCGGTGGCCTCGCCTTCCATCACTTCGCTTTCCTGGATTTCGACGTCGGCCTCCTGATCCTCGCGGCCGTAGCCGTAGGTCTCGTCAGCCTCTTCCTCGGGCTGCTCCATACCTTCCTCGGGCATCTCCATGTCGTCCTCGGGCATCTCCGCTTCCTCTTCGCCCCACTGGCGGGCTTCCTCGGCACGCTCGAGACCGCGCTGACGCGCCTCTTCGCCCCGCTGGCGGGCCTCATCGGCGCGCTGCTGGCCTTCCTCGCGGCCGTAGCCGAAGGCCTGCTCCTGCTGGACTTCGTGACGGTCGAGGATGAGGTAGAGCTCGCCCTCATCGGTCAGCAGGCCGACGGGATCGCCCTGCTCGAGGGGCGCGTTGACCTGCTCGGGCGACTCGGCGGCACGGTCACCGTGGACCAGGTAAGCCTCAAGATCGACCACGCGGCCGCGGACGGTCTCCTCCTCGGCGCCGCGCTGCTCGATGCCGAACACCTGATCGAGCTCCTGCTCGGGCTCGGCCGCCATCTGCTGGCTCTGCCACTGGTTGACCTGCTGGGCGAGGCTCTGCGCCTCACGCCGCGCGGCCTGCTCGGCCACGCCCGCCTCGGTCAGGGTGTCGCCGATCTGCTGCTCGATCTCCTGCTGGCTCAGATCCTGCTCCTGGATGGTCTGAGCGAGCTGCTCGGCCTGCTGTTCGGCGTCGCTCTCGCCCACGTCCGCATCGACCATGCCCTGCTTGAGCAGCTCCTGGAGTTCCTCCTGCTGCCCCTGCTGGGCCTGCTGCTCCATCTGGTGCTCGCCCTGCTTCTCCTGCTTGTGCTCATCGGCCTGCGCGCCCTGCGTAAAGGCAAAGCTTCCCACACCGATGATGCCCGCAGCAATCCATGTACTCATCTTCATGCTTGTCATGGCATCTCCTTTCTCTTCCGAGAATCCTTCAGTCAAACGAGTCTCCGAACCGTTCGTGCGTGACGAACTTCGTCACGTCGCTTTCATTCGGACTCTAGCGTCGCGGCATGAAACCCGGCTAAAATGGCGATTAAAAGCGACTCATCCGCCGTCCTCCGCCCATCCGCAACCGCGCCGGGCGAAAAACAGCACACACTTGAATCCTTCCCTCTTGCAGACGCGAGGCGAACAGGGGACAATCTGCACCATGACTGAGAAAAACAGCCAGAAACCGGTGGTGGGAATCCTCATGGGCAGCCCCAGCGACGCGGACACCATGCAGCGGTGCGCCGACACGCTGGAAAAGCTCGACATCCCTTACGAGATGAAGATCTGCTCGGCCCACCGCACGCCGCAGCGGGCGCATGACTATGCGACCACTGCGGCCGATCGCGGCATCAAGGTCCTCATCTGCGCAGCCGGCATGAGCGCCCACCTCGCAGGCGTCATCGCGGCGCTGACCCACCTGCCGGTGGTCGGCGTGCCGATGGAAGGCAAGCTGGCGGGCGGGCTCGACGCCCTGCTCTCGACGGTGAACATGCCCAAGGGCATCCCCGTCGGCACGGTGAGCCTCGGCAGCCACGGCGCCATCAACGCCGCCCTCTACGCCGCGGCCATCATCGCCACCGGCGACAAGGACGTCGAGCAGCGACTCAAGGACTTCCGCGCCAAACAGACCGCGGAGATCCCCGAAGACGTGCCCGGGAAGTAAGGGTCAGCCCGCGGGCCAGCCAGGTCGAACCAGAACAGAACAACGGACGACGAGGCGCGAAGGGCACGAAGAAGCGGAGTTGGCCACAGATCAACACCGATGAACACAGATAAGAAATAAAAGAGGCGGTATGAGTCGGGAGACGCGGGACATCGCTTCTCGGCTCACGATCTCACGACCCTTTCCTCTGTTTTTATCTGTGTCAATCCGTGTTCATCTGTGGCTGAAAAACTCCGCTTCTTCGTGCCCTCCGCGTTTTCGTGGTCATTGCTTACCTTCCCCCCTGCGCTCTTCTTTTCCGCCCCGGGTGCCCTTGGTGCCCTGGTGGTTACTCACTCCCGCCAGGTCCAGCGCAGGAACAGGGCGTTGAGCACGACGCTCACGCTCGAGAACGCCATCGCGGCCGCGGCGTACATCGGCTCGAGCAGGCCCGCCACGGCGACGGGAATGAGCACCACGTTGTAGGCGAACGCCCAGAACAGGCCGTAGTAGATCCGCCGCATCGTCGCCCGGCTGAGGCAGATCGATCGCGGCAGATTCGTCAGGTCGCTGCCCACCAGCACGACGTGCCCGGCGTCCATGGCGATGTCCGTCCCCCCACCCATGGCAATGCCCAGGTCCGCCGACGCCAGCGCCGGGGCGTCGTTGATGCCGTCGCCGACCATGGCGACGACCTTCCCCTGCTGCTGGAGCTGCTGCACCTTCGCCTGCTTCTCGGTGGGCAGCACCTCGGCGAGCACCTCGTCGATGCCCATCTGCGCCGCGATCCGCTCGGCCGTGGCGCGGTTGTCGCCGGTCATGAGCACCGTCGTCAGCCCGAGCTTGTGCAGCGCCTCGACCGCGTCCGCCGCCTCCGCACGCGACTGGTCGGCGAGGGCGATCAACCCGATCGGCCGACCGCCGCGCGTCACCGCCACCACCGTCGCCGCCTGCTCGGCCATCGCCTCACGGCGGGCAGCCAACGCGTCGGCCATCGCCTGATCGGTCTTCTCGAGCGCCGCCAGCCGACCCACCGACACGGACTGGCCGTCCACCTTCGCCTGCACGCCGCCGCCGGTGACGGACTCGAACTCGCTGATCTCGGGCAGGCTCATCTCCCGCTCGCGGGCGTGCGCGACGATCGCCTTGCCCAGGGGGTGCTCGCTGTGCGCCTCCACGGCCGCGGCAAGGCGAAGCACCTCCTCCTGCGAGGCCCCGTCGCCCAGGGCGACGACGCTCTCGACCTCGGGCCGGCCCTGCGTGAGGGTGCCGGTCTTGTCGAGGATGACGTCGGTGATCCGCCCCGCCCGCTCCAGCGCCCGGGCGTCCTTGATGAGAATGCCCCGCTTCGCGCCCAGCCCCGTGCCGACCATGATCGCGGTCGGCGTCGCCAGCCCCAGGGCGCAGGGGCAGGCGACGATCAGCACCGCCACCAGCGTGAGCATGGCGTGGACCCAGTCGCCGCTGATCAGCCCCCAACCGAGCAGCGACGCCAGCGCGATGCTGATCACCACCGGCACGAACACGCCCGCCACCCGGTCGGCGATGCGCTGGATGCCGGCCTTGGACGCCTGGGCCTTCTTCACCATCTCCACGACCTGCGCGAGCAGCGTGCCCCGGCCGGTCGCGGTGGCGGTGAACTCGAAGCTGCCGGTCTGGTTGACCGTGCCGGCGTAGACGCGGTCGCCCGGGCCGACCTCGGCAGGCACCGATTCGCCCGTCACCATCGAGGTGTCGATCGCCGAGTGGCCGCTTTCGACCTCGCCGTCCACGGGCACCCGCTCGCCCGGCCGAACGCGAAGCCGCTCTCCCACGCGCACCTCGCTGACGGGGACGACCTGCTCCTCATCGCCCCTCAGCACGGTCGCCTCCTGGGGCTGAAGGTGCATGAGTTCCCGGATCGCCGCGGCCGCGCTGCCCCGGGCGCGGGACTCCATCCACCGCCCGAGGCCGATCAGGGCGAGGATGATCGCGGCCGTGTCGAAGAAGACCTCCATTCCGCCCAGGATGACGACGACCGCGGAGTAGAGATACGCCACCGTCGTGCCCAGAGCGACCAGCGTGTCCATGTCGGCCCGGCCGTGCTTGAGCCCCTTCCACGCCCCGCGGTAGAACGGCCAGCCGAGGATGATCTGCACCGGCGTGGCGAGGATGAACTGGATCCACGCCGACGTTCGGCTATGCCAGCCCATGCCCAGAAACAATACCACCGCGGCGAGAACGCCCAGGGTGAGCAGCCGCCAGCGCCAGGTGCCGGATTCCTCCGGCCCCGCCCCGTGCTCGTGCGCCCCCGCGGCGGCCTCCGCCTCGCTGGGACTCTCGCTGGTGATCTCGCCCTCGTAGCCGGCGTCGCGGACGGCCTCGAGCAGGCGCTCGCGCGGCGCCTCGCCGGGATCGTGCTCGACGGTGGCGGTTTCGGTGGCGAGGTTGACCGACGCGCTCTCGACGCCGGGCGTCTTGCGCAGCCGCTCCTCGACGTGGTTCACGCACGAGGCGCAGCGCATGCCGGCGACGTGCAGCGTCGTCGTGACGGTGCCGCCGTCGATCGGCTCGGCGTCATAGCCGGCGTCCTGCACCGCGGCGACGAGGTCGTCCACGTCCGCCCGCTCGGGGTCGTAACCGACGCTGGCCTCCTCGGTGGCGAGGTTGACCGAGGCGTCGGTCACGCCGGGCTGGTCGAGCAGCTTCTTTTCGACGTGGTTCACGCATGCCGCGCAGCGCATGCCGTGGACGCGGAGGGTTCGGGTCTGGGTACTCATGGGCAGGTGGGCTTGTAAGGGGCTTCGTCAGCTCCCCTTGGGGCTGATGCCGCCGGCGATCTCGGCCTCGTAGCCGGCGTCGCGGACGGCCTGGAGGAACTGGGCGGGTTCGATCTTGGGGGCATTGTAATCAACGCTCGCCCGGCTTTTCTCCACGCTGACGTCGACGTCGGTGACGCCGGGCAGTTCCAGCAGGCTCTTCCTGACCCGGTCGGCGCAGCCTTCGCAGCTCATTCCGCGGACGTTGAGGGTCTGAATCGGCATGGAATCCTCTCTCCTTCTCGCGGGGCACTTTCACAAACGTCGGGTGATCTTAGGCGGGTTCCATCGATCTCTCAGGGATTTGCCGCCCCGGCCCCGGCTTGCCAGCAGGCCCGGGGGGTGCTAGTGAAGGCGTTATGGACAAGACACTCACGATCGAAGCGTTTCAGCAGCACATTCGCGACCGCTACTACGCCACCGACGCGGCGCGGGGGACGCCGGGCACGTTCATGTGGTTCGTCGAGGAGGTGGGCGAGCTGTCGACCGCCCTGCACAAGGCGGCGGGCGAAGGCGGAGCCACCTCGGGCGGGGAGGACCTCGAAGGCGAGTTCGCCGACGTGCTCGCCTGGCTCTGCACCCTGGCGAACATCAACGGCATCGACCTCAGCGAGGCGGTGCGGAAAAAGTACCTCGAGGGCGAGGGCCCGAGCGGGCACAAGTGAGGGGCCGAGAAGCTGAAGCTGCGAAACGCCCACCGAGCCGGGGCAAGGCACCACCCCGGCCCGGGGAGTTGGATCCGGGCTCTTCTTCTATCGGCGCTCCCGCCCCTACCGCCGCCGGCGGTCCGGTCGGGAGCTGCGGAACATGTTGGCCACGAAGCCGATCAGCCCCACGACCATGATGAGCGTGAAGACGATGGCGAAGACCCAGAAGATCCATTCCCCGATGCTTGCCGCGATCAGCGTCATGTTGGCTCCCATCCTGTCGGTCTCATCGGCAGCGATCCCGTTCGCCCGGTGAAGCGCCTCAGTTCTGCCCGCCGGCCACTTCCTCCGCCCGGTTCGGGGCAGGGGCGGTCGCCGGCGCGTCGAGGATCTGCCGCACCTTGCGGGCGATGCCGGCCGCGTCGATGCCCGCCTCGGCGAGCTGCCCCGACCGCGAGCCCTGATAGATGAACCGGTCGGGCAGGCCCAGGCGGTGAATGCGGTCCGCCCTGAGCCCCTGCTCGCTGCACGCCTCGAGCACGCAGGTGCCGAAGCCGCCCGAGAGGGCGTGATCCTCCACGGTCAGGATCGGCCGGCCCGCCTCGATGAGCTCGCGGAGCAGCGCGACATCCACCGGCTTGGCGAAGCGGGCGTCGTACACGGCGACTGAGTAACCTTGCTGCTCCAGCTCCGCGCGGGCCGCGAGCGCCGCGTTCGCGGGGAAGCCGTAGGCGAGGATGGCGAGGTCGGCGCCCTCGGCGAGCCGGTTCGCCCTGCCCAGCTCGAACGGCCGGGTCTTCTCGCCCTGGACGCTGGCCGGGACGTTGTCGCGCGGGTAGCGTACGGCCGAGGGGCCGGCGTCGTGGTGCTGCATGAAGCGCAGGGCGGCGCAGAGCGTCTCCTCGTCGATCGCGGCGGTAAGCACCATGCCCGGCAGGACGCGGAGGTAGGCGACGTCGGCGAAGCCGTGATGCACCGCCCCGTCGCCGCCGACCAGCCCGGCCCGGTCCATGCAGAGGCGGACGGGCAGGCCCTGCAGCGCCACTTCCTGGAACACCTGGTCGAAGCCGCGCTGCATGAAGGTCGAGTAGATCGCCGTGAACGGACGCAGACCCGACTTGGCCATGCCGGCCGACATGTCCACGGCCAGCGATTCGCTGATCCCGACGTCGAACGCACGCTCGGGGTACTTCTCCATCAGCTTCACCACGCCCGTGCCGTCGGGCATGCCGGCAGTGACGGCGACGGCCTTGTCGTCCGCGGCCATGATCTCGGTCATGGCGTCGGCGTAGGCGGCGGTGAACGATCGGCCCGTCTTCTCGACCTCGACCCGGCAGCCCTGGATGGTGAACGGCTTGGGCGAGTGGAACGTCGTCGGATCGCCTGCGGAGAAGTCGAACCCCTTGCCCTTGACCGTCTTGACGTGCAGGAGGA
Organism: Phycisphaeraceae bacterium; assembly: GCA_046540025.1. GTDB lineage: Bacteria > Planctomycetota > Phycisphaerae > Phycisphaerales > Phycisphaeraceae > JBKHFW01. Next base: position 154,010 of record JBKHFW010000001.1, read on the forward strand.
TCGGACGGTCGACGTCCTTCACCTCGTCGAGCATCTCGATGAGCGTGGGCAGGTCGTGCCCGTCCACCGGCCCGACGCAGAGCAGGCCGAAGTGCTCGAACATGTGCTCGCTGGCGACGGCGGCCTTGGTCATCTCACCGAGCCGGTGATACGCCTCGCCGAACGCCTGCCCGCCCGGCAGCCGCTCGAGCATCCGCTTGGCGCGGTTTTTCAGATCGGAATAGGTCGCGCTGACGCGGACGCGGTCGAAATAGGACGCGAGCGCCCCCTGCGGGCTGTTGATGCTCATGCCGTTGTCATTGAGCACGACGAGCATCTGCCGCTTGAGCGTGCCGGCGTGGTTCAGGCCCTCCATGGAAACGCCGTTGACGATGGACGAGTCGCCCACGAGACTGACCACGCGCCGGCCGCAGCCGGGCTGGTATTCGCCGGCGATCTGATCCCCCCGGGCGAGCCCGACCGCGGTGGAAACCGACGTGCCGGCGTGACCGACGCTGAAGAGGTCGTAGGGGCTTTCCCGCGGTTCGGGGAAGCCGGCGAGGCCGTCCTTCTGCCGCAGCTTCGGCAGCATGCCGAGTCGCCCGGTGAGCAGCTTGTGCGGGTAGCACTGGTGGCCGACGTCGAAGAGCAGCCGGTCGTGGCTGAAATCGAAGACGTAGTGCAGGGCGAGGGTCAGCTCCACCACCCCGAGGTTGGGGGCGAGGTGTCCGCCGGTGCGGGAGACCTGATCGCAGATCGCCTGCCGGATCTCCGCAGCCAATTGCGGGAGCTGATCGATGGAAAGCCGCTTGAGGTCCTGGGGACCGCGAAGATCGGCTAGCAGTTGGTTCGACATGGTACCTCACCTCTCCAGAGTCATACCGCCGCCCCGGGTCACTGCGGCGGGGTCGTATCTTTCATCCAGCGGACCGCCCTGCCCTTGATCGCCCGCCGCACGGAAGCCGCGCCGCGCGGATCGGATCGGCGGCTGCTCGAACTGGGCTGCGTGGGATGCGTGAGACTCATCAGGCTTCTTGCCCCCAGCGGGAATGGTTCAGACGGTTCCGCTTCATTGTACGCCCGCGGGCGGGTCGGGTCTGCCCCCAAACGCGGGGAAACCGCCGCCGCTCGGCAGGTCATTTCTCCCGCACGGCCATGTAGTGGCACAGCTCGCGCAGCGGCCGGGCGAACTCGCCCAGCTCTTCCAGGGCGGCGTCGGCCTCGCCCTTGAGGCGTTCGACCTCGGCCCGGCTGGCGTCGATGCCCAGCAGGCCCGGGTAGGTCAGCTTGCCCTTGTCCGCATCCTTGCCCGCCGCCTTGCCGAGCTGCTCGGTGGTCTGCGTGACGTCGAGCAGGTCGTCGACGACCTGGAACATGAGCCCGATCGCCTCGGCATAGCGGGTGAGGGCGCCGAGCTGGCTCTCGCTGGCGCCGCCGCAGATCCCGCCCATGCGGCAGGCGGCCCGCAGGAGCGCCCCGGTCTTGTGGCGGTGGATCGTCTTCAGCCGATCCAGGGGCGGCATGGCCTCGTCGAAATCGGGCAGCGTGTCGTACACCTGGCCCGCGATCATGTCGCTGGTCGCGGTGGTGAGCTCGGCCGTGCACCGGCAGGTGAGCTCGCGGTCGGCCACGCGGGTCAGGATCAGCTCGAAGGCGAGCGAGGTCATCGCGTCGCCGGCGAGGATCGCCATCGCCTCGCTGGTGTGGCGGTGCAGCGTCGGTCGGCCGCGCCGGAGGTCGTCGTCGTCCATCGCCGGCAGGTCGTCGTGCACCAGGCTGAAGGCGTGGATCATCTCGATCGCCGCGGCCGGGGGCAGCGCGTGCTCGAACTCGCCGCCCACCGCCCGGCAGGCGTGGAGAACGAGGATCGGCCGAAGCCGCTTGCCCCCGCCCAGCAGCGCGTAGCGGATCGCCTCGCGCAGATTGTCCGGGAGGGGCCGATCGGCCAGGAAACGGTCCAGAAATGCCTCGACCCGCCCCACCGGCTCGGTGAGGGCGCCAAGGTCGAACTGCTGGGACGGTGCGTCAGTCTGTGTCATGCGCTGGTTCCCCCTCGCGGGATCATGAACTGGCCGAGTATAGGAGCCCCAGGCCCCGCAGACAATGAAAACCGGCCTCAGGAGTTCGCCAGCGGGGTCTTCCGCCCCACCCGGGCGATTTCGAGCGTGTGGGAAGAACCTGCCCGAAAAACCTGCCTAAAATGACGCTCTATGAGCAGCAGTGACGGCAAGTTCCATCTCGTCAGCGAGTACGAGCCGATGGGCGACCAGCCCGAGGCGATCGACACCCTCACCCGCGGCATCGACGCCGGCAAGCGGTTCCAGACCCTGCTCGGCGCGACCGGCACGGGCAAGACCTTCACCATGGCCAACGTGATCGCGCGGACGAACAAGCCCACGCTGATCATCAGCCACAACAAGACCCTCGCCGCCCAGCTCTACGAGGAGATGAAGGAGCTTTTCCCCCACAACGCGGTGAGCTACTTCGTCAGCTACTACGACTTCTATCAGCCAGAAGCGTACATCCCCCAGCGGGACATCTACATCGAAAAGGACGCCTCGCGCAACGACGACCTCGACCGCCTGCGCCTCGCCGCGACCAGCCACCTCGTCAGCCGACGGGACGTCATCGTCGTCGCGTCGGTTTCCTGCATCTTCGGCCTCGGCTCGCCGGAGGAGTACAAGAGCTCGGTCATCAGCCTGCGCAAGGGCCAGATCATCGACCGCCGGGACCTGCTCCGCGGCCTGAGCGACCTGCAGTACACCCGCAACGAGTACGAGCTCACCCGCGGCAAGTTCCGCGTCCGCGGCGACGTGGTCGAGGTTCACCCCGCCGGCGAGGAATATGCCGTCCGCGTCGAGCTGTTCGGCGACGAGATCGAGTCGCTCCAGGCGATCAACCCCACCTCGGGCGAGCTGCTGTCGGAGGAGGACACGGTCTTCATCTACCCGGCTGTGCACTACGTCATGCCCGAACAGCAGCTCGAGTCGGCGGTCAGCTCGATCGAGGAGGAGATGGAGATCCAGGCCGGCAAGCTGCGCAGCCAGGGCAAGCTGCTCGAGGCCCAGCGGCTGGTCGCCCGGACCAAGTACGACCTCGAGATGATCCAGGAGGTCGGCTACTGCTCGGGAATCGAGAATTACTCGCGCCACCTCGACGGCCGACCCGCCGGCTCCCGGCCCTACACGCTGCTGGACTACTTCCCGCCGGGCGGCGACTGGCTCATGATGATCGACGAGAGCCACGTCACCCTCCCGCAGATCCACGCGATGTACCACGGCGACCAGCACCGCAAGAAGGTGCTCGTCGAGCACGGGTTCCGCCTGCCGTCGGCGATGGACAATCGGCCGCTCAAGTTTGGCGAAGTGGAAAAGCTCTGGCCGCAGGTGACGTTCGTCTCCGCGACGCCCGGGCCGTACGAGCTCGAGAAGACCGGCGGCGAGGTGGTCGAGCAGATCATCCGCCCCACCGGGCTGGTGGACCCCAGGATCGAGGTCCGCCCCGCCTCGACGCAGGTGCCGGACCTGATCGGCCTCGCCAAGGAGTGTGTCGACAAGGGCGAGCGCCTGCTGGTGACCACGCTCACCAAGCGGCTCGCGGAGGACCTGACGGGCTACCTCGCCGACGAGGAGCTGCGCTGCCGCTACCTGCACAGCGACATCGAGACGCTCGACCGCATCGAGATCATCCGCGAGCTGCGCGAGGGCAAGTACGACGTGCTGGTGGGCGTCAACCTCCTGCGCGAGGGCCTCGACCTGCCCGAGGTGTCCACGGTGGCGATCCTCGACGCGGACAAGACCGGCTTCCTGCGCAGCCCGACGAGCCTCATTCAGCAGATCGGCCGGGCGGCGAGAAACGTCAACGCCTTCGTGGCGCTGTACGCCGACGAGGTGACGCCGGCGATGAAGGCGGCGATCGACGAGACCGAGCGCCGCCGGGAGAAGCAGCTCGCCTACAACGAAGAGCACGGCATCACGCCGACGACGATCAAGAAGGCGATCCGACGGGGCATCGAGCTGGAGCTGCGCGCCCGCAAGACGGCCCGCGAGGCGGTCGGAGCGAAGACGGACAGGCAGTTCGACCGCGAGCAGGTGCTCGCCGAGCTCGAGAAGGCGATGCTCGAGGCGGCGCAGGGGCTGGAGTTCGAAAAGGCGGCGGCGCTTCGCGACCGCATCGCCGAGATCAAGGCCAGCCCCGACATGGGCAAGGTGACGATGTCCAGCGCCGAACCCGACGAGCCCGCCCCGGGCAGCCCGGGCAGCCGCCCGCGGAAAAAGCGGAAGAGGAAGTGGAGCTAGGGCCGGGAGGACGGCCGGATCCTTTCCAAGGGGCTTGAGTGGGATCCGGTGGTGTTATCCTGCCGTGGGCCGCTGGGCGTCCATCTGCGGGCTTTGCGGGGCGGGTTCACTTTCCGGTTCGTGCGCTGCGGGGAACAGGTGCATCTGGCCGCGCAGGAGCGGCACCGTGCCGGCGAGGGCGTAGACGGCGAGGAACAGCCTGCCGAACATGAGCATGCCGACCACCTGGTTGGCCGTCACCTCGGGCGGGCCGGGCAAAAGTGCGATCGCCAGGGCCTCCATGACGCCCAGCCCCTGGTAGCTGATCGGCACGGCCCCGGCAAGATAGACGATCGGCAGCACGGTCAGCAGCAGCGTCATGGGCGCGTCCATCCCCAGCGCCCAGCCCGCCAGCGCGGTGCCGAGCATCAGGCACATATGCACCGGCAGGCTCACCGCGACGGCCCCGACGAGCACGCGGACGTGATCGCGATAGGCCAGCGCCGCCCGGTCGATCCGCACGAGCAGGTTGGTTTCGCCGAGATGCCCGAGCAGCCGGTCGAGGCGGACGAGTCGGCGGACGCGGTCGGAGAAGTACGCCGCGCTGAGAACGACGAGCCCCGCGAGGACCAGCCAGATCCATCCCACCAGCACCCCGGCGCGGGGGCGGTCGAGCAGGGTCAGCCCCATGAGCGCGGCGAGCAGGGCCAGGCCGGTCAGCCCGGTCGCGCGGTCGAAGAAAATGCTCATCACCGCGTCCGCCCGCTGGCGGGTGTGGCGCGCGGCGTACCAGGCGCGGGCGACGTCCCCGCCCGTCGTGCCCGGCAGGCAGAAGTTGAAAAACAGCCCCGCCAGCGTCAGCCGAAGCGTCTGGCGATACCCCGGGTCCAGCCGGCGGGCGCGCATCAGCGCGAGCCAACGCCACGCCTGGAGCAGGGGCACCAGCGCCACCAGCCCCAGCCCGAGCATCAGCAGCCCCGGCTCAGCCCGGCCGAGCGTGGTGCCCAGCCCCGGGTCCACCCGCACCGCCTCCAGCTCCGCCGTCACCTCGCCCGGCCCATCCAGCTCCCCGGGCAGACGCAGCGTCAACTCCGCCCCCGGCGACGTGGGCAGCTCCCCCACCACTTCGGCGCGCACCGGCTCGGCCAGCGTCCGCCCCGACGCCAGCTCATAGCCGGCCGGCAGGGTCGCGTGGTCGGTCCAGGTCAGCGTGGCGACGATGTAACCCCCGCCCGCGAGCGCCAGAAGCAGCCGCAGGACCAGGGCGAGGTGGCGTTTCATCGATTCGGGTTTCCACTCGCGCGTCGTCAGTCGGACGAGCCGCCATTGTACCCCAGTTCGCGGGCGCGCTCCCGGGCAGCCTCGGCCGACTCCGTCTGGCCCAGCCGGCCATCCAGCGCGGCGAGCCGACCGTTTTCGACTTCGAGAGCCGGGTCTTCGAGATCCCACTTCAGCAGCGCCAGCCGGGCCTGCTCGGCGGAGGTGAGGTCGTCCGGCAACTGATTCCGTCGGCCGCGGAAGATGAGCATCGCCCGCCGGCGGCGCTGGGTGGTCAGCGGGTCGCGGAGGATCCGCTCGAGCAGGCGGGACGGCTGCATCTCCGCCGCCGGCGATCGGCCCGAATCGGGCTCGACCGCCTCCTGGCCGTGCGGGCGCGGGGCGTCGAGATCCCCGGGCGGCTCGTCCGTCCCCTGCCCCGGATGGGCAGCGCGGCGAAGCCGGCGAGCAGCACGCCGATGATGAACAACTGGCTTCGCATCTCCCCTCAGTCTACGATTGTGTCCGCCATGACAGAGACCCATTCCGAATTCCGCGATCGATTTCCCGTCCTCAGCGAGATGGACTTCTTCAACCACGCCGGGGTCGCCCCCATCTCCGGCCCGGCCGCCGACGCCCTGCGCGCCTACGCCGAGCAGGCCTCGACCCGCGGCTACCTGGGCAGCGGCTGGTACAAGCGGGCGAAGGAGGTCAAGGCCGCCGCGGCGAAGCTGATCGGCGCCCGCGGGGAGCAGGAGATCGCCTTCATCCCCAACACCTCGACCGGCCTGGCGCAGGTCGCCGCCGGCCTGGACTGGCAGGAAGGCGACAACGTCATCATCACCGGCGTCGAGTTCCCCGCCAACCGCTACCCGTGGGAAGACCTCAAGCGCCGCGGTGTGAAGCTGATCCAGATCCCCCAGCGGCCCGACGGGCGGATCGACCCGGACGAGGTCGCCGACGCGGTGACCAACTCCACGCGCGTCGTCGCCATCTCCCACGTGCAGTACGCGACGGGGCACCGCATCGACCTGCGGCCGATCTCGGAGATGGTCCACCACGCGGGCGGCTACCTCTGCGTGGACGCGATCCAGAGCGTCGGCGCCCTGCCGGTGGACGTCCGCGAAATGGGCATCGACTTTCTCGCCGCCGACGGGCACAAGTGGATGCTCGGCCCCGAGGGTTGCGGGATCTTCTACTGCGACGAGGATCTCGCCTGGAAGCTGCATCCGCCGGTGATCGGCTGGATGAACATGACCGATGCATTCCACTTCGGGGACTACCGCTTCGAGCTGCAGTCCGACGCGCGCCGGTTCGAGCCGGGCACGTGGAACATCCCGGGCATCCTGGCGATGGGGGCGAGCATCGACCTCCTGCTGGAAGTGGGGATCGATGAGGTCTGGTCGCGGATCAGCACCTTGACCAGCCGGCTGGTCGAGGGCCTGACCGAGCGCGGCTGGGAGGTACTCACCCCCTGGGAGCGGCCCGAGGAGCGCAGCGGCATCGTCGTCTTCGCCCCGCCCGAGGGCGGCCCCGCCCCGGCCGAGGTGGCGGCGGAGCTCAAGGAGCAGCAGATTGAGATCGCCGTCCGCGAGGGCAGGCTGCGGGTGAGCCCGCACTTCTACAACGAGCCCGAGCAGATCGACCGGCTGCTCGAGGCGCTGGGGGCCGGCCGCTAACCTCCAGCTTCCAGCCTCTAACTTCCTGGACCCTGAACCCCCGCCCGCTATACTCAGGCGAGGGTTTTTTCGAGCCATTACAGTCCTGTGCGAGCGCGAATCCAGCATGATTGAACGACGACCGACACGGCAGGTCACCCTGGGCGATGACCAGCACGGCTACGTGAAGATCGGCGGGGACGCCCCGGTCAGCGTGCAGACGATGACCGCCGGCTACACCCACGAGATCGACAAGTGCGTCACCGAGATCAACAAGCTCGCCGCCGCGGGGGCCGACTTCGTCCGCGTGGCCGTGCCGACCCGCAAGGACACCGACGCACTCAAAGCGATCATCCCGCAGGTGAGCGTGCCCATCGTCGCCGACGTGCACTTCCACTTTCAGCGCGCCCTCGAAGCGATCGAGGCCGGCGTGCACAAGATCCGCCTCAACCCGGGCAACATCCAGGACCGCAGCCAGGTCGAGCAGGTCATCGACGCCTGCAAGGAGCGCTCCCTGCCCATCCGCGTCGGCGTTAACGAGGGCTCCATCGTCGAGCGCCGCGACAAGCAGACCCGCCTCAAGGAGCTCGGCGGCGTCTTCTCCGACAACAAGCACGGCCACCTGCTGGCGCTGTTCATTACCAAGCTCGAGGAATACCTCGACATCTTCTACCAGCGCGATTTCCACGACATCGTCATCAGCGCCAAATCACCCGACCCGACGCTCGTGATCGAAGCCTACACCGAAATCTCCAAGCGGTTCGACCACCCGCTGCACCTCGGCGTCACCCATGCCGGGCCGCGGGAGACGGGCAACATCCGCTCCGTCGTGCCGCTGGGGCACCTGCTCGCCAGCGGCATCGGCGACACGGTGCGCATCAGCTACGCGAACGACCCGGTCTACGAGGTCGAGGACGCGCTGGAGATGCTCTACTGCCTCGAACTGCGCGAGCGCCAGGGCGTCGACCTGATCGCCTGCCCCACCTGCGGGCGGATCCAGGTGGACCTGTTCACCCTCGTCCAGGAGGTGCGCGAGAAGCTCAAAAGCGAAATCCGCCTGCCGATCAAGGTCGCCGTCATGGGCTGCATCGTCAACGGCCCGGGCGAGGCCGAGGGGGCGGACGTCGCCATCTTCGCCGGCGACCGCCGGGGGATCATCTACGTCCAGGGCGAAAAGGTCGCCAACGTGCCCGAGGAGGAGATCCTCGACCGCCTGCTCGCCGAGTGCAGGCAGTTCGAGGCCCGCGTCGAGCGCGGCGAGGCGAAGCTGGGCGAGAAGAAAGTCGACGTCCAGCCGCCCGACCCGATCGGCGAGCTCGGCTCGGGCTTCGACAAAATCGCCTCCGGCCAGGTCGAAAAGACGACCCGCCTGACCGTGAGCAAGGACTGAACCGCCATGCGAGGGGAACCTGCCGTGAGCCCGATGACCCGGACCACCATCGTTTTCGGCGTGCTGCTCTGCCTGCTCGGCGCGGGGTACTACCTCGCCACGGGGCTGGAGAGCTTCACCGCCCTGATCCCGGCGGGGATCGGCGTGCTGCTGCTGATCTGCGGCGCATTCGCCATGGCCGGCGAGACCGCCCGCAAGTGGGCGATGCACGTCGCCGTCATCGTGGGCGTGCTGGGCGTCATCCTTCCGCTGGGCCGGCTGCCCTCGGTCCTGACGGCCGAGCAGATCAACTGGGCGGTCGCCAGCGAGCTGCTGATCATGCTCGTCCTGAGCGTGGTGTACGTCGCCCTCGCGGTGCGCTCCTTCGCCGAGGCTCGCCGCGCCCGGCGAACCGGCACCGCCGACCAGCCCGCGCCGGACCGGGAAGCGAACCCGCGCTGAGCCTTTCCGCCCGGCGAGCCGCCTTTTCAGGCTTGTCCGGGCCCGGGCAGGCCCCAATAATGCCACATGCCCGGTATTGAACGTGTCCTGATGGTCGGTCACTGCGGCTTCGACGCCGGGGCGCTGGATCGCTTTGTCCGCGAGGCGCTGCCCGAGGCGGAGGTGGCCGAGGCGTACAGCAAAGAGGACATCGAGGAGCAGGCGGGCCCGCAGGACCTGCTGCTGATCAACCGCGTGCTCGGCGGCGGCTTCGGCGCACGCTCCGGGGTGGAGTTGATCCACGCGCTCAAGGGCCGGGGCAGCCCGCCGGTGATGATGCTGGTGAGCAACTACGAGGACGCCCAGCAGCAGGCCGTCGAGGCCGGCGCGGAGCCGGGCTTCGGGAAGAACGAGATCGGCAGCGCTGCCGCCCGGCAGCGGCTGCGCGAGGCTGCCGGGGGTGACGGGGGTGACGGGGGTGACGGTCGGAGCGAGTCCGCCTGAACCATCTGCTGAAAGGTGACTTGATGACTATTCGTTCCTGGCTTCCGTCCCGTCTGATCACCGCCCGGCTGCGTCTGTTCTGGCGGGTGTACCGTGACCCGCGTACGCCGCGCTGGGCGAAGTGGACTTTCACCGCGGTAGCGCTGCTTTACCTGGTGTCGCCGATCGACCTGGTGCCGGACTTCATCCCGGTGGCGGGCCTGATCGACGACCTGGTCGTGCTGCCGCTGATGATGTGGATGATCACCCGCGCCGCCCCGGCGGTGGTTCGCGCCGAAGCGAAGCGCCTCCACGAAGACCAGCCGGCCAGCTCGCCGAAGCGGGAACTGGAGCGGATAAAAAGCTGACGATCTGGATGCGGGATGGCACGACCAGCCCCGCAGGGCAGACCGTGAACGCATGATGATCCACACGGCGGCGTGCCACGCAGCACGCCCAAGGCTGCTGCATGACGCCCGTCTTGGCCGGCGCGTCGCAGCCCCAGCCAGCCACTGGGTCACTCGGCCACTCCCCCCCGCTCAGTCCGGGCTGACCCCCGCCTCGCGGAGCTTGCGGATGATCTGGTCGAGGTCCCGCCTCTGCTGGAGCAGGTGCTCCTTGGTGGTGCTGGTCTGCGTGCGGCGGATTTCCGAGGGCAGGTCCCGCCGCTCGCGCTGCAGGGCGATGAGGATCGTCTGCCACTCCTGATCGCTGAGCTCGGGGTTTTTCGCGACCACGGCCGGCCTCCTTTCGCCTTGGCAAATCGGGCGTTACAGCCTTCCTGATCAATGATATACTCGCCCTCTCGGCGGGTCACAGCCGGACCGCCGGAACCCGTGACCGGCCCCGGAGTTCGATCCCCGGATTGTCCCCGGCCTCAGCCCCTCGGAGTGAGACGATGAGCGACTCGACGATCAAGTACCTGCTGGACGAGAAGGACCTGCCCCGGGTCTGGTACAACCTCACCGCGGACTTCCCCGAGCCGATGGCCCCGCCGCTGAACCCCGCGACGGGCGAGCCGGTCGGCGCCGACGATCTCGCGGCCCTGTTCCCCCAGTCACTCATCGAGCAGGAAATGAGCGTCGAGCGGGAAATCGAAATCCCCGAGCCCGTCCGCCAGGTCTACCGCCAGTGGCGGCCGAGCCCGCTCTACCGCGCCCGGCAGCTCGAGCAGGCGCTCGATACGCCGGCGAAGATCTATTACAAGTACGAAGGCGTCAGCCCCACCGGCAGCCACAAGCCCAACTCGGCCGTCCCGCAGGCTTTCTACAACGCCGAGGCGGGCACGAAGAAGCTCACCACCGAGACCGGCGCCGGCCAGTGGGGCTCGTCGCTGGCGTTCGCGGGCTCGCTGTTCGGCCTCGAGGTGCTGGTGTTCATGGTCAAAGTGAGCTTCCAGCACAAGCCCTACCGCCGGGCGATGATGGAGGCGTTCGGCGCGAGCGTCGAGCCCAGCCCCAGCCCGCTGACGAAGTCCGGCCAGGCCATCCTCGCCAGGGACCCCGACTGCCTCGGCGCCCTGGGCATCGCCATCAGCGAAGCGGTCGAGCTCGCCGCGGAGCGCGACGACACCCACTACGCCCTCGGCAGCGTGCTCAACCACGTCATGCTGCACCAGACCGTCATCGGCCAGGAAGCGATGAAGCAGTTCGAACTCGCCGGCGACGACCCGGACGTGCTTGTCGGCTGCACGGGCGGCGGAACCAACTTCGCCGGCCTGGCGTTTCCCTTCCTCGGCCAGCAGCTTCGCGGCGGGAAGAAACGCCGGGTCGTGGCGGTCGAACCTTCCGCCTGCCCCACGCTCACCCGCGGCAAGTACGCCTACGACTACGGCGACACCGCCAAACTCACCCCGATGATGCAGATGCACACGCTCGGCTCGAGCTTCATGCCCCCGGGCTTCCACGCCGGCGGCCTGCGCTACCACGGCATGGGGCCGATGGTGAGCCACGCGGCGAAGCTCGGGCTGATCGAGCCGGTCAGTCGCCCGCAGCTCGCCTGCTTTGAGGCGGCGGTGCAGTTCGCCCGCACGGAGGGGATCATCCCCGCCCCCGAGGCGAGCCACGCCGTCCGCGTGGGCATCGACGAAGCCCTGCGCTGCAAGGAAGAAGGCAGGAGCGAGACCATCGCCATCTGCCTCTCCGGGCACGGCCACTTCGACATGCAGGCCTACACCGACTACTTCGCCGGCAAGCTCGAGGACCGCGAGTACGACAGGCAGGAGCTGGCGATGGCGCTGGCGGGCCTGCCCAGCGTGCAGGCGGACAGCCTCACCTGAGCCCAGGCCAGGCGAAGGACCAGCCGAAAACCACTCGGCCGCGGGCGCGTCTCGCGGCCGATTTCATGCGCGGGGCCGCCGGCAGCGCATCTGGAGGCTCGGCTTGTCGCCCGGCTCGGCAGGCGGGCGGGTCTCATGCCAGAGCAGGTCGAAATCGGCAGCGACCAGCTCGGCCAGGAGGTCGTCCGCGGACATCATCTGCCGGGCGGGCTCGGCCACCGGGGTGTCGATCCACAGCTCGCCGCCCGGGCGGAGCCAGCGATGGAGCCGCTCCAGCAGCGAGGCACGCTCTTCCGGGCCGGTGATGCGCCCGGGCAGGCAGACGCCGATGACGAGATCGAAGCTGTCCGCGGGCAGCTCGAGCGTGGCGAGGTCGGCCGGCTCGAACATCGCCGGCACGCGCTGCTTCTGAGCCAGCTCGCGGGCGGCGTCCACCGCCTCGGGCGAGTCGTCCACGCCCAGCACGCCGAAGCCCTGCCGGGCGAGAAACCGGGCGAGTTGGCCGGTGTCGCAGCCGATCACCAGCACGCGGGTGCCGGCCGGCGTGAAGCGGGCCTGCTCGAGCAGGTGCTCGATGAACGGGCGCAGGACGAACTGATCGTCGACGCCGCCGCCCCCGCCCAGCGGATCGGGCGCGAACCAACAGGCGTGCGGCGTGTGGTAAGGATGGTCATATCGCATGAGTCCCCCTCCGGAAGTTCTTCCTGCTGATCATACCCGGTGCTCAGCCCTGGCCGAACCCGAACCCGCCAAATCGTGCAGGAAAGCCCGCGGGTCCCCGGTGAGGCCGCCTGGCGCGGGGTCGCTTTTCCGGGCGCTGGCATCGGGCGCGGAAGCAGCCGGCGTCGTCGGCACCGGCAGGCGGCCTGAGTATTTTTTTCGCATTTGCTGATCATGCCACCTTCCGCGGCGAAGGGCGCTTGAATCCTGCGGATCGCGCGGTGAAACTGACAGGACCATGACCACACGACTTCACTGGGGCATCCTGGGCACGGGCAACATCGCGAACCAGTTCGCCGAGGGCGCCACCCATGCCAGGCGGAGCAAGATCGTCGCCGTCGGCTCGCGCACGCAGCGCAACGCCAGCGACTTTGCCGAGCGGTTCGAGATCGCCCATGCCCACGGCAGCTACGAGGCGCTGCTTGCCGACGACGGCGTCGAGGCGGTCTACATCTCCCTCCCCAACAGCCTGCACCACGAATGGACGCTCAAGGCGCTCGCCGCCGGCAAGCATGTGCTGTGCGAAAAGCCCTTCGCCAGCAACGAGCAGCAGGCGCGGGAGATGTTCGCCGCCGCCGAGCGGGCGGACCGCCGGCTGGTCGAGGCGTTCATGTACCGCTCGCACCCGCTGACCCGTGCAGTGATCGAGAAGGTGCGCCAGGGCGCAATCGGCAACCTCAAGCTCGTGCGCACCAGCTTCTGCTACCGCACGAGGCACATCGAGGGCAATATCCGCTTCGACCCGGCCCTCGATGGCGGGGCGCTGATGGATGTTGGCTGCTACTGCCTCGATTTCTCCTGCCTGCTCGCCGGCGAAGCGCCCGAATCGGCCGAGGCGTCGGCGCACATCCACCCCACCGGCGTGGACGACTACGTCGCCGGCTCGATGAAATTCCCCAGCGGCGTCCTGGCGAGCTTCTGCTGCGGCATGAGTGTGCAGACGAATAACGCGGCGATCATCTCGGGCGACGAGGGCTTCATCGAGATCCCCGTGCCCTGGAAGCCGCCGGTGACGGGAGCGCGGTACATCCTCGCCCGCATGACGCCGCCCCGGCAGGATCGCGGCTCGCGCAGGACCCCGCCGCCCGAAACGATCGAGGTGGACGCCCCCCTGCCGCTGTATGGCCTGGAGGCCGACGACTTCGCCAGGGCCGTCCTCGACGGTGCCCCGCCCGCCGTGACGCCCGAGCAGACGCTGACGACGATGCGCCTGCTGGATGAGCTGCGCGGCGGGATGGGTAACCACGAAGGTACGAAGAAAGCGTGAAGGGCACGACGAAACGGAGCTGGAACGGGTGCGCCAGAACAGAAGCCACAGATGGACACGAATGAACACAGATAAAGAAAGCAGAACGACGGAAAAGAAATGAACGGGGAGACCGGCGGCTCCGGCGCGACACGTGACGGCTCGATCAATCGGCCTCTCCGCCTCCTCTCTTTGCTTATCTGTGCCCATCCGTGTTTATCTGTGGCAGAATCAAACCCATGCAGATCGAGCTGGCCGATGTCGAACGTGTGATCCCCCTCCGGCACGCGGTGCTGCGGGCGGGGCTGCCGGCGGAACTGGCCCGGTTCGAGGGTGACGACGCGCCGGGCGCGCTGCACCTCGCGGCCGTCGAGCAAGGCGAGGTGGTCGGCTGCGTCACCTGCATGCCCAGTGAGGACGAGGGCGCCCCGGCCTGGCGGCTGCGGGGGATGGCGGTGGCGGACGGCTGGCGCGACCGCGGCGTCGGCTCGGCCCTGCTCGAGGCGGTGGAGCGGGAACTCTGCCAGCGGCCGGGACCGAGGCGGATGTGGTGCAACGCCCGCGTGCCGGCCGTGCGGTTCTACGAAGAGCGCGGCTGGCGCAGCGTCACCGAGCCCTTCGACATCCCCACGGCCGGGCCG
>JBKHFW010000002.1:0-128273 GCA_046540025.1 Phycisphaeraceae bacterium
CCCCCAGATTCCGCCCCACGGCTACGCGCTCTACCACTTCCGCCCGGGGTAAGAAATCCGGAAACGCGGATGAAACAGTCCCGCCGGCGTCGCGACTACCTCCCCGGAAAGGCCGACCGGCCTGGAAGTTCAAGCCCTTTGACCTCGAGGAGGTACGTCGTGATTTTCAAGATGACCAAGTACGGACTGGTGGCCGGCGCTGCCGCCCTGCTGCTGGGCGGGCTGATGTTCGGCCGGGACGTGGTGAGCTATGTCTACAGCGGCACCCGCTCGGTACAGACGGCCGTGAAGGACTCGGTGCCCGTCGAGTTCGAGATTCAGCGGGCCCGGGACATGGCCGAGCAGATCATTCCCGAGCTGCAGGCGAACATTCGCCTGATCGCCGAGGAAGAGGTGGAGATCGCCACCCTGCGCGACGACATCACCGACAGCGAAGAGCGGCTGGCCGAGCAGCGGGGGCGGATCGCCCGGCTGCGCACCATGCTGGACAGCGGGCGGGCCGAGTTCACCCTCGCCGGTCACAACTACAGCCGCGAGCGGGTCGGCCAGGACCTCGCCGACCGTTTCAGCCACTACCGCGAGGCGAAGGACATCCTCGCCGGCAAGCGTCGGCTGCTGGAGACGCGAGAGCAGTCGCTCGCCGCGGCGATGCAGACCCTCGAGCGCACCCGCGACCGCAAGACCCGTCTGGAGCAGCAGATCCAGTCGCTCCAGGCCCAGCATCGCCTGGTCGAGGCGGCGTCGGTGGGTTCGCGTGTCAGCGTGGACGACAGCCAGCTCGCCCGCACGCAGCGGCTGATCGACAACATCAAGAAGCGCCTCGACGTCTCCGAGCGGATGCTCACCCACGAGGCCCGGCTGGTCGAGCGCGTGCCGGTCGAGGAGCAGGTGAACGAGGACGAACTCGTCGCCGAGGTGGACGCCTACTTCAGCCCCGAGCCCACCCGGGCGCCGGAAACCGCGGAGCAGGCCAGCCCCGGCGAGAGCCGCGAGCTCAGCCGACGCTAGCCCTGCTCCCGGGCGGGCAGGCCCGGCCGACCGGCGCCGCTCCCTCCCGGCGCCGCGGCCGGGCGCTGACCGGCCTGTCGAGGCAAATCACTGTGCTGACGAGGGTTCATTCGCTACATTAATGGTTTGCCGCGACGGAGTCTGCCGTGCTCATCCTGCGTATCCGACAAGCCGAAACCGCCCTGGCCGGAGGCCGCCTGGAAGAAGCCTTCGAGCTGCTCCAGGCCCGCGACCTGCGAAGCCACCACCGCGGCCAGCAGTTGGCCGACCGGCTGGTGGAAGCCCTGGTCGCCCGGGGCGAGGCCCACCTCACCGCGGGCAGGCCGGCCGAGGCGATCCGCGACGCGGACCTCGCCCGGCAGGTCGGGGGCAATCAGGAAGCGGCCGCCGGTCTCAAGGCCCGGGCAGGCCAGGTTCAGCAGGCCGCCCAGTGGGCGAGGCAGCGGCAGGCGGAGCTCCACCGGGCCCTGCGCGACCAGGTTCAGGCGGGCGAGCTCTCGCAGGGCCAGCACCTTCTCCAGAAGGCCCGGGAGATGGACCTTTCCGTCACCGACGAAGCCGTTCGGCTGGATCGGCAGCAGAAGAAAGCCGCCGCCGCGCTCGAGCAGGCCCGCGCCGCCATGGATGCGGGCGAGTTGGAGCAGGCGGTGCGGGCGCTGACGGGCCTGCAATCCGCCCGGCCGGGCCATCCCGAACTGCCAGGCCAGTTGAGTCGCCTCGCCGCCGAGATCACCGCTGCTGCTCGCAATGCCCTCCGGCGCGGCCGAATCGACCGGGCCGAGGCGCTGCTCGCCCGCTCGGCACCGCTGCTGGGCGACGCGAGCTGCGACCTGGTCGAGCTGCGCGGCATCGTCACCCGCTGCCGACAGGCGGCCGAGTGCGTGGAGACGGGCGACCTCGACGAGGCGGCCCGGCTGCTGAGTCGCCTGCAGGCGCTTCTGGAGGGCGCGGGCTGGCTGGGCGAAGCGCTGGAATCGGTTCGCCGGGCGCAGGTCGCCCGCGACGCCGTGCGCGAGGGGCCGCTGGGGATGCTGCGGCTGTTCGAGCCGCCGGAGGAGCCGGCTGCGCCACCCTGCCGCGCTGCCCCCGCCGCTTCGCTGCCGCGGATCGCCCGCCCCGCGCCGGGCGAAGCCGAGGGCGCGTCCAGCGACCGCTGGCTTCTCCAGGTCGACGGCGGGCCGAGCACGCTGGTGCTGGCGAAGTCGGTCGTGCGGTTCGGGCCGGTGAGTTCGAGCCAGCCGCCGGACGTGGGGCTGCTCACCGCGGCCGACTCGCCGAGCGTGACGATCGAGGCGGTCGAAGACGGGCACCTCCTGCGCAGCGAAACGCCGGTGCAGATCGGCGGCGAATCGGTGACGCGGAAGCTGCTCGAGCCGGGCGACGAGATCCAGCTCGGCCGGCGCTGCCGATTGCGGTACCACCGCCCCCACGCGGCGAGCGGGTCGGCGACGATCGACCTCACCGGCGCCCGGCTGTCGCGGCCGGACGTGCGGCGGATCGTGCTGCTGGCGGGCCCGCTGATCGTCGGCCGGGGGCGCGGCGTCCATGTGCCGGTCGCGGGGCTGGGCCAGCCGGTCGTGCTTTTCCGTCAGCAGGGGGACTTCTGCGCCCGGGCGGGGCTGGGCGGGCCCGGGCAAGAACCGGGGCAAATGGTGGGGATCGGCGAGCCCGCGCGTGTCGGATCGCTTAACATGATCATCAGGGCGTGGACGCCGTAGCACATCTCTGGGGACCAGGGGCGATGCCTGCATTTCGATACCAGCACGGAGACCGGCCGCTCGAGGGCTACACCATCGAGCACGCGGTCGGACGCGGCGGCTTCGGCGAAGTCTACTACGCCGTGAGCGATGCCGGGCGACAGGTCGCGCTCAAAGTGCTCCAATACGGCCAGGAGATCGAGCTGCGCGGCATCGGCCACTGCATGAACCTCAAGAGCCCGCACCTCGTGAGCATCTTCGACGTGCGGCAGAACGAGCATGGCGACTGGTTCGTCATCATGGAGTTCGTCTCCGGGCCGTCGCTGCGCGACGTGCTTGACGAGAGCCCCGGCGGGCTGGGGCCGGCGAAGACCGCCTTTTTCCTTCGCGAGATCGCCAAGGGCCTGGGCTACCTCCACGACTGCGGCATCGTCCACCGCGACCTCAAGCCGCACAACGTCTTCTACGAGGACGGCTACGTCAAAATCGGCGACTACAGCCTCTCCAAGGCGATCACCGCCAGCCAGCACACCGGCCACACGATGACCGTGGGCACGGTCCACTACATGGCCCCCGAGATCGGCCAGGGCCGATACGACCGCTCGACCGACATCTACGCCCTGGGCGTCATGCTCTACGAGATGCTCACGGGCCGAGTGCCCCACGCCGGCGCGACGCCCGGCGAGGTGCTGATGAAGCACATGAGCGGCGAGGTGGATCTCACCCAGGTCGACGAACCCTTCCGCAGCGTGATCCGCAAGGCAATGGCGGGTGACCCGGCCGAGCGGTACCAGAGCGCCGCCGCCATGGTCGAGGACGTCTTCGGGGCCGAGCACATTCAAAACAGCGTCTCGGGATTTCGGCCGGAAACGCTGACGCTCGCTGGCGAGCGGGCGGCGCAGAAAATGGCCAACGCCAGCGGCGGTTCGAACGGCTCGGTGCGGGTCGCGACGCCCCGGCCAACGCCGCGCATCACACCTCCGCCACGTCAGGCGACGCCGCGGCCGCAGGCGCCGGAGCCGCCCCGCGAGGTTCGCGAGCAGTATGTGCCCGATCCGCTGGATTGGCGCACGCGAATCGGTCTGGCGGCGGGAACCGCCGCGGTGGTGGGCATGGCGGCGGCCATTCTCACGGGAACGCCCGGGGCGGTGCTCTACGTGGGATGCAGCCTGATGATGATGGCGATGGGCCTCGGCCTCGGTCAACGGATCTCGGTCCGCCTCGATGGCGAGTTGCCCTGGCTGGGCCGGCTGCTGATGGCGGGGATTGCGGCTGGCATGGGCTGGCTCACGGCGATCTGGCTGACCGAGGGGCTGGGCTTCCGCGGTGGGCTGATCTCGGCAGGCCACCTTGAGCAGGTGCTGATCGCCGTGTCGCTCGGCGCCCTGCTGCTGGACTGGCGGAAGACGACCGACATCCGCCGCGAAGAGCGGCTTTCGCTCAGCCAGCCGATGTCGGCCGCGCTGATCGCGCTGGTGGCCGCCGCCATCTTCGGGGCGGACATGGTGCTCTCGATCGCCCTGCTCGCCGGTCTGTCGCTGGTGGCCCAGGCGGGCTATCCCAGGCAGCGGCGGGAACTCGTGGAGCAGACGGCGGACGGGAGTGAAGAACCGATGCGAGCCGCGCCCGCCGCGTCGCTGGCCGGGCACGGGCCGGTCGAGCCCTCGGCCGGACTTTCACCGGCGGGCAATGGAGCCGCGAAGTCGAAAGCGGACCTCCCCCCGCACATCTCGCCGCAGAACCGAACGCTGGCGCTGCTGATGAGCCTGGTTCCGCTGACGGGCATCGTGCCCGTGTTCGGCGTCCACCGCTTCTACGTGGGCAAGATCGGCACGGGCGTTCTCTGGCTGATCACGTTCGGCCTCTTCGGCATCGGACAGATCGTCGACGCGATCCTCATCGGCACCGGGCAGTTCAGCGACAGCCAGGGTCGGCGGGTGGAGCTGTGGGAGACCGACGGCAAGGCCACGGCGGCGGCGAAACCGGACGGATCGGCCGGGGGGGCGACCCGGCCGCTGTACCGCCCGACGCCCAGCCACTGGATGCTGCACATCGCCGGGACGCTGCTGCTCTCGCTGGGCCTGGCGGTCGGGGTGGCTCTGGCGCTGGAGGTTCCCCGGGCCATCGCCGCGGGCCTTCTCGAGCCGGGGATCCCGGCCGACCCGATGGGCTGGGACAACTGGGCCGGCACCGCCCACCGGCTGGGGGTGATCGCCGTGACGCTCATCCTGATCATGGCGACGCTGGTGCTGACGCTCGCCCGGCGGGACGCGGGCGGAGCGCATCTG
Organism: Phycisphaeraceae bacterium; assembly: GCA_046540025.1. Lineage (GTDB taxonomy): Bacteria > Planctomycetota > Phycisphaerae > Phycisphaerales > Phycisphaeraceae > JBKHFW01. The sequence continues at coordinate 4,994 of JBKHFW010000002.1, forward strand.
CTGCGGCTGCTGCTGGCGGTGTTGGGCCTCATTGTGGGCCTCACCACTCTGGGCGAAATCACCCATCTCGCCGGCCCGCAGTGGGTCGAGATCGCCAGCGCATGGCATACGGACCAACCCGGGCGGGCGGTCGGCTTGTGGCTCGAACGCTTCCGCGACCTCGACGCCACCGTTCTGACGCTGATCCTGTTCGGCGTGTCCCTGTTGCTGCTGTTCTGGCCGGCGAAAGCGCGACCCCAGTCCAATTCCGCCGCGCGACCCGCGGCCCAGGTGGAGGGTTGAGTGATGCCTCTGATTGCCTTGCCGCTTTTCCTGCTCGCCTTCATGTTCCTGTCCGGGCTCCTCGCCGGCTTCATCGTCCTGCTGGTCAAGGGCAGCCCGCGCACGCGGCGGAACCTCCTCATCGGCGGCGGCGTCGCCGTGGTGGTCCTCGGCGGGCTGCTCGTGCTCGGGTTCCTGGACCTGCCCGCCGGCGTCCGCGACAAATCGACCCATGTGATCCACCACGTCGAGCGAGACGCGGCCGAGCGCGCCGCGGCCCGTGTCGCGGAACCCCCCGCTGCCGCCGAGGCGGCCGCCGCCGGGGGGGGAGGTTCGGCGACCGCGCTGGCCGGGCGCCGGGAGATCGCCTGGTCCCCCGCGGCCGAGGGCGAATTCACCGCGGACCTCTACCCGTCGCTCAAGCAGGCGGCGGAGGCCCTGGCGAAGGAGATCGACGCCGAACTGGCGCGGGCGCTGCGCGACCGGAGCGAAAACCGCGAGTTCCAGGGCGTGATCGTGGCATCGGCGAGCAGCGGCGATGAAGCGCGGGACGAGGCACGGCGCTCGGCCGTGGCGCGGGTGGCCGAGTCGCTCGACCGCGCCCGCGACGAGGTGCAGGTGCGCGCGGCCGACGAACTGCTGTCGCATCTCGCCGCCGTGCCGGAAGATGCGGGCAGCGACGGCGAGCTCATCCTGGTCCTGATCCACCTGCCGGAGTCCAAGGCGGGCACGACCCGTCCCTGGGGGCAGGAGACGGGGGTCACCAGCGGCAAGCTGCGGGCGCAGGTCAAGCGGCTCCGCCACGGGTCGGGCACGTCCTACCGCCAGGTCGAGGTGCGGTTCAGTGAAAAGCCGTGGCTCACCCGCGAGAGCGAGTTTTTCGGCCGCCATCCCGATCGGCCGTGGGCGGTCGTGAAAACGAGCGGGTTTGCCGACAGTGCGGGCGAGGTGCGGAACCGGATAGCCCACGACGCGGCGGGCAGGCACCGGTGGCGGCTGCTGTCGCGAGTGGACCAGATCGCCCCGTGGCTGCGCGAACAGGAGGGGATGCTGCACCAGGCGTTCTACAACGACCTCGCGTCGGGCCGATACCAGCTCGACGAGCTGACCCAGCAGCTGACGTTCTCTCACGGCAGCGTGTACCGCGGCGCGGCGCTGCTCGATTTCTCCCCCGCCCGGCTCGATGCGACGATCCACCGGGTCATCCCGCGGGCGCGGGCGGAAAGCAGCCGCGCGTACGAAACCTGGCTGGGCCTGGTGTGGCGGATCGCCTCGGCGGCGGCGATGGTGGGCGTGATCGCCCTGCTCTATGTGGTATTGAATGCGGTGACGAAAGGGTATTATCAGGGGCTGCTGCGGTGGGGTGGCGTGGCGGTCGTCGTCGCGGCGGGGGTGCTGCTGTTGCTGCTGGCATAAGCCGCTCCAGTTGGCCTGGCGGGATGGTTGAGATGACATGAGCCTGAGCGAAGCGGAACGATACCTGCTCGAGCAGGTGCGCGCCGGCCGGGCGGAAGGCTGGCAGCAGCTTGTCGGCCGATACCAGGGCCGGCTGCTGTCGTTTGCGCGGAGCTACCTGCGCCAACACGCCGACGCCGAGGACGCCGTGCAGGAGACGTTCCTGGGCTTCCTGCGCGGGCTGGACCGCTACCGCGAGGACACGAGCCTGGAGAGCTACCTGTTCACCATCCTCCGCCGGCGGATGGTGGACCGGCTGCGGGGGAAGAGGCTCGCGGCCTGCTCGCTGCCCGAGGGCAGCCCCGACGCGAGCGGCCGGGCGGTGGAACTCGCTGGCGACGAGCCGACCGCGAGCTGGCACGCGAGGCGGGACGAGGCCCAGCATCAGCTCACCGCCCTGCTCGGCCGGGTGCTGCTGGATGTGACCCAGCGGCTGCGCGAGACGTGCAACTTCGAGCATCTCCAGGTGGCGGAACTGCTTTTTTACGCTCAGATGCCCAATAAGGAGATCGCGGAGCGGCTGGACATCGGCGCCTCGCAGGTGGGGCTGCTCAAGCACCGCTTTCTCAAGCGCATCGCCAGCGGCGTCGCGGCCGCGGGCGACCGAGAGCTGGCGAAGTCGGCGGAAGCGGAGCTTTTCGCCCGCGAGGCGCTGCTCACGCAGGTGTGGGAGCAGCTTCGGCCGAGCTGCCCCAAGCGCAGCACGATCGGCCACTACCTGCTCGGCGCGGTGGAGCCGGCGTGGCAGGACTTTCTGCACTTCCACCTTGAGACGCTCGGCTGCCGGTTCTGCCGGGCGAACCTCGAGGACCTGCAGGCGGAGACCGCCGGCGACGTCGACGCCGGGGCGCAGGCGCGGATCCTGCAGTCGACGGTCGGCTTTCTGCGTCGGCCGGGCGGCTAATCGCCCCCGCACACCTCCGGGCGGACCTGAAAGGTGCCATCCTCGAGCGGGCTGCCGAACTCGCCGGTGGCGGAGCTTTTCTGGAGGTTCCGCCGCTCGAGGTGGCGGGCGGTCTGTTCGTGCAGGGCCTCGAGGAAGTCGTCGAGCTCCATCGGCTCGCCCTCGGCGACGAGGCGCACCCGGCCCTGCTCGGCCGGGGCGACGTACCCCGCGACCGGGTGGCGGTGAGCGACGTCGGCGAACGTCTGGCAGGCTTGCTCGCCGGCGTTGCGGCCGACGAAATCGATCGTGTATCGCATCATGTCTGGCTTCATGGAAGGCGACCTCGTGTTTTCTCCATGGGCTCGGCCCGGGCATGCCGGGCGACGCCTTTGCCGTAATCCAAGTCGGGCGCGAGGCCTGCGGCAAGTCCCGAGCCGCGCTTTCCCCACGTTCGCCCCGCCGCACCGCGCCGCCTGGCGGGCCGGGGTCAACTGCCTGGCCGGTTCGGCCGATAGCAGTTGCGGATTGACCCGGGAAGTTCGAGGGACTGGCATGAAACGTATCAGCCGCCTGCTCCGGAGCAGGCTCCGGCGGGGGCGACTGGCGATGGGCCAACTCTGCCGCTCACCTCTGCGCCTCAGCCTGATTTACCTGCTCTGGTTTTACCTGCCGCTCGTCGGTCTGTTCTGCCTGGCCGTCGCAGGCAGCGTCTATCAGGACATGCAGCGCGATCAGCAGCGTCTGCTGCACGAGCAGCGGGTCCGGGTGGAACTGGCCCGGCAGCACGCCGAGGACGCGATGAGCGCCCGCATCGGCGACCTGCAGATGCTCGCCCGGCTGCCGCAGCTCGTCGACCTGGTCACCCGGGACCGTGCGAACATGCACCAGGCGCTCGTCCAGCAGGTCGTGCTGCTGATGAAGGCCAAGCCCTGCTTCACCCGCGTCCGCTATCTCGGCAGCGACGGGGTCGAACGGGTGCGGGTCGACCGCGAAGCGGGTGAGCTGCGGGTTGCGGGGAACGAGCAGCTTGGCCGGCCGAAAAACGCCTTTCTTGACGCCGCCCTAAAGCTCCAGCTCGGCGAGGTGCGCGTTTCCGCCCTGGACGCCGAGGCGCCCGACCAGTTACGTTTCGCAGCGGCCGTGCCCGGGCCCAGGGGAACGGCGCGGGACGCGGGCGCGGTCGTGCTCACCTGCAACGACAACGACCTCATGGGCCGGTTCCAGGAAGAAGGCGAACTCCCGGTCCAGCATTGGCTTCTGACGCGCGCGGGCGTGCCGCTCCCCGTCGGCAGCGCGACCGGCGCCGATGCCCCCACGCTGCTGACCGGCGAGGCCCCGGTCCCGGCTGGTCAGACGATGCGCCGGGACGGGCTTTATACCGCCACGACCATCCGCACGCCGGCCGGCTTTGGCGCGACCGACGACCCGCCGCCGACGGCTTCGGGCTGGATGTACGTGCGTTTCCTCCCCGCGTTCGCGGTTCGGGCGGCGACCTGGCCGAACTGGACCGAACTGGGCGTCCTCGCCGCCCTGGCGCTGCTGCTTCCGCTGCCACTGAGCCTCCTGCCGGCCGCCGCGCTGCTGGCCCGGCGGAAAGCGAGGCACGAGCTGGAGGACCAGTACCGCTTCGCCCGCACACTGATCGAGGCGATCCCGAACCCGGTGTTCTACAAGGACCGCCAGGGACGGTATCTCGGCGGCAACACGGCGTTTCTGAGCTGGCGGGGCATCACCGAGGATCAGCTCGTCGGCCGAACCGTGTTCGACATCCATTCCCCCGGCTCGGCCCGTCAGCATGCGGAGATGGACCGCGTGGCGCTGACGAGCCACGCCTGCGTCAAGCGGGAGTGGCGCACGGTTCGCCCGGACGGCAGCACGCGGGACGTGATCTACCAGAAGGCGAGCTTCACCGACCGCTGCGGTCACGTGGCGGGGCTGGTGGGCGTGGCGGTGGACGTCACGGCGATGCGCGACACGGAACGGGCCCTGCGCGAGAGCGAGCAGCGGATGACGCTGGCGCTCGCCGGCTCGCGCGACGGGCTGTGGGACTGGGACCTGCTGACCGACCGGATCTACTATGCCCCGCGCTGGAAGGAGATGCTGGGCCTCGAGGAGCAGTCGATCAGCGATCGGCCGAGCGAGTGGTTCGACCGCATCGCCAGCAGCGACCTGCCGAGCTTCCATCTCGCGCTGGACCGTCACATCGAGGGCGAGACCGAGCGTTTCGAGATGGATATTCGCATGCACCACACCGGCGGCGAGACCCGCTGGATGCTCTGCCGGGCCGCCGCCGTGCGCGACGAGCAGGGCCGGGCCGTGCGTCTGGCGGGCTCGCTGAGCGACATCACCTCGCTCAAGGAGGTGGAGCAGCGGCTGCGGCACCTCGCCGAGCGGGACCAGCTCACCTCGCTGGCGAACCGCGACCGGTTCCGCCGGCGCGTGGAGTCGGCCGTGGCCCGCGCCGAGCAGGATCCCGAATATGACTTCGCGGTGCTGCTGTTCGATTTCGACCAGTTCAAGGTGGTCAACGACAGCCTCGGGCACAGTGCGGGCGACGCGCTGCTGGTGAGCATCGCCCGACGGCTGGAATCGCACCTGCGCCCGGGCGACGTGGCGGCGCGGCTGGGCGGGGACGAGTTCGGCCTGTTTCTCGACGACATCATCGGCCTCGAGGAAGCGAAGCGGATCAGCGAGCGGATCGTCCGCGCCTGCGCCCAGCCGCACTGGATCGAGGGACAGCAGATCGTCAGCACGGCAAGCATCGGGCTGGTGTGCGCGAGCGACCGCCCCGGCTCGGCCGACCAGCTCATCCGCGACGCCGACGCGGCGATGTACCAGGCCAAGGCCCAGGGCAAGAACCGCGTGTGCACCTTCAACGAGCAGATGCACGAGCAGGCCGTGCAGCGGCTGGCGATCGAGCGTGACCTCCGCGCCGCCAATTTCGACGAGCAGCTTTACCTGCAGTATCAGCCGCTGATCGACCTCGACACCGGCGACCTGGCCGGCTTCGAGACGCTGGTGCGCTGGGATCACCCCGAGCACGGGCTCATCGAGCCGGGCCGGTTCATTCCGGTAGCGGAGGAGACCGGGCTGATCATCCCGCTGGGCGAGTGGGTGCTCCGCCAGGCGTGCGAGCAGCTTGCCCGCTGGCGCGACGAGCTGGCCACGTCCGCCCCGCCGCTGCGGATGGCCGTGAACCTCTCCCGCCGGCAGCTTCTGCACCCGGGGCTCTGCGACAAAGTCCGCGGCGTGCTCGCGGACTGCGACCTGCCCCCCGCGTGCCTGGAGCTGGAAGTGACCGAGACGATGGTCATGGACGCCCGCCACGACCTCGTGCCGGTGATGCGGCAGCTCGGCGAGCTGGGCGTGCGGCTGGCGATGGACGACTTCGGCACCGGCTACTCGTCGCTGAGCTGCCTGCACCGCTTTCCGATTCACGTGCTGAAGATCGACCGCAGCTTCGTGCACTCGATGATGGAGCGGCGGGAGTTCGTCGCGGTCGTGCAGGCGATCATCACCCTGGCGGAGCACCTGCACCTCGAGGTGGTCGCCGAGGGGCTGGAGACCTCGAGCGAGGTCGCCCTGCTGCAGGCGATGTCCTGCGGGTACGGCCAGGGGTATCACTTCGCCCGGCCGATGCCGCCTGACCACGCCTGGCGGATGGTGCAGGATGCCCATCTGCTGCGCTCGGCCGGCCGGCGGCCGCGGATCCGCGACGGCCGGGCTCTGTCTGCCGGAGAGGCCGAGACGTCAAGCCGCGTCCGGCCGTAGGGATGTCCCTGGCCCCAACACACCGCATGCGGCAGGCGAACGAATCTACTGCGCCGGCCCGAGCACCTGGTAGGTGCCGGTCACCTCAGGATTGGTGACGGCGGGCGTGCTGCGGACGTCGACGACCAAACCGCCGGCGTCCACCGTGCCCCGCTGGCGGACGATGTCGCGCAGCCAGGCGAGCTTGACAGCGGCGTCGGCTTCGATGACCCGCTCCTCGCCCGGGGGCAGGCCCCACCAGACGACCCCGCCCGCTTCGCCATGCAGGGCGAGGCAGATGCGCCCCCGCTGATCGCGCTTCCCGACGTCGAAGGCCTCGATATCGTCGAAAAACGGCTGGCCAGCCAGCAGCCGGACGAGTTCGAGTCCTGCCTGGATGTCCTCGCCGGGCCAGACCTCGCCCCTGAACGGCGGGGCCGCGCTGACGTGGATCAGCACCGGCAAGTCGACCGACTTGAGCTGATGGCGATAGTAGACGCCCGGCAGGCGGACGCCCTCGGCATCGACAAGGTGATAGCCGTCGCTTTTCTGGATCAGCGCCACCGGCTCGCGGTAGCGGGCGTCGACGACGACCTTCCCGCCCGGCTGGCGACGGACCTGGTCCACCTCGAGCACCCAGGGGTTCTCGCGAAGCTGCTCGACCGCGGCGACCAGCCCCTGGCGGTCGAGCGGGTCCGAGCCCACGGCGTCAGCGGTGATCTGCCGAAGCTGCTCGCGCACCAGCGGGCTCATCCAGGCCGGCGCGTCGGTCAGCTCGACCTGCTCGGCCGACGGGTCGGCCGCGTGCTCGGTCGAGGCCCAGCTCCGCAGCGCTTCGCCGCCGTAGTGCCACGCCAGCGCGAAGCCGAGCAGCCCGGCGAACGCGCCGACCACGGCCAGCGCCGCGAGCGTGCGCTTGGGGTCCCACGGTGCGGCTCGGCCGCCGCGCGAGGTGCCCTTTGTTCCGCGTGACCCCTTCCCGCGCGTGGTCTTCTTTTTCTTGCCGTTGCCAGACAGTAACCAGCCCATGCCAACTCCGCGGCTGTGGTTGCGTTGCGTCTCTCTCGCCCATCCCCGCCTGCGGGCGCAAAGCCCGCGGCAAGGAACACATCGGCATGTGCGGGCGAATCGCGCCAATGAACGCCGATTAACCTGCCCGCTCACCCAGCGGCAGCCGAACGAGCCGGTCCACGAGGCTCGGTAGCTCGATCCCGGCCTGCCCGGCCGCGAGCGGGAGCAGCGAATGGCTGGTGAAGCCGGGGATCGTGTTGACCTCCAGCACCCAGGGGCGGTGCGCGTCGTCCACGATCACGTCCACCCGCCCGAGATGGCGGACCCCCAGCACCTCGGCCGTGCGCAGGGCGAGCGGCCCGAGTTCCGCGAGCAGCTGCCGGGGGAGGCCGATGTCGAAGAGAAACCGCGTGTCGTCGCGCTCGTACTTGGCCTGGAAGTCGAAATGTCCCGCGGCGGGGACGATCTGGATCGGCGGCAGGACGTCGAGCCCGCCGTCAGCCCGGCCCAGCACGCCCAGGGTCAGCTCGGGCCCGGTCACGAATCGCTCGACCAGCAGGCGGGGGTGGTGCTCGCTGAGCGCCTCGCAGGCACGGCCGAGCTCCTCGCGCGTGCGGCAGACCTCGAGACCGATGCTCGAGCCCTCATCCGGGGCCTTGACCACGACGGGCAGCTCCAGCGTGGAACGCTCACCCGCCTCGATCAGCTCGGACTCGGGCGTGGGCAGGCCGGCGGCGGCAAGCGCGGCCTTGGTGGCGTGCTTGTCCATGCAGCGCTCGGCCGCGTCCGCCCGGCAGCCGACGTAAGGCAGGCCGCGATCGTCGAGGATGCGCTGTAAACCGCCGCCCTCGCCCCACTTGCCGTGCAGGACGGGGAAGATCACGTCGCCCCGCCACGCGGCGAACGCGTCGAGCGGCGTGAGGTCGTCCGGGCCGATGTCGCGCTGGCGCACGTCATGGTCGGCCGCCTCGAGAGCGCGGGTGACGGTGGCGCCCGACTGCAGGCTGACGTGGCGCTCGCGGTCGGGCCCGCCCGCGAGTACCAGGACCTTCAGACGCTCTCGAGCCAAGTTCGAACTCCGCAGGAGGAGGCCGGGCGCGTCACGCCGAGCCGGAGGGGATGTGCCGGGCGATCGGGTTGAGCAGATGCGGCACGAGGCGGTCGGTGGCGAGCGTCTCGGCCTTTTCGCCGAGCTGCTCCATGAGCACCGGCAGGTCCTCGGACCGGTCGACGGGGCCGTAGCGGCGGATGGTGAGAAAGACGCTGATCGGCTCGTGCCGGTAGGCCTGGCTGGACCCGCGGCGGGTCTTCGTGCGGGTCTTGACCTCGAAGTAGGCCTGCCACTCGCCGCCGGGCGTGAGCGAGAGCCCGAACAGCGGCTGGACGTCGAGCATCCGCGAGCCGGGCACCTTGAGCAGCGGCGCCAGCGGGCTGTCCTCGATGAGGGCCTGGTAGACAACCTCGTCGTGGTTTTCCGCGCACTCGAGGTCGAAGCCGAACAGCAGCTCGAGATAGTCGACGTCGAGCGGGCTGATGGTCAGGTAAGGCGGACTCATCTCCAGCACCAGGCGGTGCAGGGAGTAGGCGTCTTCCATGGAGTCGGGGTTGACGTGGCCGGTGCGTACGGAGGTCCGGCGCAGGGCGAGCCAGCGCTGCTCGGTTTCGCGCCGGGACGACTCGAGGGCAAGCTCGCCGTCGTACCGGCGGAACCGGTTCATCGACGGAATGCCCTTGCGCATGCGGTCGAAAAAGTGGAGGATCGTCTCGCGGTCGCGGGGCAGATCCATCTTCAGGGCGAGCTTCTGATTAATATAAAAGTCGGTGCAGAGTGCACCAAAGCTGGTGGCCATATCGCATCTCACGGTTGAGGTCCGTGCGGAGAGTCCGCACTGGAGAACCACTGATTGTAGCACTTGCCCGGATTCGGGGCGAACCCGGCCCGCCCCTGCGGCTGAGGCCGATCCAGCGGGCAACGGGCGCAGAAAACGGGTCCGGACCCAGGCGCCCGGTCCGGATGGCGCCGAAAGCCCGTCACTGGCCAGCCGCGGGGGCCGCGGCCGTCTCGGCATTTTCCGGGTCAGCGGGCGGAATGGTCTGGACGAAGTGGGCGAGCAGCGCCGCCCCGACCGCTCGGCCCGCCTTCTGGAGGGCCTTTTTGCCGGCGATCTGCTCGCTGAGGTCGACGCTGCGGGTCGATTCCCGCGCCGCGAGGAGGATCTCCCCGCTCTGGCGGCCGATCAGGTTGACCTCGATCCGCCCGGCACAGGAGACCAGGTTGCCGGTTCGGCCGAGGAACTCACTGAACGCTTCGCCGGTGATGACGAGGTCCACGCCGGCCAGGCTGCGCGGCCAGCGCTCGCCGCTGCCGGCGTCGAGGTCGGCCGCCCAGTCGGTCAGCGTGTTCTGCGGCACGTTCTGGATGCGGAACCCGGCCTGCTGGAGCACCTGCTTGAGTTCGATCTCCACGGCGGGGTCGATCACCGGCTGGGGCCGCTCGGCATAGTGGCGCTCGCTGACGACGACCGCCACGGTCGGTAGCGTCCGCCTCTTCAGTCGACGGGCGAACGTGGCGATCGGGTCCGGCCCGAGCGGCTGGGCGATCAGCTTCGGCCCCACCTCCCGGAGGTGGCCGGGCAGCTTCTCGCCCAGCTCGAGCACGAGTTCGTCGATGCCCGTGCCGACGTCGCCGCGGATGAGCAGGCCGTCGACGAGGCTGGTTTCCGTGCCGATGATCTTGCCGGTGAGGAAGAACCGCTCGCCGAGGCGGAAGGCCTTGCCGGTGACGAGGATCTGCGCGCCGACGAGCTCGCCCACGCGAACGGCCTGGCTGGAGTCGGTCAGCCCGGTGAGGCTGGGCTCCTGCTCATCGAGCGTCTTCTGCAGGGCGGACCGCTCGACCAGCTTGATGCCCGGCTGGCCCGAGAGCATGGCCGTCAGCGCTTCGGCGACCTGGGCCCCCTCGTCCTCACTGGCGGGATCCTTGATCTGGAAGTCGAGCACGGCGACGGCCAGCGGGCCGGTGTGGGCCGACTGGCTCGGCGAAGCCGGCTCGCTTTCCGTATCGCCTGCCTCGGCGGGCGGCGGATCGGCAGGCGGCCTCACCTCCCGGGCCTGGACGGGTCCCGCCCAGGCCGCCAGGGTCAGGCAGGCCGCGATGAGGGTCCACAAGCGTGTCATGGCTTTTCTCCTCGAAAAAGCCGCGGGGCCGACCCCCCGGTGGGGCCGGTCCCGCCGCGTCCCGGAAACCGCGGCGGGACCTGAAGCTGGCGGCTGAATCTCAACCTTCCCGGAGCTCCAGTGTCTGCGTCGGCGGCGACGTCTTGCCGGGCGTCGGTGAAGCTGAGCTGCCCGAGGTCGGCGAGCCGCCGATGGGCGACGCCCGCTCTTTCCAGCAGGGCCGCGATCCCCTCGGGGGCGTTCCAGACCAGCAGCTCCCGGGGGGCGAGGCGCTTCTCCAGACCGGCGAGCAGCGTGTCGGGGCAAACGTGGACGCTCTCTTCGCCTGCCGCGATCGGTTCGCCGTCCGCGGTCACCTCGTAGAGCCAGCGCATCCGCACGGGCACGCGGACCTGCGGCGCCTCGAGCTGGACGACCGCCGGCTCGGGCCCGGGCCCAGGCGGCTGACTGCCGCGGGCGAGCTCGACCTCTGCGAGCATAAGCCGCCAGGCGAGGGCGGCCCGCTCGGCCTCGGCTGGGGGCTGCTCGATCGCCCAGGCGAGGCGGATGGTCTGCGTCTGCCCGCCGAGCCAGTAGCCCTGCTGCAAGAAAATCGCGATCAGGAGCGTGGCGATGGTCGTCATGACGCGTCGATCTCCTGTTGCGTCACGCTCACGCGCAACTCGTACGCGCCGGTTCGGCTGACCAGATCGCCCGCCTCGAGCACCTGCCTTTCCCGCACGTAAAGCTGGTTGGCCAGCGCGGCGAGGATGCGGTTGGGCTTGTGGGGCGAGGTCAGCTCAGCCCAGATGCTCAGCTTGCTGACCTGCTCGGCCGAGGTCGCCAGGCGGTAGTGCAGCACGCGTCCGCCACCCAGCGGTACGCGCAGCTCCGCCGACTGCCCCGCCAGGATCGCCATGTCGGTCTGCGACACCTCCCGGCCGCCGCGCCAGAGCGTCAGGCGAAGCAGCAGCAGTCGCTGCTCGCCGGCGACGGGCTCGCTGAGCAGCCCCATCTCGGCACCGTCGCCGCCTGCGAGCGCGACCCAGCCGGTGCGGCGGTCGAATGTCTGGGAGACCTCCTCGAACAGCTGCGCCTGCTGCCGGGCCTCGCTGTCCTGCCACGCCCCGCCGGCGAGCGCGGCCCGCGGCGAACGGACGGGCGTGGGCGACGGGCTCGGCCCCTGCCCGGCCGGCCACCAGCCCGCCACCGCCAGCGCCAGCACGGCCGCCCAGGCCAGCGACGGCATCCAGCGGCGCAGCCGCCCGGCCACGTGCGGTGCCGGGCGGCTGGGCGCGGTGGACGCGTGCCGGAAGGGCTCGTCGAACGGCGCCGCGTCGGCGTCGTCCAATCCCAGAAGGTCCTGAATGTCGCGGTAAGCGGCCGCCGCCTCGCGACAGGCCCGGCAGGCGCGCAGATGGGCCGCGGCCCGCTCGGCCTGCTCGAGCTCACGCTGCGACCAGAGGTGCTCGGTCAGCGCTTCACGCACCTGGCGGCAATTCTCCGGCGTCGGCTCATGGGCGGGACTGGCGTCGGTCATGGCTTACCACCTTTCCGTCCGTCGCGACTGGCAAGCGGGTGCCAGTCCTGAAGGTGCTCTCGAAGTGCCTCCATGCCCCGGTGCGTTCGCCGGGACACCTGGGCCTCGCTGCAGTCGAGCATCTGCCCGACCTGCCTGCCGGGCAGCCCCCGCACGAGCCGGAGCACGATGACCGTGCGGGTGTCCGCGTCGAGGCGGTCCAGCGCCAGCAACAGCGACTCACGCAGCGCCAGCCGCTGGGGCATGCTCATCTTCTCGTCACCGCCCGACTGCCGGGCCTGGTCGTGCAGGACCTCGCCGTGACGCTTGCGCTTGCGGAGCAGTTGCAGGCTCTCGCGAACGACGACCCGCGTCAGAAACGCCCGCAGGCTGCCCCGGTCGCGGATCGTCTCGCGGCAATGCCAGGTCTTCATGAACGCCTGCTGGCAGGCGTCCTCGGCCAGGCTGTGGTCGCGGACGATCCGCCGGGCCACGCCCCGGAAAAAGCCGGCCTGGCCCCGGACCTGCTCCGTCAGCAGGTCGTCCCAGGGTGTCTTTGCTGGTCGCGAACCGTCCAAATCCACTCCCTCACGCATGCCGCTTCCACCACTTAAGATGCCGCCCACCCGGCGGAATTGCGGCCCGTTTCCGGTTTTCTCGCCTTTTTCATCGCGCCAGCGCCCGCGCAGCCGACCACACCGCCCGCGATCCACCTCGCGGCCGGCACAGGGTGCACCCGCGCAGCTACGCCTGCTGGGCCTCACGGCCGGCGAAGGGTGCCTGCCAGCTCTTCGGCGTGTACTGGTGCAGCTCGATGGCGTTGCCCTCGGGATCGGTGATCCACGCCTGCCAGCTCTCGTCGTCGCCCAGCTTGGGCTCGCTGGTCTCGACGCCGGCCGCCTGGAGCGCTTCGACCGTCTTCGCGAGGTCGTCCACCTCCAGGCAGACGTGCTGGTAGGCCTGGGTGGCGCTGCGGTCCTCGTGGGGCTTTTCGAACAGTTCGATGAACGTCCGCCCGCCGACGTGGACGTACATCCCCGTGCGGTGGCCGGCGTCATCGGTGAAGTCGAACGCCCGCTCGAGCCCGAGCGTCTCGCAATAGAACGCCTCCATGGCGTCAAGATCGCGAACGAAGAAACAGAGATGGGCGATGCCTGTGATCATGGGCGAATGCTCCTGCCCCGGAAGCGGATGAGAAGTCAGATATCACGAGCGAGGCCTGACGCCAACCATCCCGCGTGCCCCGGATCTGCACCGCCCCAGGATACTGGAAGGTGCGACGTGAGCGCCCCCGCGGCCGAGGTTTGCGCCACCACGGTGCGACATGCCCTCCATTGCCGCAAAAAAGCCCCGCCCCCCTCTCGGGATGACGGGGCTGGAGGGGAAAGGCTGCTTTAGCTGCAACCCATCGAATTGCCGCAGTTCATGCACTTGTAGCAGGTGCCGTTGCGCACCGTGATGGTGCCGCAGATGTCGCAGGCCGGGGCGTCGGACTGCATGTCGCGCATCGCGGTGGCCAGGGTGTTGGCTTCGCCTGCCGGCTCCTCCTGCTCACTGTCAGCAGACGAGCCGGGCGCGTGGCCGTTGGTCGCGCCGTTGGCTCCCGAACCGCTCGCCTCGCCGCTGCGGGACGGCTGGTCGTCGTCCGAGTTCTCGCTCTGCACTTCGGTGCCGTTTTCGCCCGCGATGGATCGGCCGTGGGCGATGACGTCCGCCTTGATGCGGGCCGGGGTCTCGCGCTTGGCCTCGGGGGTCTTCTCCGCACTGCGGCGCTGCGGGGCGTTGGCGGCGCGGTAGCCCTCGACGAACTCCATGCCCAGCCAGCGGAAGATGTAGTCCACCAGGCTCTTGGCGAAGGGGACCTCCGGGTTGTGGGTCATGCCGGCCGGCTCGAAGCGGTTGTGGCTGAACTTGGTCACCAGCGACTCGACCGGCACGCCGTACTGCAGCGCCACGCTGATCGCCGTGCCCAGCGAGTCCATCAGGCCGCCGATGGTCGAGCCTTCCTTGGCCATGGTGATGAACAGCTCGCCCGGCTGGCCGTTCTCGTAGAGCCCGACGGTGAGGTAGCCCTCGTGGCCGGCGACGTTGAACTTGTGCGTCACGCTCCGGCGGGTATCAGGCAGCCGGCGGCGGAGCGGCCGCTCGACGATGCGCTCGACGATTTTTTCCACCGGCGCCGAGGCCGAGGCGTCACCCGCTGCAGCCGCCTGCCGGGCAGCTTCCACCGCCTCGGATGCGGCCTCCTCTTTTCCCGCCTCGACGGCCTCCTGGTCCTCGACCTCGTCGTCGACGTCCACCTTGTTCGACAGCACCTGGCTGAGCTTGCAGCCGTCGCGGTAGAGCGCGTTCGCCTTGAGGCCCAGCTCCCAGCTCAGCCGGTAGCAGGCCTTGATGTCGTCCACGCTGGCGGAGTTGGGCAGGTTGATCGTCTTGCTGATCGCCCCGGAGATGAACGGCTGCGCCGCCGACATCATCCGGATGTGACCCTCGGCGGCAATGTACCGCTCGCCCGTGGGGCCGCAGGTGTTGGCGCAGTCGAACACCGGCAGGTGCTCGTCCTTGAGGTGCGGAGCGCCCTCGACCGTCTGCGTGCCGCAGATCACGCGGTTGAGCTCGGCCACCTGCTCCCGCGTCAGCCCGAGGCTGCGCAGGAGGTTGAAGCCCGGCTGCGCTGCCTGCTCGGTCAGGCCCAGGCGGTCGATCGCCTCCTGGCCCACCACGAACGGGTTGAACGCGTACTGCAGCTCGAACACGCTCGGCAGCGACTCGGTGACCTTCTCCAGTTCCGCCCGCTCGAGCCCCTTGTCCAGCAGCCACTCGGCAAACGTCTTGTCGCTGCCGGACATCGGCACGTCCAGCGTCAGCGCGCCGAGGACGTGGCGAAGAATGTTCTCCACCTCGTGCGCCTGATAGTCCAGCGCCTCGAGCGCCGGCCGCAGCGACTGGTTGGCGATCTTGAAGTACCCGCCGCCGGCGAGCTTCTTGAACTTCACCAGCGCGAAGTCCGGCTCGACGCCGGTCGTGTCGCAGTCCATCAACAGGCCGATCGTGCCCGTCGGGGCGATGACCGACACCTGGGCATTGCGGAAGCCGTGCTCCGTGCCCCGCTCGGCCGCGTCGTCCCACGCCTGCCGCGCCCGGCTGAACACCTCGGCGGAGTTCGCCAGCTCGCCCATCGGGCCCGGGGCGGTCAGGGCGTCCTCGTCGATCGGGACGGGCTTGATCTCGAGGTCCTCGTAATCGCCCAGCTCGTGGCCGGCCGCCTCGTCGCTGTGGCGGGAGACGCCGTGCGCCGCCCGGCGGTGGTTGCGGATGACCCGCAGCATCGCCTCGCGGTTGGGCTCGTAGCCCGGGAACGGCCCGTGCTCGCCGGCCATCTCGGCACTGGTCGCGTAGCTGCGGCCGGTGAGGATGGCGGTGAGGCAGCCGGCGATCGCCCGGGCGCGGTCGCTGTCGTAGGCGATGCCCGCCTGCATGAGCATGGCGCCGAGGTTGGCGTAGCCCAGCCCCAGCGTGCGGTACTCGTAGCTCAGCCGGGCGATTGTCTCCGAGGGATACTGCGCCATGAGGACGCTGATCTCGAGGACGACCGTCCAGATGCGGATCGCGTGCTCGTAGCTCTCGGCGTCGAAGGTGCGGGTCTTGCTGTCGTAGAACTTGAGCATGTTCAGCGACGCGAGGTTGCACGCCGTGTCGTCGAGGAACATGTACTCCGAACAGGGGTTGCTCGCGTTGATTCGGCCGGACTCGGGGCAGGTGTGCCACTGGTTGATCGTCGTGTCGAACTGCACGCCCGGGTCGGCGCACCGCCACGCGGCGAAGCCGATCTCGTCCCAGAGGTGACGCGCGGGCAAGGTCTTCGCGGCCTCGCCGTCGGTGCGGCGGACGAGCGGCCAGTCCGCGTCCTTGTCGAGCGCGTCGAAGAAACGGTCAGGGATGCGGATCGAGTTGTTCGAGTTCTGCCCGGAGACGGTCTGGTAGGCCTCGCCGTTGAAGTCGTAGTTGAGCTCGAGGGCGAGCCGGGTCGCCGTCTCCTGCTGCTCGCGGGGCAGGTGCTTGAGGCCCTCGACCAGCGCGGCGACCTTGAGCTCCTCGCGCACCTTCCAGTTGACGAACTCCTCGATGTCAGGGTGATCGAGGTCGAGGCAGACCATCTTCGCCGCCCGGCGGGTGGTGCCGCCGGACTTGATCGCCCCGGCAGCGCGGTCGCCGATCTTGAGAAAGCTCATCAGCCCGGAGGACTTGCCGCCGCCCGAGAGCGGTTCGTTCTCGGCCCGGACGCCGGAGAAGTTCGTCCCCGTGCCGCTGCCGTACTTGAACAGCCGGGCCTCGCGGGTCCAGAGGTCCATGATGCCGGCCTCGCCGACGAGGTCGTCGCGGACCGACTGGATGAAGCAGGCGTGCGGCTGAGGATGGGTGTAGGCGTCCTCGCTCTTACGGGTCTCGCCGGTGGCGGGGTCGGTGTAGTAGTGCCCCTGGGCCGGGCCGTTGATGCCGTAGGCCCACTCGAGCCCGGTGTTGAACCACTGCGGGCTGTTGGGCGCGGCCATCTGGTGGATCATCATGTAGCACAGTTCGTCGAAGAAGGCGCGGGCGTCCTCCTCGCCGTCGAAGTAGCCGTGCGTGAATCCCCAGTAGGTCCAGCAGCCGGCAAGGCGGTGGATCACCTGCCGGGCCGACTTCTCGGAGCCGGTCGCCGCGCCCTTCGCGGCCCGGTGCCGCTGGAGCCAGGCGGGCACGCCCTTCTCCTTCACCGGCTCGAGGCTTTCCGGCACCCCGGCCTTGCGGAAGTACTTGCTGACCATGATGTCCGTCGCAAGCTGCGACCAGCTCGCGGGCACTTCCGCATCGTTCATCTCGAAGACGACCGAACCGTCGAGGTTGCTGATCCGGCTGGACCGCTTCGCCCACTCGACCTGCTCGAACACATCCTGCCCTGCCTGGGTGTACCGCCGCGTGACCTTCATGACTGCCTTCCCACCTGGGATTAAAAATATCTAATGATTTTAGGTCTTTGTTCGCCCGGGATAAATACCCGTTCGGCCCGATTCGGGCCCTGATTTCCGTGAGCGCCGCCGCGTCGGTCAGACCGAGTCGCCCCGATTCGCCAGTTTGCTCGTGTTCTCGCCGATGCGGAAGATGACGACGACCAGTTCCAGTCCGACGCGGAGGAAGATGACGTAAAGCAGCGCCATCAGGGTTCCAAGCACGATCACGACCAGCGCCGGGAGCAGATGGCCCTGGACGATCGAGCTGATGATCATCAGCAGCCAGCCCAAGCCGATCACCACCAGCCCCAGCAGGTAGAGCGCCTTGATCACGCCCAGGGTGATGAAGCGGCTGAAGCTGAGGTCGAACAGGCCCCCGATGCCCGTGTTTTCGTATCGCTGAATGTCTTCCATCGTGCTGCCTCTCAAAAAGGTTTCTGCCGGTGCTTTCCGCCCGACCGTCGATTATTCGGCCACTGAGATTGCCGTCTGTTCGAACCCGGCCTCGCGGACCATATCGAGCACCCGGGTCGCGTCACTGAGCGCCGTGCTGTTCCGGGCGCGGATCCGCACCTCGCGCTCCGCGCCCGCCTCAGCAAGTTCTTCCAGCCGGCCCGGCAGGTCATCCAGTTCCACTTCCTCGCCGCCCAGGCGGGCGGTGCCGTCTTCGATGACGATGACGATCGGCTCCTCCCGCTCGGCCGGGGGCTCGTCCCACGACGTGGGCAGGAAGTAGAGCTCGTGCTCGTCGAACGCCATCGACCAGTCGATGTCGTTGTAGCGGTTGCCGCCGTACTCCAGCCCGCTCGGCCCGGCCTCGATCACCTCGCCCTTCTCGAGCTGCGCGATGTGCCACAGTTCGCCGGAATCCGCATCCACGAAATAGGCCATGCCCGCCTTCGGCGCCTCGAACCGCATCGACTTGCCGTACGCCACCAGTTGCGCGTCCGCCGGCACCCGCCGGGAGACATGCTCCGCCGGCGGACACGGCGTCGCGTCAGGCTTGTCGCCGATCGCAATGACACACCCGCCGAGGAAGAGACTCCCCGCGAGCAGCGCCGCGGCGAGAAGTGTGGTCGTGATGGTGGATTTGCTTCGCTTCATGCCCCGGATCCTTTCGCGACTATTGTCGTTCACAAGGCGTACCGCGCCCATTGGTGACTTACTTGTTCTTCTGGCCCTTAATGCTGGGTCGTGAAGTTGGCTTGGGCTCCACCGGTTTTACCGGCGAGTGACCTCGGGTCAGCTTGCGGTTCCCTCCAGCAGCGATACCTGACCGCTTCTCCTGACCGCCACTCCCGCCGCCCGATCCCTTAGCATTCTTAGATTCAGCCATTATCCGCTTCCTCTAATTTGAAGAACTCGATTCGCTTAACCGCGCCTGCGTCTAGCCAAATACCTAGCGAGCGACTATCTGGCACTAGTTGCCCATCTTCCCCCTCGATGAAAGTCGATTCGAGAAAGAGATCTCGCTCATCGCCAATCGTCGATGCCAACGAGCCGGGGTTATAGATACCAAACACTTGAGTTCCGTCATCGTACAAGACACCGACAAGACATCCTTCTTCTCTCAGAAACGCTTTATCCCACCCAGTTTCCGGAGCATACACGGCAGGCAGAGATAGTTTATTCGTTGCGGACCGAAGCCACGAACTCCGTTTAACAATCCCAGTCAGGAACCCAAGCATGGCAGGCGAACCTATTAGCGAAATACTCACTACTAAGGTGTCTCTTATAGTCCAGGCTTGTATTGGCTCACCGTATAGTGGCATGAGGACTAAAAGCCATAGTGCAATGTTGATCCCTGAGTAGGCGAGATAGCGCAAGAATCGCTCTCGTTCTGCAATTCGGAACTGCGGAGCCACCCAGTGCTCCACTCTCGCCCAGATATACCCTGGCACGACAAAGGCGATTAGAACAAGAAGTAATTCTGGTTTGATTACGAGTCCGTCCACATTGCCTCTCTGCGACTAGTCACGCGATCCTCTTCCAAGCCGATGCAAGTAAACCCTTCGCTCAGTCAATCCACCTTCGGCAGCACCAGCCCCGTCTGGTCCTGGTACTTGCCGGCCTTGTCGGCATAGCTTGTTTCGCAGACCCGCTCGGACTTGAGGAAGACCATCTGGGCGATGCCTTCGTTCGCGTAGATCTTCGCCGGCAGCGGGGTCGTGTTGCTGATTTCGATGGTCACCTTGCCTCGCCACTCGGGTTCGAGGGGGGTGACGTTGACGATGATGCCGCAGCGGGCGTAGGTGCTCTTGCCGAGGCAGATCGCCAGCACGTCGCGGGGGACCTCGATGGTCTCGACCGTCTCGGCGAGGGCGAAGGAGTTGGGCGGGATGATGATGTGGTCCCGGCCGGTGTTCCTGGTGTCGATGGTGACGAACATGTCCTCGCCGAACGCCTTGGGATCGACGATCGCCTGGCCGCCCTGCGGGCTGACGTTGGTGAAGACCTTGAACAGCGTGCCCACGCGGACGTCGTAGCCGTAGCTGGAGACGCCGAAGGAGATGCGTCCGGGCCGCTTGACGTTGTCCTCGAACGGCTCGATGCCGACGAGTTCGCGGATCTGGGTGTCACTGAGAACGGGCACGAGAGATTCCTTTCTTCGCTCGCCTGCCGGCCCGGTCCGGGCATACGACAGGCGTGCCGCCTGGTCGGCGGTGTCTCCCCCTCCTGAAATGGAGCGGTACGACTCTCGACGGCCCGCGGGCCCGGCCGATGCCGGGCGTCTCGCAGCCGCCTTGAACTGCCCCGCGAGGTAAACATGCGGGGGCGAGCGACGCCTGCCGATCCTGGCCCCTCCCGGGCCGCGGGACCGACTCATGCCGCCACGTCAGCCCATGCTACCCCCATATCTTGTGCTTGCAAGAGGGAAGATGGGCAAAATCTTGGGCCGACAGGGGTCCGGTTTTCTAAGCAGCGGAAATGGCATGGCTTATCCGGTTGCGCCATTTTTTCCACCACCGGTTGGCGACATCTTTTCCCCCACAGGCGACAGGTTATCCACACGTTGCCGCACCGCCTGAATATGGGGGCGGGACCACAAGGGGTTGGGGTATCGGGCTCTTGTCAACCCGCTACCCGCGATGCTTCTCCGCCAGCCGCTCGAAGCCGGCCCGGTAGGCGGGGCCGCCGAGGTCGGGGTCCAGCAGCCGCAACTGCTCGATCCGCCGGGGGATGTCGCCCGTCGAGGCATCGAGGCGGTCCATGATCTGCAACCGCCGCAGCCAGGCGTTCCACCAGCGCTCGCCCCGCTCCTCACCCAGCCCGCGGATCAGCCGGTCGTACAGCGTGACCGCCTCCGTGAGCGACTGCGGATCGCCTCGGGCGAACAGCGTCTCCGCCGCCTCGTGCAGCACGGCCGGGTCGTCCTCGCCCGCCCCTCGCAGCGGCTCGAGCACCTCCATCGCCTTGCCGGCCCGGCCCGCCAGCCGCAGTGACCGCGCCTGGATCAGCCGGATCGCCCGGTGCTGATCCTCGGACAGATCGCGCCGCTCGGCCCACGCTACGAGCTCGCCCGCCAGCCGGGCCGCCGCGGACGCCAGCCGCTTCGCCCGGGCCGACTCGCCCTCGGCCTGCAGGGTGTTCGCCCGCTCGTCGAGCTGTTCGAGCAGATTTCCCGCCTCGGCCGCCGCCTGCTCCGGGTCCGCCTCGAGCATCCGCACCGCCTCGGCCGCGGCCGACTCCAGCCGCCCCGCCGACGCCAGCGCCAGCACCCGCCGCTGCCGCGCCCGGCTTACCAGTTCGGGCAGGCCGGGATAGTCGCGCTCGAAGCCATCGAGCTGCTCCAGCGCCTCGTTCGGGTCCTCCTCGCGCAGGGCGAGGTCGGCGAGGATCAGCCGGGCCGTCGCCGCGGCCTTCTGCGATTCGTCATCCGCGCCGGCGCCCGCAACCGCCTCCCGCGCCTCGGCCAGCAGCCGCTGCCGAATGGCACCCGGGTTCGCCGGATCGCCCGCGGTGAGCAGGTCGCGCATCAGCATCAGCCGTTCCCGCCGGGCCTCGGGCGCAGCCGGGTGGTCGGCAGGCAGATCGTCCAGCACCGCCAGGGCCTGCTCGTACCGCTCCGCCGGCCGCAGCAGCCGGCGGACGATCGCCAGCCGTTCGTCGTGGGCGAACGGCGTATCGCCGTAGTGGCGAAGCAGCACCTCCGCTGCCGTGCCGTACGGGCCCGGCCGGCGGTTCGCGATCGGCCTCAGCAGCGTCAGCGCGGTGCGCATGGCCTGCCGCGAGGCTTTCTGCCCCGGCAGCTCGGCTGCGAGCCGCACGAGCTGCTCCGCCGCCTCGAGCAGGTTCGGGCGGGACCGCGGGTGGAGCCAGTACTGGGCGAGCGCCTGGTTCAGCCGCGCTTCGGCGCGCAGGGCCGGGCTGTCCGCCGACTCGGCCGCGGCCTTGCTGAACGCAACCGCCCGCTCGAACTCGGCCCGGGCGCGGGGAGGCACCTTCTCGTCCCGCTTGACCGCGTCGCGCGCCTCGGGCTCGGCCCGCTCCCGGCTGACCCGCCCCACCGCAAGCTGCACCAGCGCCGGCAACCCCTCGGGCAGGGCCCCCTCGTCCACCTCGGCCTCCCAGCGGCGGTAGAGATGCCCGCGCAGCCCCTCGCGCACGTCCTCCGCCATCGGCGCCGCCAGCAGCCGTTCGTACACCGCCCACGCCGGCGCCAAGGGCTCGCCGGGCTTGCGCTGCTCGAGGCGGGTCAGGTGCATCCGATCCGCCACGATCAGCCGAAGCAGCGGGTCCTCCGCCACCTGCGGGTGATCGCGCAGGCCCTCCAGTCGGCCGATGGTCCGCACCGGGTCGCCTTGCCGGTGCAGCAGCGTCGCCAGCCCCAGCCCGGCGCAAAAGTCGGCGAGGTCCCGCTGCTTCTGCGACACCGCCCGCTTGAGCATCGTCTCGGCGGCCTCCCATGCTCCCCGCCGCAGCTCCACCCGGCCCAGCAGCGACGCCGCCTCCCGCCCCACCGCGTCGCTTTCGACCAGCGGCGTCAGCAGCGCCCGCGCCTGGTCGAGCAGCTCGAGCTGCCGCGCGTCCGGCGTCGCCTCGATCAGCGACGCGTGATACGCCGCCCGGGCGAGGTAGTAGGCCGAGCGCACCGTGAGATAGTCGTCGATCAACCGCTGACGCAGCATCCGCTCCACGCCGGCGAGCCGGCCCGAGTCGCGCAGCTCCGTCAGATCCTGCCGCGCCGCCTCCAGCCGGCGCAGCGCCTCACGCACCGCTTTCTCGTGCGCCGCGCGCTGCTCGGGCGCTGGGATGCCGAACTCCACGAACGCCCCGGCATGGCGGCGGGCGCCTTCGAGCCAGTCGGTCAGCAGCAGCTCCGCGAGGTCCACCTGCCACATCGGCTGGCGCAGGTCGCCGGGATGCTGCTCGATCAGCGTCCGCAGCGCAGCCACCGCCTGCTCCAGCGCCGCGACCCGCGCCTGGGCCGAGGCGCTCTCGTCACGCCAGCTTTCAAGCAGCCGGTCGATCCGCTCCCGCTCAGCCAGAACCTCGTCCGACGGCTGCGCTGCGTCCGCTCCTGCCGGGCTCGCCTGGGCGGGCGCCGCCGGCGGACCTGCGGCCAGCATCACCGCCAGCCCCGCGATCGGAAGCAGGCGCCAGGAAAAGGGTTGTCCCGCCACGCGCCACCTCGAACGACTGAAGCTCACAAAGGCCCCCCTTCCCCGGCCGGGGCTTCGGCGCGGTCGATGCGCACGCTCGTGTAGCCCGCGGCCCGGGCGGCGTTGAAGGCGTTGACCACGTGCTGCCAGCGCACCCGCGGATCGCTGCGGATGATCACCGGATCGTCCGGGGCGAACATCCCCTCCGCCTCGGGCTCGTCCGGGTCGCGCTGCATTTGTTCGAGCAGCGGCCCCAGCTCGGCGAAGCCCTCCACCGGGCGGGCGCTGCCGATGCGGATCCGCACGCCCTCGGCCGAGGGCAGCAGGTGCACCTCCAGCGGCAGCCGCGGCGGGGCGAGGTTCTCGGCCGCGTCCCCTTCGGAAGGTTCGGGCAGCTTCGCGGTGAGCACCCCTTCGCCTGCGCCGAAGTTGGCGGTGATGACGAAGTAGACCAGCAGCAGGAAGATCACGTCGATCATGGCGGTGAGGTTCAGCGCCATGTTCGCCGCCGGTCGGCCGCGGCGCTGCCTCGCCGTGCGGTGGTGCACCGTCGGCGTCGTCCGGTCCGGGTTGCGGCGCGTCTCATCGCTCACGGCTGCGTCCTGTCCCCCGGTTCGGGCAGGCCGGCGACAAGGTGCACCTTGTCCGCCCCCGCCTCACGGATCGCCTCGAGCACCGGCTGCACCCGGTCGTACCAGACCGCCGCGTCCGCACGCAGATGCACCTCCCGCTCGGGATGCCGCCGCAGCTCGGCCCGCAAGGCCGCGGTCACGCCGGCGAGATCGTCCGGGGCGAACCGCCCCAGCGTGCCCACGCGGATCTCGTGCGCCTCGCCCGGAATCGACAGCGGATTCTCGCTCCGGTCCTCCGGCGCGACGGGCACGACGTTCACCATCAGCGGCTCGACGTCCTCGAACTGCCGGGTCTGCGGATCGTCGAGCTCCGGCACGACCATCTCCACCCGCTGCTCGCTGGCGATGCTGCTGGCGAGCATGAAGAAAACGATCAGCAGAAACACGACGTCGATCAGCGGCGTGATGTTCATCCGCACCGAGGCGGGAGCGCGGTTGGCTCGCATGACTCTGCTCCCATTACCGCTCCGCCGGGGCGGTGTCCGCACCCGCCGCCTGCTCGATCTCCGCCTCGCTCGACCGCCCCCAGCCGCGCGGTCGGAACGGGCGAATGAGCTGCTCGGCCTGCAGCATGCCCTCGCTCGTCAGCGCGTCGAGCCGATTGCGGATCAGCGCGTACGCCGCGAGCGCCGGAATCGCCACCGCCAGGCCCCAGAAGGTCGTCACCATGGCGGTGGACAGCCCGCCCGCCAGCTCGGCCGGGTCGGGGCTGCCGCCGATCGCCTGCAGCTTCTGGAACGCCCGGATCATCCCGTACACCGTGCCGAACAGCCCCAGCATCGGGGCGATGTTGCCCAGCACGCTCAGGTACTCCACCGGCCGAAGGTAGCGCGACAGCTCCGCGTCGCCCGCCTCCTCGACCGCCCGCTCCATCGCGGCATAGCCGTTGGACGCCTCGTCCAGCGCCGCCCCGGCCAGGCCGGCGAGATAGCTGTCGTCCTTGCGGGTCAGCTCGATCGCCTCGGCGTAGCGCTGCTGACCCAGCAGGTGGCGGAGCCGCTGATACGTCCTGGGCGGCATCAGCGACGTGCGGCGGTACTGCATCGCCAGCGCCACCATCAGCGCCACGCTCAGGCCCGACATCGCCAGCAGCAGCCAGACGATGATCAGCCCCACCGGGTCGCCGGGCAGGAAGAACATCTCGAAAAACGTCACCGCCGCCCCCCCGGGCTCGCCGTCGGCGGCGAGGGTCCCGGCCGGGAGCAGCCAGGTGACGAGCATGGCACAGGTCCACAGGCGCATGTGGCAGGTTCCTCGGGTAAGTCCCAGCCCGCCGGGCGGGCTCAGTATCGGCGAAGGTCCTCCTCGCCCACGAAACGGTATCGCCCCCCGGTCTGCCGGGCTATCAGTTCCATCGTCCCCGTGTCGCCCGCCTTCTGCAATGGGTCGCGGTAGACGAACTGGATCGTGTTGATCCGCGTCCGCTCCGGCGTCAGCCGATCGACCCGGGCGACGAGCTGCCGCGGATCGCTCCGCTGTCCGCCGCGGCCGGTGATGTTGTCCGAAAGCAGAAACACCAGGTCGGGATCGTACTGCATCGCCCGGCCAACCGCCTCGACCGGCCGACCCGCCCCGCCCATCTGGACCGGGTGGTTGTCCGGGTCGAGCCACGTCAGCGCAGCGGCGCGCCGCTCGGCGGACGCCTTGCGCATCCCGCCCGGCGGCGGCTCGACGAGCGACTCGAGATCCCCCCCTCCGCCAGGCAGATTCTCGCCCCGGAAGAAGATCACCGCGAACGACTGCCACTCGCTGAGCTGGCCGATCGCCCGCTGAAGGTGCTCGAGCACCGTGGGCATCAGGTCCACCATCGCCCCGCTCGCGTCGATCACGAACACCACCCGGCGAACGTTGCCGCCCCGGCTGCCCATGAACTCGACCTCGAGGTCCTCCCGGCTGACCAGTTGCTCGCGGATCGGCC
The DNA here is from genome assembly GCA_046540025.1 of Phycisphaeraceae bacterium. Lineage (GTDB taxonomy): Bacteria > Planctomycetota > Phycisphaerae > Phycisphaerales > Phycisphaeraceae > JBKHFW01. Next base: position 30,176 of record JBKHFW010000002.1, read on the forward strand.
GCTCCGGCGCACGCAGCGTCTCGGGCGCTTCCAGCCCCCGGCCCAGCGGCTGCATCTCGGGCGGCACGGGCGGGCGGTCCGTCTCCCCCGCTTTCCGCTCGGGCTGCTCACGCTCGTCGCCTGGCAGCTCCAGCCGCTCGGGCGCCCGCGTCCGAAGCGCGGCGGCCGTCTGCTCGCCCAGCCGAAGCACCGGCACGACCTCCTCGGGCTCGGGCTCGACCGCCCGGCTCCAGACGATGAAGCCCGCCGGCACCACCAGCGCCAGGTGCACGACGATCGCCACCGCCCAGGGCAGGCCCCTGGCGAGCGCCGATCGCCTGCCCCGCGCGGGTCGCCCCCTCGCGAGGCGGGTGGCAAAGCCGGACTTCGACATCAGCGGACCTCCATCCGCACCGGAACTTCCGCAAGCTGAACCCTGCATTGAAACGCTCCGGCCCGGCCTTGTCCAGTCTCGCCCGCCGATCCGGCCCGATCCGCCCGGTTTGCTCGACGGCCGCAAACCCCGAATAATGGAAACCTTGCGTTCCCGCGACCCCCACGTTCTGGAGTTCCCCCCCATGACCGCTGTCCAGACCCAGTCCTCTCCCACCAGCCAGTCGCAGAAGAAGCTCCGCGTCGCCTTCATCGGGGCCGGCGGCATCGCGGCCCGCCACCTCGAGGCCCTCGCCAAGTGGGATGACGCCGAGGTCGTCGCTCTCGTCGACGTCAACGAAGAGATGATGGCCCGCCACGCCGAGCAGTTCGGCGTCGACAAAAAGCACCTCTACACCGATTCCGCCGAGATGCTCGCCCGGGTCGAGCCCGGCGCGGTGAGTGTCTGCACCCCCAACGGCCTGCACAAAGAGAACACGATCGCCGCCCTCGACGCCGGCGCCCACGTCATCGTCGAAAAGCCGATGGCCATGACCGGCGAAGAGGCGCAGGAGATGGTCGACGCCGCCGAACGCAACGACCGCAAGCTCGTCATCGGCTTCCAGTACCGCTTCGAGCCACGCACCCGGCTTCTTCGCCGGGCCCGGGAGCAAGGCGTGCTGGGCGAAGTCATGTTCGGCCGGGTCCAGGCCATGCGCCGCCGCGGCATCCCCAACTGGGGCGTGTTCGGCCAGAAGCACCTCCAGGGCGGCGGGCCCATGATCGACATCGGCGTGCACATGCTCGAGGCCGCCCACTACACGATGGGCTCGCCCAGGCCGGTCGCCGCCACCGGCATGACCCGCACGTACCTCGGCGACCAGCCCTGCGACGACATCCAGTGCCGCTGGCCCAACTGGGACCACAAGACCTATACCGTCGAAGATCTCGCCGTCGGCCACATCCGCTTCGAAAACGGGGCCGTGATCCACATCGAGGCCATGTTCGCGGGCCACATCGAAAAGGACGTCATGGACTTCCAGCTCATGGGCACCAGGGGTGGCTGCACCTGGGCGCAGCCGAAGATCTTCACCGATCAGCTCGGCCACCAGATGGACCTCACCCCGGGCTACATCCCCGGCACGAACATCCAGTTCTACTTCGACACGAAGCTCCGCCACTTCGTCGACCACGTGCTCTACGACGCCCCGACCATCGCCCCGGCCCGCGACGGCCTGATGGTCCAGCAGATGCTCAGCGGCATCTACCGCTCCGCCGACGCCGGCGGCAGGGAAGTCACCATCGACTGACAGCGAACCGCGACGCCCCTCAAACTCCCCACCCGTCGCCACTCAGGCGGCGGGTGTTTTTCCGCGCCTCGACATCGCCCGCCGCGACCCGTACCCTCGCCTGCACACACCAGGCAAGGGAGACACGCACCATGGTCCACCAGAAGCAGATCACGATCAGCACCGCAGGCCATCGCGACATGCACGAGATCACCAGCGAGGTGGCCGGAATCGTCCGCGAAAGCAAGATCAAAACCGGCATCTGCCACGTCTTCAACGTCGGCAGCACCGGCGCGATCGGGGCCATCGAGTTCGAGCCCGGCCTGGAAAAAGACCTGCCCGACATCCTCGACAGGCTCATGCCCCCCAGCCGCGACTACGGACACGAGCAGACCTGGCACGACGGCAACGGCCACTCCCACCTCCAGGCCACCCTGCTGGGCCCGTCGCTCACCGTGCCCGTCGCGGACGGCGGCCTCGTCCTGGGCACCTGGCAGCAGATCTTCCACCTCGAATGCGACATCAAACCCCGCCAGCGGACGCTCGTCATCACCGTCACCGGCGAATAGCCTTGAGGTGATGAGCAACCCACTGACCATCCATCAGCGCGACGACCTCGAGGACCGAACCGGCGTCTTCCAGGACCGCGAAGAGGCCGGCCACGTCCTCGCCACCATGCTCGCGGACCTCGCCGACCGCGGCGCCCTGCTGCTGGCGATCCCCTCCGGCGGCGTGCCGGTGGGCGTGGAAATCGCCCGCGAGCTCAAACTGCCGCTCGATGTCGCCGTGGCGAGCAAGATCCCCCGCCCGGGCGACCCCGAGGCCGGCTACGGCGCGGTCGCCTTCGACGGGACGGTCCATCTCGACGACCGCTTCATCGCCGCTGCCGGGCTGGAGCAGTCGCAGATTCAGCGGGACATCGAGGCGACGAAGGAGAAGATCTGCTGGCGCCTCGAGGGCCTCCGGGGCGATCAGCCCATGCCCGAGTTGGCCGGTCGGCCGGTCGTGCTTGTCGACGACGGCCTCGCCGGCGGCTGGACGATGGGCGTGGTCGTCGAGGCCCTGCGCAAGGCGGGCGCGGACGAGCTCTACGCCGCGATCCCCACCGGCCACGCGTCCGCCGTCCGCGCCGTGGCCGCGCAGGTCGAGGCGGTCTACTGTCCCAACGTCCGCAGCGGCCGGGTCTTCGCGGTCGCCGACGCCTACCGCCAGTGGACCGACGTCACCGAGGCCGAGGCAGCGAAGCTGCTGGAGACCTTCCCTCGCGGACGACACCGCTGACGCCCCGCGACAGGTCCGGGGGGCGGGCCTGACCGGAAGGGCAGCCCCGCCCCTGCCACCCCGAGTCCCATGCCCCGCGCAGCGAAACGCCCGGGCCAGACGACCCGGGCGCTCGTCAGATCGTGGTTTCGCTCAGCGCTCACATCCCCGCCGACTCCCAGCAGCACTGGCCGTTGCCCTCGACCCCAACGGACTGGCCGCCGCAGCAGTTCGCCTCGGGCAGCCGTACGAGCGTGTCGACGTTCACCGGCAGGCCGGTCGCCATGCTCCGGTTCGCGGCAATGCCGGTCAGGATCGACTTCGCCCCGTCGACGTGCCCCGCGGCCCGGCCGAGCGGGTCGTCGCCGCCGCCGATGAAGACATCATTGAGCAGCCGGATGTCTCCGCCGCCGTGGCCACCCTCGTTGGTCTGGGGCACCTCGACCTGGATGATCTTGCCCCACATCGGCCGCAGCAGGATGCTCACCGGCTCCTCGACCTCGTAGCCGGCCGAGCCGCCCACATTGCGGGCGAGATTGTGGTCGTCGTCCGCGCCGCTGACGTACGCGCTCTCGGTGACCTCGTACTCGAGCCGGCCCCGCGTGCCGTTGAACATGACGCGGTAGCCCTCCCACGGCGAATAGGCCGTGAGATGGTAGGTCATCCGCGCCTTGTTCTGGTACTTCACCAGCACGGACATGTCGTCCTCGATGCTGATCCCGTCGCCGAACACGCTCTGGTCCCGGCAGTAGCCGTCCTCGACCTCCGCGGCGACGTAGAGCTCGCGGTGCTCCTTGTTCTTCGTCAGATCCAGCGCGAACGGGTCGTCCTTCGCGTGGGGGTGCTCGAGCGCCCGGGAATAGAACTTCGTCTCGCCGCGCTTCTCCGCGTTCTCCCGGCCGTAGAAGAAGAGGTCGCCCGACGCGTACACCTCCTGCGGGGCCGAGGCGAGCCACCAGTTGACCAGGTCGAAGTGGTGCGTCGCCTTGTGCACCATGAGCCCGCCGCTGTTGCGCTTGTCGCGGTGCCAGCGTCGGAAGTAGTCGGCGCCGTGCTTCGTGTCCAGCAGCCACTCGAAGTGGACGCTGATCACCTCGCCGATCGCGCCGTCCATGATCAGCTCCTTGATCTTGCTGTTCCGCGGCGCGTAGCGGTAGTTGAAGGTGACGGTCAGGTTCCGGCCCGTCCGCTCGACGGTGTCGAGGATCTGCTGGCACTTCTCGGCGTCGACGGTCATCGGCTTTTCGGTGACCGCGTCGCAGCCGAGCTCCATCGCCCGGATGATGTAGCGGTGGTGCGTGCGGTCGATCGAGGTGACGATGACCGCGTCGACCTTCTGCTCGCGGATCATCTGGTCGAACTGGTCCGTGCGGTAGGTCGGAACCGCTTTGCCGCCGAACTCGTCGACGTTCTTGCGGTTGTGGTAGTCCATGCGCACCTGGTTGATGTCGCAGTAGGCCACCAGCTCGCCATGCTCCTTGTGGGTGTCGAACAAGGCCTTGCTGTACATGCTCGAGCGGGCGCTCGCGCCGACGATGGCGTAACGCTTGCGGTCAGACATAAACACTCACCTCGAAATCAGCGGGATCACGGGCCCGGGCTCCGTCGGCCGCGCCGGCCGGGGAAAAGGCCCATGGTACCGCATCCGCCCCCGCGGTCCCAGCCGAGGCCGATTCGGGATCATCCGGCGAGGATCTCCCGCTGAATCGCGACCAGCTCCGCCATCGACGCCGCGGACCGCAGCCCCGGCACGTCCTCGTCGAGCGGCTGCCACACCCGGCCGCCCACCACGAGCGTCCGCCCCTGCTCGTGAAGCTGCCGCGCCAGCGATGCGACCTTCCCGGGCAACTCCGCGGGCAGCCCCGTCACGCTCATCGACAGCCAGATTAGCCGGGGCTGATGGTGCTCCACCGCCGCCGTCAGCGACTCCAGCGGCAGGTCCGGCCCGAGGTTCACCTCCCGCCAGCCGTGCGCCGCCAGCACCACCGCCACCATCAGCGAGGGCACGATATACGGGTCGCCGGGCACCGCACCGCCGACCGCCACCGGCGCTTCGCCCGGCTCGGGCAGGGGCACCAGCCAGCGGAGCAGCTCGATCGCCTGAATGCACACGTCCGTCGCCCGGTGCTCGAGGTGGATGCCGTGCCGGGTGTGCTGCCACAGCCCCCCCGCCTCGTGCAGGGCGGTCGCCATGGGACCGTCGCAGAGTTCGTGCACGGATCGGCCGGCGAGGTACATCGACAGCGTCAGCCCCCGCGCCCTCTCCGCGTCGCCGATCACGATCGCGTGCTGCAGCTCGTCGTCCGTCTCGGCATTGCCGAGATACTGTGCCTCCAGCTTCTGGAGGTCCGGCAGGCCCAGCAGGTCGGGATTGGCGATCCGCAGCCCGCGCTCGCGGATCACCTTCACCACGTCCCGCCGATCGATCCGCCGCCGACCGCTCGGCAGGCGCTCCATGGGGATGATGCCCTCCTCGGCCCAGCGCTCGATCGTCTCGACGTCCACGCCGAGCACCTGGGCCAGTTCCAGCGGCGTCAGGTAATAAGCCACAGCCGATCCTCCTTTCCGCCCCCCCCCCTGCGTCATTCACCGCGGACCGCTTCCGCACGCCCCGCCCGGGCCGGCTCCGCACCCCGCCACGCCGGCTCGAGAAGCGCAAAGCCCAGCCCCCCCGCCAGCAGCACCATGACGATCACCGCGTGCCCGAGCAGCGACACCGTCACCGCCTCGGCCGCGGGCACCCCCACCGACTGGAAGAACCAGGCGAACGCCCCCTCGCTCACGCCCAGCCCGAAGTAGGTGATCGGCAGCAGAGCCAGCAACTGCGCCATCGGCACGAACGCCAGTTCGTCCACCACCGCCACCTCGCTGCCCAGGCTGCGAAACAGCAGATCCACCATCGCCACCCGCGCCGCCGCCGCGAGAAGCGCCAGCGCCACCACCTTCGCCATCAGCCCGGGCCGGGCGCACAGGGCGCGCAGGCTCGCGTGCACCTGCGCCATTTTGCCCATCGCCGCCTGCCCCACCCGCTCCAGTTGCGAGCCGGGGGCGGCGATCCAGCCCAGCACCCGCTCGCCCACCCAGCGAAGCGCCAGGAAAGACCGCTCCCACAGCGTCACCGCCGCCGCGAGCATCATCGCCCCGCTCAGCCCGAGCACCACCGCCCCCACCCGCGGCGAGCCCAGCCGGTCCCACACCAGCAGCGTCCCCACCGCCGACAGGCCCGCCATGACCACCAGATTCACCAGCCGATCCGCCAGCAGCGCCCCCGCCCCGCGGATCACCGGCTGCTTCGCCTGTCCGAGATAGACCAGCCGCATCGCGTCCGCCCCCACCCCGCCCGGCACGGCGCTGCCGTAGAAGCTGCTGAGAAACACGATCCGCGCCGCCCGCAGCAGCCCCAGCCGAATCCCCTCGGCGTCCAGCAGGCACTTCCACTTGACCACCATCACCAGCCGAAACGCCACCCGCGCGAGCACCGCGGCCGCAAAAAACGCCGGCGAAGCGCTGCCCAGATGTGCGAGAATCCGCCCGACGTCGATCTGCCCCAGTACGACGGCCAGAATCGCGCCCGTCGCGGCGAGACGCAGCAGCGGCGCCAGCGCCTTTCGCCGCTTGGGCATGCTGCCGGCCGGCGACCGGGATGCAGGCTGCTCGCGAGATGCTCGCTCTCCGTCCATCGTGCGCCCCCGCCGGTGCCCCGGGCAACGATAGGCGGCTGCCGGGCCCGACCCAACTGCTCCGAGACAGGCGGCCCGGGATTGCCCACCTTCCCGGCCGACTCTATCATCAGGGCTCACCTGAGCCTGCTTGCAAGCGATCTCGAAGCCTCACGGAGCCGCTGATGAGTCCGTCCGCCCCCCGTCGCCCTCTCCGCCATGCGTACCTGGCGGCCCTGGCTGCCGCGCTGACCTTCGCCGCCGCCCCCGCAATGGGGCAGGAGCGGTATCGGCTCGCCGAGGACGCGTGGCAGCAGCAGACTGAGTTCGAGCCCGGCACGCCCGAGGCGGCGATCCAGCAGATCCGCCGCACCCTGCGCCAGGACGAACCGAAGCAGGCCGAGAAGCTCGCCACCGCCTGGATCGAGCAGCACGAGCTCAACCACCCGCTCATGCCGCAGGCCCGGCTGCTCCGGGGCCACGCCCGCTCGGCCCGGAAAGCGTTCTACGACGCTCTTTACGACTACGAGCAGGTGATCCGCCAGTACCCAGCCTCGGATGCCTACCACGAGGCGCTCGAACAGGAGTACCGCATCGCCGAGGTGTATCTCGCCGGCTTCAAGCGCAAGTTCCTGGGCCTGCGGATCCTGCCCGCCACCGGCGAGGCCGAGATTTTGCTCATCCGCCTCCAGCAGCGCGCCCCGGGCACCGAGCTCGCCCAGAAGGCGATGCTCCGCCTCGGCCAGCACTATTTCGACCAGGGCGAGATGGGCAAGGCTGCCGACGTGTACGAGCTGTTTCTCGAGAACTACCCCCAGTCCGAGCGGCGGCAGGAGGCGATGCTGCAGCTCATCCGGGCCAACCTCGCCCGCTTCGAGGGCCCGGCGTTCGACGCCACCGGCCTGCTCGAGGCCGGGCAGCGGCTGCGGCAGTTCGCCCGCCAGTTTCCCGCCGCCGCCGAGGAAGAGAACGTCGAGGGCCAGCTCACGCGGATCGAGCACTCGCTGGCCCGTAAGGACTTCGAAGTCGCCCGCTGGTACGAAAAGCGGGGCGAGGACGTCAGCGCCGCGGCGCTCTACCAGCGGCTGATCGAGGACTATCCGCAGACCGCCCCCGCGAAGGAGGCGATCGATCGCCTCGTGGCGCTCGACGTGCCCGAGCGAATGAAGCGCATCGCCTCTGAGACGGAGACCGAATGATGAATTTCGCCCCCCGCCGCCTGACCGCCGCCCTGTGCCTGCTGCTGTGCGTGTCCACGCTGGGCCTCGCCGGCTGCGGCTATCAGCATCACGAACTGTTCCCCGACGAGGTGAGCACGATCGCCGTGCCGGCGTTCGAGAACCGCACGATCTACCGCGACGTCCAGTACGACCTGCGCGAGGCGCTGATCAAGCAGATCGAGCAGCGCACGCCCTACAAGGTCGTTCCGGTCGCCGCGGCCGACACGATCCTTCAGGGGGCGCTCGTCGCCGTGGAGCGCGATCTGCTCACGCGCACGCGGGACGCCGGGCTGCCGCAGACGGTGGAAGTGACGCTGGTGACCGATTTTCAGTGGAAGGAGCTGCGCGGCGGCGGGGACCTGCTGCTGGACCGCCGGGGCTTCGAGGCGGTCGGCCGATTCGTGCCCGCCACGCCGGTGAGCCAGCCCTTCGAGGTCGCCCAGCACACCGCGGTCGAAGATCTCGCCGACCAGATCGTCTCCGAAATGCGCGCGGACTGGTGAAGCCCGCGTCGGGGTTTTGGCCGGGCTTTTGGAAACCTCCCGCCGCTTTTTGTCGTACATTATGAATGGGCTGGAATGTTTTCCGACCAGGGGACGGACGCGCTTCGTCGCGTCCCAGGCGGGGGTCGCTGCCGCTCCGGGCCGGTCGGCCCGGCCAGCGCCGCCTAGAATGACCTGACCGGCCCGCCCGCCGGCGAGGCATTCGGTACGGATCAGAAGCGAGTAAGGAATCTTTATGCCGGATCAGAACGACCCGAACAACGGCCGCCAGGACGGCCCGCAGCAGCCGCAGCGCAACGGTGGCGGCCCCGGTGGTCCCAATGGGCCGCGCAATCCCAACTTCATGTCCCGCGGGATCCTCGGCTGGATCCTGCTGGGCGGCCTGGCCATCATGCTCCTGCTGGTCATCAACGGTGCCCAGAACAGCGCGAACGAGGTCTCCTGGAGCGAGTTCATCAACTACGCCGAGCAGGGCCAGTTCGTCGAGGACGAGCCGGTGGTCATCGAGCCCACCCGGGCCGTGGGCCACGTAGACGCCCAGGCGACCGGCCAGCCCACCGACGGGGCGGCGACCGAGCGCCGCGTCTCCGTCACGCTCACGCAGGAAACCCATGCGGACCTGCGCCAGGAGCTCGAGGCGGTCGGCTACACCAACTACCGGATGCAGAACGACGACAGCATCCTCATGCCCCTGCTGATCACCTGGGGCCCGGTGATCCTGATCGCCCTGGTGATCTATTTCTTCGTCTTCCGCTCGATCCGCAACGCGGGCGGCGGCCCCGGCGGCATGCTCGGCAACTTCGGACGAAGCAAGCACAAGGTCCTCACCAAGGAACACTCCAGCGTCACCCTCTCCGACGTCGCCGGCATCGACGAGGCGAAGGACGAGGTGACCGAGATGATCGAGTTCCTCAAGAACCCCAAGAAGTTCCAGCGCCTCGGCGGCCGGGTGCCGCGCGGCGTGCTGCTGATCGGCGCCCCGGGCTGCGGCAAGACCCTGCTCGCCAAGGCGGTCGCCGGCGAGGCCGACGTGCCGTTCTTCTCCATCAGCGGCTCGGACTTCGTGGAGATGTTCGTCGGCGTCGGCGCCAGCCGCGTCCGCGACCTGTTCAAGCAGGCCAAGGACAACAGCCCCTGCATCATCTTCCTCGACGAGATCGACGCCGTCGGCCGAAAGCGCGGCAGCGGCTTCTCCTCGGGCGGACACGACGAACGCGAGCAGACGCTCAACGCCATCCTGGTCGAAATGGACGGCTTTGACAGCTCCGATCAGGTCATCGTCGTCGCCGCGACCAACCGCGCCGACGTGCTCGACCCGGCGCTGACCCGCCCGGGCCGGTTCGATCGGCAGATCCACGTGCCCCTGCCCGATGTGCGCGGCCGAATGGAGGTGCTCAAGGTCCACTCCAAGCGGGTGAAGATGAGCCCCGACGTCGAGCTCGAAAAGCTCGCCCGCGGCACGCCGATGTTCTCCGGCGCCGATCTCGCCGCGATCATCAACGAGGCCGCCATCGGTGCCACGCTCCAGGGCAAGGACTTCGTCGAGCAGAACGACCTCGAGGAGGCCCGCGACAAGGTCAAGTGGGGCCGGGCGCGCAAGAGCCACAAGATCGAAGAGGACGAGAAACGCGTCGTCGCCTACCACGAGGCCGGCCACGCCGCGATCATGTACCTCGACGAAAACTCCGAGCCGCTGCACAAGGTGACCATCATCCCCCGCGGCCAGGGCCTCGGCGTGACCTTCATGCTGCCGGAGAAGGACCGGCACATCTACCAGAAGAAGCAGCTTCTGGCCCAGCTCCGCGTCACCTTCGGCGGACGCATCGCGGAAGAGGTCTTCATCGGGGACATCTCCAGCGGCGCCGCTCAGGACATCCGCCAGGCCAGCGCCATCGCCCGTGCCATGATCACCGAGTACGGCATGAGCGAGAAGCTCGGCTTCCTGCTCTACGGCAAGGACGAGTCGATGAACCCCTGGGAGCAGCCCGACAAGATGTTCTCCAACGAGACCGCCCGGGCCATCGACGAGGAGGTGCGCAACCTCATCGACGAAACCTATCAGGAGGCCCGGCAGCTCATCGAGGACCACCGCGACAAGATCGACGACCTCGCTCAGGCGCTGCTCAAGTACGAGACGCTCAACCGCGAGGACGTCGACAAGATCATGGCCGGCCAGCCGCTGAACAAGTCCACCGTCAGCGACCTGCTCGCCGCCGAAAAGGAAAAAGACCGCGAGAAGGAGGGCGGAGGCACCATTCGGCCGGAAACCCCCGGCATCGACAAAGACACCGGCCCCGACACGCTGCCCTCCCCGGCATGATCGGTGGCAACTCGACTGACCTCCCCGCCCCGCGGCAAACACGCCGCGGGGCTTTTTTATCGTTCATCCGGCGTGTCCGGGGGCGGGCCGACGATCTCATCTTTTCGTCTGCCACAACAGCACGCCAAAGGCTGCTGTGTGCCGCGTCAGCAAAGCGTCAGAGGGGACCACATTCCCGACCGGGCCAAGGAGCCCACACGGGATCGAAAAAAACGCGCCGGCGGGCGGCATTGGGTTGAGCATCCCCCGCACTTTCCGGGGTCCTAGCCCGTGGCCCCTGAGAGCTTTCGGCCCCCGCGCTTCCCGGCTCCTCGGCCCTGTCGCACGGGGTCCCCTTTTGCCCCACCGCCCCATGGCTTACCATGGCAGGCACCTTCTTCCGGAGCCCTTCGCATGACCCCGTCTCCTACCACCCCCGCCTCGGCCGGCCTGGAGGCCGACTTGCACTGCCTGAACTGCGGCTACAACCTTCGCGGCCTCGACGCGGCCGGCCTCTGCCCGGAGTGCGGCGAGCCGGTCGCCGACACCCTGCGCGGGGACTGGCTGATCGACGCGGCCCCGGCGTGGACGTCCGGCCTGGCGCGCGGGATGGGGCTGCTGCTGGTGGCGTTCGCCCTCTGGCTGGGGATGTTTGGCGCGTTCACCGGAGGGGTGGACGTCGGAAGCGTCGTCTGGCCCGCGGGAACGCTGCTCGCCAGCCTCGTGGCCGGGGTGGGCTACTGGCTGCTCACCGCCCGCGAGCCGGGCGGGCGCGAGCGGCCGGGGATGACCCTGCGGCAGCTCGCGCGGGTGCTGCTGATGAGCCACGTCGCGCTGTCGCTGCTCGCGGCGGCTTTCGTGCTGGCGGAGTTATCCATCGACTGGGCGGTGATCTACGGGGTGGGGCACCTCGTCGGTCTCGCCGGCTTTGCGCTGCTGCTGGCACGGCTTCGGCCGATTGCGTTCCGCGTGCCGAGCGCCGGGCTCGGCCGACAGACGCGCTGGATGATGTGGAGCTACGTCGGGCTCACCGTGTTTAGCTACAGCCTCTTGGGGATCTGCATGACCACCGCCCCTTCCGTGTCGGGCGCCGTCTTCTTCAGCGTGGGCGTCTGGCTCGGGCTGGTCGTCAACGTCTGGCTGATCGTGCTGCTGGTGCGCTACTATCTCGCTTTTCGGCGGATCGCCCGGAGTCAGCAACGGACCGCGGCGGACTGAGGCGGTTACACCGCTTCCGCGGCGGGCGTTAGCGGCGTCTGCCACGCCGTCGCCACCCGTCGCCGACGCCACACGCGGGCGAGGCGCCGCCCCGCCAGCAGTCGCAGGAGGACGTACCCGCCCCAGACGTAGCACGCTGCCAGATACAGACCGAGAATGGTGAGCAAGAGAGTCCAGAGCATGACTGATCGCATGCTAGGGGATCGGGGCAGGGCCTGGCCACTCCTTTGCGGAAAATCCCTACCTGAAAAAGGTGTCTTTCAGGCGAGGTCCGGCTCCTGCACCAGATCCCCCCGCGTGACGGCCCGAACGAGGCGTTTTCCGAGCGTTTCGTCCAGTTTCGCCGCCGGTATCCCGGTTCCCGGGCGTTTGACGGTCAGATCGCCCGGGGTGAGCACGTGGCCGGCGGGGAGATCCCGGGCCGCGCAGAGGCTCTGCCGCGCCACCTCCCGCACCTCCGCCTCGATCGGATCGACGCTCTTGGCGAGGGGGCCGAGCATCGCCGCCGCCCGACGGGCGAGTCGGGCGTAGTCCGCGAAGCCGGCGGGGTCGACGCTGGCGGCATGGTCGGGCCCCGCCGCGGCGGGATCGTGGGTGAAGTGCTTCTCCAGCACGACCGCCCCCGCCGCGACGGCCACCGCCCCGGTCAGCGGGCTCGGGGTGTGGTCGGAATAGCCCACCGGCAGGCCGAACTCTCGCGCCAGGGCGAGCATCCCCCCCACCGCGGCCCGCTCGTCGGGCACGGGATAGCTCGAGACGCACTGAAGCAGCGCCCCGCCCGGCTCGTGGCCGGCGAGCAGCCGCGCTGCCGGCGCAAGCTCGCCCGGCTCGCAGGTGCCCGTCGAGATCAGCATGGGCACGCCGAGCGTCGCCGCACCACGCAGCAGCAGCGGATTGACCGCATCGGGCGAGGCGATCTTCACGAGGTCCGGGCCGAGCGGCGCGAGCTCGTCCACGTCCGCCGGGCTGAAGGGGGTGACGATAAAGAGCACCCCCGCCTCCCGTGCCGCCTGGCGGAGGGTGGCGAAGTCGTCTGCCGACAGCGCCAGCTTCGCGAGCATCTCGCGGGGGTCGTCGGCGGCGGCTTTCTGGTATTCCGCCAGCCGGGCCTGGTTGGAGAGCAGCCGGCCGGGGTTGAACCACTGGAACTTGACGGCGTCCGCCCCGGCCTCGGCGGCGGCGCGGGTGAGCTCGAGCGCGCGGTCGAGTCGGCCGTCGTGGTTGACGCCGATCTCGGCGATCAGCAGCACCCGCGGGGGATGCTCGCTGGTGGCGGGGGCGAATGGGGGCATGGGCGGCTCCCGGCCCGGCTTCGGCGGCCGCGGCGGCGGCTCAGAAGTCGAAGACGATGGCTCCGTAGTACTTGGTGTCGCTGTGCTTGCTGTCGCCGCCGGTGGAGGACTCGTACTCGTTGTCCAGGCCGAGCTTGACGCTCAGGCCGTCGGCGTGGTCGATCTTGATGATCCACTCGAGGCTGGAGGTGATGCGATACTCGCTGAGCTCCTCGAGGTCGGGATAGAGCGTGGCCGAGCCCTTGAGGGTCTGGTTGTCGGTCATCGCCCAGCGGATGACCGAGGCGCCGAAGAGGGCTTCGGGGGTGAAGCCGGAGTCGCCGTTGATCTCGTAAGTGCCGCCCGCACCGCCGCGGAGCACGACCTCGAGCTCGTCGGTGTCGAAGAGGTTGTAGCCGATGCCGCCGAAGGTGCTCGTGCGGTGCTGCCAGTCCTCGAACTCGTCGTATTCGTAGCCGGCCTTGGCGAAGTAGAACCAGGGCGAGTCGGGGAAGAGCCAGTCCTTGGTCAGCTCCGTGTCGAACTCGTTGCGGTTGCGCCGGCCCCGGTCCGTGCCGTAGAAGTAGCTGGCGTCGTAGATCCAGCGGTCGCGTTCGGTCTTCTTGTTGGCGTCGAACTTGCTGTGGAACGACAGCGTCTCCGAGTTCCCCTGCGTGCCGGAGAAGCCGAGGCTCAGCGAGGCGTCCCAGTCCTCCAGGAAGGTGGGGTCGGGCTCGATCAGCTCGACCGGCGAAGGCGGCGGCGCGAGCTGCGGCTGCGGGCCCGTTTCGGCTTCGGGCTCGGGGTCCTGGTCCTCCCCGGGCTCCGGCTCGGCTTCGGGCTCGTCCGCCTCGGCCGGGGCGGGCGTGTCGAGGTCCAGCTCGGCGATGTTGTCGCGGGCGATGGTCAGTCGCCCGAGCACGGGGTGGTCCAGCACGACCCGGTCGTCCGTCTGCTCGGCGATCGGCCCGGTCAGCGTTTCGCCGGTGGTGAGGGTGACGGTGTCGGCAGCGATCGCGGCCAGCGGCAACAACGACAGCATCAGGATGGTGACAATCAGACGCAGCACGGCAGACTTCCCTGGATTGCTCACGGCACCCGGCAGCGCTCTCGCGGCGCGGCCGGGGCGGAAGGCGGGGATGGTGTTGACACTCATTCCATCGAGCCGCCCATCATACCGCATTTGCCCGCTTTGCCCCAGTCCATCACGGCGCAGCACGGGCCTCGCCGAGACCGGTCCCTTTCTCTATTTCGTCATGCCGGCCGGGCGGGCCGCAGATTTCCGCCCCCGCCCTGGCGAGGCCGCGGGGCCGGGGTCGCGGGAGCAACCGTTTCTTCCGTTCTCAAAGGGACTTGCGTAACCGGCGATTGCTGGTACCTTCACCGCTGCTTCAAGGAGTGTGCCATGCGGGAACTGCTGCGACACAATCTGGACGAACTGAGCGAGCTCCTGCCGAAGGTGGCCGAGTTGGGCCCCCGCCTCGCCGAGCTGGGCGAGCGGATGGCGACGTGCTGGGACGTCGGCGGCAAGGTGCTGGTGGCGGGCAACGGCGGGAGCTGCGCCGACGCGATGCACCTGGCCGAGGAGCTCAGCGTCCGGTTCAAGAAGAACCGCCGGGCGCTGGCGGCGTTGGCGCTCTCCGACGCGGCAGCGCTGACCTGCGCGGGCAACGACTTCGGGTACGAGCGGGTGTTCGAGCGGCAGGTCGAAGCGCTGGGTCGGGCCGGCGACGTGCTGATCGTTCTGAGCACCAGCGGCAACAGCGAGAACCTCGTCCGCGCTGCCCGGGCCGGGCGGGAACGCGGGCTGATGGTGGCGGGCCTGCTGGGCTGCGACGGCGGGAAGCTGCGCTCCTGCTGCGATCTCGACCTGACGGTGCCCTGCCGAAGCACGGCGAGGATCCAGGAGATGCACAAGCTGCTCTTCCACACGCTCTGCGAGTGGGTGGATCGGCGGTACGACTGACGCCGCGGACCGGCCGATTGTAGGGTCTGGAGCGCCGAACCGGGGCTGAAACGGGGCTGGGCGGGGTCAGAAGCGCGATCCATTCTCAAATCGCACTCCCCGGCGACCGATACGGGGAGTATGAGCACGTCTCCCTTACAGTCTTCGTATGCAGACCGCGTCGGCATGGTCAGCGAGCTGCTCCGGGAATACGCGAAGCAGTATCAGCAGTACCAGGACGACCGGGCCGCGCCCCGCTTTCCGCTCGAAGGGCGGCTGACGCTCGGCGTCGCGGTCGGCGACGACCCGTCGTACCGCCCGCTGCACCAGGCGTGGCTGACCGACCTGTCGGAAGTCGGCGTGGGGTTTCTCGTCGAGAATCCGCTCGAGAAGATGATGCGGCTGTACGTCAACCTCGAAGTGATGACGAACCGCCCCTGCCTGCTGCCGATCAAGGTCGTCTACTGCCGCAAGCTGCTGAGCCACACTTACCGCGTCGGCGCGTGCTTCGTGTGGGAAGAGTCGCAGGCGGCGTAGGCTGCCGGGCCGCCGGGGGCCGGGGGCCGGGGGAGCCTGTGGCAGGCACCGCATGGCACGAGGTGTCTGCCCCCTCTCCACCGCTTCCGGGGCTCAGCCGGGATGCTGCACCCCGACCTTGGGGCAGTGCTCGTCGAGCGGGCACTGCGAGCACATCGGCTTGCGCGCCGTGCAGATCTGTCGGCCGTGCCAGATGAGCAGGTGGGCGCAGAGCGTCCACTGCTCGCGCGGCAGCAGGTTCATCAGGTCCTTCTCGATCTTCTTCGGGTCCTCGTGGGCCGTGAAGCCGAGGCGCTGAGTGAGTCGGCGAACGTGGGTGTCGACGACGACGCCCTCCGCCTTGCCGAAGGCGTCGCCCAGCACGACGTTGGCGGTCTTGCGCGCCACGCCGGGCAGCTTGAGCAGCTCGCTCATCTCGTCGGGCACCTCGCCGCCATGCTCCTCGGCGACGGCGCGGGCGGCGCCGCGGATCGACTTCGCCTTGTTGCGGTAGAAGCCGGTGCTGCGGACCACCTCCTCGACCTCTTCCTGCGGGGCCTCGGCGAGGTCGGCGGGGGCAGGGTACTTCTCGAACAGCTCGGGCGTGACCATGTTGACCCGCTCATCCGTGGTCTGGGCGGAGAGGATCGTGGCCACGAGAAGCTGGAACGGCGTTCTGTGCGTCAGCGCACAGCGCGCGTCGGGGTAGGTCCCGGTGAGCAGATGATAGACCTCCTGAGCGCGCTCCCGGCGATTCGCCGCCGACTCGCGCGGCAGCCGGGTGCGGGTCTTGCGGGGGGTTTTCTTGTTTGCCATCACGTTCTCCGGTTCGGGAGCCTCCATCATAAGCGCCTGCGGCATGGACCGGCGTGAATCCTGACCCATGGCCGGGGGCAGATCCTTCTTTTCCCCAAAGACAAGGCCCACGGCGTGAACCGTGGGCCTTGCGATACGTCTTCCTTCAAGCTGCCGAGGGGCGCTTAGTAGCGGTAGTGCTCGGGCTTGTAGGGGCCTTCGACGGGTACGCCGATGTAGTCGGCCTGCTCCTTGCTGAGCTCGGTGAGCTTGACGCCGAGGTGGTCGAGGTGCAGCCGGGCGACCTCCTCGTCGAGCTTCTTGGGCAGCATGTAGACCTTCTTCTCGTACTTGTCCGGGTGCTGGGCCAGCTCGATCTGGGCGATCACCTGGTTGGTGAAGCTCGCGCTCATGACGAAGCTGGGGTGCCCGGTGGCGCAGCCGAGGTTGAGCAGCCGGCCCTCGGCGAGCATGAGCACGCTGTGGCCGTCGGGGAAGATCCACTGATCGTACTGCGGCTTGATGTTCCGCTTTTCGATGCCGGGAATCTTCTTGAGGCCGGCGATGTCGATCTCGTTGTCGAAGTGGCCGATGTTGCCCACGATGGCCATGTTCTTCATCCGGCTCATGTGCTCGGCCGTGATGATGTCGAAGTTGCCGGTCGTGGTGACGAAGATGTCGGCGGTCTCGACGACCTCCTCGAGCGGCTTGACCTCGTGGCCTTCCATGGCGGCCTGGAGGGCGCAGATCGGGTCGATCTCGGTGACGATCACGCGGCAGCCCTGACCCTTGAGGGCCTGGACGCAGCCCTTGCCCACTTCGCCGTAGCCGGCGACGACGGCGGTCTTGCCGGCGATCATGACGTCGCTGGCGCGGTTCAGGCCGTCGATGAGCGAGTGGCGGCAGCCGTAGATGTTGTCGAACTTGCTCTTGGTGACACTGTCGTTGACGTTGATGGCGGGGAACAGCAGGGTGCCGTTCTTCTGCATCTCGTAGAGCCGGTGCACGCCGGTGGTGGTCTCCTCCGAGACGCCGTCGCAGTCGGCGGCGAGCTTGTGCCAGTACTGCCTGTCGCGTCCCTGGATCTCGGCGAGGACCTTGAGGACCTTGGAGAATTCCTCGTTGTCGGTCGTCTCGGGGCCGGGCACGGCGCCTTCGTTCTCGAACTCGAAGCCCTTGTGGATGAGCATGGTGGCGTCGCCGCCGTCGTCGACGATCAGGGTCGGGCCCTGACCGTTACCGAAGTTCAGCGCGGTCGCCGTGCAGCGCCAGTACTCTTCGAGGGTCTCGCCCTTCCAGGCGAAGACGCTGACGCCCCTGGGTTCCTCGGGGGTGCCGTCCTTGCCGACGACGACGGCGGCCGCGGCGTGATCCTGCGTCGAGAAGATGTTGCAGGAGACCCAGCGGACCTCGGCGCCGAGCTCGGCGAGCGCTTCGATGAGCACGGCGGTCTGGATGGTCATGTGCAGCGAGCCCATGATCCGCTGGCCCTTGAGCGGCTGCTCGGCGGCGTACTTCTCGCGCACCGCCATGAGGCCGGGCATTTCGTGCTCGGCGAGTTCGATCTCCTTGCGGCCCCACTCGGCGAGGCCGATGTCGGCGACCTTGTAGTCGAGGCCGTTCGGGGCGGTCGTGATGTCCAGTCCGGTTTCGGTCATAGCAGTCGTCATCTTTTGATTCTCCAATCAGTAACGCTTGTGATTCGTGATTCGTGGTTCGTGGTTCGTCCCCGTCCGTACCCGGAGGGCGGCGCCGGCTCATCCTCGGCAGAGCCGGGGGCGGACTCCCTCTGACTTCTGCCCCTTGCTGGCACTACTTCTCGCGGACTCCCGTTCCCAGCAGCAGGGCCGGGCCTTTGGCCTGGGGTTCGGGGGCGATGGCTCGGCAGGCGGGCGTGTCGAATCCCGCCTGCTCGAGCAGTTCGAGCAGCTGGGCGGGCTCGAAGCCCATGGACTGCTGGCCCATCTGTCGACGGAAGTCCTCGCGGTCGTGCCGGAGGATGTCGACGAGCACCAGCTTGCCGCCGGGCTTGAGGATGCGCCGCGCCTGCTCGACGATGCTGGCGGGCTGAGGCACGTAGGTCAGCACGAGCAGCAGCATGGCCGCATCGCAGGAGGCGTCCTCGATGGGCAGCTTTTCGAGCTCCCCCTGCCGGAGCTCGACGTTCTCGAGCTGCCGGGTCCGCCGCTTCGCCGCCTCGAGCATGGCGGGGCTGTTGTCGACGCCGAGGACGCGCCCGACGTGGCGGGCGAGGTCGGCGGTGATGCTGCCCGTGCCGCAGCCGAGGTCGGCGACGGTCCAGTCGCCGGGCAGGAGGGCGAGCATGGCGTCGCGAGAGAACGTTTCGCCGTACATCTCGCTTCGCATCTGGTCCCACTCGGCGGCGGCGCCGGCGAAGAAGGCGCGGGCGTCCTCCTGTCGCTGCTGGAGCCGCTGATCGAGCCGGAGCTGGTCCTGATCGACGGCGGCCCAGTCGCGGGTCTGGTCGCGGGCGAGCCGCCAGAGCTCGCGCTGAGGCGGGGCCAGCTCGTCGAGCAGCATGCGGTAGAGGTTCGTCGTCCCCTGGCGGCGCGAGACGATCCACCCCTCGTCGGACAGCAGCTTGAGGTGACGGCTGACCGTCGACTGCGGCATCTGCAGCACCTCGCACAGATCCGAGACGCCCAGCTCGTGGTGCTCGAGCAGACGAAGCAGGCGCAGACGCGTGGCGTCGGCGAGGCTGCCCATCCAGTGGAGCAGCGTGTCAGGCTGGGCCGGGGAGATCATGCGTTCCATCCGTTTATCCGGATGAAATAGTAATGGACTGGACGTGTCAGTCAAGCCCCTGTTCGAGGAGGGGTGTTTCCCGCCTTCGGGGCCGGGCGTCGACCCGGTCCGCCCAATGGCCTGATCCGGCTGTTGCTGGAGGCTGGAGATGCGAGCTTTTTGCCAGTCTGCTGCTGACGGTCCTGTCGCGCTGCGCCCGCTGCGCGTGGCGGTTGCCGCCACGCTGGCCGCCGGCCCCTCCGTTCAGCGGGCGTGGGCGGGCTCGCGCTGGCCATGCGGCGGCGTCCGGCGTAAGCCGCGCGACAAGGTGAAAACGCCTCCTGCGGGATCGTTCCTCGAGAACGGTCCCGCTTTTTCTGCGCCGGAGACCGGCGAGAAGATCCGGCTGTTCGGACAAAAAAGGTTCGATTTCCCGCATCGACGGTGTATAGTCGTTATTCGGGGGGCGGAACGATCCGCCAGTCCGTGCAAGGCATCCCCTGCCTCTCGCCTCACGCAGGGTCCCGCCGCCACGGCCTCCATCCCGCCTGCCAGCCAGGTGGATCGTTCATACATCCTTTTCGTCAAGGGAGGTTGAAGAAGATGCATATTTCCCGTCAGTCAGTCGCGGATCGGCCGGTTCTTGTGCGCCGGCCGGGGGCCGTGCGCCGCGCCGCCGCGGTGATCCTGCCCGTCATGGCCCTGCTCGCCTGCCCGGCAGTGGGCCAGGCCAGGACCTACTACGTGTCCGCGGACGCCGGCAGCGACTCGGGCAACACCGGCTCGATCGACTCGCCGTACAAGTCGATTCAGCACGGGATCGATCAGCTCCAGGCCGGGGACACGCTGTACATCCGCGACGGGTTCTACGACGTTCAGCAGACGCTGCGGCCGCCGCGGAGCGGGACCAGCGCCGACTGGATCACCATCGCCGGCTATCCGGGGGAGAAGCCGGTGCTCGACGCGACGAATGCCCCCTACGGCCGCCAGGGCGACTCGGTGCTCAAGATCGACCGGCAGGACTACATTCGCGTGCAGAACCTTCGGCTGCAGAACTCGAACCACGCCGGCATGACCGTGGACACGGGCAACCACATCGAGATCAGCGACCTGCGCACCGATCTCACGTATGACTCGGGCATCGGCATCTGGGGCGACCGCAGCTCGGGCACGCCGTCGCGGCACATCCGGGTCTGGGGCAACCGCATCTCCCGGCCGAACACGGACGAGGCACCCGGGCCGTCGTGGAACACCCGGGGCGACGGCACCTACAAGTGGCCGCCCCAGGAGGCGGTGAGCCTCGGCCGGGTCGAGGACTTCAACGTCGGCTACAACGAGATCTGGCTGGGCGACAAGGAAGGCATCGACGCCAAGGGGCCCGATAAGCGGGGCGAGATCCACCACAACTACATCCACCAGATGGAGCGGGTGGGGATCTACATCGACGCCTGGACCGACACGCTGGAGGACATGCACGTCCACGACAACGTGATCGCCCACCGGACGGGGCTGTCCGACATTTACGATGACAGCGCCGGGGAGTGGGTGGAGCGTGAGGGCTTCGCCAACAACGCGGGCATCGCGGTCAACAGCGAGGACAACCAGATCGTCCGCAACATCCGGATCAACAACAACCTCGTCTACAACGTCGAGCGGATCGGCATCAGCGTGACCGGCCCCTACACGAGCGACGTGGAGGTGACCAACAACACGATCGTGGCGGACGAGACGGCGGTGGATCACGCCATCATGATCACCGACACGATTCGGGACACGGAGTTCCGCGACAACATCATCGTCAGCCACTGGCAGCCGATCACGACCGACCCGCACCGGTCGGTGGACTTTGACAACAACTTCTTCGTCGTCCAGGGCGGGTACAACTCGGTCCCCAGCGGGAACACCGTGTTCAAGGACGGCGACCTGAGCTGGGTGGAGGACACGTTCGTGGACCCGGCGAACGGCGACTTCCACCTCAAGCCCGGCGCGAACCCCTCGCCGATCGGCGCCGCCAGCGATGGCGGGGACGTCGGGGCGTTCCAGTACGTCGCCACGACTGATGCGAGCACGGGCGAAGTGACCTCGATCGAGGCGGCGCAGACGCTCTTCGAGGACCGCTTTGACGCCGACCCCGCCGGCCAGGGCTGGCAGGTGAGCAACAGCGGCCACGGCTGGATCCGCCAGGAGGAGCGCATCGACGGCTCGGGCGAGGCCCGGCAGGTCGTGGCCATGAACGGCAAGCGATCCGAACTGACCCGCGAGCTGGACACGACCGGCTTCGAGCAGATTCTGCTCCAGGTCGAGGCCTTCCAGGCCGACGTCAGCTACGAGGGCGAGGACCCGATGACGCCTGCCGGCGACGCCGACTGGCTGGCGGTCTACTACGACCTCGGTGACGGGCAGGGCTTCCAGAAGCTGCTGCTGGACGACTCGGTCTGGCAGGGGTTGATGGACGAGGAAGGCAACGACTTCACCATGGCGCCGGTGACCAACGCCGCGCTCTGGGGGGAGACCGACCCCACGGCCAGCAACTGGCTGGCGCTGCCCGGCGAGGCGGCGGACAATGAGGACGTGCGCATCCGCATCGCCACCAGCAGCTCGAGCGAGCAGGAGCTCTACTACCTCGATCGCGTGAGCGTGATCGGTGTGGTCATTCCCGAGCCGGCCAGCCTGGCGATGCTGGGCCTGAGCGGCATCGCGCTCGCCATGCGGCGGCGACGAGGCTGAGCTTTCGCAGTTTTTCCCAGATTCGATGAACCGCATCCCCACGCGGGGTCGTTCTAACAAGAGCGGCCCCGCTTTTTCGTGACTGCCAGGGGTGTCGCATTTTTTACAGCCCGGCGGGCCCCGGTGTGGTGCAACAGGTGGAAAAATCGCGATAATGGTCTGGATGGCCCAGTTTTATTTTCGTGCGGCTTCTGGTCTCGTTCTGGTGGGGCTTTTTTTTCTGGTCGGCGGCTGCCGATCGGCCGGGGAGCACCGCCGGAAAGCGGACGAGACTGCCTACCGGATCATCGAAGAGAAACAGGTCGAAGCGCTCGGCCGGAAGGAGCGGCTGAGCGTCGATCCGGCTGCGCAGACGCTGCGGCGGCGGATCTTCGAGTCCCAGCAACTCGCCGGCGGCGAGGGCGGGGCGCTGGGGACGGACACCCTCGAGGCGATCGAGCACTGGCCCGAGGACGACGACTATCTCGCGGCCGACCGCCTTGCCGAGCCGGCGATCGTCAGCCTGTCCGAGGCGGGCGACGAGCCGCTCGAGCTGGATCTGCGCGAGTGCCTGCAGGTCGCCGCCCGCAACAGTCGGCAGTACCAGGACGAGAAGGAAACGGTGTTCCTCTCCGCGCTCGAGCTCGACCTCGAGCGGGACGCCTTTCGCAACACGTTTGCCGGGCTGACGACGGGGTCGATCTCGTCGGATCAGCGCATCGGCCGAAACGCGACGGACAGTCAGATCAGCACGGGCCCGAGCCTGTCGCGGACGCTCAAGAGCGGCGCCGCCCTCACGGGTCAGTTGGCGCTCGATCTCGCCAGCCTGCTCTCGGGCGGCGGCGCGTCGGCGGTGGGGTCGCTGGTGGACACGTCGATCGAGCTGCCGCTGATGCGCGGGGCGGGATCGTGGGTGGTGACCGAGCCGCTGACGCAGGCCGAGCGGGAGACGATCTACGCGATCTGGCAATTCGAGCGGTTCAAACGCCAGTTCGCGGTCGAGGTGACTGACGGCTATCTCGGCGTGCTGCAGCAGCTTGACGAGGTGGCGAACGCGGAGGCGAACTATCGGCGGCTGGTCGCGGCGTCGCGTTCGGCACGGGCGAAGGCGGCCGTGGGCGACCTGCCCCCCTTCCAGGTCGACCAGGCGATCCAGGACGAGCTACGGGCGCGGAGCCGATGGATCTCCGCCCGTGAGCGGTACCAGCGGACGCTGGACAACTTCAAACTGACGCTCGGGCTGCCCACGGACGCGCGGATTGCGCTCGACTCGGCCGAGCTGGAACGTCTGGCGGAGATCATTCAGCCGGCGCTCGATGATGTGCAGGAAGTGGCGGAGACGGAGGGTGACATTCCCGCGGCCGACGCCTCGGTGGAGCTGGTCGAGCCCGAGTCGGTGGCGATGCCGGAGCCGGAGGCGATCCGCGAGGCGCTGGCGAACCGGCTGGACCTTCGCACCACACAGGGCCGGGTGTACGACGCCCAGCGGAAGGTGACGGTGGCGTCGAACGGGTTCCTGCCCGAGCTGACGCTGCTGGGCACGACGTCGACGGGCGAGCGGCGGGGTCTGGGCTCGGCGGGACGCGGCGACGTGCCCTTTCGGCTGGACCGCGGGCAGTATGACGCCGTGCTCAGCTTCGACCCGCCCTTCGAGCGGACGCGGGAGCGCAACACGTACCGCCAGAGCCTGATCAATCTGGAAAAGGCGGTTCGCCAGCTCCAGGAGCAGGAGGACCGGGTGAAGCTGGAGATCCGCAACGACCTGCGTGACCTGCTCGAGTCGCGGGAGAATCTGCGGATTCAGACCCAGGCGGTCGCGCTGGCCCAGCGGCGGGTGGATGCGGCGAACCTGCTGCTGGAGCTGGGTGACGCGGACATCCGCGACCTGCTCGAAGCGCAGGAGGCGCTGGTGTCGGCGCAGAACGCGCTGACCTCGGCTTTGGTGCGTTACCGGGTGGCCCAGCTTTCGCTGGAGCGTGACCTGGGCCGGCTGGAGGTCGGGCCGAACGGGCTCTGGGAGGAGTCGGGGCAGGAGCAGCAACAGACGCCGGAAGAGGCGAAGACGAATCAGGAGCAGCAGCGTGACCCAGCATCGTGAGCGGAAGAAGTGGACCTGGCGCAGCGGCCTGCTGGCGGCGGCGGTCCTGGTGGTGCTCGTCGCCACCGGGGCGACGCTCTCGCTTCAGGCGAGTGGTGACGAAGGGGTGACGGACATGCCTTTGTCGCCGGTGCATCGCGGATCGCTGGTGATCAGCGTCTCCGAGGCGGGGACGATCAAGGCCCGCGAGCAGGAGGTGATCAAGAACGAGGTCGAGGGCCGAAGCACGATCATCTACCTCGTGGACGAGGGGGCGCACGTCGAGGATGGCGAGCTGCTGGTGGAGCTCGACTCGAGTCAGCTCGAGAACGAGAAGGTGAGTCAGCAGATTTCGGTGCAGAATGCGGACGCGGCGCACGTGCGTGCGAAGGAGAACCTCGCCGTGGTGCAGAACCAGGCGAAGGCGGACGTGGCGCAGGCGAAGCTGGATCTTCAGTTTGCCCGGGAGGACCTGACCAAGTACCTCGACGGCGACTATCCGCGTGAGAAGAGCGAGGCGGACCGGCGGATCGCCCTGGCGGAGCAGGAGTACAACCTGGCGCAGGACCAGGCGAAGGGTGCCCGGGATCTGTACGAGAAGAAGTACATCTCCGCCAACGAGCTGGCGAGCGACGAGCTGGCGCTGAAGCGGGCGAACTTGGATTACGACCTCGCCAGAGCGGACCTCGATCTGCTCGAGCAGTACACGAAGAAGCGGCAGGTCACCCAACTCGAAAGCGACCTCGAGCAGGCGGGGCTGGCGCTGGAGCGTGTGGAGCGGAAGGCGAAGGCGGACGTGATCCAGGCCGAGGCGGATCTGCGGGCGAAGGAGGTCGAGCTGGCCCGGCAGCAGGAGCAACTGGCCAAGACGGAGCGTCAAATCGCCAACTGCCGGATGGAGGCCCCGACCTCGGGGATGGTGGTACACGCGACGACAGGCCAGGGCGGCTGGCGCGGCAACGACGAGCCGCTGGCCGAGGGGCGGGAGGTGCGAGAGCGGGAGGAGCTGATCCACCTGCCCAGGACCGACTCGATGATGGCGGAGCTGAAGGTGCACGAGTCGGCGATGGAGAAGGTGCGGGTGGGCCAGCCGGTGCGGATTCGCGTCGATGCCCTGCCGGGCCAGAGCTTTCAGGGCCGGGTGACGAAGATCGCCCCGCTTCCCGACTCGCAGAGCATGTGGATGAACCCGGACCTGAAGGTGTATGCCACGGAGGTGGTGATCGACAACGCCCGCGGGATGCTGCGTACGGGCATGAGCTGCGAGGCGGAGATCCTCATCGAGCACTATCGCGACACGCTGTACGTGCCGGTCGTGTCGGTGGTGCGGATCGACGGGCAGCCGACGGTGTACGTGCTGGAGGACGGCCGACTCGTGGAGCGCGAGATCGAGTTGGGCCTGGACAA
This sequence comes from Phycisphaeraceae bacterium, assembly GCA_046540025.1. Taxonomy (GTDB): domain Bacteria; phylum Planctomycetota; class Phycisphaerae; order Phycisphaerales; family Phycisphaeraceae; genus JBKHFW01. The sequence goes on from JBKHFW010000002.1 coordinate 55,437, forward strand.
CACCTCCTGGGTGCGGGTCGTCTCGGGCCTGGAGGAAGGCGAGCAGGTGGCGATGGCCCCGCCGCTGAACCGCGCCCGCCGAGAGGCCGAGCAGGCGGTGCAGGACGAGGACGAGACCGAGGAAGCGGTGGAGATGATCGAAGAGGCGGGGGACAATGCTCCCGCCCCGGCGGAGCCCGAGGCGGAAGAAGCCGGCGAAGCGCAGGCCGAGCCCCCGGCAGGCGCCGAAGAGCGGCAGCGGATGCAGAACATGTCGCAGGAAGAGCGGCAGAAGGCGATCCAGCGCTTCCGCGGCAGCGGCGGTGGCGGCGGTGGTGGGCCGGGCGGCGGTGGCAGCGGGCCGCGTGGAGGCGGGCAGTGATGGGCGAGCGCAGCGGCAAGGTGGCCCGGCAGGCGGCCGGCGCGGAGGCGCGGGGCGGGGTGGTCGTGCGCCTCGAGGACGTGACGAAGGTGTACCAGATGGGTGCTGAGCAGGTGCACGCGCTGGCCGGCGTATCGCTGGAGATCGGCCGAGGCAGCTTCTGGGCGATCATGGGCGCCTCCGGCTCGGGCAAGAGCACGATGCTGAATCTGCTGGGCTGCCTGGACCGCCCCACCGACGGGCGGTATCTGCTCGAGGGCGAGGACGTCGGGCAGCTCGACGACGACGAGCTCAGCCGGCTTCGGCTGCGGCACCTCGGGTTCATCTTCCAGAGCTTCAATCTGATCCCGCAGCTCACGGTGCGGGAAAACATCGAGCTGCCGCTTTACTACCTCGGCTGGCACCGCCAGGACAGCAGCGAGCGGGCGGCGGAGCTGGCGGCGGGCGTGGGGCTGGGCGATCGGCTGAACCATCGGCCGATGGAGCTGTCGGGCGGTCAGCAGCAGCGTGTGGCCGTGGCGCGGGCGCTGGCGAGCGACCCGGCCGTGCTGCTGGCGGACGAGCCGACGGGCAACCTCGACTCGGCGACGGGCGAGCAGGTGATGGCTCTGCTGAGCTCGCTGCACGCGCAGGGCAAGACGATCATCATGGTGACCCACGAGGCGGAGGTGGCCGCGCACGCGCCGAACCGGCTGCACATGCGCGACGGGCTGATCGACCGGATCGAGACCGACAAGCCGGCGGGCCCGGAGGAGGTGGCGCGTGGGTAACGGGCGACTGCTGCGGAACATCCACCTCGGCGTCAAGAACCTGCTGCTGCACAAGCTGCGGTCGCTGCTGACCATGCTGGGCGTCGTGTTCGGCGTGGCGAGCGTGGTGGCGATGCTGGCCGTGGGCGAAGGCGCGAGCGCCGAGACGATGGCCCAGATCCGCAAGCTGGGCAGCGAGAACATCATCATCAGCTCCACCAAGCCGTCGGAGGAAGCCGCGAGCGGGTCGCAGCGGTCGCGCACGAGCATGTACGGGCTGACCTACACGGACCTCGACCGGCTGAGGCAGACCCTGCCGCGGGCGACGCAGTTCGTGCCCGCCAAGCAGCTTCCTGCCGAGGGACGGCTCGGCCGGCGCGTCGAGCCCGAGCTCCGGGTCGTGGGCACGACGCAGATCTGGTTCGAGCTGCTGGAGCGGGAGATGATCGCGGGTCGGCCGCTGCTTGCCCGCGACATGCGAGGCCCGGCGGCGGTGACCGTGCTCACCGAGTCGGGGGCGCGGAAGCTGCTGGCGACCGAGCACGCGATCGGCGAGTCGGTCCGGCTCGGCGGAGGCTATTACAAGGTCGTCGGGATCGTCAAGAGCGAGTCGGTCAGCAGCGGCAGCGTGCAGACGCCCGACACGCCGCGCGACGCCTACATTCCGCTGCACATCGCGCGGGAGCGGTTCGGCGACATGATCGTGCAGCGGTCCTCGGGCTCGTTCCAGCGCGAGCAGGTGGAGCTGCACCAGATCATCATCCGCGTGGACGACGAGGCAGCGGTCGAACCCGCGGCCGCGGCGATCGAATCGACCCTGGACCGCTTCCACAGGAAAGAGGACTACCGCATCAGCGTGCCGCTGGCCCTGCTGGAGCAGGCGCGGGCGGCGCGGCGGACGTTCAACATCGTGCTCGGCTCGATCGCGGGCATCAGCCTGCTGGTGGGCGGCATCGGGATCATGAACATCATGCTCGCCTCGGTGACCGAGCGGACGCGGGAGATCGGTGTCCGCCGGGCCATCGGCGCGCGGCGGGGGCAGATCATCACCCAGTTCCTCATCGAGACCGTCGTGCTCTCCAGCGTCGGGGGGCTGATCGGCATGGGGCTGGGCGTGGGGATCCCGGCCCTGATCACCGCGTTCGCCGGCATGCCGACGGTCGTGACCCCGACGAGCCTGGTGCTCAGCGTGGGCATCTCCGTCAGCGTGGGCATCGTCTTCGGGCTCTACCCGGCCTACCGGGCGGCGAACCTCGACCCGATCGTCGCGCTGCGGCACGAATAGCGTGCCGCCCCGCTCGGGGCATCCCTCAGTTTCCAGCCCCCGGGCGGGCCGATCTGGCTCGGCGCATCGCCGCGTCCTATCCTGACGTCGTGGCTGCGCGAGCAGCCTGCCGGGGGCGGAACGGTGCACTTCGATGGGGAGAAACGCCATGAGACGCACCCGATGCGCCGCGGCGCTGACGCTGATCTGCATGGCGGCCGGCCTGTTTGCCGCGCCGCGGCCCGCCGCGGCCGGCGTGGACGTGGAGACGACCTACACCGGGGCGCTGCATCAGCCGCAGATCGTGGCCATGGTGCGGCGGGGTCCGGACGGGGAAGTGCTGAGCGGCAGCGACCCGCTCTTCGGCGGGAGCACGATCGCCATCGAGGCGTACTACGACACCGGCGCGACCGGCGTGATCGTGGCACCGCTGCAGGGGGGCGACTTCGGCATCCAGAGCGTGGCGGACCGCTGGTTCCTCGACTTCGGCGTGTCGGGCGAGGCGTACCAGTTCGAGGTGGGCGAGGAGCTGACCTTCCAGCTCGCTCCCTACCGGGACGAGGCGTGGAGCTTCTACCAGGACCCGGCCAACTACACGCAGACGTTCGAGGGCATCCGCCCCGTCATCGGACCGGCTGATCCGGACGCGACCGACCCGCAGGACCCGCTCGATCCGTGGAACATCATCGAGCAGATGAGCCAGGTCAACGTCTTCGGCACGCCGCTGATGCAGGGCCGGGAGGTCGTCATGGACGCGAGGCAGCTCAACCGCTACGTGCGGACGGGCGACCTGACCAGCGGCCTGCCCATCATCCGGACGAGCGTGGTGGACGCGGGCAGTTCCGCCGCCCTGCCGCGGACGGACTACACGGTGCGCACGACGCTGGCCGACTTCGCCCGCTTCACGCGGACGGTGGACCGCGATGCGGCCGGCAGCGAAACACCGGTGCCCGCCAACGAGCAGCCGAGTCTGGCAAGGAACCCGTTCATCGGGCCCGACCCGCTGGCGACGACGGAAAACGACGTGCCCGGCATCACGATCTCGCGCGGCGGCGAGAGCAGCTCGGGAAGCTGGCTGTTCGACACCGGGGCGGCGGCGAGCATCATCAGCCAGCAGCAGGCGGGCAACCTCGGCGTGCGCTACAAGCCGGGCTTCGAGCCCCGGACGCCCGAGAGCGCGACCGACGGCTACACGCCCCGGCTTCAGGTGCAGGTGGGTGAGAACTGGGAGGATCTCGAGCTGACCGAGCAGTTCGAGCTGAGCATCCAGGGCATCGGCGGGACGGTGCGGATCGCCGGCTTCTGGCTCGACCTGCTCGAGTTGCCCGTGCTGGACGCGCTGGGCCACGAGGACGTCATCCGCTACCACGACGCCCCGGTGCTGGTGTACGACGTGGGGGTGTCGAACCCGGACCCGGACGTGGACGAGACGGTCGTGCTCGACGGCGTGCTGGGGATGAACCTGATGTTCGCGACGATGTTCGTGGACGAGCCGTTCGACCCGCTTTCGATCGGGGCGCTGCCCACGGCCGAGGGGCCTTACGATTTCGTCCGCTTCGATGCGACGACGGGGGAGATCGCCCTGACGCTCGTGCCCGAGCCGGGCACGCTGGTGCTGGCGCTGGCGGGCGGGCTGCTGGTGCTGGGGCCGCGACGGCTGATGCGGCGGCGGTGAGTTGTTGCCAGGCTACGGGCGTGAGACGGTGTGCCACACAGCAGGCTCCGCGGTGCTGTGTGGCATCCATGGCTTGCGCTCACGCGGCTATCCGTAAGGCGCCTGCCTCCTTCCGCTCACGCCACGGGCACGGCCCCGCCGAAGCGGTTGGCGCACTGGAGCACCGGCGGGCTGAGCAGGTCATCCTCGTCGAGCGTCAGCTTCGTGGCGATGCGGAAGGCCTGCGACTCGCCCGGCAATAGCGTGACGAGCTGGTCGCTCACCGTGGCCTGCGGGTCGAGGCGGTCGATGAGCAGGCAGAGGTCGCGCAGCAGCGTTTTCGCCGTGATCGTCACCTCGTAGCCGGCCGGGGTGGGCGTCACCTCGGCGTCGAACTCGGGCTCGGGGTAGGCGAGCTCGCGGTCGATGGTCCAGAAGTGGATCGCCCGCTGGTCGCCCAGGTCGGCGACGACGAAGGCGGCCTGGCGTTCGGCGATCGACCTGGGCAGGGGCAGGCCCACGTTCCCGCCGGGCGGGACGTCGAAGGCGAGGGTTTCGCGGGCGAATTCGCCGCCGTCCAGGCCGATCGCCCGCACCTCGGCGATGCCGAGCCAGGGCTCGGGGGTGTCGTTGACGGCGAAGAGGTGCCAGTCCTTCTCCGCCTCGCCCGGCTCGACGGTTTCGCGGGGCTGAATGGTGAGCAGGCGGGGGGCATAGAACCGGCGGGTGGCGTACCAGAGCGGCTTTTGCCTGCCGTCGCCGTCGATGGCGGCCCAGGTCGTGCAGGGCCAGCAGTCGTTGAGCTGCCAGTAGAGCGTGCCCATGCAGACGGGCTTGCGCGAGCGGAACCACTCGACGCCGAGCGTGAGGGCGCGGGCCTGGTTGAGCTGGAGCAGGAACTGCCAGTCGTCGAACCGCTCGGCCGGGTCGGGGGAGTCGAAGAAGATCTCCATGTGCCGCTGATTGATGGCGTCGCCGTCCTTGGCGCAGCGCTGGCGGTGGGTCAGGCCGGGGGTCCAGCCGCACAGGGCGTCGCGGCCGTAGGTGCGTGAGGCGGTGGCCCAGGTGGCGGGGCCCTGGAAGCCGAACTCGGAGCAGAACCGCGGGGCGAACCAGCGGTAGCTGCGGTATTCCTCGCCGTACCAGGCTTCCCAGACGTGCTTGTTGCCGTGGCTGGCGGCGTTGGGGTCGCGGCCCTCGTCGATTTCGTAATCGCCCGACCAGGGGCTGGCGGGCCAGTACGGGCGGGAGGGGTCGACCTGCTCGAGGGCTTCGGGGATGAGCTTGAAGTAGTAGCCGGGGCCCCAGGTGCGGCCCTCGACGAGGCCTTCTTCCTGCCAGCCCCAGGCGAAGTAGCCCCAGATGTTCTCGTTGCAGCCCGAGTAGATCACCAGGCTGGGGTGCCGGCTGAGGCGGGCGGTGTTCTGGCGGACCTCGGCCTGGACAAGCGAGCGGAACGGGTCTTCCTCGGGATAGGCGGCGCAGGCGAAGGGGAAGTCCTGCCAGACCATGAGGCCGAGTTCGTCGCAGATCTCGTAGAACGTGTCGGTCTCGAAGATGCCGCCGCCCCAGACGCGCAGCATGTTCATGTTGGCCCCGAGCGCCTGGCCGAGCCGTTCGCGGTATCGCAGCTCGGTGACGCGGGTGGGGAAGCAGTCGTCGGGGATCCAGTTGGCGCCGCGGCAGAAGATCTCCTCGCCGTTGACGCGCAGGGCGAAGCGCGAGCCGACCTCGTCGGGCGAGGTGTCGAGCTCGACGGTGCGCAGGCCGGTGCGTTTGCGCCAGGTGTCGAGCACGTGGCCTCCTGCGGTGAGGGTGACTTCCAGCTCGTACAGCGGCTGTTCGCCGTGCCCGGCCGGCCACCAGAGGCGGGGGTTGTCGATGGTCAGTTCGTGGCGGGCGGTGTCGCCCGAGACGGGCAGCTCCGCGGCGGCAACGGTATCGCCGTCGGGATCGCGGAAGGTGAGGTTGAGCGCACACTCGGAAGCGGTCGCGGCGTCGAGGTCGACATCAACATCGAGGCGGGCCTGCTGCTCGGTGGCCTGGGTGACGAGGGGGCGGACGGCCTCGATGCGCGCCGCCGACCAGGCTTCGAGGCGGATCGGCTTCCAGATGCCGCAGGTCACCAGCGACGGGCCCCAGTCCCAGCCGAAGTTGCAGGCCATCTTGCGGATGAAGTTGAACGGCTGGCCGTGCACGTGCTCGGCGCGGGGCAGGTCGCCCATGCGGTGGGCCCAGTCGCGGGCGTAAGGCACGGCCGGGTGGAAGGTGATTGCCAGCTCGTTCTCGCCCTCGCGCAGCACGCTCTTCACGTCGAAGCGGTAGGCGAGGTGCATGTCCTCGGCCGTGCCGACGGTTTCCCCATTGAGGCGGACCGTGGCGATCGTGTCCAGGCCGTCGCAGACGAGTTCGACGCGGTCTTCGTTCAGAGCCTCGGCGTCGGCGGTGAAGCGGGTGCGGTATTCCCACTCGGCCCGGCCGACCCAGAACTGCTCGAGCTCGTGGTAGCCGAGATAGGGGTCCTCGAGGAGGTCCGCGGCGAGCAGGTCGGTATGGATGCAGCCCGGCACGCTCGCGGGGAGGGTTCGGCCGCGAAGGGGCGCAGGCACCTGGCCGGGCTCGCCCGCGGGGCGGACGGTCCAGTTTTCGTGCAGCGTCTGGGTGTGCATGGGGAGCCTTTGGAACAAAAGAATGGGAAGCCATCGAGGAGCCGAGCCACGAGCGATCAGGCCCGGAGATCAGCCTTCGGGTGTGAATGGCTTGCTCGCCCGGCGCCTCGGTGGCCTGGTGGCTTGGTCCTTTTCCCGCATCAGTCGGGCCATTCGCCGGTGAAGACTTCGGTGGCGGGGCCGGTCATGTACAGGTGGCCGTCGGACTCGCGGTACTCCAGGGTCAGGTCGCCGCCGGGCAGGTGGGCGAGGACCTTTCGGGCGGTGCGTCCGGTGAGGACGCCGGAGACGGCGACGGCGGACGCGCCGGTGCCGCAGGCGAGGGTAACGCCGCTGCCGCGTTCCCAGGTGCGCATGGTTACTTCCTGGGGCGAGTGGATCTCGACGAAGTGGACGTTCATGCGGTTGGGGAAGGCCGGGTGCGTTTCGAGCAGCGGGCCGAGGCGGTCGAGGTCGATCGCCTGGACGTCGTCGACGAAGATGGTGGCGTGGGGGTTGCCCATGGAGACGAGGGTGACGGTGAATTCTTCGCCGGTGGTCTTTTCGGCGAGGATGTATTCGTGTTCGCCGCCGGTGGCGAGCTCGGCCGGGTCGGCGGGGACGCGGGCGACCTCGAGGATGGGCTCGCCCATGTCGACGGTGATCTGGTCCACCTTGCCGCCGGGGTCGAGCGTGTAGTCGAGGCTGAGCACGCCGGCGCCGGTCTGGACGCGCATCGGGTTGTTCGTGGTGAGCCCGTGGTCGTGGGCGAGCTTGCAGACGCAGCGGACGCCGTTGCCGCACATCTCGGCCTCGGAGCCGTCGGCGTTGAACATGCGCATGCGCACGTCGGCCTCGACCCCTTCTTCGGGGGGCAGGGCGAGGATGAGCCCGTCGCCGCCGACGCCGAAGTGGCGGTCGGCGATCTTCGGCGCGAGGGCCGCGGGGTCGTCGACTCGTTCCTCGAAGCCGTTGACGTAGACGTAATCGTTGCCCAGGCCGTGCATCTTCACGAAGCGCATGTGCAGTGGTCCTCTTGCTCTGGAAGTCGCGGTAAGAGGAGCCATTATAGTGGGCTGAACCGCGACGCGCAGAGCGGCACGAGCCTGCCCCCTACCCCGCCCAGGCCTGAATGGCGATGATGGCGGCAATGGCGAGGCCCGCGGCGAACTTGATGTGGCGGACCCGGCGGTCGATGGGCAGTTCGTCCACCGGCCGGCCGACGAGGCTCATGAGGTACTGCTGCCGCCAGCGAATCGAGCCGTGGCGCCAGCTTCGGCGGGTGGTGGGGATGTGATTGAGGTCGGCGACCGTCTGCAGCGCCCCCGCCATCGTGTGGGCGGAGAGGGCATCGACGAGGATGCGTCCCTCGGCGTCGCGGGCGGGGTCTTCGCGCTCGGTGGCGAGGTGGCGGACGGCGAAGGCGTCGGCCTGGCGCTCGAAGCGGCGGGAGACGTACCCGAAGACGAGAATCCAGCTCACCCCGGCGGCGGCGACCGTGGCGACCAGCGTTGCATGGGGCGAGAGCAGCCAGGTCGGCGGGCCGGCGGCCCGGACCATGGCGGGGTGGATTGCGGGATCGGGCGTGAGGCTCATGAAGAGTGTGCCGAAGGTGATCTCCAGCGCGCCCAGGCTGCCGATGGCGGCGGCGGCGAGCCAGAACATGTGGTGCTTGCGCACGTGGGCGAGCTCGTGGGCCATGACCGCCTCGACCTGCGGCCGGGGCACCATCTCGAGCAGCGCATCGGTGAGCAGGATGTAGCGCAGCGGCGCGATCAGGCCCATGACGGCCGCGTTGATCATCCCGCCGAAGGTGCGCCAGACCAGCAGTTGCCGAACGCCGACGCGGTGTCGGCGGCACATCGCCTCGAGCCGTCTGCGCAGCTCGCCCGGCGGCAGCGGGACGGTGTCCCAGAGGAAGCGGATGATCAGCGGGGCTGCGAGGAAGACGACCAGGGCGCCGCCGATCATCGCCAGCCAGCGGTAGTCGGGCCTGCCGAACCAGTCGGCGGGCATGCGCATGACCACTTCCTGCCAGGCGAGGATCGCCAGCAGCGGGGCCAGGATGAGCGCGAGCTGGTGGCGCACCTGGGCGAGCAGGTACTGTCCGCGGGTCCAGATGGGGTAGACCGGCAGCCCGGCATCGACGCGGCCGATGAGGCTGGCCTCACGGATGCGGCGGTCGATGGGGTAGTAGCTCCACCAGCCGAAGATGAGCAGCCCGATGGTGGGGGCGATCATCAGCAGCTCGTCGAGCAGGACCGTATCGATGACGGCAGCACGGATCCACACCAGCAGGCCCAGCGACAGCTCGGCGTAGTAGAGTGCGAGGCCCGCGACGCGGTAGAGGGCGGTGATGCGTTCGAGTCGGCGGGCCGCTTTCGCCCCGCCCCGCCGCCCCAGTTTGCCGAGCGTCCAGCGGCAGGCGAGCGTGTGGCCTCCGCCGAGCAGGACGCGCATGCCGATCGCGAGGCCCAGCAGCAACCAGGGCGAGGCGGGCTCGCCCAGGCCGAGCGGGCCGCGCACTTCGTCGTGGACGAGAACGCCCAGCATCATAAGGAGAAGGAAGATCTGCATGAGTCGGTCGGATCGGCGGGCGGCGCCGGGGCGGATGCGTTGGGAGCGGTCAGCGGGAGTCGCAGGCCATACCCGGGGCGGCGCTTCGCTCTGCCCCGGCTTGGGGTGGTGCCTACTGGACGAGGCCCTTGGTGAGGCGCATGAAGGCGGTTTCGAGGTTGACCTTTTCCTCCTCGAGGCGGTTGAGTTCGAAGCCGGCCGAGACGAGCTGGCGGGCGATCTCGCCCGGCGCGGCGGTGCCCGAGTCGAGCACGACGCGCAGGTGGCTGTTGAGCTGCTCGACCTGCATGACGCCGGTGACCTGCTTGACGACCTCGCCGGCGTCGCCGAGGCGGCTGGCCACGCCGACGTGAAGCACCGTGTCGCCTCGGGCGCGGGCGAGCATCTGCTCGGTCGTGCCGATGAAGCGGAGCTCGCCCTGCTCGATGATGCCGACGACGTTGCAGAGGTCGGCGAGCTCGAGCAGGATGTGGCTGGAGATGAGGATCGTCTTGCCCATGCGGTGGAGCTCTTTGAGCAACTCGCGGATCTCGATGCGGGCGCGGGGGTCCAGGCCGGAGGCGGGCTCGTCGAGCAGGAGCACCTTGGGGTCGTGCAGCAACACGCGGGCGAGGCTGAGGCGCTGCTGCATGCCGCGTGAGAGCGAGTTCACCTCGGCGTCGACCTTGTAGCCGAGGTCGGTGAGGTCGAGCACGTCGGCGATGACCTGCTTGCGCTTCGTGCCGTGGATGTTGTAGCTGGCGGCGAAGAACTCGAGGTACTCGCGGACGACCATGTCCTCGTAGGAGCCGAAGTAGTCGGGCACGTAGCCGATGATGGATCGCACCTGGCGGGCGGAGACGGGCCCGACGGAGAGGCCGTCGATGCGGGCCTCGCCCCAGGTGGGCTTGAGGAGGGTGGCGAGGATCTTGATGGTGGTCGTCTTGCCCGCGCCGTTGGGGCCGATGAAGCCGAAGGCGTCGCCTTCCTCGATCTCGAGGTTGAGGTTGCTGAGCGCCATCAGCTCGCCGTAGCGTTTGGTGAGGTTGATCGTCTGGATCATGGGCATGGGCGTCAATCCTGCGTGGGGAAGGCGGTGCGGGCGGTGGCGGGCGGCGCGGGGTCGGTGCCCGGCGGCAGATCGTAGATCCAGCGGACGACGGTCCAGCCGCTCGAGCCGGGGCGGTCGCCCTGAAGCTGGAGCGGCGCGGGCAGTTCGCTGGCGGGCAGGTGGCCGATGACCAGCAGCCTGCGTCCGGCGGTGAGCGGGGTGAGGTCGAGGTCGCGGCCGACGGAGCGCTGGTAGTTGGCGCTCTGCCGGGTGAGGTCGGTGAGGGTGAGTCGGAAGTTGGGTGGCGGCAGGGCGCTGTGGAAGCTGAGCATCTCGACCATGGAGACGGTTTCGTTGTCGGACACGGCGGCCGGGGCGTCGCTGCCGAGGCCGAGGAAGCGCTGGCCGGGCCGGTTGGCCATCACCTGCCCGAGGAAGCCCTCGTCGTCCCAGTTTCGTTTGGCCTCGTAGCGGACGGGTCGGCGGACCAGCGGCTCGCCCTGGCCGAGCGTGGCGAGGTCGAGCGTTTCGCCGGGCTGCCAGTTGCGCACGCGCCAGACGCGGGGTGTTTCGTCGGCGGCGGGCGTGTGGACGACGAGCACGTTTTCCAGCGGGGCGGGCAGGCCGTGGCGCAGCTCGCCGGTGAGCTCACCTGCGCGGGGGGCGACGTCCTCGCGGACGAGCTCCCACTGCGGCGGCGCCTCGCCGAGCCAGTCGAGCTGGAACTGCCTGGCGGTGCCGCGGGCGGGGACGGTCATGTCGTCGGGTCTGGCGGCGGAAACGGGGTAGGCCCGCTGCTCGAGGTAGCCGCCGGGGTCGATCTGAATGCCGGGCAGCTCGCCGCTGAACAGCAGGTTGGCATCCTCGCCGATGCCGCCCACGTCGTCCTCGTCGGGATACCAGGCGGGGGCGAGGCGGACGTCGGCGGCGTCGAAGGTGGGGATGTAGAGCGAGAGCCAGCTCTGGACCCGGCTTAGCCGGGCGTCGCCGGCGATGTCGATGACGCTGAAGTGGGCGATCTCCGCGTGGCGCGGGCGCAGCAGCCACGCCCCGCCCCAGGCGAGGCCGGAGAAGACGGCGACCACGCCCACGAAGACCAGCCAGCTCTGGGAGAGCCAGCCTTTGCGTCGCAGCACGGCGAAGCCCAGCGGGCCGGCGGCGAGCCAGTAAAGCCCGAACAGCAGGATCGCCAGCAGCAGTGCCGGGGCCGCCGCGTGTCGCATCGCGATCAGGGCGGGCACGAACTGGCCCAGTTCCGCCTGGGCGCGGGCGTCGGGTCGGCCCATCCGGCCGGCGCGGACCTCGGCCTCGACGAACTCGGGGCGGAACACGGGGCCCTGCCAGCCGAAGATCGAGTGCCAGAGGCGGTATCGGCCGTTGGGAAGCTGGCGGTCGAGGAGTCGGCGGTCGGTGAGGTCGACGCCGATCATGGTCACTCGGCCGAGCCCGTATCGGCCGGCCACGACCAGCGGGTCGCCCGCCTCGCTTCGCAGCAGGACGCCGGGGTCGTCGTCATCGACGTCGAAGGCGGTCATGTCGAGCGTGATCGGCGGATCGGGCAGGACGCCGTAGAGCCAGCCGGGCGGCGGGCCCTCGACGCGGCGCATCTGATCGGGCCCCACGGGCAGCAGGTCGGCGAGGCCGGAGCTGGTCCAGGTCTGCCCGTACGGGGGCATGACGAGGACGAGGTGTCCGCCGCGGCGGACCCAGTTGCGCAGGGCGTTTTCGGCCTGGAGGGGCATGTTGGCGGGGTCGCCGCCCTGCCGGGTCCAGACGAGCGACTCGAGCAGGTCGAGCCCCTGCCAGGCGTCGGGCAGGCGGGTGATGTCCAGGCCGCGCAGGAGGGTCAGCGGCTCGTGCTGGGTGAACTGCTGCTCGAACGGGCCGAGGCCGAGGTCGGTCGTGGCGCCGAGGCCGATGACGCCGTGCTCGGGCGGCAAGACGGTGAGCGGCTGGACGCGGGTGTCGGCAGCGAGGATTTCGCCGGTCTCGGCGTCGAGGACCTGGACGGTCCAGGTGTCGCCGGCCTGGAAGTCGGCGGGGACGCGGGCGTAGAGCCAGGTGCTTCGCGGGGCCCCACCCGCGTTGGCGGGTGCGAGCGGGACAGTGCGTTCGAGCTGGGCGAGGTCGCCGTCAGCATCTTCGACGACCCAGCGGGCGACGACGTCGCGGTACTCGCCGCCTCGGTTGTCGAGCCGGGCGCGCAGCGGCGCCCACGTGCCGGGGCGGACCGCGCCCTGGAGGCCGACGAGGTCGCTGCGTGAGGCGTCGAGTTCGACCGCGCTGACCTGGGCCGGGGCCGGCGAGGCCGGCAGGGCCAGCAGGAGGGTCAGGAGGATCAGGAAACGGGCGATGCGCAAATTCAACCCCGGTCGACTCCTATCTCGGGCGGCTGCGGTCGGCGGGATTGCCGTGGGCAGCCGGGCTGGCCGCGGACGAGCGGGCCCGCCGGTTCATGGTGGCAAGTTCCCCGGCCGCGTCAAGCATTGATTGTATCCGCGGAACGGCTGGTTGGCGGGAGTGCCCGGCTCGGCGGATGTCGAGCGGCCGGGGGCGGGCGTTCGAGGCGTCACGCGTCCCGCGGCCGAGCGGCTGCGGGCAGCGCCCCGGGGCACATGGGTTTCACCCTGATTTCACGTTGCGGGGTTCGTGCGCGACCCGCCCGGGCATACAATGGAAGCCCTGACCGCGGGGTCTGGACTGAGCCGCGATCGAGGGGGAAAACATCACACCAGCCATAGAGAAAGGAAGCTTCTGACATGGCCAAGCGCAGTGCGAGCAGTACCACCACCGGGAGGAAGCGCACGAACCGCAAGAACAACGGCGAAAAATCGGGGGAGAAGGTCAAGAAGACCACCCGCGCCGCGGCGAAAGGGACGGCGTCGGAGCGCGACCCGGCCCGCTCGGCCGAGCTGGAAACGAGCGGTGCGACGCTGAATCGGCCCACGCACGACGAGATCGCCCGCCTGGCGTACGACATCTGGGTCGCCAAGGGCCGACCGATCGGCCAGGACGAGCAGAACTGGCAGGAGGCCGAGCAGCAGCTCGCCGACGGTCAGCGCGAACAGGCCCCCTGACGGAACGGAACCCCGGCGACACGCTGAAAACAACCGGCCCCCGCGGAGGACTCACCTCGGCGGGGGCGGCGGTGTTTCCGGGTAGGGTAGGGTGCACCGGGCTCGCCGGGCGCCTTACACCTTCTCCGGCTGGTAGCGGGGGAAGAGCGGATCGCCCTTCTCGATCGGCGTGCCGGGCCGGAGCTGGCCCCATTTCGTCCAGGCGTCGAACTCGCCCGGGCGGTGCTCTTGGAGCGCCTCGGCGTAGTGGCCGCAGCCGATGCGCTTCCAGTAGGTTTCCATCCGCTCGGGCAGGATGGGCCAGAGCAGGATCGAGGCGATGCGGAGCGATTCGGCACAGTTGTAGAGGATGGTGCCCACCTCGCCCATCTTGCCTTCCTGTTTGGCGAGCTTGAACGGCTGGGTCTGCTCGATGTACTGGTCCACCTCGCGGACGAGTTCGAGCGCGGCGTCGCAGGCCTTGTCGAGCTGGAGGGTCTTTATCGCCATGTTGTAGGCGCCGACGTTGCGTTCGGCGACGTGGTCGTACCGCTGCGTGCCTTCGGGCGACTCGCCCGGCTCGGGGAGCTTGCCACCAAAGTATCGGCCGATCATGTTGGCGACGCGGCTGGCCGAGTTGCCGATCGTGTTGGCGAGGTCGGCGTTGTAGGTGTCGATGAACTTGTTCTCGGCGAAGTCGCTGTCGGTCGTGCCCAGCGGGCCGTGGGCGGCGAGGAAGTAGCGCAGGCTGTCCAGGCCGAAGGTTTCGACGTAGGAATCGATCTTCTCGAGGTCGATGAAGTTGCCCAGGCTCTTGGACATCTTCTGGCCCTCGGCGATCCAGAACGAGTGGGCGTAGACCAGCCGGGGGAGTTTGACCCAGTCGTAGCCGGGCTGCTTGCTGAGCGCCATGAGCATGGCGGGCCAGATCACGGCGTGGAACCAGAGGATGTCCTTGGCGATCAGGTGCACGTCGCAGGGCCAGAAGTGGCGGCGGTCGTCGGTGTCGACGGTGCTGAGGTAGTTGATCAGCGCGTCGATCCAGACGTAGATCGTGTGGTTGTCGTCGCCGGGCACGCGGATGCCCCAGTCGGATGAGTCGCCGTCGCCGCGGGTGCGGCGGGACATGGGCACGTCGTTGAGCCCCTCGCGGATGCGGGCGATGACCTCGTTCTTCCGCGCCAGCGGCTGGACGTCGAAGACGTCGCCCTTCTCGAGCAGCTCGAGCAGCTTGTCCTGGTAGGCGGAGAGGCGGAAGAAGTAGTTCTTTTCCTTTTTGCGCACCAGGGGCTTGCCGCCGAAGGGGCTCTTGTAGTCGTTTTCCTTGGCCTTGTTTTCGGGGACGTACTCTTCCTGGCCGGCGTCGTACCAGCCCTCGTACTCGCCGAGATAGACGTCGCCGGAGTCCATGAGCTGGCTGACGTACCGCTTGACGCGGTCGACGTGGCGCTGCTGGCTGGTGCGGATGAAGTCGTCGTGGGTCATTTCCAGCCGGGAGAACGTCTGCTGGAACGCCTCGGCGTTGCGGTCGGCCCACTGCTGGGAGGTCAGGTTGCGCTCGCGGGCGGCGTCGACGACCTTGAGGGCGTGCTCGTCGGTGCCGGTGAGGAAGAAGGTTTCGTCGCCGCGCAGACGGTGATAGCGGGCGACCACGTCGGCCACGGTGGTGGTGTAGACGTGGCCGATATGCGGCCGGTCGTTGACGTAGTAGATCGGCGTTGTGACGTAGAAGCGGTTTTCTGCCATGGTGCGGCGATTGTACGCGGTTCCAGGCGGTTTCGCAGCCGGAAAAGTGGACAAGCAGAGCAGTTTTGCCCGGGGCCGGTCCGTGTATGACGGGTGGAGGCTGACGCCAGAGCGACCCGTGCGTCGGCGCTCCAGCTTCACGTTCTGCCCTTCGGCTCAGACCGTGCCACCGGGCTGAGGAACGTCCAGTGGCGGCGCTTTGAATTACAATGCGGCCGTGAGCCTGCTTTACGACATGATCTACGGCGTCGGCGGCCTCGTCAGCAGCCCGGTCTGGGGCTGGCGGCTGCTGCGGACGGGCAAGTGGAAGACCGACTGGTCCGGGCGGTTCGGCCGAGGGGCCGAGCTGCCGCACGACCGCCCCACCCTGCTCATTCACGCGGTGAGCGTGGGCGAGGCGAGCGCGATCCGGCAGCTCGTCGAGCTTCTGGAGACCCGCTGGCCCGCCTGGCGGATCGTCATCAGCGTGACGACCGACACCGGCCTGGCGCGGGCGCAGCGGCTGTACGGCGAGCGGCACGAGGTGGTGCGCTATCCGCTGGACTTCACGCCGGCCGTGCGGCGGATGCTGGACCGGGTTCGACCGAGCCTGGTCGCGCTGACGGAGCTGGAGGTGTGGCCGAACTTCGTCGCCGAGTGCGAGCGGCGGGAAGTCCCGGTGTGCGTCATCAACGGCCGACTGAGCGAGCGGAGCTTCAAGCGGTATCGGCTGCTGGCCCCCCTGCTTCGGCCGACGTTCGCGAAGCTGGCGGCGGCGGCGGTGCAGAGCGCCGATTACGCCGGGCGGTTCGAGGCGATGGGCGTGCCGGGCGAGCGGACCCACGTGCTCGACACGATGAAGTGGGACACGGCGAAGCTGGCGGACGAGGTTCCGGGGGCGGCGGAGCTGGCGGCGGCGATGGGGATTGATCGCGAGAAGCCGCTGATTGTCGCCGGCTCGGCCGGGCCGGGCGAGGAGAAGCTGCTGATCGAGCAGCGGCCGAAGGAGGCGCAACTGCTGCTCGTGCCGCGAAAGCCCGAGCGGTTCGAGGAGGTGTCGCAGCTCGTGCCGGGCGTAGTTCGGCGGTCCGGTCAGCCTGACGGGAGCGAGCCGCCTGAAGGGGCTGGGCCGGTGTTTCTGCTGGACACGATGGGGGAGCTGGGCAAGGCGTATTCGCTGGCGGACGTGGCGGTGGTCGGCCGAAGCTTCGACGGGCTGGGCGGGTCGGACCCGATCGAGCCGATTGCGCTGGGGAGGCCGACGATCATCGGGCCGGACCACCAGAACTTCGCGGACGTGGTCGCGGCGTTCGAGGCGGGCGGCGGGATCGTCGTCGCGGACGAGCCGGGGCCGGCGGTGCGGGAGCTGCTGGAAGACCGCGAGCGGGCGCGGGGGCTTGCCGAGGCGGGGCGCGGGGTGATTCGGCAGCGCCAGGGAGCGACCGAGCGGCACGCGGAGCTGCTGGAGCGGCTGGCCGGGGAAGTGGCCGAGTGAGGGGCGTGAGGGGCGATTTTGCAACGCGGGGGAACCTTTTGTTCGCTCGTGCATCCAACTCAGGCAGTGACGTCGGCCGCGGCGGCGGGTCGTGGCGGCGGGATACCGAATCTTCGGCTGGAGGACGCATCATGCCTCGCCTGATTGCCCTGTTTCTCGTGACCGCCCTGCTCGCTGCGCCGGCGATGGCGCAGGAGGCGGAGCCGGCCGCGGCCGATCTGCCCGTGACGCGAGCGGTGCTCTTTTCCAGCGGCGTGGGCTATTTCGAGCACGCCGGCACGGTAGAGGGCGACCAGACGCTGCGGCTGGTGTTCCAGAAGGACCAGATCAACGACGTACTCAAGAGCCTGGTCGTGATCGACGCCGGGGGCGGACAGGTCACGCGGGTGGCGTACCCGACGCAGGACCCGATCGAGCGGACGCTGTCGAGCTTCGCGGTGGACCTGAGCAGCGACCGGGGGCTGCCGAAGCTGCTGGGGTCGCTGCGCGGGGCGCAGGTGACGCTGTCGGCGCCGGAGCCGATCAGCGGGCGGGTCGTCAGCATGCAGGAGCGGACGCAGGTGGTCGGCGAGCCGGCGGCGAAGGTCACGGAGCACGTGCTCACGCTGGCGACGGGCGACGGGCTGAAGACGGTGCCGATGAGCTCTGTTCAGGCCGTGAAGCTGGAGGATCCGCAGCTCCAGGAGGAGCTCAGCAAGGCGCTGCGCCTGCTCGCCGAGTCGCGGGATACGCAGCGTCGGCCGGTGGAGATCCGCTTTGAAGGCGAGGGGACGCGTGAGGTTCGCGTGGGGTATCTGGTCGAGTCGCCGGTGTGGAAGACGTCGTACCGGCTGGACATGACGGGGGTGGCCGCCGCGGAACAGGGCGAGGCGACGCTTCAGGGCTGGGCGATCGTGGAGAACATGAGCGAAGCGGACTGGCGGGACGTGACGCTGTCGCTGGTGAGCGGTCAGCCGATCTCGTTCCGGACGGACCTGTACACGCCGCTTTACGTGCCGCGGCCTGAGATGGAAGTGCCGCGGTATGCGGCGCTTCAGCCGCGGGTGTTCCGCGGCGGGCTGGCCGAGCCGGAGGAGGCGGCGCAGCTCGGTCAGATGCTGCAGCGGGACCGGTCGGCTGGCGCCGCAATGGAGCCGATGAGGAAAGCGGAGGCGGCGGGGGACGAAGCGGCGCCTTGGGGCTTGGAGGCGACCGTGGAGGCGCGTACGGCGACGGCGGACATCGGCGAGCTGTTCCGCTTTACGCTGGAAACGCCGGTGAGTCTGGCGCGGCGGCGGTCGGCGATGCTGCCGATCGTGACCGGGCCGATCGAGGCCGAGCGGGTGAGCATCTACCGCGGCGGACAGGACGCCATGCATCCGATGCGCGGGGCGCGCCTCACCAACACGACCGGCGTGCGCCTGCTTGCGGGGCCGGTGACGGTGCTGGACGAGGGCATGTACGCCGGCGACGCGATGCTGGACAACCTGCCCGAGGGGGACGATCGGCTGATCGGCTTTGCGACCGACCTGTCGGTGAAGGTGGACGAGCGGGACGAGCCGTCGCGCGAGCTGGTCGGGGCGAGGATCGTCGACGGGGTGCTCCGCCTGACGCGGAAGTTCACCTACCGCCGCACTTACGTCATCGACAACGGCGACAGCGAACCGCGGGCGATGATCATCGAGCATCGGCGGCATCCGCGGCGTGAGCTGGTTCAGCCGGAGGAGGCGTGGGAGACGGCGCCGGGTTGGCATCGTTTCCGGGTGCCGGTCGAGGCCGGGCGGACGGGTGAGTTCGCCGTGGTCGAAGAGCAGCCGCTGGTGGAGACGATCGCCCTGCTTGACAAGCCGATCGAGAGCTGGATGGTCTATGCCACGAGCGGGCGGATCGACGCGGACGTGCGTGAGGCGCTGGAGAAGGCGGCGAAGCTCAAGCGGGAGCTGTCGCGGCTGGAGGCGGCCCTCGCGAGGCAGAAGGCGGAGATCGAGTCGATCGGGCGGGACCAGGCGCGGATCCGCGAGAACCTCGAGCGGGTGGGCAGCGGCTCGCAACTCGGCCAGCGATATCTCGAGAAGCTGAGCCAGCAGGAGACGCGGATCGAGGAGATCCGGGCGAAGATCGACGAGCTGGAGGATTCGATCGGCGCGAAGAAGCGGGAGCTGGCGGATTACCTCAAGGATCTCGACGTCGAGTAGAATGGGCCGGCTGAACAGGATGAAAAGCAGACAAGCCCGCGGCGGGTGGACCGCTGCGGGCTTTCGCACCGCCGGCTGGAAGTGACATGCCTTCGACCGAACTGAGAGAAAACGTGCTGTCCGCGGCGAAGCGGCTCGTGGTGAAAGTGGGAACGCAGTTGCTGACCGCCGACGATGGCGGGCGGCCCGGGCTGGACCTGGCGTTCATTGCGTCGGTTGCGAGGCAGATTGCTGCGCTTCGCCGGCGCGGTCACGAGGTGACGCTGGTGTCCAGCGGCGCGGTGGGCGCGGGTTGCGTGGAGCTGGGGCTGACCCGCCGCCCGACCGACGTGGCGGACCAGCAGGCGGTGGCGGCGGTGGGTCAGCGGCGGCTGATGACGCACCTGCACGACGCGTTCGAGGCCGAGGGGCTGCACGTAGGTCAGCTTCTGCTGACGCGCAGCGACTTCGACGACCGCACGCGGTTTCTCAACCTGCGCAACTGCGTGCGGCGGCTGCACGAGATGGGGTGCGTGCCGATTCTCAACGAGAACGATACGGTCGCGGTGGAGGAGATCCGCTTCGGCGACAACGACACGCTGGCGGCGCTGATGTGCAACGCCGTGCGGGCGCACGCGCTGGTGCTGCTGACGGTGGTCGAGGGACTGCTGGACGAGGACGGCCGGCGGATCGACCTCGTGGATGACGTGGAGGCGTCGCTGGGGCTGGTGCGGCAGGAAAAGAGCGGCTGGGGCACGGGTGGAATGCTCAGCAAGCTCGAGGCGGCGCGGCTGGTGACCGAGGCGGGTGAGGTGGCGGTGATCGCCTCGGGGCGCGAGCCCGACGTGCTGGTTCGGCTGTGGGAAGGCGAGAAGCTGGGCACGGTGTTCCTGCCCGCGGCGCGGAAGCTGGACAGCCGGCAGCGGTGGATCGGCCTGACCGCGCGACCGGGCGGGAGCGTGACCATCGACGACGGGGCCGCGAAGGCGGTGGCGGCGCGGGGCAAGAGTTTGCTCGCGAGCGGCGTGACGCAGGTGGAAGGCGCGTTTCAGCGCGGCGACGTCGTGCTGGTGTGCAGCAGCGCAGGGCAGGAGATCGCCCGCGGGCTGAGCAACTACGACGCCGAGGAGCTCAGGCTGATCGCCGGCCGACAGTCGGACGAGTTCGAGACGCTGCTCGGCCGGCCGGCGTACGAGGAGGTGATCCACCGCGACAACCTCGTCGTGCTCTCGGCGGCGAAGGGGCAAGAGCGGCGTTAGCGCTGATACCCGGGGCGGCGCTGCGCTCTGCCCCGGCTTGGGGGTCGTCTGCATTTCGCACGCGGAGGGGAAGCCCGTAGAGGAAAAACGAGTGGCGGGGCCGCTGTCGGTGCGCGCATTGCAGGTGTCCCTGCGGAGAGTCCGGGCAGTTCGGCCGACGCCGCGGAGGCGCCGGTGAGGCTGCCTTCTTGCCCGCAGGAGATGCACGATGTTCCACCACGTGAAAGAACTGCAATTCAACGCCCGCGTCTCGAAGCCCGACCCGCGTTTCGCCAGCCTGCTTCTCGAGCAGTTCGGCGGGCCCAACGGGGAGCTCAAGGCGGCGATGCAGTACTTCGTCCAGTCGTTCGGCGCCCGTCGGCCGCACCCGGAGATGTACGACCTGCTGATGGACATCGCCACCGAGGAGCTGAGCCACCTCGAAATCGTGGGGGCGACGATCACGATGCTGCTCGACGGCGTGAACGGGGAGCTCAAGAACGCGGCGGAGCGGAGCGACCTGATGAGGCTGCTCAGCGGCCAGCAGGGCGCGATCCGCGAGGAGATGATCCAGGACGCGTTCGTGAACCCGCAGTTCTTCGCCCTCACCGGCGGCGGGCCGCGGCTGACGGACTCCAACGGCGCGCCGTGGTCGGGCACCTACGCCAATGCGAACGGCGACCTGACGGTGGACCTGCGCTCGAACATCGCGGCCGAGAGCCGGGCGAAGATCGTCTACGAGTATCTCATGCAGTTCACCGACGACCCGTACGTGGAGCAGAGCCTGCGGTTTTTGATGACGCGGGAGATCGCGCACTTCCAGATGTTCACGGCGGCGCTCAACGAGATTCAGCCCAACTTCCCGCCCGGCGTGCTGCAGGGCGATCCGAACCAGACGCACACGTTCTACAACATGTCCGACGGCGAGAGCGCCCGCGGGCCGTGGAATCAGGGCCGGGGCCCTTGGGGCGAGGGCGAGGAGTGGGAGTACATCGAGGACCCGATCCGGCAGGTGGACGAGACGGAGGGGGAGATCCGCTTCGAGGCGCACGTGCCCCACCACAGCCAGGAAGAGGTGCAGCGGATGGACAGGGAGCTGAGCCAGAAGCGGAGCAGCGAGATCAAGAGCCGAAGCCCGGAGGGGCCGGCGCAGTGGTCGACCTATCCGACGGCGAAGTAGGCCCGCCTGACCGGAAGGGAGTGATCGGGGGAAAAAGAAAAGCCCACGGCCGGGATGGGCCGTGGGCTTGTGTTACAGGTGGGTTGTCGATGGGGTGAGCGGGTTCGCTCAGGCGCGTTCGGCCTTGATGGCCGCCTGGGCCGCCGCGAGGCGTGCGATGGGCACGCGGAACGGGGAGCAGGAGACGTAGTCGAGGCCGACGTTGTGGCAGAACTCGATCGACGCGGGGTCGCCGCCGTGCTCGCCGCAGATGCCGCACTTGAGCTCGTTTTTGACGGAGCGGCCCTTCTGGACGCCCATCTCGACGAGCTGTCCGACGCCGGTGGCGTCGAGCGACTGGAACGGGTCCTTCGGCAGCAGTTCGTTGTTGATGTACTCGGGCAGGAAGCTGCCGACGTCATCGCGGGAGTAGCCGAAGGTCATCTGCGTCAGGTCGTTGGTGCCGAAGCTGAAGAACTCGGCATGCTGAGCGACCTTGTCGGCGGTCAGGGCGGCGCGGGGGATTTCGATCATCGTGCCGATGAGGATTTCCAGCTTGCCGCGGTAGTTCGCCTCGCTGATGACCTCGTCGCGGGTCTTCTCGGCCAGGCCGCGGAGCATTTCCAGCTCGGCGTCGGTGCCGACGAGCGGGATCATGATCTCGGGCTGAGCGTTGACGCGCTTCTGGCGGCACGCGATGGCGGCCTCGACGATGGCCCGGACCTGCATTTCCAGGATCTCGGGGTAGGTCACGGCCAGGCGGCAGCCGCGGTGGCCGAGCATCGGGTTCATCTCGTGCAGCTGGGAGACGCGGCGCTTGACCTTGGCCAGGCTCAGGCCGAGCCGCTTGGCGAGCTCGCGCTGGGCCGAGGCCTCGTGCGGGAGGAACTCGTGGAGCGGCGGATCGAGCAGGCGGATGGTCACCGGCAGGTTCTTCATGGCGGTGAAGATGCCGACGAAGTCCTCGCGCTGGTAGGGCAGGAGCTTCTTAAGCGCCTTGCGTCGGTCGGCCTCGTTCTCGGCGAGGATCATTTCGCGCATCGCCTTGATGCGGTCGCCCTCGAAGAACATGTGCTCGGTCCGGCAGAGGCCGATGCCCTGGGCGCCGAAGCCGCGGGCACGGTCGGCGTCGCCGGGGGTGTCGGCGTTGGTGCGGACCTTGAGCGTGCGGTACTTGTCGGCCCACTTCATGAGGGTGGCGAAGTCGCCCGACATCTTGGGCTCCTGCGTGGGCACCTCGCCGGCGATGACCTGGCCGGTCGCGCCGTCGATGCTGACGACGTCCTTGTGGTTGAGCGTCCGGCCGTCGACGATGATCTTGCGCTTCTTCTCGTCGATGGTGATCGTGCCGGCGCCGGCGACGCAGGGCTTGCCCCAGCCGCGGGCGACGACCGCCGCGTGGCTGGTCATGCCGCCGGTGGAGGTGAGGATGCCGTTGGCGGCGTGCATGCCGTCGATGTCCTCGGGGCTGGTTTCCTTGCGGACCAGCAGCACCTGCTCGCCCTGCTGGACGCGGTCGACCGCTTCCTCGGCGGTGAAGGCGAGCTTGCCCACGGCCGCGCCCGGCGAGGCGGGCAGGCCCTGGGCGAGCACGTCGCGTTTCGCCTTGGCGTCGAACGACGGCAGCAGGAGCTGGTTGAGGTCGTTCGGCGGCACGCGGAGCACGGCGGTTTTCTCTTCGATCAGCTTCTCCTTAACCATGTCGCAGGCGATCTTGACCGCCGCCACGCCGGTGCGCTTCCCGGTGCGGGTCTGGAGCATGTAGAGCGTGCCGCGCTCGATGGTGAACTCGAAGTCCTGCACGTCCTTGTAGTGCGCCTCGAGCTGGTCCTTGATCTCGAGAAGCTGCTTGTGGCTCTTCTCGTCCCACTTGGGCATTTCCTTGACCGGCCGGGGCGTGCGGATGCCGGCGACGACGTCTTCGCCCTGGGCGTTGACGAGGAACTCGCCGTAGAACTCGTTCTTGCCGGTGCTCGGGTCGCGGGTGAAGGCGACGCCGGTGCCGCTGTCATCGCCCATGTTGCCGAAGACCATGGTCTGGACGTTGACGGCGGTGCCGAGCAGGCCGGTGATCTCGTTGATCTGGCGGTAGCGGATGGCCCGCGGCGTGTTCCAGCTCTTGAACACGGCCTCGATGGACTTTTCGAGCTGCTTGTAGGGGTCCTGCGGGAAGTTCTCGCCGGTGTGATTCTTGTAGACCTTCTGGTAGGCCTCGACGAGTTCTTCGAGGCCGTCCGGGCCGAGCTCGGCGTCGGTGGCCGCGTTGTGCTTCTTCTTGATGCGGTCGAACTCGGCCTCGTAGTAGTGGTGGTCGACGCCCATGACGACGTCGCCGAACATGTTGATGAGTCGGCGGTAGGCGTCGAGGGCGAAGCGGACGTTGCCGGTCTGCTTGGCGAGGCCGGCGGCGGCTTCGTCGGTGAGGCCGAGGTTGAGCACGGTGTCCATCATGCCGGGCATGGAGACGGCGGCGCCGGAGCGAACGGACAGCAGCAGTGGGTCCTCGTTGGAGCCGAACTTCTTGCCGGTGTCCTTCTCGAGCATCTTCATGCTCTTGTGGACCTGGTCCATGAGGCTCTCGGGCATCTTGCCGCCGAGCTCGTTGTATTTGGCGCAAGTCTCGGTGGTGATGGTCATGCCGGGGGGCACGGGCAGGCCGATGGAGGTCATCTCGGCGAGGTTGGCGCCCTTGCCGCCGAGCAGCTGCTTCATGTCAGCCTTGCCGTCGGTGCGGCTGGGGCCGAAGTAGTAGACCATCTTCGGCGTCTTGGCCGCGCTGGTCTTGCGAGCCGTCTTGCGCGACGTCCGCTTCTTCTTCGTGGTCGCCCCGGTGGCGGTCGCCTTCCTGGAGGCGCTCTTTTTCGCCGTGGTTTTCTTCGCTGTCTTCTTCCTCTTGGCCATGCCAGTATCCCTTGGAGAATCGGGTTTCGGAGCGGTCGGGTCGGGCGACCCGGCCAACCGGTTCGTTCGCCACCGGAGCACGACCGGCGGCACTGTTGCGTCGTCAGACCACGTCGGGCGGTAGAGAGTTCGTCAGCCACGGGGCTGCGGGATCTTTCCTGCATGGCTCGCGTGCGCGCGAGCCGTGCCCGACGTTTCAAGCCGCGATTCTAGTCGCTTGTGCGGGAGCGTCAACGCGGCGCGCACGGCGCGCGGGTTCACTGCCGCCGCGCGGGCAGCTCGAGCTTGTGTCTGCGGTACCACGCGGGCGGGTCCGCCTCGAGCGCTTCGACCATCTTCGGCAGCGCGTCGCGGAGCGTGTGCTCGGGCTCCCAGCCGAGCTTTCGGCGGGCTTCGGTGATGTCGAGTTCGTAGTGATCGTCGGCGAGGTCGATCATCCACGGCTTGATGAACGGGTCGGCCATGGCGGGGATGTAGCCCTGCACGGCAGCGCCGAGTTTGGCGGCGGGCCTGGGGATCTGGTGCGTGCGCCAGTCGGGTTCGCCGTGGATCAGTCGGGCGAACTCGCGCTGGAGGTGGTCGTAGCTGAGGGTTTCCGGTTCGCCGATGAGCAGGGGCAGGTCCGGGGGCAGGTCGTCGCGGCGGTCGATGCTCAGGCCGATCGCGCGGGCGAGGTCGTCGAGGTGCACGAACGCCTGGCCGTGGGTGACGTCGCCGGGGAAGACGCGGGACTGGATGGAGCGCCGGTCGATGCGGGCGATCTGCTGGGCGAGCGGCAGCGCGTCGCACTGGTCGGTGTAGACGCCGGCGATGCGCATGCGCACGAGGCGGATGCCGCCGCGCTCGCGTTCGAGCAGACGTTCGGTGCGGACCTTGGACTGGGGGTAGGGCCACTTGGCTTCGAGCGGGTCGTCTTCGCGGATGGGCCGGCCGGGCGTGGTGGGCCGGTGCACGAGCATCGTGCTGGAGAAGAGGAACTGGCCCGGACGTGGGCCGGCGTCGCGGAGGGCGGTGATGAGGCGTTCGCTGCCGCGGACGGTGACGGTTTCGTAGAGGTCGCTGGGTTCGCCGGAGAAGTCGTAGTAGGCGGCGAGGTGGACGACGCCGGCGAGTTCGCCGCGGGCCCTGGCGACGTCTTCCGCGGCGCGTTTGACGGAGTCGTCGCTGGTGAGGTCGACCTCGGCGAACTCGGCGCCAGGGGGCAGGTCGGTTTTCGGCTCCTTGACGTCCCAGACGAAGACGCGGTAGCGCTGGGCGAGGTGCTCGACGACCCGGCTGCCGACCAGACCGCTTCCGCCGGTGACGATGACGCTCGGTGGCGAAGCTTCCATGATCTACTGCTCTTTCGTGTTCCCGCCGTACGGGTCATGCTGCCAGGGAACGGCCCAGCTGCCGAAGGGTGCGTCGACGCGGCCGCGGATGTGGGGAACCGGGGCGATGGCCGGACCGCCGGGACCAGGTGGCGGGTTGGGGTTCCATCCGGGCGGGACGCTGCTGTCTTTGTCGGCCACGATCCTCCTCCTGTCGCCGAGCGGCGGCGCCATCAGCGCAGGGTAGGCGGCTGCACCGCCTGGGTCGAGGTTTTTCAGGCGGCTCGACCGGCCGGGGGCGGGGTTCTAGCATCGACCATCGAGGAGGTGATCTCTTGCTGGCCCATGCGCCCGACGCTGCGCTGCTGGGAACTCGGACGGCGTGGCTGTTTCTGCTGGCGGTGCCGATCGCCGCGATCTCCTGGACGGTGACGCGGGAGGAGGTGTTCCGCGAGCCGCGGGAGTTCTGCGTGCTCCAGTCGCGCAGCGGCGGTCTGCTCAAGCGGAAGCTGGCGTACCTGTTCACCTGCGAGTTCTGCTTCAGCCACTACGTGACGCTGTTCTTTCTGCTGCTGACGGACTACCACCTGCTGCTGGACGACTGGCGGGGGATGCTCATCGGCTTCTTCGCGCTGGTATGGGTGGCGAACGTCTACATGACGCTCTACACGCTGCTGCGGGTGGACATCACCCAGGAGCGCACGGTCTCCAAGAAGATACAGAAGGAGATCGGCGAGGAGGAGTGACCGTAGGGGATCGCCTTAGAACCGGTATCCGGCGCCGACGCTCCACCGCCGGGATGGGCCGTAGTAGGGATAGACGGACGAGTAGGGGGAGGCGGGATAGTAGCGATCGCGGTAGATCTCGCGGAAGATGACCTGCCGGGAGACCTGGCGGTCGCCGACCTCCATGGTGACGGTCAGGGCGAGGCTGCCGAGGTTGATCTCGCCCCGCTTCTGCCCGGCCGGGTAGGGGAAGACCGCCCCGGCGACGGCGGCGTTGCCGGGCTGGACCGTGACGGGCGAGTCGGGCCGAAGCTCGGGGTCCTGGAAGGTCTCGAGGTCGGCGGAGATCAGTTGGAGCCCCTCGGAACGGACCGTCACCGGCTCCTGCATGGCATTGTCGATGCGCAGGCGGACGAGCGCGACCCGCTGGCCGGTGTCGAGCTTCTCGTGCGTGTCCATGAGCGTCGCCAGCACGCGTACGCCGCGATCGTCGTCGGGACGGTAGGTGAGGCTGGCGGGCCTGGGCTCGTAGGGGGCGGGCTGCGAGGTGGCGCAGCCGGCGAAGAGGCCGGCGGCCAGGATCAGCACGGTGGGGGCGAGGTGTCGTCGCGACATGGCGGTTCCCTTTGCGATGAAGGCGGCACCCGACATGCTAGGTCCGGCCTGGCGGCGGAATCGAGAGCGGAATCGGGCAGATAATGCGGGATCCGGGGTGGGCGAGCCCCTGACCTCAGCATAGAATGGTTATCGCTTGCCATCCCCTTTCGCAGGAGCCTTTCGATGTTCCAGGCGACCTCGATCCGGCTGGCCGGCGCCGGGCTCCTCACGGGGAGCCTGGTGCTTCTGGCGCAGGTTGCCAGCCCCGCCGCCGACCAGACGAAACCACCGACGAAGACCGGAGACCAGGCCATGACCGAGACGGCCCCCGACAAGCCGCGGTATTCGGAGGCGGGCTACGACATCACCTCCCTGCCGGAAGAGCGCGTGGAGGAGCTGGTGGGCAAGCTCGAGCCCGAGGCGTACCGCGTTACGCAGAAGGCGGGCACGGAGGCCGCGTTCTGCGGCACGCTGCTCGACAACAGGAAGGAAGGCGTCTACGCCTGCGTCGTGTGCGGGCTGCCGCTGTTTTCCAGCGAGCACAAGTTCACCTCCGGCACGGGCTGGCCGAGCTTCTATCGCGAGTTCGACCCCGAGCACGTGGCGCGCAAGGCCGACCGCAGCCACGGCATGGTGCGCACGGAGATCACCTGCGCCCGCTGCGGCGCGCACCTCGGGCACGTGTTCGAGGATGGCCCGCCGCCCACGGCCGAGCGCCACTGCCTGAACTCGGCGTCGCTGGTGTTCTACGAGAAAGGCGAGGAGTTGCCTCCCGCCAGCCAGCCGGTGCAGACGGAGACTGCCTACTTCGCCGGCGGCTGCTTCTGGGGCATCGAGCACTACTTCCAGATGGGTCCGGGCGTGCTCGACGCCGAGAGCGGCTACATGCAGGGCGACGTCGAGGAGCCGGGCTACGACGACGTCGGCTCCGGCCGAACGGGGCACGCCGAGACGGTGAAGGTGGTTTACGACCCCAATCGCATCAGCTATGAGCGGCTGGTCGAGGCGTTCTTCGACATGCACGACCCGACGCAGCTCAACCGCCAGGGGCCGGACGTCGGCAGCCAGTACCGCTCGGGCATCTGGGTGACCAGCGAGGCGCAGAAGCGCGTTGCCGAAGCGAAGATCCGCGAGTTCGAGGAGCAGGGCCGATACGACCGCCCCATCGTCACGCAGGTCGAGGAGGCGAAGGCCTTCTGGCCGGCTGAGGCATATCACCAGGACTACATCGCCACGACCGGTCGGCCGTGCCACGTGAGTAACCCGTGGCGGGAGACGTCCGACAAGTCGGCCGGCTGACGGCAGCGGTTTCAACGCCCTTCGCCGGCGCAGGAAAAAGCCCGCGAATCCCTGAAGGTTCGCGGGCTTTTGTATGGATGCAGGCAGGTTGCCGCCGATTCAGTGCGTCCGCCGTCGGCGGCGAAGCAGCAGGCCGCCGGCGAGCGGGGCGAGCAGGGCCAGGCTGGTCGGTTCGGGGATCACCGGGACCAGCTCGGCACTCGCCATCGCGTCGTACCAGGCCCGGGCCATGGCGTCGTAGCCTGCCTGGTTGGGGTGCTGGTCGTCATCCATGTACTGGGTGTTCCAGTAGTCGGGCGTGCCGTCGCCGTCCTTGTCGACGGCCCAGGGGACGATGCTGAACATGTCCACGACGTGGACGTCGCCGACGAAGCTGGAGCTGGCGAGCACCTCGTCGATGACGGCGTTGTAGGCCTGCGTCTGCTCGTACGTCTGCTCGCGGGCGTCGTAGTCGGGCAGATCCTCGTTGCCGTTGCCGTACAGGCTGGGGATGATGGCGGCGACGAAGAGGTCGACGTCGCTTCCCAGTCGGCCCGCGGCCTGCTCGTCGCCGAGGAAGTCGGCCAGTCGGGCGAGCTGCTGGCGGGCGCTGTTGTAGTCCTCGGCGGCGGTCGAGGTCGAGCTGTCGGCGGTCTTGCGGATCGTGTTCGTGCCGATGTGCAGCAGGATGGCGTCGGGCTGCTGCTCCTGGAAGACGCTGCGGGTCTGCCAGGGGTCGGTGGAAAGGTACTCGTTGTCCCAGTCGAGGCGGCGCTTGAGGCTGCGCTGGGTCTCATCGAAGTCGTCCGGGTCGTACGTCCCGTCGCTGCCGCTGTAGTAGAGCTCGTCCGCCTCGATGCCGGGGTAGCCCTGGTGGTCGGGGTCGAACGTCTGGGTCAGGCCCGGGCCGAGGTTCATGCCGGTGGGCCCGTCCTGGCGGGTGCCGAGGAAGTCGTACTCGACGCCGTTGCGGGCCAACAGTTGCTGGAGCGGCAGCCGGTAGCCGGCCACGCTGCCCCCGCCGCTCTCGCTGTCGCCGCTTGCGTATTCCGCGCCGTGCAGGCCGACGGTCACCGAGTCGCCCAGCGACATGACCGAGAGCGGCTCGGCCGTCGCCGTCGTGGTCAGGGCGAGGCCCGCGATGGCGGCGACGCCCCACTGTCCGAGCTTGCGGCCGAAGCCGAAGCGAATCATCCGATCGTCATGCTGTCGCGTCATGTCCCCTCTCCTCGTTCGTGGAGGTGTTTTCAATCCAGCCGGCCACCGCTCGGCCGCTCGTCACAGCCGGCCCCGGAACGGCCGGTACGCCGGTTTCTAGCCCCCTGCCTGCCCCCGAGGCAAGCGGATGAAGCTGCTTAATCCTCGCCTTGCGGGTCGCGATCCGGAGAACCGGAATCGCCCGTGGCCGCTTTCCGGTTTCGGATGACTTTCGCGGGCACGCCGCCCACGATGGCGAATTCAGGCACACTCTGATGGACGACCGCCCCGGCGGCGGCGACCGCCCCCTGTCCCATCCGCACCCCGTCGAGCACGCGCACCCCGGCGCCGAGCCAGCCGTGGCGGGCGATGTCGATGCCGCCTTTTTCGTAGTAGGGCTGATCGACCGGCGCCACGTCGGTGCGCTCGAGGCCGTGGTTGCCCCCGGCAATGAGGTAGCAGTGGCCGGCGAGCAGCGTCTTCTCTCCGATGTGCAGGCTGGTCTCGGAGATCAGCGTGCAGTTGACGGAGATGTTCACGTCGCGGTCGAGCACGATCCGCCCGCCCTTGCAGGAGAGGATCGTGTTTCGGCCGAGGATGCTGCCGGGGCCGAGTTCGATGGTGCGGTCGTCCTCGCCCTTGGCGTCGAGCACGCAGCCGTCGTCGATGATGACCCCGTCGCCGAGCGCGATGCGCTGCGGGTGGCGGAGGGTGACGTTTCGGCCGATGACAACGCCGCGTCCGCACGCCCCGAGCAGCCGCGGATAGAGCTTCTGCCGCAGAAAGAGCCCCAGCGCCCCCGGCAGCGGGCCGAGCAGGCTGGTGAGCAACTCGTACTTGGCGAGCGACCACAGCCCGGGCCGGCCGACCGTCAGGGCGACGTACTTTTTCACCGCCGACTGCCCCGCGTCCTTCAGCGTCTGACGGAGCTCGGTGTTCGAGCCCGGCTCGGCCGGGGCGGCGGTGTCGCGGGTGGTGGCGGGCTGGTTCATGGCGGTTCTTTCGTCACGCGGCCGAGGGCGCCCGGGCGGCGGCCGCGTCGTCGGGCACGGGGCCGCGAAGGTAGCCTTCGTCGAAGTACCACCGGGCCGTGCGGGCGAGCCCCTCGGCGGGGTCCACCTTCGGCGCGTAGCCGAGCTCGCGGCAGGCCTTCTCGCTGGTGAAGGCCCGGTCCTTGAGGAAGAAGTCGAGTCGGCGGCGGTGCAGCGGCGGCTCGATGCCCAGCGGCCGGCAGAGCCCTTCGCAGGCGACCGCGGCAGCCTCGAGCGGCCACATCGGCAGTCGGCCCCGCGGAGCCGGCTGGCCCACGGCGCGGGCGACCAGGGCCGCGAGCTCGCTGATGGTCGTGTACCGGGGGCCGGCGAGGATGTAGGTCTGCCCCAGCGCCTCGTCGCGCCGGCCGCAGCGGATGATGCCGTCGACGAGGTCGTCGATCCAGGTCAGGTGGTAGAGCGCCTGCCCGGGTCCGAACATGCGGAATCGGCCGGTGTGGATCATGGTGAAAAGCTTGAGGAATCGCGTGTCGCCCGGGCCGTAGATGCCCACCGGGCGGAAGATGGTGGCGGGCAGGCCGGCGCGGGTGCGCTCGCGGACGAGCTGCTCGGCCTCGAGCTTGGTCTGCTGGTAGATGTCGCCGGGCGAGAAGGGGGCGTCTTCGCCTGCGGGGATCCGGCGGATGTCGCCGTGCACGCCGACGGTGCTGCAGTGGACGACGCGGCGGGCGCCGGCGTCGGCGGCGGCGTCGAGCACGTTGCGCGTGCCGCCGACGTTGACGTCGCGGTACACCGAGTCCGGATGCTTCGCTGAGCGGTACAGCGCGGCGATGTGGTAGATCTCGTCGCAGCCCTCGGCCGCCTGGCGCACGGCGCGGGGGTCGCGCAGGTCGCCTTCGATGATTTCGATGCCCTGGCGGCGCAGCGGCTCGGCGGCGGCGGGGTCGCGGGCGATGGTGCGCACGCGTGTGCCCTGGCGGGCGAGCTCGCGTGCGAGGTGTCCGCCGGTGAAGCCGGTCGCGCCGGTGACCAGGGCTGTGTGTGGTGAGTCGGTCATGGCCGGGATCCTTCCTGGATTACGCCGCGGAGGGCGCGGGCAGATCGATCAGCTCGTCCAGCCGCCGGGCCACCTCTGTGGCATCGTAGGCGGGATGGGCGGCCCAGTCGGTGCGGCGGCGGAGCAGATCGTCGGCGCTCTGCACCGCTTCCTCCTGCACGAGCCGGCGAAGCAGCGGCGCGAGCGTCCGCCGGGGCTGGCTGAACAGGGCTGCGGGGTCGATCGGGTCGATCGACTGTGGCTCAACCGGCCGGTCGCTGCCGGGCTGATAAGGCGGCAGCCCCCCTGCCGCCGACCACGCCCGGCGAAGCGTCTTCTCTGCGACCCGCCTGGCCGTGGTGAACTTCACGCCCGACACGCTGTACAGCCCGGCCGGGCCGCCTCGGGCCTGGTGGTCGTGGATCACTTCGCGAACCGCCAACTCCTCCGTGCCTGGGGCGGCAGCGGGCAGCAGGCCGGGGCAGGTCTGCAGCACGTCGTCCGGCGAGAGCGACCAGCCGGGGACCGCCTCGCTGAGGTCGGCGAGCATCTGGGCCACCTGCGTCGCCCGCGGCTCGGGAGCGTCGGGCTCGTCGGCCCAGGGGGCGTGGCTGGTGCCGACGAAGATCCGTCCGCGCCAGGGCTGGAGGAAGTAGACCCGCGCGGCCGGCCCCGGCGGCTGCACCGCGAGCGCCGCATCCGAAGGCGGCTCGCGATCGATGAGCAGGTTGAACGCCAGTGACGGGCGGAAAAGCGGCTCGTGGTCGCGGTCCAGCGCCCGGGCGACCTGCCGACACCAGGGCCCGGCAGCATTGATGACGACGCGGCCGCGGATGTCGAGTTGCCGGCCGGCGAGGCGATCGACGGCGCGGATGCCCGCCGCCCGGCCGCGCTGGGTCAGCAGCTCCGTCGCCTCGACGTAGTTCAGCGCGACGGCCCCGAGCGAGCAGGCCCAGTGGAGCATCTCCATGAGCACGCGCTGCGAGGCGGGCATGACCGCGTCGTACCACAGCCCCGCCCCCTTGAGGCCGGCCGGGTCAGCGGCGGGGAATCGCTCCAGCGTCTCGTCGCGGCCGAGCACGCCGCCCCCGGGCAGGTGGACCGCCCGGGCGACGCCGCGGTTGCGGTGGCGCGAGAGCTGATCGTTGATGGCGAGTGCCGCGCGGAAGATGCCCGGCCGCTTGAGACCTCGGCCGTAAAGCGGCATCAGACACGCCAGCGGCTGGACGAGGTCGGGGAAGTGCTGGCAGAACCAGCGCCGCTCGGCGACGGATTCGCGGAAGCGAGGCAGGTCGGCTTTCTGGAGATAGCGCAGGCCGCCGTGGAGGATGCGCAGGGAGTTCGCGCTGGTCGCTCCGCCGAAGTCGCCGCGGTCGATCACCGCCGGCCGTAGGCCCCGCCTCGCCGCTTCGAGGGCGAGCGTGATGCCGTAGACGCCGGCGCCGGCGATCACCACGTCGAACCGGGTCTGCTCTGCGGTGTGAAGGTCTCGCCTGATCATACTGCCCATCGTTTCCGCCAATCCTGAAACACCATCAGCGACCAGAGCACGTGCGAATGGTTCGCCCGCCCGGCGAGGTGCTCGGTTTTGAGCCGCTCGACGGCGTGGGGCTGAACGATGCCCTCGCTTGCGAGCCGGTCCGGGGCGAGCAGTTCGTCCATGAGCGGCTTGAAGTCGGTGCCCAGCCAGTGCTTGATCGGAATGCTGAACCCCTCCTTGGGACGGTAGACGCACTCGCGCGGCACGTGGCGGGCGGCGACGCGCTTGAGCAGCGGCTTGGTCTCGTGGCGCGTCACTTTGAGGTGCCCGGGCAGGCGGAAGGCCAGCTCGACCAGTTCCCTGTCCAGCAGCGGCACGCGGGCCTCGAGCGAGTTGGCCATGGACATCCGGTCCATCTTGACGAGGCAGTTGTCTACCATGTAGCTGCGGGCGTCGACGTAGAGACAGCGGTCGATCTCGCCCGCTGCGCCCGTGCGAGCCGCGAGGCGGGTGATGTGCTCGCCGGGGCGGGTCATCTGCGCCCGGGCCTCGGGCGTGAACAGCTCCTGCCGCATCGATTCGCCGACGAAGAGCCGCCAGCGGGCGTGGGCGAGGGCGTCGTCGTGGCCGCAGCCTTCGACGAAGCGGCGGGCCTTGTTGACCAGGCCCTTCTTGCGCGGGCTGGGCGGGAGCATGGCGAGGGCCGGCTCGACCACACCCTTGCGCACCAGCGAGGGAACGCGCTGCCACTGCTGCGCCGCCATCTGGGCGAGGTAGGTCTCGTATCCGCCGAAGATCTCGTCGCCGCCGTCGCCGGTAAGGACGACCTTGACGCGCTGCCTCGCGTGTCGAGAGACGAGGTAGGTCGGGAAGATGGAGAAGTCGCCGATCGGGTCGTCCATGAAGTGCATGAGGTGGTCGAACAGCTCGGCGACGTGCGGCTCGATCACGTCGTAGTCGTGATCGACGCCAAGATGGTCGGCGACCCGCTGGGCCCATCGCAGCTCGTTGTAGCTCGGGTCGTTGAAGCCGATGCTGAAGGTGCTGGCCTCACCCATCGCGGCGACGACCAGCGAACTGTCCACCCCGCCCGAGAGAAACGCCCCCAGCGGTACGTCGCTGACGAGCTGCCGGCGGACACACTCGCGGAGCTTCGCGTCGACGGCGTCCTCCCACTCGGCGTCGCTGACGGGATCGCCCGGCTTGTCCAGCGGGATGTCCCAGTAGCGCTCGCAGCGGGCCCGACCATCGCGCAGATCGACGTCGAGCAGGCAGCCCGGCTCGAGCTTGCGCACCGAGGCGAGCAGCGTTCCCTCGCCCGGGACGTACTCCCAGGAGAGGAACTCGCCCAGTGCCGAGACGTCGAGCTGCCGGGGCACGCGCCCCGAGGCGAGCAGCACCTTCACCTCGCTGCCGAAGACGATCCGCTCGCCGGTGAGCGAGTAGAACAGCGGCTTGATGCCGAGGTGGTCGCGGGCGAGCAGCAGCCGCTGCCTGCGCAGGTCGTGCAGGGCGAAGGCGAACATGCCGTTGAGCCAGTTCGCCATGTCGGGGCCGAACTCTTCCCAGAGGTGGACGAGCACTTCGGTGTCGCTGTGGGTGGAAAACTGGTGGCCGCGGTTTTCGAGGTTGCGCCGCAGCTCGCGGTAGTTGTAGATCTCCCCGTTGTAGACGACGCGGACGCTGCCGTCCTCGTTGACGATCGGCTGATGCCCGCCTGCGAGGTCGATGATGCTCAGCCGGCGCATGCCCAGGCCGACGCCCTGCTGGAGGTCGATGCCGCAGTCATCCGGACCGCGATGGTAGATCGTGTCGCACATCGCCAGGAGCTGCTCCTGGGTGGGCGGCTCCTGGCCTGGGAAAGCTGCGATGCCGGCAATTCCGCACATAACGTCTCCACAAACCGCTCAGTCGCTGACGACGGCGCTGAGAAAGTCTCTCATCTTGCTTTCGTAGGCACTTCGCGAATAGGCCCGGTCGTAGAGTTCGCGGGCGGCGCGGGCACGCTTCCGGGCCTCTTCGGGATCCTGTAGTGCACCGAGAAGCCCTGCGGCGAAGGCATCCGGCGCCGGCTGGGCGAGGAAGCACACCTCAGGGCTGAGCACCTGCGTGTGCGACCAGATGTCCGTCGCCACCAGCGGCCGGCCGGAGGCGAGC
The DNA here is from genome assembly GCA_046540025.1 of Phycisphaeraceae bacterium. Lineage (GTDB taxonomy): Bacteria > Planctomycetota > Phycisphaerae > Phycisphaerales > Phycisphaeraceae > JBKHFW01. Next base: position 90,219 of record JBKHFW010000002.1, read on the forward strand.
TGCTCGTATACCTTCAGCGGCGTGTTGGTTCCCTCCCGCCGGGGCGAGACCATGATGTCCGCCGTCTCCAGCAGCCGCCTCGCCTCGGGCTTGGGCACCCGGCCGGTGAAGACGCAGCTCCCGTTGAGCCCGCGGTCGGCCGCGAGCTCGCGCATCTGCGCCACCTGCTCGGGCCGGCCGCCCACCATGAGCAGCTCGGCGTCGCTACGCTGCTGCCGGACCGCGGCGAACGCCTCGATCAGCAGGTCCACTCCCTGGTACGGCTCGAACGTCCCGGCATACACCACCCGGGGGCCCTGCGGCGCGGGCACCTCGGCGGCCTCCGCCTCGCCTGGCTTGCCATCCTGGTCGGACAGGCGGACGTCTTCGAAGATCGAGTTCTCGATGAGGAAGTGCCGGTCCGGGTCGACGCCGCGCTCGAGAGCGTAGTCGGCGAGGTCGGGGCAGATGGTGATCACCGCATCGCTCGCCTTGAGCGCCTGGTCTTCGAGCCGGCGGAACAGGCCGATGAGCAGCTTCGACTTCGTGAAGCCGAAGTTGGTGAGCTGCTGCGGCAGGCTGGAGTGCATGTCGTAGGCGAGGCGGAAGCGGAAGATCGGCTTGAGCACCCGGCACCAGAACACCGCCTCCTCGTGGGCGTGGACGTAGTCGTACCGCCGCCGCAGCAGCAAGCCGAGGGTCCAGAGCACCATCAGCACGTCCAGCACCGCCTTGGCGGGCGAAGGGCCGATCTTGACGGGCTCGAGCGGACGGATGCGCGGGATGCGGATGATCCGCACGCCGGGCAGGTCGACGTCCTCGCCTTCGCCGTAGGTGAGCAGGTCGATCTCGGCGCCCATCTCGGCCATCACCTGCGTGCGGTAGTAGACGCTGAACGGCGTCCCGCGAGGCGAGAAGAACGGCTGCGGTGCGATCACCAGCGCTTTCATCGTGACCCTCCCATGCGCTTGCGCCACTGCATCTTCGCCTGGCTGGCGAGGAACTGCCTCGGCCCGCTTCGTCGGCCGTAGCACTCGGGCTGGCCCGACGTTCGGCCGAGCCCCGCCACGACGCTCGCCAGCGGCTGGACGGGCTCGAACCGCTCGCGCAGCACGAGGCCGTAGCTCCCCGCCCGGCGGTGCTGTCCGGGCAGGGGGAGCGGATCGCTGCCGGGCACGTTCCACCTGCCGCGCGCCACTGCCTTGCGCAGGGGGGCGGGCAGGAGCGTGCCGCGTAGTCGGCCGCCGTTGTCGGAGACGTACAGTCGGCCCGGCGGGTAGCGGTCGAGCAGGTCGCGCACGACGCGCCCCCGCCGACCGATCCATTTGCCCAGCCCCCACGGCAGCACGGGCACGCCGCCCAGCCGCTCGATGTGCTCGATCGTCGGCTCGATGGGCCGGCCGTCAGCGACGCCGGTGCGCACGCCCCAGCCCAGCACCTCCAGTTGCTCGGCCGTGACGGTCTGCCGCCCCGCCACCACCGCCAGCACCGGCTCGCCCTCGGTCTCGCAGAGCAGCGACGTCGGCTCCTGGGTCGAGTGGACCCACCACCGGCCGATGCGGCTCTCTGCGGCGCCGGCAAGCTCGGCAAAGCGGTGCACGCCGGCCGATTCAGCCAGCATGAGACAGCCCGGCACCCCGTCGGCAAGCTGGACCTGCCGCGCCCCGGCGCGGAAGTTGGCCGCGGCCGCGTCGAGCAGTTCGACCAGGCGGATGCCGGGGTGAATGTGCACGTGGGCGTCAACCAGCGCCACCGGGTGCGGCTGCATGACGCCCGGGAGAGCCGGGTCCTCGAGCCCCCCGGTCCCCGGGCGGGGCGGATTGTCGGAGACGGGGCGCAACTTCATAGCCCGCATCCCCTTTCTCGCCGAACACCTGGCCGGGCGATCATCCCCCGGCTGGGCCGACGCCCCGACAGGCGGCGCCAGCCCCAGAGCCCGACGAGCATCACCATCCACACCAGCGATTCGGTCATCAGCGTGGTCAGGTGCGCCCGCCACGCCCACGGCTGGGAGTGGCGGGCGCCGTAGAACAGCGGCACGGGACTGGCGACCCGCTCCGCCGAGAGGGGCCAGAGCAGCATCACGCCGCCGCCCCAGGTGAGCGCGTCCATGATCAGATGGCTCGCGTACGCCGCGGCGCCCAGCGTCCAGAGCAGAGGCCAGCTCAGGCGAGGCCCCGCGACGAGTCGCCCGGCGAGGGCGAACCCGCCCCCGAACAGCCCGGCTACGGCGAGGCTGTGCATCGCGGCGCCGTGGTCGAGCAGTTCAGCCGGCCAGATCGCGCCGAGCAGGAAGTCGACGTCCGGAGCGAGCAGGGCCGCGAACACGAGCGCGTACAGCCCCCACCGCCGACTCCGTGGGAGCCGGTCGAGCCGGTCGCGTCCCGCGGCCGGTCGAGCCAGCAGGACGAGCGCACTGTGAGCGATCGGCGAGGGCATCGTCGCGGCTACTCCCTGCTTTCGGGGGTGCTTCTCGGGTCGGGGCTCGACCGTTTCGGCCGGCTCCCGCCGCGGGTGATGCGGCGGATCTTGTAGGGCGTCAGTTCCTGGCTTTCGTGATAGATCCTCACCATGAGCTCGGACAGCACGCCCATCATCAGAAGCATGATGGAGACGAGCACGGTCATCATGGCAAAGAGGATGAACACGTTCTCGTTGAGCATCACCCGCTCGCCGTGCTCGGTGAGGTAGCCGAGCTTCTGCACGAAAGCGAGGGTCACCGCGGCGATCGACACCGCCAGCGCCACCAGCGCCCACTTGCCGAAGAAGTAGAGCGGCTTGGTGAGGTAGTCGCCAAGGAACTTGATCGTGAGCAGGTCGAGGATCACCTTGATGGTGCGCTTCAGGCCGTACTTGCTTTCTCCTGCGATGCGGGCGCGGTGGTTGACCTCCATCTCGGTGATGGTCGCGCCGCGCCACTTGCAGATCGCCGGAAGGAACCGGTGCATTTCGCCGTAGAGGCGGACGTCGTCGAGCACCTCCCGGCGGTAGGCCTTGAGCGAGCAGCCGAAGTCGTGCACCTCGCCGGTCCAGGTCAGCTTGCGCACGAGCTTGTTGGCGATGTGCGACGGCAGCTTTCGGCTCAGCAGCTTGTCCTGCCGATTCTTCCGCCAGCCGCTGACGATGTCCCAGCCCGGCGGCTCGTCGAGCTTGGCCACGAGGCGCGGAATGTCGTGCGGGTCGTTCTGGCGGTCGCCGTCGATGGGCACGACCACCCGCCCGCGGGCCATGCGAAAGCCGGCGGAGAGGCCGGCCGTCTGGCCGAAGCGGCGGGTGAACTCGATGATGCGGACGCGCGGATCGTCGCCGACCGCGTTTCTGAGAAGCTCGGCCGTGCGATCCCGGCTGCCGTCGTCGATGAACAGAATTTCGTACCGCAGCGGCTCCTGGTCGATCACCTCGCACAGTTCGTGGTAGAGCGGCACGACGTTCTGCGCTTCGTTGAGCAGGGGCACGACAATGGTGACATCCACCAGGTCCGCCGGGGTGGGCTCGCTGCACGGTTGCCCGTCTTCGGGCCAGTCGCCGAGTTTGTCTGACATGGCCATCCTCACGATTGCTGCTCCTGGTTGATCTGGTTCGGGCCCGTATGCGTTGTGATCGCCTGACCTTCGGGCGGCGACCATGCCCCGCGCTGCGATTCGTTCAGCCGCCGCGTCGCTTCCGTCTTGCCGCGCAGCAGGCAGCTCCACTGGTAGCGTCGAAGGAAGCGGCGGAACGCGGGGTCGTCGTAGCGAGGCCGGCGCTGGAGCCTCGCCCGGAGGTAGCCCCACCACGTCGCCAACGATCCGATGACCGCCGGCGGATGGGCGATGCGGTAAACGGCGCTCGCGGTGACGTAGGCGAGGCTGCTGCCCATGTAGTGCTGGCCGTAGCCGTGGCGCATCCGCCCCGTCAGGACGCCACGCTGGCTCGTGCCCATCGGGCGAAGGTGGATGAACCGCAGTTCCGGGTCGTCCCAGCTCCGGGCGATCCAGCCGAGCATTCGGCAGCGGTGGCAGTCGATGCCGTCCCACATCACCTCGCGCACGAATCCGCCGATCTGCTCGAAGCAGCTTCGGCGGTAGAACTTGATCATGCCGACCGACATCTCGTCACCGCAGCCTTCACTGATGAGCTTGCCGTCGAAGGTTTTAGATGCGTTCGACGCCGCGGGAAAGTAGGGTTTTCCGCTGCACGTGCCCAACCGCGGCTCGGCCTCCATGCGCTCCATCAGCGTCTCGAAATAGCGATTGGGAATGTCCAGATCGAGGTCGATCTTGCACAGGTAGTCGTAGTCGCCCGGGTCGATCCGATCGAGGCCGGCATAAAAGGCGTCCACCACCCCCGGGCCCACGCTGCGCCCGCCGCGATCCTCCCGCCGGACCACCTCGATGAAGTCGTGCGCCCGCTCGTACTCTGCCAGGATCTCCGGCGTCTCGTCCGTCGAGCCGTCGTCCACAATCACCCACCGCGCGGGCGGCACCGTCTGGTGCACGACGCTCTCCAGCGTCCGCCTCGCGTAGGCCGCCTCGTCGCGGCAGGGGCTGATCAGGCAGTACCGCCGACTCATGCCGCCTCCTCCCCGGCCGAGGCGGCCGCCGCCGGAGCCTGCGCTTCCCCCGCCTCCGGCTCAGCCGAGCCGGCGAAGCAGCGGTCCAGCGCCTCGTCCACCGAAACCCGCGGCTGCCAACCCAGCCGCTCCCGCGCCCGGCGGTTGCTGTAGCGAAGCGGCCGACAACGCGCGGCGAGCGCCGCGGGACGCAAGATCGCCGGCACACGCATCCGCCCGCCCAACAGCAGACGATTGCCGAGGTCCAGCAGCCGCGCCGCCGACCACAGCAGGGTCCAGTTCACCGGCAGCACGCGTCTGTCGCCGCCCTCGCGCCGAAGCAGCCGCCGCAGGTAGTCCGCCTGGCGCGGGTTCTCGTCGTCGACGATGTTGAAAACCTCGCCGGCGATCGACCGCTTCTCCGCGGCGAGCACGATCGCCTCAGCGCAGTTCTCCACCCAGGTCAGCGGCAGCCGCGCCCGGGTGCCGGTTCGCACCCACACGCGGTCGCTCAGCGCGAAGCCCAGCCGGGCGGTCCAGAGGTTGTCGGGCCCGAAGATCACGCCCGGCCGAAGCACGACCCATTCCCACCCACGCTCGTCCGCCGCCTCGCGCACCAGGCGCTCCTGCAGCAGCTTGGTGCGGGCGTAGTCGTCCCGGCCGTCGCAGGTGTCGTCCAGCGGAGCCTCCTCGTCCAACCGCTGCCACGCACGCAGCGCCCGGTAGTCGTACACCGCGAAGCTGCTCACCAGAGCGATGCGGTCCACGTCAGTCTCCGCCATCGCGGCGAGTAGGTTTTCCGTCGCCATCACCGTCCCGCCGAACTGGGCGTGGAAGTCGCCAGCCTTCGTCGCCGCGAGATGCACCACCGCGTCGACGCCGCGAAGCGCCTCCACCAGGCCATCGGGCCGGCGCAGATCGGCCCGGCAGATCATCACCCGCGGGTGGTCCGTCCAGGGCAGATCTTCCGCCCGCGACGCCGGGCGCAGGAGCGCCCGCACGTGGTGGCCTCGCCGCAGCGCCCCGCTCACGACGTATCGGCCGAGAAATCCCGATGCCCCGGTCACCAGAACCTCCACGTCACATCCTCCCTTCCGGCGAAAGCAGGGCCTCGACCAGTTCGCTCGTCTGCCGAATGTCCGCCTCCGTCACGGGCGGCGCCTCGCCGCGCTCGAGCGCGTCGTAGGTCAGGCCCAGCAGCCGCTCGAGCCCCTCGTACGGCGTCTGCTGCATCAGCTTGCGGCGGAAATTGTCCGCGCTCGCCCGCGCCAGCCGAGCGCCCCCGGCAAGCTGGTTGACCAGCGGCGAAAGCTGCCGGCCCACCGCCCGCGGTACGACCCGTTTCAGGCAGGGGTGGAACAGGTCCGTCTGCGCGTAGCCCCGCGAGCCGCGGACGGTGAGCTCGAACCCGTCGGGCTGAGCATGGGCGCTGAAGCGGATCCGCGCATGCACGCCGCCGCCGATGACCAGGGCGTCGAGGTCGTCGTACTTGAACAGATCGCCTCCGCCGTGGTTGCTCCACGCGGCCGCCACCCGCTGGACCGATGGCAGGAACCGCAGCGTCAGGTACGCCAGGTGCGTCACGAACTCGTGGATCACCCCCGCGGGGAGCCGATGGCTCGGATGCGGCAGATTGGCGTCGGCGTACCGCCCGCCATCGCGGACGGGCAGCGTCAGGCGGACCTCCACCTCGCGCACCTCGCCAAGCTCACCGAGCTCGACCATCCGCTCGATCTCCCCCACCGGTTCGTTGAAGCGGTAGTTGTGGTCCTCGATCACCTGTCGGCCGCGCTCGCGGCCGAGGGCGAACAGATCGTCCAGCTCCCCCGTCGCCAGGGCCAGCGGCTTCTCGCAGATCACGTGGGCGCCCGCCTCCAGCGCGTCGCGCACCAGCGGCGGATGGGTCTCCGCCGGGGTGAGAATGTGCACCACGTCCGGCCGGGCGCGATCGAACATCTCGCGATGCTGCGTATACGCCTGCTCCGCCCCATACTGCTCGGCGTGGTACTTCGCCGCAACGGGCGAAAGATCGCACACGCCGACGAGCCGGGCGTCCGCCCTTCCCTGGAGGAAGCGCAGGTGCTCGGCGCTGATCTTGCCGGTGCCGATGACTGCCGCTCGCATCTCGCTCCTTTCCCGCCTGGCGGGTCCCCTCAGCGGTTCACCATCGTGGTCCGCCCGGCATAGCCGTCCGGGTGTGTCTCGTGCCAACGCCAGGCCGTGGCGACGATGTTGCAGACGTCGCTTCGCTGCGGCTCCCAGCCCAGGTCCCGGCGGATCTTCTCACTGCTCGCCACCAGCACGGGCGGATCGCCCGGCCGCGGCTCGGCGTAGTCGCAGGGAATCGGCCGACCCGACGCCTGCTCGCACGCCCGCACCACCTCGCGCACCGTGGTTCCCTCGCCGCTGCCGAGGTTGTACGCCTCACCCCGGCCCGGATCGATCGCCTCGACCGCCAGCTCGTGCGCCCGGGCGAGGTCTTCGGTGTGGATATAGTCGCGCACGCAGGTGCCGTCGCGCGTCGGCAGGTCGTGGCCAAAAATGGTCAGCTTCTCCCGCTTGCCCAGCGCCGCCTGGAGCGTGAGCGGGATGAGGTGGCTCTCCTTCTCCCGATCCTCGCCGTACCCGCCGTCCGGGTCGGCGCCGGAGGCGTTGAAATAGCGCATGATCGCGTAGCCGATGTCGTACGCCCGGCTGTAGTCGCCGATCAGGTGCTCGGCCGCGAGCTTGCTGGTCCCGTAAGGCGTTTTCGGGATCTGCGCCGCGTCCTCGGTCAGCGGCATTTCGTTCTCGAAGCCGTAGGTTGCCGCGGTCGAGGAAAACACCAGCCGCCCTACGCCGACCTTCCGCATCGCGTCGAGCACGCACTTCGTGCCGATCGTGTTGATCCGCCAGTAGCTGTCGGGGTCGGCGATCGAGTCGGGTACGTTCGCCACCGCGGCGAAGTGCATCACCGCCTCGCTGCCGTGATCGCGCAGCGCCGCCTCGAGCGCCGGCTGATCGAGAATGTCTCCCTCGTACAGCCGACCGCTGGGCACCGCCTCGCGGTTGCCCTCGGCCAGGTTGTCATAGGCCACCGCGTCGTGCCCCTGGCTCAGGAGCCAGCGCAGACACGCGCTGCCGACGTAGCCCGCTCCGCCTGTGCAGAGAATCTTCATCTCACGCCACCTCCTGTGTGTCAGCGAGCCCCGGATGCGCTCCGTCGCTCGCGAGAATCACCCGCGCCGCCTCGGAGAGATCGCGGACCGTACGCGTCGCCGCCCGGCGGGCCGCGTCGCCCTGCTCACCGGCGAGCCCGGTGCTCACCAGAATGCTCCCCCGGCAGCCGGCGTGGCGGCCGGCAAGCACGTCGCTCACCATGTCCCCCACCATCCATGACCGGCCGAGGTCCAGCCCCAGGTCCGCCGCCGCCCGCTCGAGCATGCCCGGGCCGGGCTTGCGGTCGGGGTGCTCCACCCGGCTGCGGTCCTTCGTCTCCGGCACGACCGGGCAGAAGTACCAGCCGTCGAGCTCCGTCCCGCCCGCTTCGAGCTGTCGCACCACCTCGGCGTGCACGGCGTCAAGTGCGTCGCGGCCGAACATGCCACGCCCCAGCGCCGACTGGTTCGTCACCAGCACGCAAGCGTAGCCCGCCTTGCGCAGGTCGCGAACCGCCTCGGCAGCGCCCGGCAGCAGCCGAGCCTTCGCCGGGTCCGAGAGGTACGGCACCTGCTCGATCAATGTCCCGTCGCGGTCGAGAAACACGGCCGGCCTCATCCGCGTACCTCCTTCGCTCGAGCCTCGGCCGACACCCGCGGCGCATCTCGCTCAGCCTGCGCCAGCGATTCGAGCGTGCCGATGTCGCGGTGGTAGCCGTCAAACGCCCAGCCACGCATCCGCCCGACGAATCGCGGCAGCACGTCGAAACCGATGTCCCTGCCCCCGATCGCCGCCGCCTCGTCCCACGCTTCCCGCGAAAACACGTACAGCCCCGCGTTGGCGAGGTCGCTCTTCGGCTCGTCCGGCTTCTCGACGAACGACACGACCCGCTGCTCCGCGTCCAGCTCAGCGATGCCGCAGCTCTCGGGCCGCTCGGCATGAAACAGCAGCATCGTCACCGGATCGTCGTGCGACGCATCGAACGCCAGCAGCTTGTCCAGCGGCACACGGCTCAGGTTGTCGGCGTAGATGATCAGCAGCCGGTCCGCATCCGCCGCCCAGTCCCGGTTCGCCGCGATCGTGCCGGCCGAGCCCAGCAGCTCCGGCTCGTACGCCTCGGTGATGTCGAAGCCGCGCTCGCGGTTCGCGCGGTCGATATAGTCGCGCACCTGCCCGGGCAGGTGGTGATTGTTGATCAGCACCTCGCGCAGCCCCGCCTCCGCCAGCCGGTCCAGCCAGTAGTCCAGCAGCGGTCGGCCCGCCACCGGCACGAGACACTTGGGCACCTCGTGGGTGATCGGCCGAAGCCGCGTCCCCAGCCCGCCAGCGAGCAGCAGCACCTTCGTTTTGCCTCCGGGGTCGCTCATTTCGCCATCACCCGCTGCCGCTGCTGCTGACTTTCGATGATCCGGGCCTGGAGCATCTGCGCCACGATGTGGCCGATCGAGAGCTGCAGGTCCTCGATGAGTCCGTAGTTCTCGCAGGGGATGTTGATGTGCAGATCGCTGATCCGCCCGATCTCCCCGCCGTCGAAGCCCGTCAGCGCCACGACCCCCATGCCGTGATCGCGGGCCCACCGGCACGCCTTGACCGCGTTGGACGAGTTGCCCGAGCAGCTGATCCCCACCACCACGTCGCCCGGCCTGGCGTAGGACTCGAGCGGGTGAATGAAAATGTCCTCGTAGGAGAGGTCGTTCCCGATCGCGGTGAGCATTTCGCGGTTGTCGCAGAGGCTGAACGCCCGCAGCCGCCGCTGCCCGTCCACCTCCGCCGTCTTGACGTAGTCGGCCACGTGGTGACTGGCGCACGACGCGCTACCCCCGTTGCCGAAGACGTACACCGCCCGGTCGTGCCGCCACGCATCCAGGAGCAGGTCGGCGTACCGGTCGATGGCGGCGCAATCCACCATCTCCAGCAGTTCCTTCATTCGGCCGACGTACTCGTTCGCGCATCGTGCTGTTTTCCCAGCCATATCGCTCCTCCCTACTGCTTCTGGAGGGTTGCCGGCGGCAACGCCGTGACGCCCCCGCCGTTGTGTTGGTAATCGCTGATGTGAATGATCCGGCTGCCATGCCGGTCGATCTGGAACCGAAGCTCCCGCGGATGCCCCAAGGCCTCGCGCACCGCGTCATGCCGCTCGGGCGGGGCCAGCAGAAACAGGAATCCGCCCCCGCCGGCGCCGAGCAGCTTCCCGCCCTGGGCACCGGCGGACAGCGCCGTGTCGTACCACTTGTCGATCACGCCGCTGCTGATGCCGAAGCCCAGCGACCGCTTGAGCCGCCAGCCCTCGCCCAGCAGCCGGGCGAACTCGTCGATGTCGCCCGCGCCGGCGATCACCTCGCGCATCGCCCCGGCCAGGTCCCGCATCTCCCGTAGGACCGTCCGCTTGTCGGCCGTGCCTTCGCTCTGCTTGCGCAGAATGCCGTCCGCACTGCGGCGGAGGTTCGTATAGAACATCAGCGCCCGGCTCTCGAGTTCGTCCAGCGTGTCGCGCTTCGCCGGCACCGGCTCGACCTGCACCTCGTGGCCCGGCAGAAAGCGGACGTAGTTGATCCCGCCGTACGCCGCGGCGTACTGGTCCTGCCTTCCGATCGGCTTGCCCAGTTGGTCGATCTCGATCTCGCACGCCTCGCGGGCAAGCTGCCCGGGCCCGGTGATCCGCCCCTGGTGAGCGTACAGCGCGTTGAGCAGCCCCACCGTCAGCGTGCTGCTCGAGCCCATGCCCGTGCCCGCCGGCACGTCGCCGATGGTGGTGATCTCCAGCGGCGGTTCGGTCCCGGTCTTGCGCATCGCCTCCCGCACCAGCTCGTGCTCGAGCTCGGCCAGCGAGTCCACGATCTCCGTCTTCGAGTAAGCCACGCGCAGGTCCGGCTCGAAGCGCTGATGCACGGTGACGTACATGTGCGCCCGCACGCCCACGCTGAGCACCGCGCCCGGCTCCTCCTCGTAAAAGGCGGGCAGGTCCGTCCCGCCGCCCGCGAAGCTCACCCGGTATGGCGTCTGCGAGATAATCAAGTGCCCACCTCCTGGCTCGTCATCGCCCGCGGCTGCACCGCCTCGGGCCGAGGCCGCCTGCCGCCGACCCGCTGACGAAACTGCTCGATCAGCGGCTCGACGCACCGCTCGATCTGATACTCCCGCTCCATCTTCGACCGCCCGCCCCGCGCCAGGCGGCGGGCCAGCTCGCGATCCTCGATCAGCCGCTCGAGCGCCTCGGCCAGCGCGTCCGCGTCGCCCGGCTCGACCAGCAGACCGCTCTCGCCGTCGTCGATCATGTCGGGAATGCCGGCAATCCACGTCGCCACGCTCGGCAGCCCGCTCGCCATCGCCTCCATCAGCGTCCGCGGCGTGCCGTCCACGTCCCGGTCCGGCGACCACACGCACGGCTGGGCGAAGATGTCCCCGCTCGCCAGCCAGTCGGGCAGGTCCTCCTGGAGAACCTTCTCGCCCGTCACGCGGACCCGGCCCTCCAGCCCCAGCCGCTTCACCTGCGCCTGGAGCTGCTCGGCCAGCGGGCCGTTGCCGGCAATCTCGCACTCGAACGCCACGCCCCGGTCGCGCAGCCGGCCGCAGGCGTCGATCAGCACGCCGAAGCCCTTCTTCTCCACCAGTCGGCCGATCGAAAGAATCCGCGGCGGATCGTGCTCACGCTCGCCGAACTCGAACCGCCCGACGTCGATCCCGCACCGAACCGTGTGCAGCTTGTCATCGCTCGCGCCGAGCTGGCGGTAGAGCTCGCGGTGAAAGCTGGAGATGCAGACGATGAACTCCGCCCGCCGAACCTTGTCCTCGAGCGCCACCGCGTCGCGAAAGAGATCGACCGCGTGACCAGTGAAGCTGAACGGCACGTCCAGCAGCCACGCGCCGTACATGGCGATCGTCCCCGAGGCGTGCACCCACTGGGCGTGGATCAGGTCCACGTCCTCCTTGCGAAGCTGCCGTGCCCAGTGGCAGGCGACGAAGAAATGTGCCAGCGCGGCCAGCCGGGCCCGCAGATGCTCGCGCTTGCCGAACAGCGCATTGCCCAGCGCCGAGAAGAACCGCCTGCCGAACAGAGACGGGGCCAGCAGCACCGACCCCACCACGCCGAGCGCGGACAGCGGGTAGAGCTGCCGCGTTCGGCCGTTGATCCGCTGCGCCCAGTCCGACTTGAAAAAGTCGTGGTTCGGCGAGCGCATCGCGTGCAGTTCCCAGGGCACGCCGGCCCGGTCGACGACCTCGAGCTCCGCGGCGACCCAGGCACTGCCGATGCCGTTGGTGGTCATGTAATGAATCACGTCGCCTCCCTCCGTGGATGCTCCCCCGGCTCAGCCGCCCTGTCCGGCAGCCTTGTACTCGATCAATCCGCTGCGCCGGCCGCGTAGCCGGTTCAGCGCGTACTTCATCGCTCCAATCGCCTCGGGCACCTTGCCCAGCAGGCAGAACCCCGCATACAGCCAGGCGTCGCGGACAGGCGTGCCCTCGCGCCGTCGGCCCCGGTAGATTCGCACGACCTGCACGCCGTACCCGGCCGCGATCACCCCAGGCACCGCCAGCCACACCGGATGGGCGAAGCCCGCCGCGAGAACTCCTGCCACCGCTGCCATCGGCAGTGCCGCGCCCCAGAAGAGCGCCCGCTGCAGCTCGCGCACCTTGTGTCGTTCGGGTCGGCCGCCGTGCATCGCGGTGCCCTCGGCAAACGCGTGTCCGCCCCGCACCGTCCGCCGCCACCACTGGCCGAACCGCATCATCGCCGCATCGTGGCGGGTCATCAGCGCGTCCAGCCGAAGGATCGTCCCGCCGGTCTGCTGCCGCAGGCGGACGCAGAATTCCGGATCCTCGCCGGCGATCAGGCTCTCGCGGTAGCCGCCGATCTTCCGGACCGCGTCCGTGCGCACCATGACGTCGCCGCCACAGGCGTTCACCTCGCCCACCGGCCCCTGCCACTCCTGGTCGGCCAAGCGGTTGTAAATCGAGTCCTCCGGGTGCTGCTCGCGCCGGTGACCGCACACCGCGACCGCCTCCGGCCGATCGTCCAGGGTCCGCCTCGCCAGCTCGATCCACCCCTCCACGACCTCGCAGTCGCCGTCGACGAACTGCACGTAGTCCAGCTCGCCGTAGCGGCCCAGCAGGTAGTCGAGCCCGGCGTTTCGGCCGCGCGCCATCGTGAAGGGGCGATCCATGTCGAGATCCACCACCTCCACGCCCAGCGACCGGGCGAACGCCTGGCTGCCGTCGGTCGAACCCGAATCGACGTACACCAGCACCTCGGCCCGCCCGACCAGCGAACGCAGGCAGCGCTTGAGCCGCTCGCCCTCGTTGCGGCCGATGACGATCACACCCACACTGGCACCCTGATCGGTCATATCGCCTCCGGGGGATGCAGGGGGATCGTTCGCGTTTCGTCCTGATCGCGGTCCCGCCGAACCACCTTCGCCGGCACACCCACCGCGGTCGCGCCGGCGGGCACGTCTTTGAGCACCATCGCGTTAGCGCCGATCTGTGCGCCGTCGCCGATGGTGACCGCCCCGAGAATCTTCGCCCCGGCCCCGACGTTCACGTTCGCTCCGAGCCGCGGCGCCTCCCGCGGGCGATCCCGGCTGCGATTGCCCAGCGTGACGCCCTGGCGGATGATCGTGCCGTCGCCGATCACGCTGTCGCCGTGAATGACCACGCCGCCCTGGTGCTCGAACACGACGCCTCGGCCGAGCTCGACCGACCACGGCAGCTCGATGCCGTACACGTTCCGGCAGAAGCGATACCCCATGCGGTAGAGCACCGTAAACGGCGCCCGCAGCAGGCGCGGCCGAACCCGCATCCGCCAGCATCCGAAACGGTGCATCGCGACCGCGCGAAAGCCCGGCCGGGTCCAGTCCCGCCCGTGCGCTTCCCAGTCCTGGCGCAGCGTCTCGAACATGGTTCTCATCCCATCGCCGGGTTCTTCACCGGCTCGGGCCGCGTGCCGCGTGCCCAGGTCGAATAGCGCCAGAAGTCGCGAACGAACCGCTCGGGCCGGCCCGCTCCACGACCCCGCGCCGCCGCCACCGCGTCGCCCGCGAGCATCGCCGTGCCGTAGCAGAAGTCGATCCACAGCGCCCGCACCGGGCCGTAGTTCTTCGTGAGAAACCGTCGCCGGGCGTCGAACCAGTAGCTCGGCCGCCGCTTGGCCTGCTTGCCCGCCTCGTTCACGCCGGTCGTCATCCCACCCAGGTGCACGACCCGGCTTTCGGGCACGTACCACGTCGGCCAGCCGGCGCGGCGGGCGTTCCAGCAGTAGTCGATGTCGTCGTAGTAGGTGTAGAACGCCTCGTCGAGCAGGCCGACCGCCTCCACCACCGCCCGGCGGATGATCATGCTCGCCCCCGGCACCCAGTCCACTTCGCCCGGCTCGTCACGCTGCTCGGGCACCGTCGCCCAGGACGAGAGCGCCCGCGTCACCGGCCCGCACCGCATCCCCTCCTCGATCGCCGCCAGCGCCGAGTAGAACCGGAAAGCCCCCACCTGCGGCGTCCCGTCGGGGTCTTCCAGCCGGCTGCCGCCGATGCCTACCTTCGGGTGCGCGTCCATGAACGACACCAGCGCCTGCATCGCACCGGGCCGCACGAGCGTGTCGTTGTTCAGCAGCAGCACGTAGTCCGGCGGATCCGCCCCCTCCATCACCGGCCGAAGCAGCACATTGTTGCCGCCGGTGAAGCCGCGGTTGGGATGCACCGCCGACAGCTCGACGACCTCCCCCCAGCCCTCGCTTTCAATCGCGTCGCGGAGGATCTGAACCGAGTCCCCCTCGCTGCCGTTGTCACACACGCCGATCCGGCAACCGCCTTCCACCTGCTGCGCATCGGGCACCGCCGTCCGCAGGCAGTCCAGCGTGAGCTGCGGCTGATCGTAGTTCAGGATGGCCACGTACAAACGTGCTCTCATGGTCTCCCACTTCCTCCGCGTGCCGCGCGGACCCGGCAAGCCGGCGTCCTGGCCGTCGGCAGAAGCTCGGGCCGCAATCGCGGCTCGGCCGGCAATCCCTTTCGGACCCTCTCGCAAAGCCGTCGCCGCTACGCCTGGGGCTGCTGCGCCACCAGGTGCCACGAGGCGTCGAAGTCCGGGTGATTCTGGTCCTTCTCCGAGACCACCACCGGCTCGAAGGGCCACTCGATCCGGAACGCCGGGTCGTTCCAGCGGATCCCGCGCTCGTGCTCCGGCGCATAAGCCGCGTCCACGAAGTAAAGTGCCTCCGTGTCGTCATTGAGCGTGATGAACCCGTGGGCGAAGCCCTTGGGGCAGTACATCATCCGGCGGTTCTCGGCCGACAGCTCCGCACCGAAGCTCCGGCCGAACGTCGGCGACTCGTCACGCAGGTCGAGAATGACGTCGTAGATGCTGCCGCGAATGCAGCGGACCACCTTGGTCTCCGCATGCGGCGGCAACTGGTAGTGCATCCCCCGCAGTGTGCCGCGGGTCGCACTCAGCGAGTTGTTCACCTGCACGAAGCGGGTCGACAACCCCTGCTCCTCGAACTCGCGCTGGCAGAACACGCGAGCGAAGAACCCGCGATCATCGCCCTTCCGCTCCGGCTCGATCAGATACGCCCCTTCCAGCGGGGTCGGCTCAAACTTCATCGGCTTCGCTCCTTTCTACCTCTCTACCTCCGGCCGTCACCGGCACACCAAGGTTTAGGCCGGGCCGCCCGCGCGGTCCAGTGCCGAAACGCACCCCCGCCACGGGTTGCGGAGCCAGCCGAGCCGGCTCTACGGAACGACCTGACCCGGCAGTCAGACGAAGCCGCTCAGCCGCTCACGACGCCCCGGTGCCCGCCGGCACACCCGGGAGCGCGGCAAACAGTTCGCCCATCGTCCGGGCCCACGCGCTCCAGTTCAGCGTCCTCTCGTAATGCTCCCGCGCCGCCACCTGCATCGCCCGGTAGCGCCCGTCACTGCTGACGATCTCCGCCACAGCGTCCGCGAACGCCTCGCCGCCCGCCTCGACCGACACCAGTCGCCCCGTCTCGCCATCGCGGACCAGGCTCGGCAGGCCGCCGACGTCGGACGTCACCACGGGCAGCCCGTACGCCGCCGCCTCACCCACCACCACGGGCGTGCAGTCCGCCCGGCTGGGAAGAATCAGGAGATGGCTTTCCAGTAGAATCCGCTCCAGCCGCTGACAGTCGGCGGGGCTGTTCTTGTTCAGCTCGGGGATCACCTGCATCCCCGGGTGAGTCCGACCCGCGGGCGGCTCGCAGCCCACCACCAGCAGCTCGGCTTCCACCCCCCGCTGCTGCAGGCGGTCCAGCGCCTCGAGCGCGAACTCGCCCCCCTTGCGCTCCCAGTCGCGGGCAAGCAGCAGCATCCGCACCAGCCCGCCCAGCGTCCGCCCCGCCACCCGCTCGCGCGGCGGCGGATCATCCAGATTCGCCCCCAGCGGCACCACACGCACCCGCTCGGCGTCGGCGCCATAGTCCCCCACCGCCGAGTCCGCCGCCCACTGCGACGAGAACACCAGAAGCTGCGCCGTCGCCAGCGTCTGCCCCTCGAGGTCGTCCGCCAGCCGATGCCACCGCGCCCCCAGCCCGCGATAACGCGGATACTGCTCGGCCACCTGCCGCCAGGTCGCGTCGGAAAGGTACACCACCGGCGCCGGGGACTCGACGAACGGCAGCAGCCGCGCCGCCGCCGGCGCGAAGGCGAGGTTGTACCCGCCCTGAGCGAGCGACCGCGTCACCGTCGGGCCCAGCCGACGCCCCTGCGCCGCCTCCCAGGCGAGCTGGTTCACGTTCCACCCCAGCCGGCGGCGGACGGCCCACCACCGGCACCGCCACCGAGGCGGAGGCGCCTCGCCGCCCAGGTGCCGGATCTCCCCGAACCCCAGGCTCTCGAGCCCGCGGTGGATGCGGTAGATCGTCCCTGACCATGAGCGCCGGTCGCGCGGATCGTGCGGAGATACGAATGCCAGTCGGACATCCTGCAGCGTCATCCCTGACTCCCTTGCCCGCGCGCCGGCCGATCTGTCACACCGCCCAGGGCGCCTCCCCCGCGTCCCAGAGCTTGTTCAGATTGTCCCGGTCACGCTGCGTGTCCATGCAGGCCCAGAACCCCGGATGCTTGTACAGCGTGAGCTGCTTGTCGTCCGCCAGCTTCACCAGCGGCCGACGCTCGAGCACACAGGATCCCTCCTCAGACAGATAGTCGAGGAACGGTCGGCGGAAGAAGAAGTAGCCGCCGTTGATCCAGTTCTCCTCGAACTCGGGCTTCTCCTCGAAGCGCGTCACCCGGTCGTTGCCGTCCAGCTTGAGCTCCCCGAAGCGGGAAGGCGGGTTCACGCCCAGCACCGTGCCGATGCGATCGTGAGCGAGGTGATAGTCGAACTCGCCGGCCAGGTCGGCGTTGGTCAGGCCGTCCCCGTACGTCACCGCGAAGTGCTCCGCGTTGCCGAGGTACTTCTCCGCCGCCCGGGCCACGCGGGCCCCGGTCATGGTCAGTTCGCCGGTATACGCCAGCGTCACTTCCCAGTCGTCGTCGTGATCGACCGAGTGCACGATGGTATTGTTCGTCTTGAGTTCGACCGTGAAGTCGCTGTTCATCGACGCATAGTTCAGAAAGTAGGATTTGATCACCTCCGCCTTGTATCCCAGGCAGAGGACGAACCGCCTGAACCCGTGCGCCGCGTAACTGCGCATGATGTGCAGCAGGATCGGCTTGTTCCCGACCGGCACCATCGGCTTGGGCCGAACCTCCGTTTCCTCCCGAAGCCGCGTTCCCAGGCCGCCGCAAAGTACGAAGACCGGCACGTCGGCCGGATGGGTTCTGGTAACCACTTCTCTCTCCTTTCCCCCGCCGGGTCGAAGCACGGAGTCCCCCGCGCTCTCTTTGACTCCTTTGAGCCTAGGAGGCCGGGGCTGGTTCGACCGCCACGACCTTGCGGATTTTCCGCGCCCCCGCCCGCTGCCACGCCGGCGCTGTCGTCGCCAGCCCGGCCATCACCGCGATGAACACCGGGTTCGGCCAAGCGTTGACCAGCTTGTCCGCAGCGAACATCCACGTCGCCAGGCACAGCCCCAATGCCGGCGCTGCCGAGGCGCGAAGCAACCGGTCCGGCCGCACGCGCGACAGCACCCGCCCCAGCGGCAGAAGCATCACCGAGAACACCGCCGCCAGCCCGATCAGCCCGAACTTGCCGAAGGCGATGATCCACAGCGAGTCGGTGATCGACACGCTCCCGCGCCCCTCGCTCACCAGGTTCCGCCCCCAGCCGCCCCAGCCCAGGATCGCCCGGCCCCACTTCTCCTCGAGGATCTCCGCCTCGTTGTCCAGCCGCGTCTCCAGCGACGCCGCCCGCGTCGCGTCGACCTGCGACGCGATGATGTCCACCAGCCCCTCGCCGTGCCAGTCGGCGACCCGGGCGCCGAGATACAGCGGAATCGCCGCCACCGCGATCAGCAGCACAATCCGCGTCCGCCCCAGCCGAATGCTCGCATACAGGCCCAGCGCCGCCGCGGTCAGCATGATCACCCCGACCGACTTCGCCAGCACCGTCGCCGCCGCCAGCACCACCACCAGGCCGATCATCGCCAGCGGACCGTAGCGGTCCCGCAGCCCGCCTCGCCAGAACATCAACGCGAGAATCAGCGCCGAGCCAAACCACATCGCCACGTCGATCCCGCCGGGCATGAAGATCATCGGCCGGTAACCGCCGTAACGCACCGCATGCACGAACTGCGAGGGGTGAAACCCGTACACCATCCGGTGAAGCTGCGGGCTCATGCGCAGCTCGTAAAGAAAGAACGGCAGATAGAGCAGCGCCCCGATGATCACCCCGCCCGCGAGCTCGCGCAGGTCCTCCAGCCGTCTGAGATAGATCCGCCCCACCAGCCACGCCAGCCCCCAGATCCGCACGTGGTACACCACCCCCGCCAGCGCGTCCCACAGACCGAGGTTGTTCGCCAGCGACGTCGCCGCCGGAACCAGACACCACAGCGCCATCGGCAGGTCAACCCAGCCCGGCCGAAACGATCGCAGCCGATCGGGGGCAAACCACGCCGTCGCCAGCAGGATCGGCAGCGCCGTCGCAGCCGCCTTGCCGTAGTCCACGAACCCCTCCACCGACAGTTCCGCCTGCGGCAGGAACAGCGTCCCCAGAACCAACGCCGCGACCGCCGCCCGTGTCGGCCGCATCAACGAAAACAGCACGAGCGTCAGCGGCAAAAATGCAAGCAGCGCCAGGGGAACCATCGGCGTCATGAACCGTCATCACCTCCCGTCCGGGTTCGGCCGCACCGGGCGACCACTTCACCGTAGAACGCCAACGTCCGTCGGGCCACCACTTCCGGCGTATATCGCTCGCCCACGTCGGCCCGCGCCTGCCCGCCCAGCCGCCGGGCCAGCTCCGGGTCCTCCACCACCCGCCTGACCTGCCGCGCCAGGTCCGCCGCATCCCCCGGCTGCGCGAACAGACCGTTGCGGCCGTCCTGCACCATCTCCGCCAGCCCCCCCGCCTCGCTGACCACGACCGGGCAGCCCGCCGCCATCGCCTCTACCGCCGTGTAGCCGAATACCTCGTACCGTGACGGCACGATCGTCACCATCGCCTGCCGCCGAAGCAGGCCCAGCCGCTCGGGCTCCAGTTCGCCCAGCACCTCGACCCGGCCGCGCACGTCGCCCAGCCGCTCGCCCAGATACGCCTCGAGCGACCACCGCCGCCCCGCGTCATCCCGCACGCCCCGGTCCGGGCCCACCATCACCAGCCGAAGCTTCGGCAGCTCCCGCGCCAGTTGTGCGAACGCATCCAGCGCCACGTCGCCTCCCTTGTGCCGGTCGAAGCGCCCGACGAACAGCACGCGTTGCGGATCGCACCCCGCCGGCCGCCACGTTTCGGACTCGCCGGGCAGTTCGATCGGGTTCGGCAGCACCGACGCATGCTCCAGCGGCAGGCCGTATGCCCGCCGCGTCCGCTCGAGCACGTCCCGCGACGGGGCCGTCACCCCCGCCGCCGCGGCCAGCCCACGCCCCTCCAGCCGCACGCGCCGGCGATAGGCCCGATCCGCCGGCTCCCCGTTGGCCGAACCGTTGAGAAACCACGGCCCGTGCAGCCGCACGACCACCGGCACCGGCGACGCCCGCGCCATCCGCGCCGCCAGCCCCCACGCCTCCTCCAACTCCAGCACGCTCAGTCCGCCGTCCGGGGCCGCGGCTCGCACCCGCTCCACGCCCTCCACCAGTGCCCGCGTCCACACACGCTGCTGCCAGCCCGGCTGCCCCGGCTGCAGCAGACCCTCGATGCGCGACCACAACTTCGTCCACGGGCTCAGACGCTGCCGCCAGGGATGTATCGCAACCGCCCGCAAGTCCTCGCAATCGGGGGCGACCCGCCCCGTCAGCACCCACGGCCGAACACCCAGCGCAGCAAGCCCCCGACACAGCATCGCGGTGTAACTCACCACGCCGTTCGGCATCCTCCCCGGCGGCCAGGCCGGACTCACCAGCCCGACCTCACCAACCCGCTGCCCCTGACTCGACATCATGCCTCCGCATTCACCCCAGCAGGCGAACCACCTGCAGAAACGCCAGCCCCAGCCCCCCGCCCACCGCCAGGAACAGCACCGCCCGCAGCTCCAGCAGCGGATTCAGCAGCCCGTAGCGGATCGACGCCGGCCACAAAACCAGCAGCACCGGCACCTCCGCCAGCGCCACCGCCCACACCAGGCCCGGCGTGCCCCAGAACCAGTACCCCACCGGCAGCGCCCCGAACATCCACACCGCCCGCGCCAGACTCCGGAAAAAGCCGTACCGCGTATAGCCCAGCGAAAACAGGCAGTTCTCCGTCGCCGCCAGCGGACACGCCATCGCCGACTGAATCACCAGAAGCTGCAGCATCCACCCCGCCGACTCGTACCGCGGGTCGTACAGCAGCCTTACCAGCCACGGCGCCAGCACCAGCAGCCCGCCCAGCGGCACCTCCGCAAGCATGTCCAGCCACAGCCGGGCCCGGTAGTACACATCCCGCACCCGCCGGCGATCCTCCCGACCCACCCTGCTCAGCGCCGGATACACCACCTGGTACACCAGCCGGGTGAACATGTCCGGCCACGCCCGGCTGAGATAGAACGCAATCGAATACACCCCCAGCAGACTCATCCCCAGCAGCTTGCCCAGGATGATCCGGTCCGCGTACATCGCCGCGAATGTCAGCATCGTGCTGCCGAAAATCCACTTGCCGAAGTGGTAGAGCTTCCGCGCCGCCTCGGGCTCCCAGTGAAATCGGTTGCGGATGCCCGGCAGCCAGAGGTGGCTCAGCGCCAGCCGCATGCCCATGCCGACCAGCCCCCCCACCACCAGTGCCCAGACCGTGTGAAACACCGCCGCCAGCGCGATCGCCACGCCGATGTTCACCGTCTGCGCCGCCGTCTCCAGCACCGTCAGCCACGCCAGCCTGAGCTGCCGCTGCACCATGTAAAGCGACGTCGCCACGAACCCGTCGATCAGCAGCATCACCGCCGCCGCCGGAACCAGCGCCAGCAGCACCGGCTCGCCGTAGAACTTCGACACCGGCCACGCCAGCACGCAACCCAGCAGAAACAGCCCCACCCCGCGGATGATCTGCATCGTCCACGCCGTGTTCAGAAACGACGCGTCGGCCCGCTCCGACTGCACGATCGCCGGCTGAATCCCCAGGTCCGAGAGCATCTTCAGCCCGTCCGTCACGCCCCGCACCAGGCTCATCAGCCCGAACGCCTCCGGCACCAGAAGCCGGGTCAGCACCACGTTGCCCCCCAGACGAATCACCTGCCCCGCAACCTGCCCCGTCACAACCCATGCCGAGCCGCGCACCGCCAGCCGCTTCAGCGACGGACGCTGCTGCTCCTGCTGATCGTCCGCCCCCTCGCGGACCACGCCGACCTGGGCATCCGAAGAAGTCATCGACTGCTCTCGACCTCCTCCGCCCGCGCCGCCGCCCGCGACCCGAATTCCCCCAGCGGCATGCCGAAGTCAGGCCGCCGGCCCGACCCCGTCACCCACCGGTACACCGCCAGCGTCTGATCCGCCTTCGCGGACCAGGTGAAATGCCGCATCACCCGCTCCCGGGCCCGTCGACCCATCTCCCGAACCGCCCGAGGATCGCTCACCAGACGCGAAACCGCCTCACGCAGCCGAGCCAGAATCTCCTCCCGTCGGCCCATCGGCACAGCCACGCCCGTTTCCGATGTCACCAGCTCGCCCGGGCCGCCGTAGTCCACCACCAGCGGCGCCAGACCCAGCGCCATCGCCTCCAGCACGACGCCCCCGCCGAACTCGCGCAGACTCGGGAAACCCAGCACGTCCATCTCCCGCAGACGCTCCTGCAGCTTCTCGTGCGCCACCCAGCCCACCAGACGCACCCCCTTCGACACTCCCAGCCGCTCGATCAGCGCCGCCAGCCGCGGCCGCTCGGGCCCGTCCCCGATGATCTCCAGTTCCACCTGACCCGCCCGCACCGCCGGCGCAATTGACTCGATCAGCAGGTCTGCCGCCTTGTACGGCACGAGCCGGCCGACGAACACCATCCGAAGCGGCAATCCGCCAGGCCGATCCAGATCCCCCGGCTCAAACCGCTCGGGGTCGATCGCGTTCTCCGGCACGTACACCGTCTTCTCGCGATACCGCTCGGGCACCTGCGCCAACGTGTGCCGCGAACCGGCGAGAAGCGCCGACGCCGCCCGCCGCGTCGCCCGATAGCCCGGCAGCAGCCGATGCGCCTCACGCACGTAGCTCAGCCACTCCCGCTCACGCCGCCGAAGGTAATCGTGACCTCGCGGCCAGGGCAGCCCCCCGTTCAGCGGCCCCAGCACGAACGGCACACCCGCCGCCCGGCAGCGCGGCGCGACCAGGCTCGGCGTCGTCGGGCTCAGCGGCGTCACCCGATGAACCACGTCGTACCGCCCCGCCCGGATCGCGTCGCCAAAACGCTTCCACACCAGCTTCTCGAAATACCAGTACGACAGGCTCTTCACCGCCATCGCGGTCGTCCAGCCCTTGTTCGCCCCCCCACGCAGCAACTCCGCCGCCCGGTGCATCGGCCGCGCCAGCCGCTCGGAATCAATGGCCGTGAAATCCTCCCCCTCACGCAGCCCCGCCTCGAGCAACGCCGGACGATTGCGCACCTGCGTCACGAGGTGCGCGTCCGTCCGCGCGGCAATCGCCCGGCAATGCGACCAGCCCACCAGCGGCACGCTCACCCACTGCGGGTTCGCCGCCTCTGCCATCAAGAGCACACGCAGCGATTCCATACCACCTCCTTCCCCGGAAAGAGCGACTCATCGTTGGCGGCTCCCGCACACCGATCAAGACAGGCCACAATCATCGCCGCCCCGTGTCCGCGGGCGCATCAGAAAAACCCCGGCCGAGACGCCGCAATGGACGCATCGGCCGGGGCTTGAAATCTGCCGCTGAAGCGGCTGACGCGGGGTCAGCCACCTGCGGATCAGTCGTAAGAGGGAACCACGGTGAAACCGGACTGCATGTAGGCCACGAACTCCCGGGCAGTGAAGTCAGAGTTCCACTGACCCGCGCCTCGGTGACGCACCCGATGGATGAACCCGTCGAAACCGCTGGAGATGCCCAGCGTTTCCGCATACGTCTTCAGCGTCCGGCTCGGATCCATGAACTGCACCGGCGTGTCCGTGTTGAACCGCCGGCCGTCCTCGATGTTGCCCGAAAGGTCCAGCTCCGACCACGCCGAATCCGCGATCGAGATCGAGTGACCATCGCTGCTACGCTTCCAGTTCTGGACCACGTTGTTGCGAACGATGATCTTCTCCGAACCCCGGCCGCCTTCCGGCGCCTCAAGGCCGGCACCATCGGAGTCCACCGCCCTGTCCAGGATGATGTTGTTCTCCCAGGTGCCCCGGTCCACCCGGTAGATCTGCAGACCCACGCCACGCGGGGTGTCCGGAGCGATATGATCGCCCTCCATCACCACGTTGTCGTACACGTGAGCCCACGCACCCTGGGCAAAGCCAGCCATGGCGTTACCGTAGAACAGGTTGCCCTCGCAGAGACCGCCCTGACGCATCTGCGCCCCGTGCGAGGCGCCGCGGGCGACGATGGTGCCACGCAGCGCGACGTTCTGCGCCCCGTAACCGTGGCCGCTCGACGGTTTCTGGAAGTACATGTTGTGGTTGAAGATCGTCCGCTCGGCGCCCGACACCTGCGTGTTCCAGCCGTTGTGGTCGAACACGCTCTCTTCCACGAGCAGCCCGTCCACGCCGTCGGCGTAAAGACCCTGGGCATGCGTCGAGGTCGAGTAGGCGTCGATGATGATGCACCGCCGAATGCGGATGTCGTGGATCGGCGCAGCCGTGCCCGCCTCGAAGACGAAGTTCGTCTTGAAGAACGAAACCTTGCAGTCCTCGAAGAGCACATCCTCGCCGTTCTCACGCCAGTCGAAACCGACATGCGCCGGGTCGCGCTGACGGAACGTCGAACTGTTCGGGTCGGCGTAGTCGTTGTAGAGCTCCAGCCCCACGATCCGCAGGTGCCGGACGTCCTTGCCCCACTGCTTCCGCCAGACGGCGTCCTCGCCATCCTGGGGCATCAGCAGCGGACGCGGGCCGCTCCCGTAACTCGCCATCACCATCGGCTCGCTCGACGATCGGCCGGACTTCCACCACTGGATCGAGCCACGCCACTCGTCGCCCGCCTTGAGCAGGAGCCAGTCCGGGTATCCACTGCGAAGCCGGTCGTAACCTTCATCAATCGTCCGCACGGGCGTCTCAGGCGACAGGCCGTCATTGTTGTCGTCGCCTTCCGAACTGCTGACGTAGACCACCCGCGTGTCCGACGACTTGGTCAGCTCGGTGAAACCGGCCGACACCCAGCCGTCACCGCCAGGCGAAATCGGGTCGGTTGTCCCGGGATCAGTCGTGTCGCCGTCACCGGGGTCGCCGCCGCCGGGGGCGCCGCCGCCCGTATCGCCGTCATCCGGGTCGGGGTCGGTGGGGTCACCGTCACCCGTATCGCCGTCATCCGGGTCGGGGTCGGTGGGGTCGCCGTCACCCGTATCGCCGTCATCCGGGTCGGGATCGGTGGGGTCGCCGTCACCCGTATCGCCGTCATCCGGGTCGGGGTCGGTGGGGTCGCCGTCACCCGTATCGCCGTCATCCGTATCGCCGTCATCCGGGTCGGGATCGGTGGCCGGAACGGTGACTTCGAGCCAGTGGGTGCGTTTGACCTCCGTGCCGTCGTCCTGGTACGCCAGAAGCTGCAGGCTGTTCCGCCCGGCAGGCAACTGGTCCAGCTTCGCCGACGCGATCTCCCACGGCGAACCGGCCAGCACGTGGGCGAACTCGTCCACCATCCGCCGCTCATCGTCCGACCACGCCAGGACGATCACCTCGCCACTGGGCAGGTCGCCGGTCACGGTGATCGGAAGCGTCACGCCCGAGCCGCGCTCGTAGCTGGCCGGGGTCGTGCCCGGGAATTCCAGCGTCAGCGGCTCCGCCGTCTCCGGCGCTTCGGTCACGTTCACGTCGTACTCGGCCACGCTGTCCGCGAAGTCGGCGGTCTTGAGCGTCAGCCGCACCTTGTTCGTGCCCGGTGGCAGCTTGTCGAGCTGCTCGCCGGTCACGGCCCAGGGCTGGGCGGTCAGCGTATGAGCGAACTCGCTCACCCACCGCGCCTCGGCCTGCGAATAGCCCTCGACCAGCACCTCGTAGCTCGCGGGCAGGTCGCCCGAGATGTCGAACGTCATCGACGCGCCCGAACCCTGCTCGTAGCTGCTCGACGCGCTCGCCCACGACACTGTCGGCGCCACCAGGGCCGGCGTGATCTCAATCCACCGCGTCGAACGCAGCGTCTTGCCGTCAGGCAGCTCCAGCATCGCCTGCAGGCTCACCCGCCCGGCAGGGAGCTTGTCCATCTGCGCCGCCACGATCTGCCACGGCTCGGCGTCGAGGGCGTGAGCGAACTCGTCCACCATCCGCCGCTCGTCATCCGACCAGGCGATCAGGACCAGCTCCGCCCCGGCCGGGACGTCACCCGTCACCGACACAGGCAGATCCACGCCCGAACCCTGCTGGTAGCTCGCCGGCGTGTCATCCGGGAAACCCACCGCAGGCGGCGTCGGCACGCTCACGCTCAGCGCCCGCTCGGCCACGCTGTCCGGGAAATCCGACGCCATGAGCGTCAGCCGCAGCGTGTAGTCGCCCGCCGGCAGCTTGTCGAGCTGCCCCGAGCTGACCTGCCACGGCTGAGCCGTGATCGTGTGCGTGAACCCGCTCACCGGGCCGCTCGGCGAGATCGCCTCGACCTGCACCTCGTAGCCCGAAGGCAGATCGCCCGTGATGTCGAACGCCAGACCGGCACCCGAGCCGCGCTCGTAGCTGCCCGCCTCGCCCGACCAGCTCACCGCCGGGGGAACCACGTCGGGCACGATCTCGACCCAGCGATTGCCCTTCAGCCGCGTCCCATCAGGCGCCGTCATCGTGACCTGCAGGTTCACCCGGCCGGCGGGGAGCTTGTCCATCTGCGCCGCCGTCACCTGCCAGGGGCTGGCTCCGACCACGTGGGCGAACTCGTCCACCATCCGCCGCTCATCATCCGACCACGCCAGGACCAGCAGCTCGGCGCCGGCAGGCACGTCGCCGGTGAGCAGCGAGGGCAGCGCCTCGCCCGAACCCTGCTGATAGCTCGTCGGCAGCGCATCGAGCCCCAGCGCCACCGGCTGAGGCACGCTCACCTCGAGCGTGTGCTCGTCCACACTCTGGTCGAACCCCTCGGCCGACAGCGTCACGCGCAGCGTGTTCCGGCCCGCGGGAAGCAGGTCCAGCCGACCCGCCTGAACCGTCCACGCGCCACTGATCTGATGAGCAAACTCGCTCACCCACCGCCCCTCGGCGTGAGAATAAGCCTGCACCTGGATCTGGTGCGACTCGGGCAGATCGCCCGCAATGTCAAACCTCACGGCCTCGCCCGAGCCACGCTCGTAGCTGGATGCCGCGGAGCTCGACCAGCTCACCACCGGCGGCTCGGCCTGAACGGCCGGGGGCACGATCTCGATCCAGCGATCGTCCTGCACGCGCGTGCCGCCGGGCAGCTCCAGCATGACCTGGAGGCTCACCCGCCCGGCAGGCAGCTTGTCCATCTGCTCAGCCGAAATCTGCCACGGCTCGCGTCGGACGTCGTGAGCAAACTCATCCACCATCCGCCGCTCACCGTCCGACCACGCCAGCACCACCATGGCGCTGCCCGAAGGCACGTCACCGGTGATCGACACCGGCAGCGCCTCGCCCGAGCCCTGCTGATAGCTCGTCGGCAGCGTGTCCGACAGCGTCAGCGCGGGCGGATCGGTCGACTGCGGGTTCCGCCGCGGGTCCGGGTTCCTGACGTCAATCCAGGTGTGGGTCCGATCAACCGTTCGGCCGTCTTCCTGAAGCTGCACCTGCAGATTGATTCGACCGGTGGGCAGCTTGTCGAGCTGCTCGGCCGCGATCTGCCAGGGGCCCTGGGTGACGGCGTGGGCGAACTCGTCGACCATTCGCCGCTCACCGTCCGACCACGCCAGCACCAGCAACTGAGTCGTGGAGCTGGCCTCCCCGGTGAGGTCCAGATCGATGCCGCGGCCGGAGCCTTTCTCGTGAACATCAGGACTTCCGGGTGCGAAGGTGACCTCCGCCGCTGCCTGAGCCGTTGCCGGTCCTGCCATCCATAGCAGAAGCGTCGACAACGTCAGCAGCGACATCAGTCGCCAGGAGAAGGAACGTAGAAAATAAGGCATAACGAAGCCTCCCTGTAAAGGTCTCTCACCGGAGTGATCGGCCTGACAGGGAGCAAACTATAGCGAATTACCGGAATAACCGATAGGTTTTTTCCATATTCTCATCCTCAGCCTTTTCCATGCCCTCACCACCCCCCTGGAGCACTGTATGCCCCTGTACCGACCGGGTTTAGCCCGTTCCCACATTTCCCCCGCCCCAGCCCCCTCATGAACGTCCCCTCGGCAGCAGGGTCTGCCCCAGAAATGCGCCTCAGAATTCTTCTGGCCCGCCCCTGCGGGCATCCCCCATGCCCCGGCGTCCGCCGCGCCGGAATGCGAGCCAATCGGAAACGGCTCATCCGGCCGTGGCGGGAAGACCAGCCCCTTACCTCGGCCCCGGCTCTGCCGGGGAGCAAGCCGCACCGATCGCCTGTGGGGACGAAAAGGATGCGGGCCAGCACCAACTGGCGGCCCGGAACCCGGAAACGGCTCCGCCTCCCGGCACGTCCCACTTGCACCATAGAAAAACCGCCCCTGCCGAAGCAGGAGCGGTCTTTTCGGCCGGTCGCCGGGAGCGGGTCTTACTTGACCTCGACCTCGCCGCCGACTTCCTTGATCTTCTCCGCCAGGGCGTCCGCGTCTTCCTTGGACACGCCTTCCTTGAGCGCCTTCGGCGCGCTGTCGACCAGGTCCTTGGCCTCCTTCAGGCCCAGGCCCGTGGCCTCGCGGACCACCTTGATGACCTTGATCTTGTTCGAGCCGGCGCCGGTGAGAACGACGTCGAATTCCGTCTTCTCCTCGGCTTCCTCGGCACCACCCGCGGCACCCGGGGCGGCGACGGCCACGCCGGCGGCGGCGGGCTCGATGCCGTATTCTTCCTTGAGGTACTCACCGAGGTCCACCGCTTCCTTGAGCGTCAGACCCACCAGCTTGTCACCGAGTTCCTTGATCGAAGCTTCGACTTCGGCCATGTTTGACCATCCTTTACCAACGTTTTACCCGTCCAAGAGGCCGCGACCCCTTGCCGCGGTTTAACCCCGAAGGGCCAGTTGGACGCGATGTAAAAAGCAATCTCGTGCCCGCCTCGCGGGCGACGGTTTACGCCGCCTTGATCTCTTCGCCGCTTTCGAGCTTCTCGCGGATCGCCTCGATGAGCGAAGCCACCTTCTTGCCCGGGCCGGTGATGGCGCCGACCAGGTTCTGCGCCGGCGACAGCAGCAACTGAACCGTCTGCGCCTGCGCCTCTTCCCGGGTCGGGTACTTGCTCAGGTCCTCGACCTGGTCGGGACCGAACAGGATGCCGTCCATGATGGCACCCTTGAACTCGAGCTTGGGCAGCTTCTTCGCCCAGTCGACCATCTCGCGGGCCACGTTCACCACCGTCACGTCGCCGTCGGTGGGATACACCATCGCGGCGGAGCCTTCCAGCAGCTCGTCAACCGACTCGAGATCCGTGCCCTCGAACGCCTTCTTCGCCAGGCTGTTCTTGACCACGGTCACCCGGATCTGCTTCTCGGCCAGGCCGTTGCGCAGGGTGTTGTTCTCGTTGGCTTCGATGCCACGAATATCGATCAGCACCGCCCCGGTCACGTCCGCGAAGCGCTGCTTGTAGCTCTCAATGATCAGATTCTTGACAGGTTTGCTCATGGCAAGTTCCTTCCAGCCCCAGGGTGGGACCGCTGAAGTTCTGCTTCACACGCGCTACGGCGTCTGGACCGCGACACCCGGCGTCATCGTGCCCGACAGGCTGATCTGACGCACGTACTGCCCCTTCGCCGAGCTCGGACGCATCTTGACGATGTGGTCGATGAACGCCTTCGCGTTCTGCTCCAGCGCCTCGGGCGCGAAGCTCTGCTTGCCGACCACCGCGTGCACATTGCCGCCCGCGTCGTTGCGGAACTCGACCTTGCCGGCCCGATACTCCTTGACCGCCTCGACGACGTTCGGGGTCACCGTGCCGCTCTTGGGCGAAGGCATCAGACCCTTCGGCCCCAGCGTGCGACCCAGCCGGGCGACCACCCGCATCATCTCCGGGCTCGCCACGGCCACGTCGAAGTCCATCCAGCCGTCTTCGATCTTCTTGACCAGGTCCTCGCCGCCGGCCTCGACCGCACCGGCCTCCCTGGCCTCCTGCACCTTGTCCTCGCCGCAGAACGCGACGACGCGCTTGGTCTTGCCAATGCCGTGCGGCAGGGCCACCGCGCCGCGAACAGCCTGGTCGGCCTGACGCGGGTCGATGCCCAGTTGAATGCAGATGTCGATCGACTGATCGAACTTGACTTCCTTGAACGCCTTGACCCGGTTCACCGCCTCGGTCAGCGGCACCGCCTCCGCGCGGTCCGGCGTCTTGTCCAGATCGGTCCGGTAGCGCTTGCCATGCTTGGGCATCGCCTACTCCTTTCGATCCCCCAACCCGCAGGCGGGGACAATCTCCCACGATCACCGGCTCGTGGTTGGCCGCTTGGTTGTTCCGCCAGGCTTCGACAAAAATCAGCCGAACCCGCGGGCGATCAGGCTTCCTCGACGTTGATGCCCATCGAGCGGGCCGTGCCCGCGATGGTCTTCATCATCGCCTCGGGGCTCAGACCGGTCAGCTCCTTGGCCTTCTCTTCAGCGATCGACCGGAGCTGATCCTGGCTCACCGTGCCCACCTTGTCCTTGTTGGGCACGCCCGAGCCCTTCTCGATCCCGGCCGCCTCACGCAGCAGCACGGCCGCGGG
Organism: Phycisphaeraceae bacterium; assembly: GCA_046540025.1. Classification (GTDB taxonomy): domain Bacteria; phylum Planctomycetota; class Phycisphaerae; order Phycisphaerales; family Phycisphaeraceae; genus JBKHFW01. The sequence goes on from JBKHFW010000002.1 coordinate 120,282, forward strand.
CGGACTCTTGATCTCGAAGTCGAAGCTCCGGTCCTTGTAGACCGTGATCACACAGCCCACGACCTTGCCGTTGTACTGCTTGGTCGCGTCGTTGAACTGCTGAATGAACTGGCCCGGGTTCACGCCGTGCTGACCCAGAGCCGGGCCGATCGGCGGCGCGGGCGTAGCCTGCCCGCCGGGAGCCTGAATCTTGAACTGAGAGGTAATCTCTTTCTTCGCCATTGCTTATTCCTCGAGGCTCTACCCTTGGGCTGCGGACTCTCCAGCGCGGAAAGCCCCTCACGAGCAGACGAGCCGGGTAGTATAACCATCTCGGCCCCGCTTTGCCAGCCGCTTCAGAGGGTGAATCCGGATTTCCTCCCGACCACGACCAGCCGACGCCCCGCACACGCCGATTCCGATTGCCACCTGCCGCGGCGCGCCCCGCGAATGAGAGTTGATCGCAGCCTCTACGGCTGCGCGTCCGACGCCTCGTCCGCCACCGGCGCGACCGGCACCTCCTCGTCCGCCGCCAGCGCGTCGAGCTTCGCGTCGATCCGAGCGGACAGGCCCTCGAGCTCTTCGTCGATCCACCAGTCGTCCGCAGAGTCCTCGGCCAGCATCTTCGCCCGCCGCCAGAGCGCCTCCGCCCGGCCGGGCTCGCCCAGGCGGTACAGCGCGTCGCCCACGTGGTCCAGCACGACCGGACTCTCACTGTCAGGCCCGGAGCCGCTTCGCGCCCGCTGAAGCCACTTGATCGCTTCCTCGAACCGCCCCTGCCGGTACAGCACCCACCCCTTCGTGTCCTGATAGGCCGGTACGCCCGGCTCCGCATCGAGCACCTGGTTCGCCAGCTCCAGCGCCGCATCCAGCTTCCGCCCCAGCCGCGCCCGAAGATAGGCCAGGTCGTTCAGCGTCGCCACGTGCTCCGGATGCCGCTCGAGATTCCGCTCGAGCAGCTCGGCGTAGCGGCCCACGTCGCCCAGCCAGTTCGCCAGGTTCGCCTGCAGATAGCGGAGCTCCGCGTCGTGCTCGGAGTAGCGATCGATCGCCTGCCCGATGCGCTCCCGCGCCGCCTCGCCCCGGCCCTGGCGAACCAGCGCCATCAGCATGAGCTGCGCCGGCGCGGCCGGGTCTTCCAACTGCTCCTGCTCGAAAAGCCGCCCCAGCAGCTCGGCCGCCTTGCCCGGCTGGTCGTTTCGCAGGTAAAGCGTCGCCAGCCACTGCTGCCGGTCCGGCGTGGGCGGGAGCATCTCCATCAGCCGCTCGCCCACGGCAATGAGCTGCTCGACGTCGCCCAGCCGGCCGTAGACCGACTCGGCGAGCTGCAAGACCTCGACGTTCGTCGGCTGATCCGCGAGCAACTGGTTCATGCGCTGACGAATCCGGCCAGGCTCGCCCTGCTCGCGATACACCGAGAACAGCAGCCGCAGGGCGTCGAGGTCCAGTCGATCCTCCTCGAGCAGCCCGCTCAGCAGTTGCTCCGCCCGCTGCCAGCGGTCCTCGCGGATCGCCAGCCGGGCCTGCACCAGTCGGCCCACCCGGCTGTTCGGGATCGTCTCGAGCAGTCGCCGGACCACTCGCGCCCACCCCTCACGGGCGTTCAGCGACGCCCCGCCCGGGCCTTCGTACAGGTTGATCAGCGCCTGGTAGACCGACTCCGCCTCAGGGTGCTGGCTCAGCGCATCCAGCAGCGTCTGCTCCGCGGCTTTCGCGTCCCCCGCCCGCTGCTGCAGCCCCGCTTTCTGCAGCATCAGCTCCACCTCGCCGTCCCGGCGGTCGATCAGCCGATCCAGCATCTGGATCGCCTCCCCCGTTCGCCCGGTCTCAACCAGCACCCGCACGCGCAGCGCCAGCACGCTCCCGGCTCCGTCCGCGGGCAGCGGCTCGAGCACCTCGTTCGCCTGCTCGTACGCCTGCTCCAGCAGGTACAGCCGGGCGAGCACCACCCGCGCCACCGCCAGGCCAGGCTGCTCCTCGAGCACCGACTCGAGAGTCGCCTTCGCCTCGTCCACCCGGTCCTGTCCCGCCAGCGCGAGCCCCCGAAGCACGCGCAGCGTCGGCTGGTCACGCTCCTCGGGGCCCAACCCCGAGAACGCCGACGCCAGCGCCGGCCCCGCGCCCGCCGCGCGCAGCAGCGTCGTGGCATACTGGTCCGCAAGCTCCGGCGCCGCGCGCATCAGGTCGGCCGCGACGCGGATCGCCTGCCGCACGGCCTGGGGCTCCGCCTCCGCCGCCCCGCGCGGCAGCCACTGCGACAGCAGCCGGGCGTACACCGCCTGCGCTTCGGGCCGCTCGGTCAGGTGCTCGCGCAGCAGATCGGCCGCGCCGGCCGGGTCGTGCAGGTCGGCGAGCATCATCGCCATCGCCGTCGGCCGACCCTCGGCGACGTAGACCGCCCGCAGCCGGCTCATCAGTTGGTCACTTTCTACGTGGCGGGCGAGATAGCGCACCAGGTCCAGACTCGCCCGCTCGCCGGGCGAGGCTTCCGCCTGCTCGAGCACGATCCGCTCCGCCTCGCCGGGGCGGTTAAGCTTCAGCCAGGTATAGGCCAGCCGCGGCGCCAACTCGCCCGGCGAAGTCTCGTCCGCCGCCCGCTCATACGCTGCCAGCGCCTGCTCCGGCTCGCCGAGTTGGTGATGCAGATCCCCCACCGCCATGCGGCTCAGCCCCGCCTGCCGATCGAGCAGCCGCACCTCCGGCTCACCGCGAAGCCGCGCGCGCAGCGTCTCCTGCTCGCGCAGCGAGGCGCGATACTGCTCCGCCGCCGCCCGCGCGTAGCCCAGCCGGGCCAGCGCCTCGGCCAGGTGGTGACGTACCTGCGCTGTCAGATCCGGCTCGTCCGCCGACCGACGAAGCGCCCGCCCCAGCAGCGAGGCCGCCTCGCCCCACTGCTGCTGCTCTATCGCGTGCCTGCCGAGCAGAAAGAAGCTCCGCACGTCGCCGCCCCCCGCCAGCACGGCCCGCCGAAGGTAGTCCGCCCCACGCGACCGGTTGCCCGAGGCCGAGTAGATCCGACCCAGCAGCCGAAGCAGCCCGGGATGCTTCGGCGACAGCTTCAGCGCCTGCTCAAACCGCTGCACCGCCTGATAATTCCGCTCCTCGAGCAGCGCCTGCCGGCCCGCGGCGTACGCCCGCTGCGCCGCCACCGGCAGCGCGTCCTCGCCGCCGCCAGCGACCGGCTCGCGATCGGCCAGCCAGACCGGCCGGGGCAGGCGGTCGAGCACGGCGTCGAGCTCCAGCTCCGCCCGCTCGAGTGCCGCACCGCTCAGCGGCGTCAGCGACTCGCTCTCGAGCGGCTCGGGCGGCGCCACCGGCCCCGCGACCGTCTTCGCGGACGCCGCGTCCCGATCGGACGCACCCGCCCGGCAGCCGACAGCGAAAACCGCCGCCAGCATCAGTGCCAGGGCGCCCATTCTTGTGCGCATGAACATCAGGCCCACCTTCGATCGGCCGGGCCCCGCAGTCAGGGCACGACCTTGTTGAGCGGATAGCTGAAGATCGCCGTCGCTCCCGCCCGCATCAGCTGCGGCACGAGATCGCGCTCGACCTTCTCCTCCACCACGACCTCGACCGCCACCCACTGGGGGTCGGCCAGCTCGTTCACCGTCGGCGACTGCGCCGCGGGCAGGATCGCCAGCACCTCGTCCAGCCGATCCTTGGGAGCGTTCATCTTGAGCCCCACCCTGGACCGCGCGGCGATCGCCCCCTCCAGCAGCAGCGCCAGGTCCTCGATCTTCTTCCGCTTGTCCGGGACGTTCCACGCCTGCTTGTTGGCGATCAGCCGCGTCGTCGACGTCAGCAGCGTGTCGATCACCCGCAGCTTGTTCGCCCGAAGCGACGAGCCGGTTTCGGTGATGTCCACGATCGCGTCCACCAGCCGGGCCTTCACCTCCGTCGCGCCCCAGCTGAACTCGACTTTCCTGACGTCGATGTTCCGCTCCTGGAAGTACCGCCGCGTCGTCCCCACCAGCTCGGTGGAGATGATCCCGCCCGCGAGGTCCTCGGGCTTGTAGTAGTCCGACTCCTCGGGCACCGCCAGCACCCATCGGGCCGGGCGGCTGGTCGCCTTGGAATACTGCAGCTCGCACACCTCATGCACGTCCGAGCCGTTCTCGATGACCCAGTCCCGCCCGGTGATGCCCATGTCCACCACGCCGTCCTCGACGTACCGGCTCATCTCCTGGGCGCGGAACATGACCGCCGAGAGCTCGGGGTCGTCGATCTCCGGAAAGTACGAGCGGCGGGGCACCGAAATGTTGTACCCCGCCCGGTCGAACAGGTCGATCGTGGCGTCCTGCAGGCTGCCCTTGGGAATGCCGATGCGCAGCAGCGGCTGCTTCGAATCCTCACTCATCTCCTGCCCCAGTCCTCTCGGCTAGTGGATGCTTGTGTGAACAACAGCCCGCCCGGATCCTCCGCGGTCCGCGGCGGGACAGTCGCCGATCTCACCCGCCCCGGCCGACCGGGCGCGGACGAGAATCTGAGTCATTTTCCGCTTTTTCCGGAGCGCTTCGAGCTGCTCTTCTTCTTCGCCTTGCCGGGCGATTTGCTCGCGGACGACTTCGACGAACCGCGGGTGCTCTTCTTCGTCGTCTTCTTCCTGCTCGTCTTCGCCTTCTTCGTGCCGGAGGACTTCTCCGCCTTCGCCGGCGCGGGCTCGGACTTGCCCTTCTCCAGCTCGGCCGTGTCATCCGCCCACGCCTGCAGCAGCAACCAGGTGTCGCGGGCGTCGTCCGCCTTGACCATTTTGAGAAGCTGCCCTTCCGCCTGGCCGGGCAGCGAGTCCGGCTCGACCACGCCCTCGTCCGCGAGCCGCTTCGCCAGCTTCGCGTCCACCGGCAGCGCGTGGCCGCCGTACGCGAGCAGCATCACGTTCGACACGACGTAAGGCACCATGCCGGGCAGCGACTCGAGATACGCCCGCTGCTCCCGCTTGCCCTTGCCGGCCACCGACTGCATCTCCACCCGGTGCTCGCGGATGTACACCTCGTTGAGCGCCTCGCGCATCCGCGCCACACGCTCGTCCGCCCGCGGGTAGTCCTCGCCGATCAGCTCCACCAGCTCGTGGTCAAAGCTGATGCGCAGTTCGTTGAGGTCCACCAGCTCGCCCAGCAGCTTGCCGAGCGTCTCTTCCGCCAGCTCGCGCGTCGCTTCCCACTGGAGGAACGCCACCACCATCTGCAGCACAGGCTCCCGCTGCGGCGGCTCCTCGAGCTTGTACTTCTTCTCCAGCCGCTTGAGCAGCGCGGCCAGCTTTTTTGCCTGCTCCGTATTCTGTTTCACCAGTCGTTTCCTTCCAGGGCTCCAGGGCCCAGACTGCTCGCGATGCCTCTCACGCTCAGATCCCCCGCCCCTCACCGGGGTCCGCGGAATCAGCCCGCGTCCGGGCCCGGCTTCTCCTCCGGCGACTCGTCCGCCCCGGGCTCCTCGCCCGCCTCACCTTCTTCGTCGCCGCTGCGGTCGATCCCGCGGTTGATCGCCTCGTGCAGCTCCGCCTGCCGCTTGAGCGACTCGTCGAGGCGGAAGTCCAGCCGCGGCACGCTCCGCAGCGCCACCTGCTTGCGCAGCAGGCTGTGAATGTGCGACGCCGCCGACCGCAACCCGCTCAGCGTCGTCTTCTCGTACTGCTCGGGCAGCACCGACACGAACACCTGCGCCTCGTGAAGGTCCGGGCTCACCTTCACCCGCGTCACGCTCACCATGCCGCGGATCCGCGGGTCCGACAGCTTCCGCTGCAGCACCTGCGAGATCGCCCGCTGCAGGACCGATTCAACCTGTTCGATGCGATGGCTCATAGCTTGAAAAGTCTGCCTTCCAGCCGCCGATCCGGCAAGCCGAACCCCTCGCCGCCGGCAACCTACTCGCCAGTGAGTATCTCCAGGGTGTGATCGCTGAGCACGTAGTCCCGGCCCAGCCGGAGCTTGTCCACCAGCCGGTCCAAGGTGCTCTGGCAGTGCGGCACGCTGTTGCTCGCCATCGTGATCCCCAGCACCGCGACCCGCGGGTCGTCGAGGTTGTCCACCTCGGCAACCGACACCTGGTGCTGGCGGTGCAGCCGATCCTTCAGACTCGACACGACCCGCCGCTTGTCCTTCAGCGACCGGGACCAGTCGATCGTCAGCTCGATCTGGAGAATACCGATGACCATGGCGCACACTGCCCGGCGGTCGGTCGCCGGCAGATGGCGGTCGCCGACCCGCCCGGGGCCAGCCGTCCGCCACCTGCCGCCGGCGCCTTCGTCAGCTCAGCGTCCGCTTCACCTCGATCACGCGGTAGCAGATGATCTGGTCACCCACCTTCACGTCGTCGAAGCCGGCGAGCTTGATACCGCACTCGGTACCCGCCCGCACCTCGCGGACGTCTTCCTTCACGCGGCGGAGGCTGTCGATGTCGCGGTTGTCCGTCACGACCACGCCGTCGCGGATCACTCGGGCCTTGCCCGCACGCTGAATCGAACCGTCGCTGACCAGGCAGCCCGCCACGGTGCCCACGCGGGTCACCTTGAAGGTGTCGCGGACCTCGGCCGTGCCGAGTTCCTCTTCCTTCTTCTCCGGCTCGAGCATGCCCTCGAGGGCCTTCTTCACGTCGTCGGTCACGTCGTAGATCACGCGGTACAGCCGCACGTCCACGTCGCGGGCCTCGGCGATGTCGCGCACCGCCGGCGTGATCGCCACGTGGAAGCCGACGATCACCGCCTCGGAGGCGTCCGCCAGCAGCACGTCGCTCTCGGTCACGCCGCCGACCGCCGCGTGAATCACCCGCACGGCCACCTCGTCGTTGCCGAGCTTCTCGAGGCTCTCGCGGAGCACGTCCAGTGAGCCCTGCACGTCCGCCTTGAGCACGACGCGGAGTTCCTTGACCTTACCCGCCTGGATCTGCTGGGCGAAGTTGTCCAGCGTCACCTTCGTCTTGCTCGCCAGCTGCTGCTGACGCTCGCGATCGCGGTACTGCGTCGCCGCCTGCTCGGCGGTCTGCAGCGACTCGGTGATGTAGAACCGGTCGCCCGCGTCGGGAATCTCGTCGATGCCGGAGAGTTCCAGCGGCGTCGCCGGGCCGGCCTGCTCGACCGCGCGGCCGCGGTCGTCGGTCATGTCACGCACCCGGCCGAACGCCCGGCCGACCACGATGAAGTCGCCGACCTTGATCTGGCCACGCTGGACCAGCACCCGGGCCACGGCACCGCGGCCGGTCTGCATCTCCGACTCGATCACGCTGCCCGCCGCCGGGCCGCCGTAGTCGGCCTTGAGTTCGAGCAGTTCGGCCTGGTAGTCCAGGATCTCCATCAGGTCGGTCACGCCCTGGCCGGTCTCCGCCGAGGTCTTGATGATCTCGGTCTCGCCGCCCCATTCCACCGGGTTCAGGCCGTGCTCGGCGAGCTGGCCGTAGATCCGCTGAATGTTCTCGGTCGTCGCCTGGGCGACGTCGATCTTGTTCAGCGCCACGATGATCGGGACACCCGCCGCCTTGGCGTGGTTGATCGACTCGATCGTCTGCGGCATGACGCCGTCGTCCGCCGCCACGACCAGCACGACCAGGTCGGTCATCTTCGCACCGCGGGCACGCATGGCGGTAAACGCCTCGTGGCCCGGGGTGTCGAGGAAGACCACCGTCTTCTCCTGCTGGTCCGTGCCGGTGATCGTCACGCGGTAGGCGCCGATGTGCTGGGTGATGCCGCCCGCCTCGTGCGCCGCGACATCCTGCTTGCGGATGCGGTCCAGCAGCGACGTTTTGCCGTGGTCGACGTGGCCCAGCACGGTCACCACCGGCGGCCGCGGCCTGACATCGACCTCCTCACGCTGCTCGAACTGCTCCTTGAGCTTCTCGACCGCCGTCTTCTGCGCCTTGACCTCGAGCTCGATGTCGTACTCCATGGCCATTTCCATCGCCGCCTCGGTTCCGATCGCGGCGTTGATGTTGGCCATGATGCCCTGCTTGAACAGGTACTTGAGGATGTCCGCCGCCTTGATGCCGGTCGCCGCGGAAAGGCTCTTGATGGTGATCGGCTCCTCG
>JBKHFW010000003.1:0-121876 GCA_046540025.1 Phycisphaeraceae bacterium
GCTGATCGGCGACGTTCGGCTGATGTACGAGGACTTCGAGGAAAACCGCACCTTCGCCCTGCGTGCAGAGAAGGCGGTCCTGCTGGTTGACATGGCCGAGACCGACGCCGCCCCGGGCGAGCCACTGGCCGCGGGGGCGGTCGAGGGGGTGTACCTCGAGGACGCCGCGGTCATCACCGCGGGCACCTACACGGTGCGGGCGCCGCGGGTGTACTACGACCTCGAGGACAACCGGGCGCTCCTGCTCGACGCCGTGCTCTACAGCTTCGACGTGCGGAGGCAGGTGCCGCTGTACGCCCGGGCGGAAATGCTCCAGCAGACCTCCCGGCGGACGTGGGAGGCGGAGGACGCGGTCCTGACCACGAGCGAGTTCGCCCAGCCGCACGTCGCCATCGGCGCCGACCGGGTGCGGATCGAGCAGCTCGAGGAGGAGCAGCTCGTCGAAGAGCGTTTCGTGGCCGAGGATCTGACGCTCGAGGTCGGCGGCGTGCCGGTGTTCTACTGGCCCGTCATCGCCGGGGCGCGGGGCCAGACGCCGCTGCAGAGCGTCGGCTTCGACTACGACGAGGACGACGGCTTCTCCGTACTGACGCGGTGGGACCCGTTCGCCCTGATCGGCAAGCAGACGCCCGAGGGCGTGGCAGCGAGTCTCGCGGCCGACTACCGCGGCGACCACGGCCCGGGCACGGGGGCGGAGGTCGAATACCGCCGCGACGGCGCGATCGGCGAGTTCGACAGCTACTACCTGCCCGACGACAACGGCGAGGACGACATCGCCGACCGCCGGGACATCGAGCACGACGGCGACAGCCGCGGCTTCCTGCTCTGGCGCCACCGCCACGAGCCGCAGGAAAACTGGACGCTTCAGCTCGAAACCGCCTACGTCTCCGATCCGACCTTCCTCGAGGAGTTCTATCGCGAGATGGCGTACGAGGAGCGGCCGTTCGAGACGTCGCTCTACCTCCAGCGGCGGGAGGACTCGGCCGCGACCGACCTGCTGCTGCGCGACTACCTCAGCGACTTCCTCCCCCAGCTCACCGAACTCCAGGTGCCCGGCTACCGCGTGAGCAAGCTGCCGGAGCTGCGCCACTTCGTCCTCGGCGAGAGCCTCTGGCAGAACCGGCTGACCTGGTACAGCGAGAACCGCCTGAGCCGACTGCGGGCGGAGTTCGGCGAAGACGCACCCGCCGACCGCGGCTTCACCGACGCCCAGGCCCGGCGAAGCTTCGGCATCGACGCCGACACCCCCTTCGACGCCGCGGCCGACGCCGCCGACTTCCCCACCGACTGGCGGCTGCGGGCCGACTCGCGGCAGGAAATCGTCGCGCCGATGCAGGCGGGGATGTTCAACGTCGCCCCCTACGCCGTCGGCCGAGTGACCGCCTACGACGAGGACTTCGAAGCCTACAGCGGCGAGGACGAGGCTTACCGCCTCTGGGGCGCCCTGGGCGTGCGGACGCACACCTCGGTCTCGAAGACGTACGGCGACGCGGAGATCGATCTGCTCGACGTCAACGGCCTGCGCCACATCGTCGAGCCGAGCGTCGACGTGTTCGCGATGAGCGCGACGCTCGGCGCGGACGACCTGCCGGTGTACGACTCCCCGGTCGAGGGCATTGCCGAGGGCACGGGCGTTCGGCTGGGCCTGCGGAACACGCTTCAAACCCGCCGGGGCGGTCCGGGCCGGTGGCGGACGGTGGACTGGCTCACACTGGACAGCGAGCTGGTGCTCTACGCCGACGAGCCCGAGACGGAGAACCCCCTGCCGCGGTACTACGCCTACCGCCCCGAATACAGCGTGGGCGGCGACCACTTCTACAGCGAGCTGTTGTGGATGGTCAGCGACACGTTCGCCGCGGTGGGCGACCTGACCTGGGACTTCGAGGCCGACCGGCTGGCCGAGTGGCGGGTGGGTGCGTCGCTGGAGCACACGCCCCGGCTGAGCACGTTCGTGAACTACCAGGACCTCGATCCGCTGGAGACGCAGATCCTCGGCTACGGCTTCACCTATCAGCTCACGGCGAAATACCGGGCGGGGCTGGCGCACTATCTCGATTTCGGCCGGGAGAGCGGCTCGCGGCGGCTGAGCGGCTGGCTCGAGCGTCAACTGCCCCGCTGGCGACTGCGGGTGACGGCGTCGTACGACGACATCGACGACGACAGCCGGGTCGGCGTGGTGCTCATGCCCGAGGGGCTGGGGGAGATGCTTTCGCCCGCGATGCTGGACTGATCGCAGGATTGCGGCCCGGGAAGCTGATTTAGAACCGCGAAGGGGCTATACTCTTCGGTTTAGAGACTGCCCGATCCCTCGCTGCCGGAGCGTCCGGGGCGAGGGGCCAGGCTCGCTGTCGATGGTTAGGCACATCCGGAGGTACGCCGGTGTTCAAATTTTTCCGCAAGTACAACAAGATCATCCTCGTCGTGGGCGGGGTGTTCCTGATGATCGCCTTCCTCGTGGGCCAGACGCTGCAGCAGCTGTTCACCCCGGGGCCGGAGAACCCGGTGATCGGCACGATCGACGGCGAGGAGGTTACGGCCCGCGAGCGGCAGGTCGCCGCCGCCGAGATCGACGCGCTGAGCAAGCTGAGCCCGATCTTCCAGCGGGCGGCGCAGGGGCTCACCGATGCCCCCGAGCCGGCCGACGAGCCGCTGAAGTGGCTGCTGATGGTGCATGACGCCGAGCGGATGGGCCTGTCCGTCAGCGAGCAGGTGGTCAGCGACGTCTTCGCGATGATGGGCGTGACCAGTGACGCCGAGCTCCGCCGGCTCGCCGACCAGGCGGGCGCGCCGGACTGGCTGCTCCGCCAGGCGATGCGGCACTGGCTGCTGCTCGAGCGTTACCAGGAGCTCGTGCTGGGCGACGTCCACATCGACCCGACCGAGTCGCTGGCGCTGGCCGGGCAGGGGATGCTCGCCGCGCCGAGCGACCTGCGGGGCCCGCGGCTGAGCGAGCCGCTGGTCCGCCACGCGCTGTCGGGCAACTTCGCCACCACGGCCGCGACGACGGTGCTCATCGGCGTCGAGCCGATGCTCGACGACGCCGGCCAGCCCAGCGAGCAGCAGCTTGAGGAGCTCTACCAGCAGTACCGCGACGTGCCCCGCGGCCAGGGCGAGCCGTACGGCTTCGGCTACCGGATTCCCGAGCGGGTGCGCCTGAACTGGCTCGAGCTGCCGCGCCAGCAGTTGCTCGAGCAGGTGAGCGTCGAGCCGATCGAAGTCTACGAGTATTATCAGGACAACCAGGACGAATTTACCACCGAGTCCGAGGCCGCCCCGGATGAAGCCGTCAGCGAGGGCGAGGTGGCCGAGTTCGCCGAGGTGCGCGACGGGATCCGCGATGAGCTGCGTCAGGAGAAGGCCCGCGAGCTGGGCGAGCAGATCATCCACACCGCCCAGGCGATGCTCCAGGACGACGTCCGCGGCCTGCCCACGCAGGACGGGTACCGCCAGTTGCCCGAGGACTTCCAGCCGACGTCGCTCGAAGAGGTCGCCAGTGAGGTCGAAGCCCAGTTCGGCGTCCGCCCGATCGTGCATCAGCGGACCGACGACTGGACGCCCGTCCAGGAGCTGACGCAGCTTCAGGGCATCGGGGAGGCCCAGCTCATGCAGGGTCAGCCGACCCCCTTCGCGCTGTACGTCGCCAGCGCCCGCGAGCTTCGGCCGGGCCAGGACAACCCGCTGCGGGCGCTGGGCCTGCAGGTGGGCGTGCCCAGTCGGCCGCTGGAGGACGTCGAGAGCAACCGGTACCTCTTCCGCCTGACCGCGGCCGAGCCCGCCCGGGCGCCCGAGAGCCTCGACGAGGTGCGTGAGCAGGTCGTCCAGGACTGGAAGCGGCGCGAGGCGTTCCATGTGCTCGAGCAGGAGCGAGACCGATGGCTCGCCGAAGCCCGCGAGCAGGGGCTGGAGACGGTCGGTGCGCTGCCCGGCGCCGAGGTGGTGACCATTCCGCCCACGCCGCGTCAGCAGATCAACCCGCAGACCCGGCAGCTCATGACGCCCTGGCTGCCGCAGATCGGCCAGAGCGAGAAGCTGATCGACGCCCTGTTCGAGCAGGCGGCCGAGGCCACGCAGTTCGGCCAGATGCCCGTCGAGCAGGCGCCGCTGGCCGAGCGGGTCGGCGCAACCGCCCTGCCCGAGCAGCTCGCCCTGGCGGTGTTCGAGATCGAGGAATACAACCCCATGACCCGCGAGCAGTACGAGCAGGTCATCACCGGCGGCATGCTGCCGGGCACCGTTCGGCTGCTCATGCCCGACGCCCGGGGCCTGGAGACGATCTCCTTCAGCGGCGTGGCCGACCGGGTGAACTGGGAGCCCGCCCAGGAGCTCACCGAGCAGGCCGAGGGCGAGGCGGCCGAGCCAGCCGAGACCGACGAAGAAGCCACCTGAGCCGCGGCAACCTCTCCGAAATGCGAAAAGGCTGCCACAACGCGTGGCAGCCTTTTTTCTGGTTCATCCGGCACTGACGGGCAGAACGGATCACTTGCCTCAGGTTCATCGGAAGCTTCAGCTTCCGGGCTGATCGCGGGCCACCCGGACCAGAGGCGATTCGGTGAAATTCGGTTCCGGTCGCTCCCGGATCAGCTCACCGGCGAGCCGGCGGGGATCGGCTTGCTCGGGCTCAGCACGACGACGTCCTTGAGCTCGTCCGCTTCGCTGACGCTCGCGGCGAGGATCATGCCGTTGGACTCCTCACCCCGGATCTTCCGCGGTGCGAGGTTCACCACGACGACCACCTGCTGCCCCACGAGCTGCTCGGGATCGTAGAACTGCCGAATGCCGGCACAGATCTGCCGCTTCTCCTCGCCGAGGTCGACCTGCATCTTCAGCAGGCGGTCGGCGTTGGGATGGTGCTCGGCTTCGACAATCGTGCCGATGCGCAGGTCGAGCTTCGCGAAGTCGTCGAACTGGATCGTGTCCTTGGTCTGCATCACATTCCTCCTGGAGAAACTGAACTGCGGTGGGCTAAGGCGGGTATGCCCCACAGGGCCGGCCCCGGGGGATGAAAGCGGCGCAGCACGCCGGGCCCTGCCGAAAGAGCATACCCGATCCCGCCGATGCTGACAGGCAGAGTGCGCTCACCCCGGCCGGGGTCTTTGCTTGCCGGCCGCGGCGATTACAATGGCACCATGCCGCCCGCCAACCGGGGCGCGGACGGCGAAGCAACCCCCTGCACGAGGCAGAGCGTGGCTCACAACCCACTGGCAGGCAAACCACGAGGCACCCGGCGCTGGCGGCGCCGGCTCGCCGGGATCGCGCTGATCGCGGTCCTCGCCCTGCTGCTGACCGGCTACCTGGCCACCCGTCCGGATCGGCTGGCCCGGCTGGTCGCGGCCGCGGTCGCCCGCCAGACCGGGGCCGAGGTCGCCATCGCCCGCGCCGAGCTTTCCTGGGACGGCGGCCTGGAGCTGGAAGATCTCCGCATCCGCGTACCCGACATGCCCGGGCCGGCCGGGCGACTGGTCTCGACCGAGCTCGCGCAGGTGCAGCTCCGCCCCGGTGCGCTGCTCGGCGGCGAACTCGACATCACCTCCGTCCGCCTGCTCCGCCCCACCATCCACCTCACCCAGAACCTCGAGACCGGGCGGTACAACTATCAGCAGCTTCGCATCTCCGCCGGCTCGCTGAAGGCCGTCCTGCCCGAAGACCTGCCCGAGGTGCTGCTCCGCGAGGCCGGCGTCCACTTCGCCCAGACCCGCGGCAGCGAGGTCCAGCCACTGGCCCGGCTCGACCTCGGCGGCCGACTGCAACGCTCCTCCCGCCGGGCCGGGCTGTTCCTGTTCCTGCTCGAGCAGCGGCCCGAGCACCCCGGCGCCACCGGCCCGACGGTGCAGGGCACGATCGACCTCAAAAAGCACCGGGTCGCCGCCCGGCTGGACGGCTTCCGCTTCGACCGCGATCAGCAGCGGCTGCTGCCCGTCGCCATGCGCGACCTCTGGCAGCAGCTCTCGCCCGAAGGCGAACTGCCCAGCCTCCGCGTCGAGTACGACGCCCGCCGCGACCACCCGCTCCGGGCCCGCCTGGCCGTGCGCGACGTCGCCCTCACCCTGCCCCTGCCCGGCATCAACACGCGCATGACCGGCGTCAGCGGGCGGTTCCTCCTCCAGCGCGGCCGCCTGCTCATCCGCGACCTCGAAGGTGCCGTCGAAGGCATCCGCTATCACGTCGCCGGCGATATCGACGGCACCCGGCTCGACCCCGACCTGCCGCTGGAGATCGACGTCCGCACCGATCCTTTCGACCTCCCGGAGACGCCGCGATACCTCGAGGCCCTGCCCCGGCTGGCGCAGAAGCTGCACCGCAACCTCCAGCCCAGCGGGCGCTACCAGGTCCGGTTCACCCTCCAGCGCGACGAGGCGGACCAGCCGCTGCGATATCGCGGCCGACTCGACCTGCTCGGCGCGGAGATGACCTATCACAAGTTCGCCTACCCGCTGCGCGAGCTCGAGGGCACGGTCCAGTTCGACCAGGACGACATCCGCCTCGACCGGCTCACCGGCGTCGGCCCCACCGGCGGCCGGGTGAGCCTGACCGGCCGCATCTGGCCGCCCGGCGACCACCCCGCCGCGGAGACGCGGATCACCGCAACCGACATCCCCCTCGACGAGCACCTCACCGCCGCCCTCAAGGACGGGCACGCCGCGGCGATGAACATGCTGCTGAGCCGCCCCGCCTGGGAACGCCTCGCCGAGCGCGGCCTCATCCGCTCCGCCGCCACGCGCGCCGACCGCGCTCCGGCCGGCGCGCTGCCGTTCGACCTCGGCGGCACGATCGACCTCGACATCCGCACCCAGCGCGCCCGCGGCGCCGGCCGAAAGGTGAAGGCCTGGGCCGACATCGACGCCCGGGGCACGCGCCTGCTCATGGGCCCCTGGCCGTACCCGCTGGAGATCGTCGACGGCATCATCACGCTCAGCCCCACCGAGGTGGGCGTCCACCACCTCCGCGCCCGCGGGCCGACCGGCGCCGTGGGCACGGTGGACGGCCACCTCCGCCGCCTGCCCGGCGACACGGGCGTCACGCCGGACCTGCGCATCACGGACGCCGCGGCCCCGATCGACGAGTTGCTCCTCGCCGCCATCCCCGAGCCGCACGACGCGGTCCTGCGCTCGCTCCACCCGGCCGGGCGGGTCGCCTGCGAGGGTCGGCTGTTCCGCAACGACGCCGGCGAGTTCGACTTCCAGCTCAACCTCGACGTGCTGGGCGGCCGGGTGCGCCCCTTCGGCGGCGAGATGGTGCTCGAATCGCTCACCGGCCGGGGCGTCGTGCGGCGAGGCGGGCTCACGATCGACCCGCTCCACGCCCGCCGGGGCGAAGGGAAGCTGACCGCGACGGGCGAGCTCAAGTGGAACGACGCGGGGCGTCCCGCCGGCGGCGAGCTGCGCTTTGCCGCGAGCGATCTCGAGATCGAGCCCGGCCTCGCCAACCTCGTCCCGCCCGAGCTGCCCCTGCGGGCGAAGCTGGCCGAGGGTTTCGAGCAATACCACCCCGCCGGCCGAACCGACGCGGCGCTGCGCCTGCCCCTGCCCGCCTCGGCCGAGGCCGCGGAGTACGACCTGACGCTTCGCCCCAGGCGGCTCGCGCTCGACCTGCGCGACCAGCGGCTCGAGTTCACCGACATCGCCGGCGAAGTGCGGATGCAGCCCGGCGAGGTGGAGCTGGACAAGCTCTCCGGCTCGTTCGAGGACGGCACGCTCACGCTCGACGGCCGGGTGCAGCCGGGCGAGAAGATCGCCGCCGACCTGACGATCTCGGCTGAGGGCAAACGGACCGGCCCCGCCACGCAGGCGCTGCTGCCGACGGACCTGCGTGAGCGGATCGAGCACATCGGTCTCAGCGGCGGCTACCGGCTCGACCAGGCGACGCTTCGGCTCACCCCCGACCCGGACGCCGGCCCCGAGGCGCGCTTCGCGGGCCGGGTCGAGCTGCGCAGCGGCGCGGGCGAGCTGGGCATCCTGCCCGTGAGTGACGCCAGCGGCTCAGCCGAGCTGATCTGGACCCGCTTCCCCGGCCAGTCGCACCCGGAGATCGAGGCGGTGGTGACGGCCCCGCGGCTGCGCGTGGCGGATCGACTGATCGCGCCGCTGTCGCTCAGCGTGACCACCCGCGACGATCGGCCGGGCCTGCTGACGGTCGCCGACCTGCGCGGGCAGGTGTACGGCGGCGTGCTCGTGGGCTCGGGCTGGTTCGAGATGGACGGCGAGCAGAAATACCAGCTCGATCTGACCCTCCAGGAGGCGCGGGTCGAGCCGCTGATCGAGCCGGAAGCGACCGGGACGGATGAGAACAAAAAAGAGACCGGCCGACTCTCGGCGAGCCTCAGGATGGAGGCGCGCATGGGCGATGCCGCCAGCCCCCGGGGCCGGGGGGCCGTGACCGTCCGCGACGCCAGACTGGTCGCCCGGCCGCTGCTGCTGGCGGTGCTGCAGACCGTCAGCTTCAGCCTGCCCACCTCCGGCTCGTTCGACCGGGCGGCGGCGGGATATCTCATCCACGGCAGCACGATCCGCCTCGACCGGCTGAGCCTGGAAGCGCCGAGCATCGCCATCTCCGGCTCGGGCAGCCTGGAGGTGCCCAGCCGGGAACTCGACCTGACCCTCTACGCCCGCAACCCGGCCGGGGGCCTGGGCGTCGTCGGCGAGATGATGCAGGTGCTCAAGGACCAGCTCATGTGCGTCCGCGTCCGCGGCACCCTCGACCAGCCCGACGCGAGCCTCGTCGGCCCGCAGGCGCGGGAGCGGGAGTAGGGGAGAAGTGGCCGGGTGTCCAGGTGGCCGAGTTGGGCACCGCAGGGGCATCGGTGCCGGGGCGGCCGATGATCGCTGAACAAGCAGCGCCGCAAGGAAATGCGGGTCCCTGCCCCGTGCCCCCGTCTCGCTCCAGAGCGTCCGCCCGCACCTGCCCGGCCGCTCGGCCGCTCGGCCACTTCCCTCACAGCGCCGCCAGCCGCTGGGTCCGGTCCTCGGCGATCAGGGCGTCGATCAGATCGTCCAGTTCACCCGCGAGGATGCTGCCGAGGTTGAACGACTGGCCCAGCCGATGGTCCACGGCCATGTTGTCCTTGTAGCGGTAGGTACGGATGCGCTGGCTGCGCTCGCCCGTGCCGATCATCTTCGACCGCGCCTCGGCCCGCTCGGCTTCCTTCTCTCGCTGCTGCTGCTCGTACAGCCGGGCACGCAGAAGCTGCCACGCCTTCTCGCGGTTCTGCCGCTGGCTCTTGGACTCCTGCATCCGCACCTCGATGCCGGAGGGCTTGTGGATCAGGTGCACGGCCGTGGCGACCTTGTTCACGTTCTGCCCGCCCGGCCCCTGGGCCGTGGTGACGTGCACCTCGACCTCCGACTCGGGGATGTCGATCTCCACCTTCTCCGGCTCGGGCAGCACGGCGACCGTCGCGGTCGAGGTGTGCACCCGGCCCTGCGCCTCCGTCGCCGGCACCCGCTTGACGCAGTGCACGCCGCCCTCGTAACCCAGCCCCTGCCAGACGCCGCTCCCGCGCACCGTCGCCACCGCGTGACGCAGCCCGCCCTGCTCGCCAGGCGAGAAGTCGAGCGTCTCGAGCTTCCAGCCCTGCCGGTCGGCAAACTTCTGGTACATCTCCAGCAGATCCCCCGCCCACAGCGCCGCCTCCGCCCCGCCCGTACCGGCACGCAATTCGAGGATCACCGAGCCCACCGCCCGGTCGTCGGCCGTCACCAGGTCGTTGGCGACCTGCTCGAGAAGCGACTCGGCCCCGGCGCGCAGCTCGGGCAGCTCCGCCTTCGCCATCTCGGTCAGCTCCGGGTCCTCGTCCTCGGCGATGATCTGCTCGTGCTCGGCAATCTGCTCGCGGATCTGCTGGTACTGCTGGTACTGCTCGACCAGCCCGGCCAGCGCCGCGTGACGCACGCCGAGCTCGCGCAGGCGATCCGGGTCGGCGGCGACCTCGGGGTCGGCGAGCTGCTTTTCGAGGTCCTCGAACTGCCGGGCCAGCTCTTCGAGCTTGGCGATCAGATTTTCCTGGTTGTTGCTCATCGGCGGGGGAATCCGGGCAAACGGCGTCGGCGGGGCCTCTCGGGGGCGCGCATGAAAAAGCCGCAGCGCGGGCTCGCACTGCGGCTGCGGGTTCGGATTGCTAGCTGCGCTTCTGGAAGTAGTTGCCAGCGAACTTGCGCTGGAACTTCTCGACGCGGCCGGCCGTGTCGACGAACTTCTGCTTGCCCGTGTAGAACGGGTGCGAAGCGCTGGAAATGTCGACGCGCACCAGGGGATACTCGTTGCCGTCCTCCCACTGGATGGTCTCCTTGCTGCCGACCGTCGAGCGGGTGAGGAAAGCGAAGTCGGCCGAGACGTCCTGGAAGACGACCGGGCGGTACTTGGGGTGAGTGTCCTTCTTCATCGCGATTGCCACCTTTGCCGATGCGCGTGACCAAACTTTGAGTACGACTCAGTGAGTCGAGTATCATAGCGCGCGATGGCCGAATTGGCAAGTGGCGAAACTGGAGCAGCCGATTCCCTCCCGGCCCATGCCCGGCCGGTCCCGAAATCAGAGACACCCAAGCGAAAGCTCGAGTATGGACGTATTTCTCAACGGCAAGATGCTGCCTCCCGACGAGGCGAAAATCTCTTTCGACGACGCCGGTCTGCAGCACGCGGTCGGCCTGTTCGAGACGATGAACGCCTGTCACGGCCGAGTGTTCCGCCTGAGGCAGCACCTCCAGCGGCTCGCCAGCTCCGCTGCCGAGCTGGGCCTGGTGCGCAAGCTCGAGCTCGACCCGCTCGCCGAGGCGGTCGAGAACGTCATCCGCCACAACCGGATCGACCGCGCCCGCATCCGCCTCACCCTCACCGCCGGCTCGCTCTCGCTGCTGTCGGAAGGCTCGCCCGCCCACACGCAGCCGACGCTGCTGATCGTGCCCACCGAGCCCACGGCCTACGCCCCGGCGTATTTCGAGGACGGCATCACCGTGCTCGTCGCCCCGCCCGGTGCGAACCCGTTCGACCAACTCGCCGGCCACAAGACGCTGAGCTACTGGGGCCGGCTGCGCACGCTCCGCCAGGCGGCCGCGGCCGGTGCGGGCGAGGCGATCTGGCTGAACGTCTCCAACCATCTCGCCAGCGGTGCGGTGAGCAACCTGTTTCTCGTGGAGGACGGCGAGCTGATCACGCCGTTCGCCCGTGGCGAGGAGGCCGAGGGGGCTCTGCCCGCCCCGGTACTGCCCGGCATCACCCGGGCGGCGGTCATCGAGCTCGCCGAGGCGATGGGCGTGACGGTTCACAAGCGGATGCTCTCGGTCGCCGACCTGCTCGACGCGGACGAGGCGTTTCTGACCAACTCGAGCTGGCTCGTGCTGCCGGTGTCGAAGGTGGAGCAGAAGGCGCTGGGCGCGGGCAAGGCCGGCCCGGTCACGCGGGAGCTTCGCCGAAAGCTGCTGGCCACGGTCGAAAAAGAATGCAGCGGAAGCGAGTAGTCGCCTCCGCCGCATGATCGTCCGAATCCGATTTTGCCTCGCCGATCAGCTCGCGTCGTCGTTTTCCCAGCCGCGCTGGACGCGCGGGGTATAGTCGCGTTCGGTCGGGCCGACGTAGACCTGCCGCGGACGGTAGATGCGGCTGTTGGACGCCTGCACCTCGCGGTAATGGGCGATCCAGCCGGGCATGCGGCCGATGGCGAACATGACCGGGAACATGTCCAGCGGGATGCCGATGGCGCGGAGGATGATACCGCTGTAGAAGTCGACGTTGGGGTAGAGGTTGCGCTCCTTGAAGTAGCTGTCGTTGAGCGCGACCTCCTCGAGCTTGCGGGCGATGTCCAGCAGCGGGTCGTGGAGCTGGAGCTTCTCGAGCACCTTTTCCGCAGCCTTCTGGAGGATGATGGCCCGCGGATCGAAGTTCTTGTACACCCGGTGGCCGAAGCCCCAGAGCAGGGCCTCTTTCTTGCGGACCTTCTCGAGGTAGGACGTCATGGACGTGCCGCTGTCGTGCATGTCCTGGAGCATCCGGATCACCCGCACGTTGGCCCCGCCGTGCTTGGGCCCCCACAGGGCGCAGACGCCGGCGGAGCAGGAGGCGAACATGTTCGCCCCGCTGGAGGCGACCATCCGCACCGTGCTGGCCGAGCAGTTCTGCTCGTGGTCGGCGTGGAGGATGAAGAACAGCTCCAGCGCCCTGGCGATGTCCGGGTCCGGCTCGTACTGCTTGTACGGCCGGGAGAACATCATGTGCAGGAAGTTGGGCACGTAGCGCAGGTCGGAGCGCGGATAGATGATCGGCTGACCGGTCGCGGCCTTGAAACTGGCGGCGGCGATGGTGCGCACCTTCGAGAGCAGCCGGGCGGCGGCGAGTTCGAGGCCCTTGTCGTCCTCCATCTCCATCACGCCGGGGTGGTAGGCGCTCACGGCGTTGATCATCGCGGAGAGGATCGCCATCGGCGGGCTGCTGGCCGGGAAGCCGTCGAACGCGACGCGCAGGCCTTCGTGGAGCATCTCCTGCTCGGTGAGGTGCGTGCGGAACCTTTCGAGCCGGTCGCGATCGGGCAGTTCGCCCCAGATCAGCAGCATCGCCGTCTCGATGAAGGTCGACTGCTCGGCAAGCTGCTCGATGGGAATGCCCCGGTGGCGGAGAATGCCCTTCTCGCCGTCGATGAAGGTGACCCCCGACTGGCACGAGCCGGTATTGCCGAACCCCTCATCGAGGGTGATGTAGCCGGTCCGGTTCCTCAACTGGCTGATATCGACCGCGTGTTCGTTTTCCGTTCCCACCACAACCGGCAGGTCGATCGGGCCGTCAGGGAGTTGCAACTGGGCCGTCTTGTCGCTCACCGCATTTTCCATGATCTTTGTTTCCGTTCTTATCTTCTCCAGGTGCGAACTAGTTTAGGGAGGCTCGCCCTGATTTGCCAGTAAAACCACCCGGGGAAGAACCGCCCCCCGGATCGGCGGGAGCAGCAATTGTCCCGACCCGACGTTCGGCGCTGCGGCCGACGAACTCTATGCTTGTGTGCGGGGCGGGAAAATCCGCCCCCCGACGCGAGCAAGGGAGAAGACGGCCGTGGAACGTTTCCTGCTTAGCACCACCATCGTCGCCGGCGCAGAACTGCTGGCCGGTACCGCACTTGTGCTGCTGCCACGCTTCGGCTCGCGGGGCCGCCGCGCCGCGGACGCCCTGGCCCGGGCGCCGCTGCTGGACGTCGTCTGGGCGGCGGCCACCGTGCTGCCCTGGCTGGTCGCCGGGCTGGTGGCGGGCTGGCCTGCCCTGTTCGGAGCCATCCTCGGCCAGGTGGTGGCGGTGTATCTCTGGATCGCCGGCCACGAGCTGGTGCACTACCGCGCCGCCCGCGGTCCGCGGATCGTGCGCTTCCATCACCGCCTCGTGGGGACGCTGCCCAACCAGGTCTCGCTCTGGCTCACCGCCGTCGCCCTGCTGCCGCTCTGGAGCATCCGCCTGCTCGAGGTCGCGGCCTATCCCGTGCTCGTGAAGCTGCTGAATTTCCCCCGCTACGATCACGGCGAGTGGATCAACCTCAGCCGGCACAAGTTCCAGGATCTCGTCGGCCACGACCTGGTCTGGTGCCTCTACTGCGACTGGATGACCAGCGTCTGGGCCCTGGGCTCGGAGATGCTGCGCAACGTCGAGAGCTTCTGGTGCCCGATCCAGTTCCCGAACCGGGCCAAGAATCAGCGGGCCCGCACCGAATTCCCCGACGCCGCGACCCACTGGGTGCCCGCCGACGGCTCGATGGAGCAGGTCGTCGATCTGCTCGAGCGCAAGTACCAGGGCGGCAGACGGACCTGGTTCGGCCACCCCGACCGCGCGGACGAACCCCCCGAGCCCGCCGCCGTCGCGGCAACCCAGGCCATCGAGCAGGAAGCCGAGCCGGCCGAGGAGCAGGCCGAGGCCGAGGCGCTCTGCCAGGAACTGCTCACCGACCACGCCCAGCACCCCAGGCACATGCGCGACATGCCCGGCGCGACCCACGAGGCGGAGGCCGAGACGCCGATGTGCGACGACCGCGTCCACGTCTTCGTCCGGGTCGATGGCGGGCGAATCGAGGACGTCAGCTTCATCGGCAAGCTGTGCCCGATCGCCGCGGCGTCGGCGTCGCTGATGACCGAACACGTGCGCGGGGGAAGCGTCGAGGAGGCCGCCTCGCTCGCCCGGCAGTTCCGCGAGATGATGGTCCGCGGCGAACCCACCGACGCCGACGAGGCCGAGCTGGGCGAACTCACCCTGCTCACCGGCATTCACCGCTTCCCCAGCCGCGTCAAGTGCGCCACCCTCCCCTGGCACGCCCTGCTCGCCGCGCTGGAGCGCGAAAGCAAGAACGAGGGCGCAGGCGCCTCCTGACCCCCACCCCAAGCCGCGGCAAGCGCAGCGCTGCCCCGGATCGGGCAACCGGGGCGCCATCGTCACCCGATCCCACAAGTACCCGCCGCGGCCATCCCCGGGGCGGCGCTGGGCTCTGCCCCGGCTTGGGGCGCCTGAGTCCGGCCACGTTAACTCCCTTAACTCCCTTAACTCCCCTTAACTCCCTCTATAACTCCCTCTATAACTCCCCATCCGTGCTCATCCGTGTTCATCTGTGGCTTCTTCGCCCCCGCCGCCCTCTCCCCCACAAACAAAGCCCGCGAACCGAAGTCCGCGGGCCTTGGGAATCATCAGCGGTCGCCTGCCGGGGCTTTACTCGGGCAGCATCTTCCCGGTGTTCAGGAAGTTCTGGTGCAGCTCGAAGCACTTGCCCAGATCGTGCCGCTCGTGGCCCATGGGGGCGTTCTCGAGGTACTTGTGCAGGTACTCGCGGTACATCGGGTGGGCGCACTTCTCGATGATCCGGTCGGCGCGCTCCATGGGCCCGAGGCCGCGGAGGTCCGCCAGGCCCTGCTCGGTGACGAGAACCTGCACCGAGTGCTCGTTGTGGTCGCAGTGGCTGACCATGGGCACGACGGTCGAGATCGCCCCTTGCTTGGCGATGCTGGGCGCGACGAGGATGGACAGGTAGCTGTTGCGGACGAAGTCGCCCGAGCCGCCGATGCCGTTCATGATCTGCGTGCCGGCGACGTGGGTGGAGTTGGCGTGGCCGAAGATGTCCATCTCCAGCACCGTGTTGATGGCGATCACGCCCAGCCGCCGCACGACGCCGGGGTTGTTCGAGAGCTCCTGGGGGCGAAGCACGATGCGCTTGCCGTAGAAGTCCATGTTGTCGTAGATCTTCTTGAGCTTCGGCTCGCTCAGCGTCAGGCTCGTCGCCGAGGCGCCCAGCAGCCGCTCGCTCTCCATCAGATCGACCAGCGCGTCCTGGAAGACCTCGCTGTACATGTAGAACGGCGGCACTTCGCTTTCGCCCAGCCCGGCCATCACCGCATTGGCGACGTTGCCCACGCCCGACTGCAGGGGCAGGAACTCGGAGGGGATCCGTCCCGCATGCAGCTCGTCGAGCAGGAACTCGACCACGTGGTCGGCGATCTTCTGGCTCACCTCGTCGGCGGGGCTGAACTCGGCCACGCCGTCCGGGGCGTCGTTGTCCACCACGGCCACGATCTTGTCGGGATCGACCGCCGCGAACGGCGCGCCCATCTTCGTCATCGGATGATGAATCGGAATCGGGCTGCGGTAAGGCGGCGTCGGCAGGATGGAGATGTCCTGCATCTCCCACAGCCGCTGACTGTGGTGGTGGTTGATCTCCACGATCACCTTGTCGGCGTGGCGGAGGTAGCTCGGCGTCGCGCCGATCGAAGTCGAGAGGTAGATCCGCCCGTCATCGGTGACGTCCGTCGCCTCGACCACGGCGTAGTCGATGTGGCCGAAGAAGCCGTACTCGACCATCTGCGGCACATGCGAGAGGTGCAGGTCCACGAACTTCGCTTCCTGCTTGTTGATCCGCTTGCGCAGCGTCTTGGAGCCCTGGTACGGGGCGCGCCAGGAGATGGCGTTCGCCCGGCCGAGCGCTTCGTCAAGATACTTGCCGGTGGACGCGCCGGTGAGCACGCGCACCTGCATCGGCTCACCCCGCTCGTGCATGGCCTCAGCCCGCTTCGCGAGCGCCTCGGGCACCGCCTTGGCGGCCCCGGCCGGGGTGAATCCGGAGAAGCCGATCGTCGCCCCGTCGTGGATCAGCTCCGCCGCCTCTTCCGCTGTCATGCGGGGAAACCCGCGCGTTCCGGTCATCATCCGTCTCCTGCGTAGATTCAGTCAGGCACATTCCCGGCGGCCGCAGGCGCGAAGCCCCTCGACCTCGCCGGCATCAAAAGCAACTGGTCCGTTGTCCGTCTCCAGCACGACCCGGCCGCGCGGATCGAGCCCGCCCAGCACGCCCTCCACCTGCCGCTCGCCGAAGCGGACGAGCACCCGCTCGCCCAGCCAGGCGAGGTGTCGGCGAAGCACGCTGACGTCCCGCTCGCCGAAGCCGCCACGCTCGAGCGCACTCAGCCGGGCGGCCACCGCCTCCCCGGCGGCCTCGATCAGCTCGCGAACGTCCACCCGCCGGCCCAGCGCCGCCTGCAGCGATGTGGCCGGCCGGCGAAGATCCGTCCCCAGCTCGGCGGGCGCGAGGTTGGCATTGATCCCAATGCCCACCAGCAGCGTGCGCCGGCCGGGCCCGAGCGTCTGCTCGCAGAGGATCCCGGCAAGCTTGCGCTCGCAAAGCAAGAGATCGTTGGGCCACTTGAGCTTGAGCCGCTCGGCAAGCCCGCCGCCGACGAGCTCCGCCACCACGTCCCGCACCGCCAGCCCCGCCACCAGCGGCGCCGCGCCGGCCGCCTCGGCAGGCAGCTCGGTCGGCCAGGCGAGCGTGAACCACGCCCCGCCCGCCGGCGAGCACCAGGTGCGGCCGGTTCGGCCGCGGCCGGCGGTCTGCGCCCGGGCGCTGACCACGAGCGGCCGACCCGGGTTCAGCTTCGCAAGCGAGGAAGCCCGTCGGCTGGTCGAGTCGAGCTGTGCAAAATCGAAACGGAGCATCAGTTACCGCGAGGGCTGGTGGCCGGAGCGCTGTGGCATCTTTGCCTCGCGCCGGGCGCGGGGCGAGGACGCATGCGCCCTTGCCGGTCGGATCGGCCGAAAAACCGGGGGCGGCGCCACGCCCCGCTCGGTCCGATCAGGAGGTCCGTCTGCGGTTTCAGGCCCTGGCGCGGGCCGGGGCATCAACTGCCCAGCGAGGCGAGCAGCACACCCGCCGCCACCGCCGAGCCCAGCACGCCGGCCACGTTCGGACCCATCGCGTGCATGAGCAGGAAGTTCTGCGGGTCCTCGTCCTGGCCCACCTTGTGGGCGACGCGGGCCGCCATGGGCACGGCACTGACGCCGGCGGCACCAATCAGCGGATTGACCGGCGTCTTGCTGAGCTGGTTCATCACCTTGGCGAAGATCAGCCCCGTCGCCGTGGCGACGATGAAGGCGGTTACGCCGAGGACAAAGATGAAAATCGTCTGCGCGGTCAGGAAGTTCGCCGCCGAGGTCTTCGCCCCCACCGTCACCCCCAGCAGGATGGTGACGATGTCGATGAAGGCGGTCTGGGCGGTCTTCGCCAGCCGGTCGGTCACCAGCGACTCACGCAGCAGGTTGCCGAAGAAGAGCATGCCCAAAAGCGGCAGCGCCGCGTTGGCGATGAACACCGTCAGCAGGAAGCCGACGATCGGGAAGATGATGCGGACCTTCTTGGACACCGGCTTGAGCTGAGTCATCCGGATGGCCCGCTCCTTCTTCGTCGTCAGCAGCTTCATGATCGGCGGCTGAATGATCGGCACGAGCGCCATGTAGGAGTAGGCCGCCAGCGCGACCGCGCCCAGCAGCTCGGGAGCGAGCTGGGTCGAGGTGAAGATCGCCGTCGGGCCGTCCGCCCCGCCGATGATGCCGATGGCCCCGGCCTGCTGGAGCGTGAAGCCCTCGAAGCCGGGGATGAAGCCCAGAGCGATCGCGCCGACCAGGGCGCCGAAGATGCCGAACTGGGCTGCGGCCCCGAGCAGCAGCGTCTTGGGGTTCGCCAGCATGGGCCCGAAATCGGTCAGAGCGCCGACGCCCAGGAAGATCAGCGGCGGGAAGAAGCCGAAGCCCACGCCCGCATAGAGCCAGTACATGATGCTCGCCTGCGCCGGGTCCTGACGCTTCATGGACCAGAGCTGGGGATACTTGCCGTTTTCCCGGCCGATGCCGTCCCAGAGGTGGGCCATCTCGCCCGCTTCCAGTTCGGCCGGCGGAACGAGGACCTGTCGGCCCTGACCGAGCGCGACGATGCCCGCGGGCGCCAGCTCGCCGTCCTGCACGTCGGGGGCGGCCCCGGCCTCGAGCGGGTCGGGCAGCCAGCCGGTGGTGAGCAGGTTGTGGTGGTTGACCATGATCGCTTCGCCGCGCCAGTAGGCCCGCTTGCCCTCGTCGGGGTAGGGGATCAGCTCGAAGCGTTCGAAGGTGGTGGCATCGAACTTGCGGATCAGCAGCGCGAGCGTCTCCTGGCTCATGGCCGGGGCTTCGACCTCGCCGGCGGCGATGGCCTGGAGAATCGCCTCTTCCAGGTTTTCGCCGGTGA
The DNA here is from genome assembly GCA_046540025.1 of Phycisphaeraceae bacterium. Taxonomy (GTDB): domain Bacteria; phylum Planctomycetota; class Phycisphaerae; order Phycisphaerales; family Phycisphaeraceae; genus JBKHFW01. Next base: position 18,491 of record JBKHFW010000003.1, read on the forward strand.
CGCCCTCGGCGACGAAGGTGCGGCGGATATCGCGCAGATCGGGGTCGCCGAACCCGTCTTCCTCGGCCACCAGCCGGGCCATCGCCTGCTCGGGCGTGTAGGCTCGGCCGTCCTCATGGAGCGTGCCGAGATCGACGGCGTAGTAGTGCAGCTCGTGCTCGCTGGCCGGGCCGTCATAGACGCTCAGCAGCAGGCTGTCGCTGTTGTAGGGGATGTTGCCGATGAGGATGCCGAAGCCGATCGGCACCAGCAGCAGCGGCTCGAAGCCTTTCTTGATGGCCAGGTAGATGAACAGCAGGCCGATGGCGATCATCACCAGGTTCGGCCACTGGAACCACTGGCTGAAGAGCTGGCCGAAGCCGGACTCGGAGAAGTAATTGGCGAAGACGTCCATGGTTCAGCTCGGTTTAAGGTGCAAGGTCGGATGCTGCGCTGCGGGCGGCGCGGTCTGATCGGCCGCGCCTGCCGAGGCAGTGCGGCTGGCGGGCGCGGTGTTCTCGCCGCGGCGGGTCGCCGGCTCGGCGGCCGGGCCTCGCCGCGGCGAAGCGGATCAGAAGCGGAGGAGGACCTGCCCGGCGCTGACGCTGTCGCCGGCCTTGACCAGCACTTCCTTGACGGTGCCGGCCTGGGGCGAGGAGACGACCGATTCCATCTTCATCGCCTCGAGCGTCATCAGCGGGTCGTTTTCCGCCACGGTGTCGCCGGCGGCGACCTTCACGTCCAGCACGTTGCCGGCGATGGGGCTCTGGACCTCGCCTCCCTCGCCACCGGCGGCGCCACCGGCGGGCGGCTGCGGAGCGGCCGGACGCGGGGGCGGGGCGGCCTGCGGCTGAGCCGGCGCCTGCGGCTGGGCCTGCGGAGCGGACTGCGGGGCCGGCGCTGCCGCCGGGGCGGTCCCGCCCTCTTCGAGAACCTCGACATCAACCTCGTACTGAACGCCTTGGACGGTAATCAGAAGCTTCATGATAATTGGATTCCTGGCTGGGTCGGTTAGCTGCGTTTGCGGTTGCGGGACTGCGGACGGTGCGAGGTCATGATGCCGTGGCGGCCGAGCTGGGCCCAGGCCGTGCTGGGCCGGCCGACGAAGCGCACGCGGCGGATCCGCACGCGTTGTCCGATCGCCGCGGTCGCGGCCGCGGCGAGCACGGCGATGAACTGCTGGTCTTCACCGGCCGCGCCGGGCGTGCCGCCGGTGCCGGTTTGGGGGGCCTTCTGCGGCTCGGCCGGCGCCTTGCTTTCGGGTTCGACGGCCGGGGCCTCCCGCCCGAGGAAGTTCACCAGCAGGATCACCGCCAGCAGCACGACCAGGGCCCCGAAGACCACGGCCATGCCGACCGCCATCAGCAGCAGTGCCTGCTGCACATCGCCGGAGGCCACGTTGTTCTGCGCGAGCGTCAGCATGACATTCGCTTTCGTTGACTCAAGTGGAAAATCGATCACCACCGGCCGAACGCACCCCGCGGTCGGCCGCGGCGGGCGAGGTCGGCCTGCTCCTACCGGCCACGCCGGAAGGGGGCACACCTGGAGGGGACGCTTCCTTCTTCGCCCCTCGCGGGAACGTGCCGGGCGACTCGTGGCCGCCCGGCGCGATCCGTCGATCCGGGATTACAGCGGGATCAGGCCGTGCTTCTTCTCGGGTCGCACGTCCCGCTTGGTCTGCAGCGTTTCCAGCGCCATGGCCAGGTAACGCCGCGTCTCCGCCGGCTCGATGATGTTGTCCACCATCTGGCGCGAAGCCGCCACGTACGGCGTGGAGAAGGTCTCGCGGTACTCCTCGATCAGCTCGAGCCGCTTGGCTTCGGGGTCCTCGGCCTTGGCGATCTCGCGGCGGAAGACGACGCCGGCCGCGCCTTCCGCGCCCATGACGGCGATTTCCGAGGTGGGCCAGGCCGCGACGCGGTCGGTCCCGAGATCCTTGCCGGACATCGCCAGGTACGCCCCGCCGTACGCCTTGCGGAGGATGATGCTGATCTTGGGCACGGTCGCCGCACTATACACGAAGAGCATCTTGGCGCCATGCCGGATGATCCCGCCGTACTCCTGCTCGACGCCGGGCATGAACCCGGGCACGTCGACGAGGGTGACCAGCGGGATGTTGAAGGCGTTGCAGAAGCGGATGAACCGCGACGCCTTGTCGGAGCTGTCGATGTCGAGGCAGCCGGCCTTGACCATCGGCTGGTTGGCGATGATGCCGACGGTTCGGCCGTTGATGCGTCCGAACGCGATGATCAGGTTCTTGGCGAACGTCGCCTGGACCTCGAGGTAATCCTGGTTGTCGACGATGCGCTTGATCACATCGTGCATGTCGTAGGGCTGGCGGGGGTTGTCGGGGATGATGTCGTTGAGTTCGGCATCGATCTCGATCGTGTCCTCGCCGCCGACGAGGGGCGGGTCCTCGATGTTGTTGCTGGGCAGGAAGCTCAGCAGCTTCTTGCAGATGCGGATGGCATCCTCGTCGTCCTCGGCGACGAAGTGGACCACGCCGGAGTAGCCCATCTGGGCCTCGGGGCCGCCGAGCTGCTCGGCGGTGACGTCCTCGCCGGTGACCTGCTTGATGACGCCGGGGCCGGTGATGAACATCTGGGCCTGGCGGGTCTGGATGATGAAGTCGGTCAGGGCCGGGCTGTAGGCTGCGCCACCCGCACAGGGGCCGCAGATGAGCGAGATCTGGGGGACGACGCCGGAGAGCAGCGTGTTGTGGTAGAAGATCCGTCCGTAGCCGCCCAGGGCGTCGATGCCTTCCTGCACGCGGGCGCCGCCGGAGTCGTTGACGAAGACGAAGGGGCTGCCCGTCTTGAGCGAGGCCTTCATCATCTCGACGATCTTGTTGGAGTGGATCTCGCCCGCCGCCCCGCCGGCCACGGTGAAGTCCTGGCTGGCGAGGTGGATCAGTCGGCCGTCGACCGCGCCGGCGCCGGTGACGACGCCGTCGGCGGGCAGGTCCTTCTCCTGCATGCCGAAGTGGACGCAGCGGTGCCTGGCGAACGCGTACTGCTCCTGGAACGAGTCCTCATCGACGAGATGCTCGATGCGCTCGCGGGCGGTGAGCTTGCCCTTGCTGTGCTGCTTTTCGATCCGCTTCTCGCCGCCCATCTGCATGAGCTTCTTCTTGCGCTCACGCAGCTCTTCGATGCGATCGGCCATGGTCATCTGGCCGCGGGTCTTGCTCTCTGCCATGATCGGCAACCTTTCCTTCTAGTTTCGCCTCAGGCTCGCCGACCGATTGGCTCGAGCCCGGCGGAATGGTCTCACTGCTGCTGCGGCTCGCACAGCTCCGTCAGCACGCCCTTGGACGCCTTGGGATGCAGGAAGGCGATCTGCGTGTGATGCGCCCCGCCCCGCGGCTTCTCGTCGATGAGGCGGATGCCCTCTTCCTTGAGCTCGGCCAGCCGGCCCTCGATGTCATCCACCGTGTAGGCGATGTGGTGCATCCCCTCGCCGCGCTTGGCGAGGAAACCGGCGATGGGCGAGTCCTCGCTCGTCGGCTCGAGCAGCTCGAGCCGGACGTCGCCGACCTTGAAGAAGCCGACGCGCACCTTCTGGTCCGGCACCTCCTCGATGCCCTCGAACTCGGCCCCGAGGGTGTCCTCGTAGAACGAGCGGTGGGACTCGAGATCCTTCACGGCAATGCCGATGTGGTTGATCGCTTTGACGTTCATCGCGTCATCACTCCGCGTATGAGTAGAGGGCGGTGCCTCGCGCCGCCCCCGGGTATCCGTTCCGCTCCGCTTACGCGAGCGTCTCCGTGTACTCGCCGAAGACATCCTGCAGGGCCGCGCAGATCTCGCCGACGCTGGCGTACTGCCGCACGGCCTCGAGGATCGGGGGCATCAGGTTGCCCGAGCCCTTCGCCGCCTCGGTCACCGCGGCGAGCGCGGCGTCGACCTTGGCCTGGTCGCGATCGGCGCGAACCTGCTGCGTCTTGTCCTTCTGCCGCTGGGCGACCTCCTCGGACACGCGGAACAGCTCGGCGTCGGTCTCCTCGTCGATCTGGTACTTGTTGACGCCGACGATGATCCGCTCGCCCTTCTCGACGCTCTGGCCGTAGCGGTAGGCGGACTGCTCGATCTGCCGCTGCACCCAGCCGCGCTCGATGGCGGAAACCATGCCGCCCATCTCCTCGATCTCGTCGATGTAGGCCTGGGCCTCGGCCTCGAGCTTGTCGGTGAGCTGCTCGACCGCGAAGCTGCCGCCGAAGGGGTCGACCGTGCTGGCGACGCCCGACTCTTCCGCGATGATCTGCTGCGTCCGCAGGGCGATCCGCACGCTCTCCTCGGTCGGCAGCGCGAGCGCCTCGTCCTTGGAGTTGGTGTGCAGGCTCTGCGTGCCGCCGAGCACGGCGGCGAGGGCCTGGATGGCGACGCGGACGATGTTGTTGTCCGGCTGCTGGGCCGTGAGCGTCACCCCGCCGGTCTGGGTGTGGAACCGCAGCATGTGGCTCTTGGGCGACTCGGCGCCGAAACGCTCCTTCATGATCTTCGCGTACAGCCGACGGGCGGCGCGGAACTTGGCGACCTCCTCGAGCAGGTCGGTGTGGGCCGCGAAGAAGAACGCCAGGCGCGGGGCGAACTGGTCCACCTTCAGCCCCGCGTCGAGCGCGGTCTGCACGTAGGTGATCGCGTCGGCGAGGGTGAAGCCGATCTCCTGGGCCGCGGTCGAGCCGGCCTCGCGGATGTGGTAGCCGCTGATGGAGATCGTGTTCCACTTCGGCACGTTCTCCGTGCAGTAGGCGAACACGTCGCTGATCAGCCGCAGGCTCGGCTTGGGCGGGAAGCGGTACGTCCCGCGGGCGATGTATTCCTTGAGGATGTCGTTCTGGATCGTGCCGGTGAGCTTGTCGGCACTGACGCCCTGCTTCTCGGCGACGGCGATGTACATCGCCAGCAGAATCGGGGCCGTCGCGTTGATGGTCATCGACGTCGAGACCTTGTCCAGCGGAATGCCGTCGAACAGCGTCTCCATGTCGGCGAGCGTGTCGATGGCCACGCCCACCTTGCCCACCTCGCCGGTGGACATCGAGTCATCGCTGTCGAAGCCGATCTGCGTGGGCAGGTCGAAGGCGACGCTGAGCCCCGTGCTGCCCTGCTCGAGCAGGTAGCGGTAGCGCTTGTTGGACTCCTCGGCGGTGGAGAAGCCGGCGTACTGCCGCATCGTCCACAGTCGGCCGCGGTACATCGTCGGCTGCACGCCGCGGGTGTAGGGGTAGTTGCCGGGGAAGCCGAGCTTGTCCTCGTACTTCTCGATCACCTCGGCGTCGGGGGTGTAGAGGCGCTCGACCTCCTCGCCCGAGACGGTTTCAAAGGGCGCTTTCCGCTCGGGAAAGCGGTCGAGCACCTTCTTGAGCGTGGACTGCTCCCACTGCTCCTTGCTCTTCTGAATATCCGCGGTCCTGTCGGCCGTGTCGGTCATCACGAGGCCTCCTTCTCTGGCCCGCCGGCAGTGCGGCCGGGCTCGGGGGTTCCGTTTGTCTGCCTGCGCGCCACGGTGCGGTCCAGCAGTTCGTCGGCGACGCGGCTGACGTCCGCCTCGCCCGCGATCACGCTGCGCACCTGATCCGCCGCCCGGTCGTTGCTGCCAATGGTCTCGAGCAGTCGCCGGCGGACCACCTCCAGGATCGCTTCCTCGACTTCCTGCTCCGCGGCCCGCTGTCGGCGGCGTTTGTGCTCGGCAGGCTCCTCCTGCCGGGCTTCGATCATCTCGACCAGATCGTCGATGCCGGTGTGCTCCACGGCCGAGACCAGCGCCACCTCCACCTCGCCGCGCGCCTGCATCGCCAGGTCGGCCGCCTCGCCGGGGTCGGCGGACTCCCCGTGGTGCCCGCGGGCCGCCGGGGCCATCTGCAGGGCGCCCATGATCTGGGTGTGAAGCTGGTCGGCGCCGGGGCGGTCGGCCTTGTTGACGACGAGAATGTCGCCGATCTCCATGAGCCCCGCCTTGAGAAGCTGCACCGAGTCGCCCTGCCCGGGGGCGAGGACGACCAGCACCCGGTCGGCGACGCCGGCGATCTCCACCTCGCTCTGCCCGACGCCGACGGTCTCGATGATCACCACGTCGCAGCCGAGCAGACCCATCACGCGGACCACGCCCTTGACGCCCAGCGACAGGCCGCCGAGGTGGCCCCGCGAGGCGAGCGAGCGGACGTAGACCATCGGGTCGGTCGCGTGACGCATCATCCGCACGCGGTCGCCCAGGACGGCCCCGCCCGAGAACGGCGAAGAGGGGTCCACCGCCACCACCCCCACCCGCTTGCCCGGATTAAGCCTGCGGTACTCGGCGACGAGGCTGTCCGTCAGCGTGCTCTTGCCCGAGCCCGGGGCGCCGGTGACGCCCAGCAGCAGCCTCGGATGCGGCAGCTCCCGGCCCGCGCCGGCGGCGGCGTGCAGCAGCTCCGGCAGGCGATGAGGCTGATTCTCCATCAGGCTCATCAGCCGGCCCGCGGCGCGGACGGCCGGGGCACCTTGCCCGGCGGCTCGCTCGACCAGCTCCAGGAGGGATTGCTGCGACATCGTGGGTTCGACTGCTGACGGCTTGACGGTGAAAAACCCTCTTCTCCCGACCCCGCCCCGATCAGAGGCGGCGTCCGGCAGAGGAGGGAGAACAAGGCCCGGGTATTCGAGGCGACACTCAGCCGGCCGGCTGAGCCACCAGCTTCTGCACGGTCTCGACGATCGTCTTCGCCGGCGTGCCCGGGCCGAACACGGCCTGAACGCCCATCTGCTCGAGCTCCGGCACGTCCTGCTGCGGAATGACGCCGCCGCCGAACACGGCGATGTCCTCGGCCCCCTGCTCCTTAAGCAGTTCGAGCACACGCTTGAACAGAACGTGGTGGGCGCCCGAGAGCAGCGACAGGCCGACGGCCGAGACGTCCTCCTGGACAGCGGCGGAGACGATCTGCTCGGGGCTCCGGCGGATCCCGGTGTAGATCACCTCGAAGCCGGCGTCACGCAGCACGTGGGCGACATATTTGGCGCCGCGATCGTGACCGTCGAGGCCCGGCTTGCCGATCAGGATACGACCCCGGGCGGGGGAATCGGTAGAGACAGCGGAATCAGCGCTGGCATTCATGGTCAAGCTCCCATGCGGTTCACGGCGGGAAATCCGGCCGGAGGAGGTCAGGCGGGCAGACACTCCAGATATTCCGGATTCAGGGGTCTCAATATAGCAATCTCACCACGTCACACAAGCCGACTCGCTCGCCCGGAAACGATCGCTGAAGGGATTGTTGGCCGCCGTTTCCGATAAGGCCAGTCCTCGTCTCAGCTTTGCCCGCTCGCGCTCCGCCCCGCCGCCGGCTGGTCCGCCCCGGCGACCGCGCTACACTCCTACAGACACCAGGAGCCAGTCATGCCAGAACGAACCGGAAACGGCAGCGACGACAGCTTCGACTGGGAAGCGTTCATCCCCGATCGCGAGTGGCAGATCTATCAGCAGGTCATCACCGAAGCCCAGTGCCGCGGCCTCCGATTCGCCGTCGGCGGCGGGCTCGCCTTCTCACTCTACTCTCACCACCTGCGGAACACAAAAGACATCGACCTCTACATTATGCCCGGCGACCGCGACGCCTTTGTCGAGCTGCTCGACGCCGCCGGCTTCCAGGACCTCTACCCCAGGCAGGAGTACCGCCGAAGCTGGATCTACCGCTCGATCCGCGAGGACGTCATCGTCGACGTCATCTGGGCGATGGCCAACAGCTACGCCGACGTCGACGAGAGCTGGTTCGAGCACGCCGCCGAGCACGAGATCCGTGGCGTGACGCTGCCGCTCGTGCCGCTGGAGGAGCTGATCTGGTTCAAGCTCTACGTGCTGCACCGCGACCGCTGCGACTGGCCGGACATCTTCAACATCCTCCGCCTGCGCAGCGAAGCGGTCGACTGGAACCACCTGCTCGCCCGGGCCGCGGAGAACCAGGCCCTGCTTGCCGGGCTCCTGTGCGTGTTCCACTGGCTCTGCCCCTGCGAGGCGCGGCAGATCCCCGGCTTCGTCTGGGAAAAGCTGGGCCTGAGCCAGCTCCCGCCCGAGCCGTTCGAGGTGAGCAGCCTCGAGCGGGCGTATCTCATCGACAGCTATCACGACTGGTTCGGCGCGACCCACGCCGACTGGACCGGCCAGCCCGTCATCAGGAAGCGATCCGAGGAGGGACCATGCTGATCGGCGCCATGAATCATCCGCAGGCGGACGTGATCGAGGAAATCCAGTGGATGGCCGAGATGGGCCTGGGGTTTCTCGACCTCACCCTCGAGCCCCCGGCCGCGACGCCGGAGCGGATCGAGGTCCCCGCCGTCGCCGACGCCCTCGACAGGCACCACATGGCCGTGGTGGGCCACACCGCCCACTACCTGCCCATCGCCAGCCCGATCGAGTCGGTCCGCCGGGGGGCGATGACCGAGCTGCGCCGCTGCCTGGAGGTCTTCGCCGAACTCGGGGCCGAGTGGGTCAACGTCCACCCCGACCCGAAAATGCCGATGTACAGCCGCAAGGAGATGGTGGCGCGGAACCTCGAGTCGCTCAAGGAGCTGCAGGATGACGCCACCCGCCTCGGCGTCGGACTGATGGTCGAGAACATCTCCGGCCACTTCAACACGGTGGACCAGCTCGGCGAACTGCTCGAGCCCATGCCCGAGCTGGCGCTGCACCTGGACATCGGCCACTCCAACCTCGAGGTGCCCCAGAACACGGCCGACGACCTGATCCGCACCTTCAAGGACCGCCTCGAGCACGTGCACCTGCACGACAACAAGGGCGGCTCCGCCGACCTGCACCTGCCCCTGGGCACCGGCAGCGTCGACTACTGCGGCCACATGGTCACGCTCAAGGAAGCCGGCTACGACCACACGATCACCCTCGAGGTGTTCAGCCCCGACCCGCACCACTTCAAGTACAGCCGGGACATGCTCCGCAAGGCCTGGGAGGCGGCGGGGTGAGAGAGGGAGTCAGAGGGAGTTAGAGGGAGTTAGGGGGGGGGTCAGGGGGAGTCCGGAGGAGTGACGGAGCCACTCGCGGCTTGAGGCGCCGGGTCCCCGGTGCGATATCATCGCGGTCCACGCGCCACCCGGAGAACCGAAGCATGTCCCATCCCGCCATCTTCAGCCCCGAAAACGCCCCTGCCGACGGCCAAACCCTCGCCACCGAGGCGATTCAGGCCGCGATCGACCGCTGCTCAAATGCCGGCGGCGGCACCGTCCTCCTCCCGGCCGGCACCTGGCTCACCGGCACGCTCGAACTCCGCAGCAACCTCACCCTTCACCTCGCCGCCGGCGCGACCCTGCTCGGCTCGCCCCGCAGCGAAGACTGGCGATCCTGCGGCTTCCGCCACGAAGAATGGGGCGAAACGACCACCCTGCTCTACGCCCTGGGCGCCCGAAACGTCCACATCGCCGGGCAAGGCACCATCGACCTCCGCGGCCGATCCTTCATGCACTGGGACCAGGTCAAGACCGGCGAAACCTTCGAACCCGAGATCGCCGACCAGATGGACGACCGCATGCGGAAGCAGGCCACCGTCGTCGGCCATGAGGACCGCCCCAGGCAGCCGATCTTCTTCGAGAGCTGTCAGCGGATGAGCGTGTCGGACATCGAGATCAAAGACGCGCCGACCTGGGGGCTCACCTTCAGCCGCTGCCGGGACGTCAAGATCCGCGGCCTCTCCATCGACAGCCACCTCCAGGCCCCCAACTCCGACGGCATCCACCTGTGCTCCTGCCAGGACGCGATCATCGCGGACTGCGTCATCTCCTGCGGCGACGACTGCATCGCCATCACCGGCATCACCGCCCCCGACGTCGTCACCGAGCGCATCCTCGTCAGCCGATGTACGCTGCGCTCCGCCTCCTCGGGCGTGCGCATCGGGCACCTCTACGGCAAGGTCCGCGGCGTCATCCTGCACCAGCTCGCCATGCACGGCTGCAACCGCGGCGTGGGCATCTTCGCCGGCGACGACGGCTGGGTGGAAAACGTCGACGCCAGCGATCTGCACATCGGCACCCAGCTCACCGCCGGCCACTGGTGGGGCAACGGCGAGCCGCTGGTGATCTCCGCCGCCGACACCGACACCGGCCGCATCGAGGGCATCCGCCTCCGCCACGTCCGGGCCGAGAGCGAGAACGGCGTCGTCATCATGGGCACGGACGGCAACGTCCGGGACGTCACGCTGGAAGACTGGACCATCCGCCTCGCCTACGGCCCCGCCCGCCCGCTGCTGGGGCAGGTCATCGACCTTCAGCCCGCGAAGCCGCGTAAGGCCCCGGACGCGGAAAAATCGATCCCCTGGCTGATGGTGCGCGAAGCGGAGGAGGTGACCTGCCGCCGCGTCCAGCACGGCCGGGCGCGAGGGGAGACCCGCGCGTTCAGCACCCAGCACGCCCTGGGCCCGGAGACGGACCTGGGGCTGGAAGAGGTGAGTGAACTGGAATAGCCCTGGCGGCTGCGCGGCCCGGCTGTGCGTTCTTCGGGGCGCTACGGCCGCTTCCTGGACACCTTCCCGCCCGGGCCGGTGTGGTTGCCGGGGCTGACGCCGACGCGGGTGCCCTCGGCCGTCTGCTCGAGGTAGCTGCCGGGCAGGATGGGCTGGGTCCGCTGCTGCCACTGCCGCTTGTCGAAGCGCTGGGCGATGATCTCCACGGCCTCGTCGATGTCGTCGGTGACGTGGAAGAGGTCCATGTCCTCGGGGCTGATCGCTTCGTATTCGCCGAGCATGGTTTCCTGCATCCAGTCGATCAGGCCGGCCCAGAAGTCCTTGCCGACGCAGACGACGGGGAACGGGTCGATCTTGAGCGTCTGGATGAGCGTCAGGGCCTCGAAGAACTCGTCCATCGTGCCGAAGCCGCCGGGGTAGCAGATGAACCCGCAGGCGTACTTGACGAACATCACCTTGCGCACGAAGAAGTAGCGGAAGCTGAGCTCGTGCGTCTGGTAGGGGTTGGGCTCCTGCTCGTGGGGCAGGCTGATGTTCAGGCCGATGCTCATCCCCTCAGCCTCGGCGGCGCCGCGGTTGGCGGCCTCCATGACGCCGGGGCCGCCGCCGGTGATGACGGCGAAGCCGCGCTCGACGATGCGCCGGCCGCACTCAACGGCGCTGCGGTAGGCGGCGCTGCTTTCCTGCGTCCTGGCCGAGCCGAAGACGGTGATCGCCGGGCCCACCTGGGCCATCACTTCGAATCCGTCGACGAACTCGGAGAGGATGCGGAACAGCCGCCAGGTTTCGCGGCTGAGGCTGGCTTCGGGATCGACTGGTGGGGCCATGGGCGAATGAACCTCGATGAAGCAGGAATCGGCCCGCCACGTCCGGGTCGGCCGCGCGGCGGAGGCCGCTATTCTAGCAGCCTCGCCCCGCGGGAACGAACAGAGCCCGCAGCCAAGCGGCCACGGGCTCTGATTCAGATCGGTCGAATGGGTCGGCTGGCTCAAATCGCCTTGAGCGGCACTTCCAGCCCGGCCTTCGCCTGCTCGACGAGCTTGTCGAAGCCTTCCGGGTCGTGGATGGCGATCTCGCTGAGCATTTTGCGGTTGAGCGCGATGTTGGCGCCCTTCAGGCCGGCGATGAAGCGGCTGTAGCTCATGTCGCGCATCTGGCAGGCGGCGCTGATACGCGTGATCCAGAGCTGCCGATAGTCGCGCTTGCGCAGCCGACGGTGGTCGTAGGCGTAGGAGCCGGCGCGGTAGACGCTCTCCTTGACGCGACGCCACTGTGTGCGGCGGGCGCCGCGGTTGCCCTTGGTCTTCTTGAACCAGCGGACCTTCGCCTGTCGGCGGGCCGCACCTTTGCGTGCACGAGGCATAACACTCTCCTTGTAACGCGGGGACGGAGGCCCGAATCAGTCCCGGGCACTTGTTTCCCGAACCGCAGTTAACCGGGTCCGATTCAGTTGCCGGGGGTGAGCGGACGGTGCAGCATCCGCTCGAGGCGCTTGATGTCGCCCTTCTTGGCAACGTCCTTCTGGCGCAGCTTCCGCAGCTTGTCGCCCGACTTGTGGCTCAGAAGGTGGCCCGTCTTGGTCTTGGCGTACTTGACCTTTCCGCGGGCGGTCACCGTGACCCGCTTGAGCAGGCCCTTGTGCGACTTCACTTTCGGCATCGTTAGGTTTCCTTCCGGATGGACGCTTGCAGTCAGAGCCCCGTATTCTACGGCCGATCGCAATTCATGCAACAGCCGCTCCGCCAGCGCCTGCCCCGAAGGCCCGAAAACCGCCCCCGGAGGCCCCTTTTCCCTCCCCCCGCGGTTGCCGAAGCAGGCTGAACGCGGTACCTTTTCCCTTTCTGAAAAGGCAGGGGTTTGCTCATGAAAGTCATCTGCGATCGTGGTGCTCTGGTCGAGTCGCTCAACCTCGTCGGCGGCGTCGTCGTGGCGCGCACGCCCAAGCCGGTGCTGAGCTGCGTCAAGCTTTCCGCCGCCGAGGATTCGCTGTCGCTGTCGGCGACCGACCTCGAGCTGGCCGTGCGTCTGACCACCCCGCGCGTCGAGGTCCAGGAGCCGGGCGAGGCCCTGATCCCCCAGGACAAGCTCAGCCAGATCGTCCGCGAGTCGACCGACCCGACGCTCACGCTCGAGACCGAGCAGGACGTCGCGAACATCACCGGGCAGGACTCGCGCTTCAAGATCTTCGGCCAGCCGGTGGGCGAATTTCCGCCCATGCCGGAATTTACGGGCGACGCCGACTTTGAAATCTCCGCCGCCGAGCTGCACCGGCTGATCGCGATGACCATCTTCGCCACCGCCCGCGAGAACAGCCGCTACGCCATCAACGGCGTCCTGGTCGAGCGGGAGGGCAACAAGCTGGCGATGGTGGCGACCGACGGCCACCGCCTCGCGGTCGCCCGCGGGAGCTGCCAGTCGGCCGGCGACGGCGAGACGCGCTCCTCGATCGTGCCCAGCAAGGCCCTGAACCTGCTCATGCGGCTGTTCGACGACGCGGAGGAGACCGTGCGGGTCCAGCACCGCGAGAACCAGATTCTTTTCGCCACCGACCGGGCCGTGCTGGTGAGCAACCTCGTCGAGGGCAGCTTCCCGCCCTACAAGGACGTGATTCCCAAGGAAGGCGACAAGCGCGCGACCCTGCCGACAGATGTGCTCGTATCAGCGGTGCGTCGGGCCGCCCTCTTGACCAACGAGGAGTCCAAGGGCGTGCGGATGAGCTTCAGCCCCGACGGGCTTCGGCTCTCCAGCCGGGCGCCGGAGATGGGTGAGGCCGAGATCAACGTCGCCGTGCCGGAATACGAGGGCGACCCGATCGAGATCGGCTTCAACCCCACTTACGTGCTCGACGCCCTGAAGGTGATCGACGCCGGTGAGGTGCAGATGGAACTCAAGGCGGCGAACAAGCCGGGCGTGCTGCGAACGGGGCCGAGCTTCCTGTACGTGGTCATGCCGGTGAACCTCCAGTAGCACGGCCCACTGCCATCTACGGGGGAGCGACGGGGCTGAGTGTTTTTTCGTAACTTCGGCCTGCCGCCGGCCGCAGACCACATAGAGTTCAAGAGATGAAGCCCGTGCAAGCGACAGCAACCAGCCGTAAGTCCGCTCCCGCCCACAAGGAAAGCTGGTGGGTGCGGCTCGTGGTCCGTCTCGAGCGGCGGCTCTCCCGCCTCAGCGTCCGGAACAACTTCTGGCACCGCATCTGCTCGTGGATTTTCCTGCCGCTGGCCTACCGCAGCGGGATCAAGTTCAACCGCGGCGACGAATCGACCTTCTCGGCGATCCTGCCGTTCCGCAAGTTCAACCGCAACTGGTATCACGCCATGGCGGGCGGCGCCCTGCTGGGCAACGCCGAGGTCGCAGGCGGCATGTACGTCTTCAAGCAGTGCGGCGCCGACCACACGGTCGTCTGCAAGCACCTCGAATACACCTTCCGCCGCCCCTGCCACGGCCCGGCCGTCTACCGCGTCGAGCCGCGCGAGGACATCGCCGCGCTCGCCAAGGCGGGGGAAGAGTTCAACATCACCGTCGACATGAACATCGTGCAGATGGTCCGCAAGCCCGAAGATAAGGAACGGCGCGTCGGCCACTGCACCGCCACCTTCCACGTCACCCCCAAGGCGCGGGCCCGGGCGCGGGCGCGCCGTCGGCAGCAGAAAAAGAACTGACCGCCCGGGCGACGCCGCCGAGAGAGCAGCACACGCACATGACCCAAAGCCCCAGCCAAGGCGAACGCGGGCCGCTGCCGGCCCTGCTGTGGGCCTGCTTCCTCGGCAGCTCCTGGACCTGGGTCATCGGCATGCTCCTGCCCGCGCTGCTGCTGCGCGACTTCGGGCTGGGCGGCTGGCTCGTCTTCGCCATCCCCAACGTCGTCGGCGCCGCGGCGATGGGCTTTGTGCTCGGCTCGCCCGTCGCGAGCTCGCGACTCGTCGAGCGGCACCGCCCGGCCGCGCTGCTTTTCAGTGAAATCACGATCGCCTACCACGTCTTCGCCGTGGGCTGGGCGTTCTACCGCCTCTTCGGCGCCCCCGCCCTGCTTGCCGCCGCCGCGGTGGCGCTGGTCGTGGTCGGCATCGCCCAGCGCAGGCGGATGGCCCTCGTCGCGGCGACCGGGGTGACGCTCGTCAGCCTCGCCCTGCTGGTGAGCTGGCTCGCCCGGGGCTTCGCCGGCTGGCCCGGGCTCGAGCCGGGGAGGCTGACCACGCTCGACCTGCTGCTGTTCGCCCCGGCGTCGGTGGCGGGGTTCGCGCTGTGCCCCTATCTCGATCTCACCTTCCACCGCGCGCGGCAGGCAACCAGCCCCCGCACGGGCCGCATCGCCTTCGCCGCCGGCTTCGGCGGGGTGTTCCTGGCGATGATCGTCTTCTCGCTCGTCTACGGCAGCTACCTCGTCCAACTGATCCTCGAGCCCGGCAACGATCAGCGCCTCGGGAGCGCCCCCGCCCTGCTGCTGGGCATTCACCTGGTCATCCAGGCCGGGCTGACCGTGGGACTGCACCTGCGCGAGGTGGCCGAGCATGGCGGACAGCCGGGGCTGCTTCGCACCGCGGGGCTCGGGCTCGCGGCCGCGGGCCTGGCGTGGTGGGCGGCGAGCGATCCCACTCGGCTGCTGCACGAGCTCGTCGCGGGCGAGGTGATCTACCGCGGCTTCCTGCTCTTCTACGGGCTGGTCTTCCCGGCCTACGTCTTCCTTGTCATCTGGCCAACGCGGCGACCGAGGCGGCCCATGGTGCAGACCCTCGGCTGGCTCTGCGCCACGCTGGCGGCAGCGCCGATGTCCTACGCCGGCTTCGTGCTGGGCTACAGCGGCTGGATTCCCGCGTCGCTGGTGGTGCTCGTCGCCGCCCGGGTGGCGATGGAGGTGCTGCCGCTGCGAAGCGTACCCGCCACCCACGCCGGCCCCGGCGCGTAAGGCGCGAAATCCGAGACGCCCCCTCCCCGTCCGACCGCGCTTGCGGTATCCTGTTCGGCTACCACCTGATCGATTGAACCCTCCAGACTACGGGTTTTGAGCTAATGTCCTTCCAATCCGGCCGCGTCAGTTTCTGCCGATTCCGCGTCACCGGCGACGCCCCCACTGCCGTCGACGAGACCCTGCTGTCGATCCTCAAGGAGTACGCCTTCCGCGAAAGCGACATCGGTGCCCCGCAGGAGGTCGAGACCGGCTGGGTGAGCCCGGACCACCTGCTGGACACCCAGTTCACCTACGAGAAATGCGGCTTCGGCAACATGCTCATGTTCGCCATGCGCATGGACACGCACAAGGTGCCCGCGGAGCTCAAGCAGGCGTACCGCAAGATGAACGAGCAGGCCGCCGCGGCCGGCAACCCCTCGGGCTTCGCCAGCAAGGCGGACAAGCGCGAGGCGGCGGAGCTCGCCGGGCGGCAGGTGCAGGAGGACCTCGCCTCGGGCAGGTACCGCAAGAGCAAGTCGATCCCCGTGCTCTGGGACGTGCCCCGCGGCGTCGTCTACTCGGGCGCCAGCGGCAACGCCGTCGTCGAGGAGCTGACGCGCCTGTTCCGCCAGAGCTTCGCCTGCGAGCTCGAGCTGGTCAGTGCCGGGCGGCTCGCCGGCGAGATGCTCCGCGCCACCGGCCACACCCGCGACTGGGAAGACCTGCACCCCTCGCCGCTGACCACCCCGCCCGCCGACGCCGCCGGCGACGGCGAGGAGTACGACAGCCCGCGCGATGCGGCGATCCCCTCCGTGCCCTGGTGCGCCTCGGCCGTGGACCTCAAGGACTTCCTTGGCAACGAGTTCATCATCTGGCTCTGGTGGCTCAGCGAGACGGCCGAGGGCCTGTGCAAGGTGCAGCTCGGCGGCCGGGAGGACGAGGTGTTCTTCGCCCTCGACAAGGCGCTGGACATGGACTGCGCCTGGGGCGTCCGCGGCAAGCAGACGCTTCGCGGCGATGGCCCCACCCGGCTGCGCGAGGCGGGCGAGGCGCTCGCCACCGGCAAGTGGCCGCGCAAGGTCGGACTGATTCTCTCCGACGGGGAATACCAGTTCGAGCTGACCCTCCAGGGCGACCGCATGCAGGTCTCGGCCGCGGCCCTGCCCGAGGTGGGCGAAGCCCAGAGCCCGCGCGAGCTGATCGAAGGCAGGCTGCTGCTGGTCCGCCGCCTCGCCGACGTGCTCGACGCGCTGTACGGCGCGTTCGTGGAGGATCGCACGGGCGGAAGCTGGTCCGGCCGGCGCGAGAACCTTCGCCAGTGGATCCAGGACCGCCGCAAGCCGGCCGCGGCGCTGACGGCGGAATGAACCACCAAGACACCAAAGGGCACCAGGGAGGAAAGCGGAAGGCGGGCGAACGCGCGCGCCGAGTGAACCACCAGGGCGCGAAGACGGCGAAGGGGCACGAGAAAGAGGAAGAAAGCGGCGTCGCGACCCGATTGATGGGTGCCGCACTTTGCCGAGCGAAGTACGCTTCGGCCAGCGTCTGTTCTCCCGGCACACGTCGATTGAGGTGTGACGCGACACCAGTTCCCTCCGCCTCTTAACTCCTGCCCCGCAGCGCCCAATAATCCCGCGGACGGTTTCAGCGACCCCGTCACGGGAGGCCGGGATGATCATTGGTGTGCCGCGGGAGATCAAGCCGGACGAGTATCGCGTTGCCGTGCTGCCGGTGGGCGTGGAGCTGCTGGTGCAGGCGGGTCACGAGGTGCTCGTCGAGCGCGGGGCCGGGGTCGGCAGCGGGTACGAGGATGACGAGTACGATGCGGCCGGGGCCGAGCTCGTGGACGAGCGCGAGGCGGTGTTCGAGCGGGCCGAGCTGATCGTCAAGGTGAAAGAGCCGGTCGCCGACGAGCCGCGGCTCATGCGGCCGGGGCAGGTCGTATTCACCTACTTCCACTTCGCCGCCAGCCGGGATCTGACCGAGGCGTGCCTCGAAGCGGGGATCACGGCCCTGGCGTACGAGACGCTGGCCGATGCGGAGGGTCGGCTGCCGCTGCTGACGCCGATGAGCGAGGTGGCGGGCCGGATGGCGATCCAGGAGGGCGCGAAGTATCTCGAGCGGCCGCAGATGGGCCGGGGCATCCTGCTCTCCGGCGTGCCGGGGGTGGAGCCGGCGAAGGTAACGATTCTGGGCGGCGGCGTGGTCGGCTCGAACGCCGCGAAGGTTGCGGCCGGCCTCGGGGCGAGCGTGGTCATCATGGACGTCAACCTCGACCGCCTGCGCTACCTCGACGACGTGATGCCCGCGAACGTGCGCACGATCTACTCCCACCCGCACGCGGTCCGCCAGCACGTCGCCGCCAGCGACCTCATCGTCGGCGCGGTACTCATCCCCGGCGGACGGACCCCCGTGCTGGTAAGCCGGGAGATGCTGCGCGACATGCCCGTCGGCGCGGTCATCGTCGACGTCGGCGTCGACCAGGGCGGCTGCGTGGAAACCACCCGCCCCACCACGCACGCCGAGCCGACCTACGTCGTCGACGGCGTCGTCCACTACGGCGTGACGAACATGCCCGGCGCCGTCGGCCGCACGAGCACCCAGGCCCTCTGCCACGCGACCCAGCCCTACGTCCTGCGCCTCGCCAACCAGGGCGCGGAGAAGCTGATCGAGAGCGACCCCGCGTTCGCGTCCGCCCTCAACATGCGGACCGGGCGGCTGACCAACCGGGCGGTCGCCGAGGCTCACGGGATGGAAGACCGGCCTGGGTGAACCACCAGGGCGCCAAGGGCACCAGGGCCGGAGCAGAAGAGAACCACGAAGACACGAAGCGGGCACGAAGGACGCGAAGATGAGAGGGAGGGCCGGTTTAGCCACAGATGGACACAGATAGACACAGATAAGTAAGACAGAGAAAGACAGAAAGAGAAAGAGACAGACAGGAGAAAAAGACGGAGAGGGAGGAGCGAGGAGGCAAAGGCGACGGACCAATGCCCGAGCCCGCCTTTTCTCTATCTTTTCCTCTCCCTCCCATTCTTATCTGTGTTCATCTTGCTCTGTACGAGACCCTGCCTGCACCCCGGACCCGGGTGGCACGGCTTGCTTGCAAGCCGTGTTGACGCCAGCGGGGCACCGCATTCGCATGCGGTGCTTCTTACATCGTGGATCCACGGCTACGAATCCGGGTTCTCTACGGAGCATGTTCATCTGTGTTTATCTGTGGCTCTTTCTTCGTGCCCCTTCGTGCCTTCGCTTCTTCGTGGCTCACAGCAGTGACACCGGATCCACATCCACCGCCGTCCGCGCATCGGACGTGAGCAAACGGATGTTTCGCGCCGCGGTGAGCAGGCGTTGCAGGGGCCCGGCCGAGGGGGCGACGAGCTTGATCTCCTGGCGGTGGAAGCCGGCGATCCGGGCGATCGGGCACGGCATCGGGCCGGTGATCCGAATCTGTGTGCCGAGTTGCTGGTCGAAGCGCGTCAGATGCTCTGCCAGCTCGCGCGCCCGCTGAATGCAGCCGTAGGGGTCCGGGTCGCGGATCACGATGCGCACCATCCGCGTCGCCGGCGGCAGGCCGACCTCCTGGCGGAACGCGAGCTCCCGCGCGGCGAAGCCCTCGTAGTCGTGCTTGGACGCCAGCACGATGGCCGGGTCTTCGGGGCTGAAGCTCTGCACGATCACCCGGCCCACCTCGCTGCTCCGCCCCGCTCGGCCGGCGACCTGGCTGATAAGCTGGAACGTCCGCTCCGCCGCCCGGAAGTCGGGCAGATGCAGGGCCGTGTCGCCGCTGATCACCCCCACCAGCCGAACCGAAGGGAAGTCCAGCCCCTTGGCGATCATCTGCGTCCCCAGCAGCACGTGCGCCTCGCCCCGGCGGAACCGGTCGAGCGTCTCGCGATAGTCGCGGGCGCTGCGCATCGTGTCCGCGTCCATGCGGATCGCCTTGATGCCGGGGAATTTCCGTTCGAGCTCCTCCGCGACGCGCTGCGTACCCAGGCCGAAGACGGTCACCTTCTTGCCGCACACCTCGCAGACCGAGGGCAGAAGCTGCTCCGCCTGGCAGTGGTGGCAGCGCACGAGGCCGCCCGTCGGCAGCCGCCCGTCCTTGTGGTAGACCATCGTCACGTCGCAGTACTCGCAGCGCATCATCCAGCCGCAGCGGTGGTCCGGGCAGGCGATGTAGTTCGCATACCCCCGGCGGTTCAGCAGCAGCAGCGCCTGCGCCGCCCCGTCGCCCGAGGGCCCGCAGACAATCCGCTTGAGCTCCGCCTCCATCCGCTGGCTGAGCAGGTGAATCCCCCGCCGCTGCCGCCGCTCCTCCTGAAGGTCGACGATCTCCACGTCGGGCAGCTTCATCCCGGGCACGCGCTCGGGCATGCGCACGAGGTGGAACACCGACTGGCTCGCCTGCGCTCCGCTGGCGGCCTCCTCCTTCGCCCGCACGGCGTTGCGATAGCTCTCCAGGCTCGGCGTGGCGCTGCCGAGCACGACGGGAACCCCCCGCATCTGCGCCCGACGGATCGCCACGTCGCGGGCGTGGTAGCGCGGAAGCTGGTCCTGCTTGTAGCTCGACTCGTGCTCCTCGTCGACGATGATCAGCCCGAGCTTCTGCACCGGCGCGAAGATGGCCGAGCGGGCCCCGATGACGATCCGCGCCTTGCCCTCGCGGATCCGCCGCCACTGCGCATGCCGCTGGGCGGCGGTCAACCCCGAGTGCAGCACCGCCACCGACCCGAATCGGGCGAGAAATCGCGCCACCGTCTGCGGCGTCAGCGCGATCTCCGGCACGAGCACGATCGCCGCGGGAGCGGGGGCGGAAGTGGCCGAGTGCGCGGCTTCGCCGCCTGTTTCTTCCGCCTGGCCACTCGGCCACTCGGCCACCCGGCCACTCTCCCCCCCCAGCGCCTTGTCGATCAGCCGAAGGTATACCTCGGTCTTCCCGCTGCCGGTCACGCCGTGCAGCAGGTGGACGCCGAAGCCGTCCGTGAGGTGCTTGCCGAGGTGGTCGAGCGCCTCCTGCTGGCCCGGGCTGAGGGTGATTCGGCCGGTGTGCTCCGCCGCCTCCTGGGCGCGGAGGTCGAGATCGCTGGCGACCGTCTCCGACTGCCTGGTCACCAGCAGGCCCTTCTCCATGAGCTGCTTAATGGGCGAGGTCGTCTTCGCTCCGGCAAGGTCGGCAAGGTGGCGGATGCCGACCCACGCCCGCCCCTGCCGGGCGCGCCGCCTCGCCGCGTCGAGTACCGCCTGCTGAAGCGGGGTGATCTTCGCTTTCTTCTTCCGACCCCGCCGCGGGGCCGGCTCGTCCTCCGCGTCGTCCGGCGGCGCAGGGGCGTCGTCCGGGTCGGCCTCCTCCGCCAGGCGCACCAGCGTCTCGCGCACCGTGCCCGTGCCCCGCTTGACCGCGGCGGGCAACATCGACGCGAACACCATGCCCAGCGGCGAGCAGTAATACCCCGCCACCCACCGCGCCAGCTCGATCAGGTCGGCCGGCAGGGACACCTTCCGCCGATCGCGCTCGAGAATGAACTTGAGCGCCGCGGGGTCCTGCTCGGTCTCCTCGCTCACCTCCACGACGAAGCCCGGCACCGGCCGATTGCCCCGGCCCAGCGGCACGCGCACCCGCTCGCCCACCGCGAGCCCCTCGAGCTCGAGCGGGATCGCGTACGTCAGCCCCCCGGGGGCCATGTCGATCCCCTGCTCCAGGGCCACGTGAGCATAGCCCGCGGCCGCGGGAGCGACGTCTTCGCCAAAGAGGTGACCGGATTCACGCAGCATGGCCGCAGTATAACGGACATCGCCGATCCGCTCGCTCCATGCCCTGTTCTGGCAACGACTTGCCCCGGTCTGGTAAACTGCTGCCTTCTTCGTTCCAACGCCCAGAAGCGCCAGGACCGCACGAGCGCCATGCCCCAATCCGCCCCCAAGCGTCTGACGCCCGCGATGCAGCAGTTCCATCGCTTCAAGAAGCAGCACCCCGGGTGCGTGCTCTTCTTCCGCATGGGCGACTTCTACGAAATGTTCTACGACGACGCGAAGCTCGCCCACAAGGTGCTCGGCGTCACGCTCACGCAGCGCACCGAGGGCGTGCCCATGGCCGGCGTGCCCTATCACAGTGTCGAGGGCTATCTCCGCCGCATGATCCAGGCCGGGCACCGCGTTGCCGTCTGCGACCAGACCGAGGACGCCAGCCAGGCGAAGGGGGTCGTCCAGCGCGACGTCACCCGCGTGGTCACCCCCGGCACGCTCACCGACGAGTGCCTGCTCGAGGAGGGCCGGGAGAACCCCCTCGCCGCGGTCGTCTTCCACGGCAAAGCCCAGGCCAGCCTCGCCTGGGCGGAGCTCAGCACCGGATCGTTCCGCGTCACCACGCTTGCCGAGGACGAGGTCGGCGACGAGCTCGCTCGCGTCGGCCCCAGCGAGCTGCTCTACTGCGAAACCGCCGACGGCGAGCCGCCCGAGCGCGTCGCCCGCCTCGCGGACACCCTCGGCTGTGCGCTCACCCCCCGCCCCGGCTGGCAGTTCCGCCAGGAAGAGGCGGCGGAAATCCTCAAAAAGCAGTACCAGGTCGCCCAACTCGCCGGCTTCGGCTTCGAAGACGACGACCAGGCCCTCATGCCCGCTGGCGCCATCATCCACTACATGCTCGAAACCCAGCGCGCCGGCAGGGAAGCCGACTCAACCACTCAGCCACCCGGCCGCTCGGCCACTTCGCTCTCCCACCTCCAGCCGCCCCGCCGCTTCGAGCGGCAGGCGCACCTCGTCATCGACCAGACCTCGCTGCGCAGCCTGGAGATCGAGCGCACCTTGCGCACGGGCAGCGTCGACGGCTCCGTGCTCGGCGTCATGAGCAGCTCGGGCGGCGGATGCGTCACCGGCATGGGCAAGCGGTTGCTCCGCCAGTGGCTCTGCTACCCCCTGCGCGAACGCGAGCCGATCGAAGAGCGCCAGCGCGTCGTCCAGGCGATGGTCGACGACGGACGCTTCCTCGACGAGCTCCGCACCGCCCTCGACGACGTGCAGGACGTGCAGCGCATCACCGCCCGCCTGGCTGTGAACCGGGCGACGCCGCGCGACCTCGTGGCGCTGGGGCGCAGTGCGAAGCAGGTCCGGGCGATCGCCGCGCTGCTCGAAGCCCGCAACTCGGTCCGCCACTACCACCAGCCGGTGGCCGAGCTGGTCGAGCCGCTCGAAACGCTCGCCGCGCAGGTGGACGAGGCGTGCACCCCTGAGCCCCCCGCTCACCTGCGCGAGGGCGGGCTCATCCGCGACGGCTTCGACGGCCAGCTCGACGAGTACCGCTCGCTCCAGCGCGACGGCAACGCATGGCTCGCCCGCTATCAGAAAGAGCTCATCGAGACGACCGACATCCCCGCCCTCAAGGTCGGGTTCAACAAGGTGTTCGGCTATTACATCGAGCTCAGCCGAACCAACCGCGAGAAAGCCCCCGACGCCTGGACGCGCAAGCAGACGCTCAAGAACGCCGAGCGCTTCATCACGCCCGAGCTCAAGGAATACGAGGAGAAGGTCCTCTCCGCCGAGACGAAGGCGATCGCCCGCGAGCAGGCGCTGTTCGCCCGACTCTGCGACCTCGCCCGCTCGCACACGCCGCGGCTGCACGAGTTCGCCCGGCTGGTCGCCGAGCTGGACGTGCTCGGCTGCTTCGCGCGACGGGCCGTCCGCCACGGCTACGTCCGCCCGGAGATCCGCGACGAGCCCGCCCTGCACATCCGGGCCGGGCGGCACCCCGTGCTGGACGAGCTGCTGGGCGAGCAGTTCGTGCCCAACGACGTCGAGCTGGGCGTCCTCGGCCCGGAAACCCGCGGCGAAGCGGAGGCCAACGGCGAAGCCCTCGAGGCCGGCGGTTCGCTCGCCCTGATCACCGGCCCGAACATGGCGGGCAAGAGCACCTACATCCGCCAGGCGGCACTGATCGCCCTGCTCGCCCACACCGGCTCGTTCGTGCCGGCCGACGAGGCCGTGGTCGGGCTCTGCGACCGCATCTTCACCCGCATCGGCGCAAGCGACGAGCTGCATGCCGGGCAGTCGACCTTCATGGTCGAGATGACCGAGGCAGCGAACATCTGCCATCATGCGACAAGGCGGAGCCTGGTCATTCTCGACGAGATCGGCCGGGGCACGAGCACGCTCGACGGCCTGAGCCTCGCCTGGGCGATTGCCGAGCACCTCGCCGCGAAGGGCCCGCGGACGCTGTTCGCGACGCACTACCACGAGCTGACCACGCTGGCCGAGCAGTACGACAGCGTGACCAACCTGAACGTGACCGTCCGCGAGTGGCAGGACCAGATCGTCTTCCTCCACCGCATCGTGCCCGGGGCGACCGACCGCAGCTACGGCATCCACGTGGCGAAGATCGCCGGCCTGCCCCGCTCGATCGTCAACCGGGCGAACCAGCTTCTCGGCCAGCTTGCCGTGAGCCACAAGGACCAGCCGCCCGCCCCCGGCCCGGCCAGCCAGGCGCCGCCTGAGCGGGAGCAGATGTCGCTGTTCACCGAATACGTCGATCACCCGGCCCTGGACGAGCTGCGGCAGATCGACCTCACCCGCCTCTCGCCGATGGACGCGTTCGACCTGCTGCGAAACCTCCGCGCCCGGCTCGACGGCGACGCTGACGCCCCGTCCTGATCCTTTTTATTGGACCGGGATCGTCCCTCTGTAGCGATAAACCG
This sequence comes from Phycisphaeraceae bacterium, assembly GCA_046540025.1. Taxonomy (GTDB): domain Bacteria; phylum Planctomycetota; class Phycisphaerae; order Phycisphaerales; family Phycisphaeraceae; genus JBKHFW01. The sequence continues at coordinate 42,480 of JBKHFW010000003.1, forward strand.
GGTTGTGCTGGCAAGATAGGTAAGTTTTTGCGATTTTCTTCCGAACGCGCGACCCATCTCAGGGAAAGCCCGTATATATTGGTGATGACGGAATGAAAAGCGACGCGGAGACCGGGCTCGCCCCGACGACGACGCGACACGCCGTTCCGACTCCCGGGCTTCAACCGGCCCGGCCAACCAAGCCCCCCTCACGGCCCGACTGGTGTCCCCCCCACGCCGTCGGGCCGCTTTTTGCGCGCCCCGAGCCAGAGAACCACGAAGCCGCGAAGAGCCACGAAGAAGCACGCAGAGGAAAAAAGAGAGCCGCGGATCGGCTCCGGACGTCCCGGCGTCCCCGGACTTACCCCCAGCCTCTAACTAAGAAAAGTACGCCCCCCACCGCGCATCCACGCGCTGCCGCGTCGCCTCGTCCATCTTCAGCATCTCGGGCCAGCTCCGCACCGCGTGCCCCCCCACCTCCTCGCCGGGCACCTTCCGCGTCGCGTCGAAGCCCATCTTGTGACCCGCCCCCAACCGCGGGGCCGCGTGGTCCAGGATGTCCAGCGGGCCGTTCACCGTCTCCACGTCCCGGCCGGGATCGCAGTTGGCGCACAGCCGAAAGAGCACGTCCTCGTGGTCGTGCACGTCGGCGTCCTCGTCGACGACGACCAGCATCTTCGTCCACGCCATCTGCCCCGCCCCCCAGATCGCGTGCATCACCCGCCTCGCCTGCAGCGGATACGCCTTGCGGATCTTCAGAAACGCGCAGTTGTGAAACGCCCCGAACATCGGCAGGTCGTAGTCGATCACGTCCGGCACCAGCGTCTTGAGAAGCGGCAGAAACAGCCGCTCCGTCGCCTTGCCCAGGTAATAATCCTCCTGGGGCGGCAGCCCGACGATCGTGGCGGGGAAGATCGGGTCCCGCCGATGCGTCACCGCCGTCACCTCGAACACCGGGTAGCGGTCGGGCAGCGAATAAAACCCGGTGTGGTCCCCGAACGGCCCCTCGAACACCTCGTGCTCCAGGTCCAGCGGCGGAGCCCCCTGCACACGCGGGTCCCAGCCCGGCCCGCCGGCCCGGGTGCTCACGTACCCCTCGATCACCAGCTCGGCGCTGGCCGGCACGTGCAGATCGACCGTCTGGCAGGGCACGAGCTCGATCGGGCCCTCGTTGAGAAAACCGGCGAACAGCAGCTCCGAAATCCCGGGCGGAAGCGGCGCGGTCGCCGCGTAAGGCAGCACGCTCTCCCCGCCGAAGGCGATCGCGCACGGCATCGGCCGGCCCGTTTTCTGCCACGCCCGCCAGTGCCGCGCCCCGTCGTGGTGCATGTGCCAGTGCATGGCCGTGCGATTCGGCCCGAGAAGCTGCTGGCGGTACATGCCGACGTTTCGGCTCGTCCTGGGCTCCCCGGCCGGCCTGCCCGCATCGTCGGGGTGAATCGTGAAGGTCTGCCCGAAGGTGAGGTACCGCCCCCCGCCGCCTGCCGTGCCCGCCTGTTCGGGGGTGAGCGGATACCCGCAGGTGCGCGGATCGCCGTCGTCGGGCCAGCACTTGATGACGGGCAGCTCGAGCAGGTTCACCTCGCTGCCCTGCCGCACGACCTGCTGGCAGAGGCCGCTGCGGACGACTTTCGGCGCATAGGAAGCGATTTTCGCCAGTTCCAGCCCCTTTTTCATCTTCGCCACCAGCCCGCTGGGCGGCTCGGGCCTGACCAGCGCCCCCACCTTCTGCGCGAGCGCCTCGAACCCGCCTGCTTCGCAGCCCAGCGCCATCTCCATCCGCCGATAGCTGCCGAAGGCGTTGATCAGAAGCGGCACGTCCGCCCCTTGCACGTTCTCGAACAGCAGGGCATGCCCGCCCAGCTCGGCATGACGCGGGTCGAACGCCGGCGCATGGTCGCTCGCCCGGGCGGCGGGGCTTTTGCTGATGCGGTCGGTGATTTCGCTGATCTCCAGCAGCGGCGACACCTCGGCAGTCACCCGCCGCAGCTCCCCCGCGGCGTCCAGGGCCTCGACAAACTCGCGCAGATTGGAATAGCTCATGCCGGCCATTAGACCGCCCCTCGCGGGAAACGCAAGGGGAAGAGCCCAACGCAGCACTGCCCGGGATCTGCCGCGGAGTCCGTGCGCTGGGTAAAACCCGATCCGCGGCAGCGCTGCGCTTGCCGCGGCTTCAGGGCCCTTGTCTCCCCTACACAGCCTCTTCTCCTCTCTTCGTACCTCTGCGTCCCCCTTCGTGTGATCGCGGTTCCCGAAGCGCACGAAAAACGCCCGGCCACCTTCGCGGCCGGGCGTTTTCGATTGTCTTGATCGGGCCTGCGATCAGTCCAGGCTCATCGTCATCAGGAACTCGGCGTTGGTCCTGACCTTTTTCAGCCGATTCTTGATCAGCTCCATCGCCTCGACCACGTTCATGTCCGAAAGGACCTTCCGCAGCCGGTAGACCAGTTCGAGCTCCTTGGGATCGAGCAGCAGTTCCTCGCGCCGCGTGCCGCTCGCCGCGATGTCGATGGCGGGGTAGACCCGCTTCTCGACCAGTCGGCGGTCGAGGTGCAGCTCGCTGTTGCCCGTGCCCTTGAACTCCTCAAAGATGATGTCGTCCATCTTCGAGCCGGTGTCCACGAGCGCGGTGGCCATGATGGTCAGGCTGCCGCCGCCTTCGATGGCGCGGGCCGAGCCGAAGAACTTCTTGGGCCGCTGCAGGGCGTTGGAGTCCAGGCCGCCGGTCAGGATCTTGCCCGAGTGCGGCATCTCCGTGTTGTACGCCCGGGCCATGCGGGTGATCGAGTCCATCAGGATGACCACGTGCTCACCGAACTCGACGAGTCGGCGGGACTTCTCCATGACCATGTCGCACACCTGCACGTGCCGGGCGCTCTGCTCGTCGAACGTGCTCGCGACCACCTCCACGTCCTTGGGCGTGTTGTTGCGGAAGTCGGTCACTTCCTCGGGCCGCTCGTCGATCAGCAGCACGATCACCTTCACCTCGGGCGAGTTCTTGATGATCGAGTTCGCCATCTTCTGAAGCAGCACCGTCTTACCCGTGCGCGGCGGAGCCACGATCAGCCCGCGCTGGCCCCGGCCGACCGGGGTGACCAGGTCCACGATCCGCATCTCGAGGTTGTCCGGGTCCTCCGGGGTCTCGAGCACGAACCGCTCGTGCGGGTGCAGCGGGGTCAGGTCCTCGAACGTCTTCACGTCGTTCAGCGCGTCCGGCGGGTGGCCGTTGATCGCGTCCACACGCAGCAGCGCGAAGTAGCGCTCGCTCTCCTTGGGCGGCCGAATCGTGCCCTGCACCACGTGACCCACCTTCAGCCCGAAGCGGCGGATCTGGCTCGGGCTGACGTAAATGTCGTCCGGGCAGGCGAGATAGCTGTATTCCGGGCTGCGCAGGAAGCCGAAGCCGTCAGGCAGGATCTCCAGCACGCCCTCGCCGTACATCAGCCCCTGGCGGGCGATGTGCTTCTCGAGGATCTTGAAGATCAGCTCCTGCTTCTTCAGGCCGGTGTAGTCCTCGACACCCTCCTTCTTCGCCAGCTCGTGCAGGTCCTCGACCGTCATCTTCTGCAGATCGCGGACGGTGAGGTCGCTGCGCTTCGCCTGCTCGTAGCGGCTCTGCGTCTCGGCGTCGAGCTGGGCGTCGGTCTGCGGGCTGCGCGGCTCCTGGGGCTGCTGATCGCCCTGCTCCTTGCTGCTGCGCCGCGTCTTGCTGCTCTTGGTGCTCTTGCTCTTGGTGCTCTTCGTCGCCATGGAGGCGGTTCTCCTTAAGTGGGGCCTGGGTGCGACCGGCCTAGATACCGGCCGCGGCGGGGTAAAACGCTGTTCTGGTAACCGTGATGCGTCAGGGAAAGGCGAATCGGGAACCGGGGACCCGGAAAGGCATTTCTTCCCGCTCCGGAAAATTCCAAGCGGCCCATCCTTCTGACAGGGAGTGCGCCAAGTGGACAGGCCATCCCGGCCTGGTCGCTCAACCGCACGAATCTCAATTATGGAATATCAGGGAAAGTATTCGGCGGGCCTCGCTCGCGGTGCGAGCCGGATCGCCGTCGTTGTTCAGCACATAATTAGCCCGATTCCGCTTCGTGTCAAGCGGCATCTGTCGACTCTCGCGCCGGGCGAGTTCCGCGTCGTCCCAGCCGCGATGAGCCCGCACCCGCTCAAGACGCGTCTCCCGCGACGCCTCGACAAACACCAGCACGTCGCAGACCCCCTCCAGACCCTTCTCCAGAAGCAGCGGCACATCTTCCACGATCGCCCGCACCTCGGGATCGGCCTGGTATCGCCGGCGAAGCTCCGCCCGGCGGTCGCCCACGATCGGATGAACCAGCCCCTCCAGCCGGCGAAGCTCAGCGGGGTCCTCAAAAACGATCTGCCCCACTTGACTACGATCGATCCCCCCTTCCGGATCGCGAATTCCCTCGCCCCACCACGAAACGAGCGTGTCGATCACGTCCGGCCGCGTGAGCGCGTCGCGGGCGATCGCGTCCGCGTCGATCACCGCGCAGCCCAGCTCGGTAAACAGCCCCGCCACGAAGCTCTTGCCCGAGCCCGGCCCGCCCAGCAGGCCGATCACTGGCTTGCGGCCCGTCCACTGCTTCTCAGATCCGCTCATGGCCGAAACAAACCTCTCAGCCCCCGTGCCGCGCCGCCGCGCGCTGGTGCATCTCACGCACCCGCTCACGCAGGGCCGCAGGACCAATCACCGCCACCTGGTCGGCATACCCGCAGATCCACCAGGCAATCTCGCGCAGGCCGTCCACCCGGAACCGCATCCGACACCGCCCGTCCGGCAGCATCTGCTGCTCCTGGCTGGCGTGCCAGCGCACCTCGGCCACGTTCTGCCCCACCATGGCCGAGAACTCGAGCTCGACGTCGTACTCCCGGCCCTCGGGAATCAGCCGCCACGCCTTGCCCAGCTTGTCCTCCACCCGGTACTGCCGCGGCCGGGCGAACCGGCGATCCAGCGGCGCGAGATCGCGAATCCGCCCCAGCTTCAGCACCCGCACCTCCTCGTGCAGGTCCGTCCAGCCCAGCACGTACCACGCCCGGTCGGAAAAGTGCAGCAGGTACGGGTGAACCACCATCTCCAGCGGCTCGGGCTCGACCGGGCTCTCGTAGCTCACCCGGCACGCCCGGCCCTCGTCGAGGCACTGCTGAAGCGTCGCGTAGAACGCCGCCGGCTCCCCCTGCTCACGCGGACCGCTCCGGACCGAGACGTGGGCCATCATCTCCCCGCACGCCGAGCGAATCGGCTCGGGCACCGTGCTCAGCAGCTTGTAAATCGCACTCAGCCCCGGCGTCACCATCGGCCGATCACGCTGCGAGCCCGCCAGCTTGCCCAGCAGCATCAGACCCATTGTCTCACGCACGTCCAGGCTGATCGGCGGCAGGAAAAACGTGCGGCTGATGCGGTAGCCCACCCCCGCCTCGTAGTAGTACGGAACCCCCGCCTCCTCGAGCATGTTCAGATCGCGAAACAGCGTCCGCCGACTGATCCCGAGCTCCTCGGTCAGCTCGTCGGCATGGCGCGGCCGACCGCTCTGCAAAAGCGTGATCAGTCGAAGCAGTCGATGTACCCGGCTGACGCCCATCCGCATCCCCCCCGCCACGGGAACCACACAAGCAGACCATTCATCCGGCGACCGGGCAAGTGAAGATCGTCCGAGCACCGGATTTCCGCAGCCCTACTCGCCGAGAAAGCCCGAGTCGCGCAAGAGGTCCATGAACTGGCTGGTGAAGACGAAGTTGTGCTCGGGAAACGCCAGCCCCCCGCGGTTGCGGTCGATGTGGCTGAACATCAGCTCGATCTCGGCGAGCGGCCGCACGTCCCCCGTGGCCGGGTCGATCAGCTCCGTCACGCCGGTCGTCGCGGCCCCCGAGGCGTCGAGGCGGTCGATCGTCGCCGTGTGGCGGATCGTAAAGCCGGGCCGGGCGGCGGCGGTGAACGTCGCCTTCGCGATCTTGGCGAGGATCACCTTCTCCGCGAAGTCCCCGGCGTGGCCGACGAGGATCCCCGCGGTCTGGGCCATGCCCTCGATGATCAGCGAGCCCGGCATCACCGGCATGGGCGGGTGGTGCTGCGTGGCGGGAAAATGATCGTGCAGCACGTCCTCGGCAGCCGAGACGTTCTTGATCGCCACGCAGCGCTCGCCACGCTCCAGCTCGGTAATGCGGTCAATCCAGATCCAGCGCATATTCAGCGTCCGGCGCCTGGCGGCCAGCGTCTGGAGCTGTGACGCACCGTCACACCGGCGGTCCGAGCCGCCCCCGGCGACCGGCCGTCCTCCCCAGGCCCTGGCCCGCAGACCCTAGACCCTCACAACTTGCCCTGCACGAACTTGACGATGGCGTCGACGGTGAAGACGTTGGAGAAGTCTTCCACGTCGCGGCTCTTCTCGAACTCGCTCAGGTCGGCGTGGGGCAGGCGGCTGCGCAGCTCTTCCATCCCCTCGTCGGTCACCTGGCCGTCCTGGACGTACTTGGGATCGTTGAGCACGTTCTCGGGGAACAGCTCGCTCTGCTCGATCTTGATGCCGAAGGCCTTCTCGAGGCGGAAGACGATGTCGAGGAAGTCGATCGACTCGGCGCCGAGATCCTCCACCAGCTTCGCGTCCGCGGTCACTTCGTCCTCGTCGACGCCGAGCGCGTCCTCGAGCACTTCCTGCACCTTCTCAAAGACTTCGTCCTGAGTCATCGCCATGGCTATCTTCTCCGTGTCACGTCCGTGGCAGATTATGCGGGTCCGTCCCCGGCCAGCGGGGCGAGGCGGAAGCGGCCCTGGACGGCCACGTCGCCCTCCACCATCCCTTTGCCCTGGAACTCGTATCCAGTCTCGTCCTGCTTGCGCAGGGTCACGTCGATCTTCAGCGTCTGCCCGGGCCGGACCATCTGCCCGTACCGGACGTTGCGCACCTGCTCGATCACCAGCGGCAGCACCGGGGGATTGTCCGTCTCCGCCACCAGCCGCCTCGCCGCCTGCACCAGCGCTTCGAGCATGAGCACGCCGGGCAGCACGGGGAAGCCCGGAAAATGGTCCGCGAGATACTCCTCGCCGCTGGTCACGCTGCGGACAGCGGTCAGTCGGCCCTCCTCGCGGCCCGTCACTCGGTCGATCATCTCAAAGCGCATACGCAGACCCTCGGCGTCAGAGCGGCGAGTTTATCCCCGGCCGCGCCGGCACGCAAACCCATGCGCCGCCCCGCGCCGCGTGGCACGAGCCGCCACAGCCGTTATCATCACCGTCCCCGAAAACGGAGACGCGCCATGCCCGAGTCGAACGCCCTGGACATCCAGATCCGCCGCGCCCGCGAGCACTTCGAGAAGACCTTCGCCCGCAGCCCCGAGCTCGCCGCCGCCGCGCCGGGCCGGGTCAACCTCATCGGCGAGCACACCGACTACAACGACGGCTTCGTCCTGCCCATGGCCATCGAGCGGCAGGCCCTCTACCTCGCCGCCCGCCGCGACGACAACAAGGTCCGCCTCGCCGACACGAACCTGCCCGACACCGTCGTCGAGTTCGAGCTCAAGCCCGACCTCAAGCCCGGCGAGCCGAGCTGGACCAACTACGTCCGCGGCCCGCTCGCCCTGGGCCTGGGCAAGGGCCTCGACCCCGGCGGGTTCGACGCGGTGATCGATTCGACCGTGCCGCTGGGCTCGGGCCTCTCGAGCAGCGCCGCGCTCGAGGTCGCTGCCGCCACGCTCGCCGAGGCACTCTCGGGCGACCAGATCGACCCGATCGAGAAGGCCCTGCTCTGCCAGCAGGCCGAGCACGAGTTCGCCGGCGTACCCTGCGGGATCATGGACCAGTTCATCTCCGCCATGGGCCAGGAGGGCGCCGCCCTGCTGATCGACTGCCGCAGCCACGACACGACGGCCGTCCCGCTCACCGACCCCGAGGTGAGCATTCTCATCGTCAACTCCAACGTGAAACACGCCCTCACCGGCGGAGAATACGCCGAGCGGCGGGCCCAGTGCGAGCAGGCCGCCCGGGCGATGGAGGTCCCCGCCCTGCGCGACGCGACGATGGAGCTGCTGCGCGACGTCTTCGCCGACGAGGACCAGCTCGCCATGCGCCGCGCCCGCCACGTCATCACGGAAAACGAGCGCACGCAGCAGTTCGCCGACGCCCTCGAGGCCCGGGACTACCCCCGCGCCGGCCAGCTCATGCTCGAAAGCCACACCTCGCTCCGCGACGACTTCGAGGTGAGCTGCCCCGAGCTCGACACGCTCGTCGAGCTGGCGAAAAAGCACGTGCCCACCGGCGAGGTCTTCGGCTCGCGCATGACCGGCGGCGGGTTCGGCGGCTGCACCGTCACCCTCCTCCGCACCGACGCCGTGGGCCCCGTGAGCAAGGCGATCACCCGCACCTACCGCGAAGCGACCGGCATCGAGCCCGCCGCCTTCGCCAGCCGCCCCGGCCCCGGCGCGCGGATCATCGAGCTGGACTGAGGCTTCGCCGGGCGGCACGCACCGCCGCGACGTCGTTCCGCCCTCAAGTTCCACAACCCCGGGCGGCACCCGGAGGACCCCGGTCACCCGGCCACTTCCCCACTCGGCACTTCCCCCCCCCCGGCCACTTCTCAGTTAATTCCCCGCCCCCGCCGCACGCCGGCCCGCGCGGACGGTAAACTCACACCACCATGAGTGCACCCGACCCGGTCGTCTATCTCAGCGGCGAATACCTGCCCAAGTCCCAGGCGCGCATCTCCGTCGAAGATCGCGGCACGCTCTTCGCCGACGGCGTTTACGAGGTGATCCGCTACTACGCCGGCCAGCCGCTGGCGCTGGAGGGCCACCTCGCCCGGCTTCGCCGCAGCCTCGGCGGGATCCGCCTGCCCGAGCCGTCTGCGCTCGAGGAGCTGCCCGCAATCAGCGACGAGCTGCTCCGCCGCAACGGCATCCGCGACGCCAAGATGTACTGGCAGATCACCCGCGGCCAGGCCCCGCGCGAGCACTGCTTCCCCGCCACCTGCGAGCCGACCGTGCTGGCGATCGCCTACCCCGTCGGCCCGATGAACCTCGAGGAGACCCCCGCGAGCTGGCGGGTCTGCCTCGACGAGGATCGGCGGTGGACCGAGTGCTGGATCAAGTCGCTGATGCTCCTGCCCAACGTCCTCGCCCGCCAGGCCGCCCGCGAAGCCGGGTGCCAGGAGGTGATCCTCCACCGCGACGGCCGGGTCACCGAGGGCTCCGCCGCCAACGTCTTCATCGTGCGCGGGGGCGAGCTGGTCACTCATCCCGCCGACCGCTGGATCCTCAGCGGCATCACGCGGAACCTCCTGATCGAGCTCGCCCGGGCCGAGGGGGTCACCGTCCGCGAGGAGCCGTTCACGACGGACGAGCTGCTGGCTGCGGACGAGATCTTCTTCACCGGCACGACGACGCATCTCGCCGCCGCGGTCGAGGTGGACGGGCAGACCATCGGCGAAGGCACGCCGGGCCCGGTCACGCGCCAGTTGCACCGCATCTTCGTCGACCACGTCGCCCGCACCTGCGGACTGCGGTGAGGGAGAAGCGGTCGAGGCGCGAGCCACCGGGGCATCGGGCCGTCAGGCTGCCGTCCCGGTTGACCGGCGCCGCCCAGAGCCGGCTCCTTCCCGTTCGGGGATTCGCAATGGAAGCAGCCTACGAAGGACCGGCCGATCGCGCAAGCAAACAGGTGCCCAGCGCGCTACATCTGGAGTGAAATTGCTCTAGCCGCTAGCCACCAGCCTCACCCCCCGTCCCCGTTCCGCCCGCCGGTCTCCGGCTCGAAGCGGATGACGCTGTCCTGGATGTGGTTCTCGCGCAGGTAGGTGGTCAGCAGCGCGATGTAGCTCGCCCGGACCAGCGGCGTCTCCTTGAGGCCGAGCTTTTCGCGCACGTCCAGCACGGCCGTGTCGCTGGGGCCTTCGATCTCGATGAAGTGGCCGAGGTGCGGCAGCGTGTCGAGTTCGACGAGGCACGCGCCCAGCCGCCAGCGGTGGCGGCGCTTCTCGAAGCTGAGCACGGGCAGGTAGCCCAGCTCGCGCAGCAGGCGGGAGCCGGCCTGGGCGTCGGTGATGCCGACCTCGGTCTCGCTGCGGCTTTTGAGTTGGCCGTGCGCTCGCGGGCCCTTGTGGGTGATGATGGCCCGGGGCTCGCCCGACTCGGGGTTTTCGACGCGGATGCGCAGGCCGCGGTCGCCGGCCTTGAGGCTGCGCTGGTCGGTGTCGAAGTAGGTGTTGACCTCCAGCAGCCGGGCGACCGGCTCGGCGTCGAGTTCCTCGAGGCGCTGGATGATCGTCTCGGGCTCGGCGAGGTGCATTTTGGCTTCGATTTCGATGTTCACGGCAGATCTCTCCGGGCCGGGGGCTGAACGTCTCAGGCAAGCCCTTCATTACACCGCCCCGCCGGCGCCCGTTCAAGCCGGCGGTCCGCGACGAAGCGGGAGCAAATGGAATTACTCCGCTTTCGCCACTGGCCAGATCTGCATTCAAGTGCTTGAATCATCGTCACTTGGGCGGTTGCCAGCGCCCCGTCCGGACGCGCCGCCCGGGAGCTTCGAGGCGGATCCGAATGATCCGGGAAAGGTTTCAGCCATGGCCATTCAGCACCAGATCAACGGCCTGGACATGGACCAGCTCCAGGAGACGGTCGGGCAGTTCAGGCAGCAGCCCGAGTTCGCGCGGTTCAAGTTCCACGCCAACCACCGCTGGCTCGGCGCCGCCCACAGCCAGACGAAGATCGACGACTTCTACGGCACCTGTCAGACGCACCACCACGACCGCGCGTTTATCTTCGACGCCGACGAGCCGCCGCTGCTGCTGGGCAAGGATGAAGGCGCCAACCCGGTCGAGTACGTCCTCACCGCGCTCGCCGGCTGCCTGACGACCGCCCTCGTCTTCTCCGCCGCCGCCAAAGGCATCCGCGTCGACGAGGTCGAGGCCGACCTGCACGGCGACCTCGACGTGCGCGGCTTCCTCGGCATCGATCCCAATGTCCGCAACGGCTATCAGAACATCGACGTGAAGTTCCGCATCAAATCCGACGCCCCGCGCGAGCAGCTCGAGCAGCTCATCGCGGACGCCAGGGGCGCTTCGCCCGTGTTCGACGTGCTGACCCACCCGGTCCCCGTGCAGGTGAGCCTCGCGGAGTAAACGCACCGACCCGCGCAACCGAGCCCGGGCAGCCCCCCCGGGCTCTTTTGTTCGCTCCCCTGCTCTACAGCTCTACTGCTCGACTGCCCTGAGCGCCCCGACCAGCTCGTCCGCGAGCTCCCGCGCGAGCAGGCCGCGTGGCCCGTGCCGCTCGGCCCAGCGGTCCGCGGCCAAACCGTGCACGTGCGCCCCGAGCGCCGCCGCCTCGAACGCCCCCATCCCCTGCGCGATCAGCGCCGCGATCACGCCGGTGAGCACGTCGCCGCTGCCCGCGGCCGCCAGGGCCGGGTTGCCGGTGTCGTTGACGAAGGTCCGCTCGCCATCGGTGATGACGCTGCGCTCGCCCTTGAGGACGACGACCGCCTGGTGCGCCCGCGCCAGCTTCGCCGCGGCGGCGGGTCGCTGGTCGGGATCGGTCGCGCTCTCGCGGATGCCAAGCGGTTCCGCCAGCCGCTTGAACTCGCCGGGATGCGGCGTTAGCACGACCTCCGCCTCCCGCCCGGGCCGGGGGCGACCGGTCCAGGCGAGCAGGTTCAATCCATCGGCGTCGAGCACCATCGGCCGCGGGCCGCGAAGCAGCGCCCCGACGAGATCCCCCGCCTCGGGTGCCTGTCCGATGCCGGGCCCGACCGCGAGCACGGTCCGCTGGCCGCTGCCCGCCGAATCGAGCGCGCTGAGCTTCTGGTCCACCGTGCCGCGGAGGAGCACGCCCGTCGCGCCGGGCTCGATGCTCAGCGCCGGGTGCAGAACCCGCTCCTCGGTGGCGATGCGCACCAGCCCCGCGCCGCTGCGCAGCGCCGCGGTCGCGCACATGGCCGGGGCGCCGATCATCGTTCGGCTGCCGCCGACCACAATCACCGTGCCGAACGTGCCCTTGTGTGCGCCCTTCGGCCGAGCCGGCGGCGCGGGCACCCGTCGGGCCTGGTCATTCGCATTCGTCATCCTGGCTGCCCCTGCGTCCACTGACCATCCGGTTGATCAGGCAGGCGTTGTACGCCGCGCCGAAACCGTTGTCGATGTTCACCACGCTCACCCCTGATGCGCAGCTCGTGAGCATGCCCATCAGGGCGGTGAGCCCGCCCATCGCCGCGCCGTAGCCCACACTGGTGGGCACGGCCACGATCGGGATGTCCACCAGCCCGGAAAGCACGCTGGGCAGCGCCCCTTCCATGCCGGCGATGCAGACGATCACGTTCGCCTCGCGCAGCTCCTCCAGCCGGTTCGCCAGCCGGTGCAGCCCCGCCACGCCGACGTCGCTCACCGCCAGCGCCGGCTGCCCCAGCGCCCGGCAGGTCATCCGCGCTTCGCTGGCGACCGATTCGTCGCTCGTCCCCGCCGTCACCACCGGGATCGGCGGCACGTCGAGCTGCCGCGGCCGACCCACGAGCAGCGCGCCCGACAGCTCGGCCAGCTCGATCGGCTCGTCCGGAAACGCCTCGCGCACGGCGGCGACGTGCTCGGCGCTGCACCGCGTCACCAGCACGCACGGCTCGCGCTCGAGCAGCGCCCCGGCGATCGCCACGAGGTGCTCGGGCGCCTTGCCCGCGCCGAAGATCACCTCCGCCGCCCCGCACCGCCGCCTGCGGTCGTGATCCACCGTCGCGAAGCCGAGGCTCTCGGCGTAGTTGTCCTGCACGGCCCGGCGGGCCTGATCGATGTCCAGCTCCCCGTCGCGCAGACGGGTCAGAATGTGCTCGATCGGGTCGGTTCCTGCCAGCTTGCTCACAAAAATCACTCCTTGGCCGGGAGGGGGTGTGCCATGATGGTGGCACTGCCGGTTAACCCCAATCATCTAAGGTGTTCCCGCAGCGGCTGCCGGCGCCTGCGGGTCGGATTCCGGGGGCGACCCGCAGGCTCGGCAGCATGATTGACGCTTGCAACCGCCACGTCCAGCGCGCCCGCCTCCCGCACGACCGGCATCGGGCCGACCTGCATCCGGCTGGTCGCCTCGATCGGCTCGCCGTCCGGGGTTTCGACGAAGCGCTGCTGCCAGCGTGATCTTCATCGTCGTGCCCACTGATAAGCCGGCCGTCTTCCCGCCGCTCGGTCGGGTGAGCCCAGCCCGCCTGCTGACCGTCCAGCTCGAGCACGTACCAGCGGTCGATCGCCGGCTCACTCGAGCCGTCCTGCGCCAGCCCCCCGGCCCCCGCGGGCAGGGAGGTCCGCCACGCGGCGAACCGTAGAAAAGTGCGTTTCATGGCCCCATTGTATGCAGGCAGGTGCCGCCCTGACAGATGATTAGGAGAATGGCCGACTCAGCCCCGCCGCGCCACCTCGCCCGCCCCCATCGCCTGGCGCAGCGACGCGAGCGCGTCGGGCGGGTAGAGCACGAACGGCCAGTCGCGCCTGCCCGCGATGGCCCGGTTCGCCACGCCCGCCTCCGCCTGCCGCAGCCGCTGGTCCGCCTCGGCGATCACCTCCGGATGCGCCGCCTGCAACTCCCGGTTGAACCGCTCGATTTCGCGAAACGCCAGCCACTTGCGCATGCGGTCGCCGTGCTGGTCCATCTGCTCGATCAGCCGGCGCTTCTGCCGCGCCCGGGGCGAGTCGAGCCCGAGCAGCCGGTCGACGTTGTACCGGACGTACCGCGCATGCCACACGGCCCGTTCGCGCTGGGCCCGGTCGGCGACCGGGGCGCCACAATCGAGATGGAGATCCGCACTGACGACGACGCCGGGCGCGAGTTCGCTGCCCTGCCAGCTCGCCCACCACGTTTCGGTCGCCCGGTCGTAGATGCCGCCGCCCTTGCCGTGGATGAACAGCTCGCAGCCGAAGCGGCGCATCGCTGCGCTCAGCAGCAGCGCCCGCGGCAGCAGCCAGTCGCCTTCGCCGCCCACCGGCTCGCCGGCCTCGTCCACGAAGATCGGGTTGCCCGAGTCGGCGAGGTCGGCGTACACCCGCCGACGGGGCTCGCCCCACCGGCAGACCCAAAGCGGCAGCTCCACCCGCCACGACTCGAGCGTCAGCGGCCCCACGCCCGCCTCGGGCCACGCCGCGACCGCCTCGTTGTACGCCTTCGCGCAGGCGACGGCGTCCGCCAGCATCGCCTCGAGCAGTTCGCGATACGCGGCCAGCTTCGGCAGGTCGCTCACGAAGAGCAGCGCCAGCTCCCCCGCCACCGGCCGGCGCAGCCGGGCGAGAATCACCGCCACCTGCTCAGCGAGGCTGCGGCAGTCGGGCAGGTCCGAGCTTGCCTCGGCCAGCGGCGCCAGCCTCGGGTCCTCCAGCCGGTGCACCGACGCCAGCAGCTCGTGCGGGTCCGCGGGCGGCTGGAATCCCGTGGGCAGGCTCCGCCGCTGCGGGGCGAGGCGCACCTGCCGCGCCGTCAGCCGGTCGCCTTCCTGCCTCGGCAGCGTGAACTCGAGCGCACTGTGCACGTCCTGATCGACGACGAGGTGGACCCGGCCCGCCCCGAACCGATCGGCCGCGACGTCCGCGGCGATGTCCTTGGCGAGAATGCCCGGGTGCCACAGCCACGCCTGGTGCCCCGTGGCGATGAGCGGCTCGGTCACGTCGAGATCGGGCGTGCCCAGTCGGCGGGCGCGCTCGCGCACGACCCGGGCCAGTTCGTCCCGGCTCGCTGCCGGCCGGCTCGTGGGGCGCCACGCGCTCAGCGGTGGATCGAAATAAGTCCGCATCGTGCTGGCAGTGTACCGCACGCCGGCCCGGCAGGTCAGGCGCGGGCCCGGCCGCAGCAGGCGGCGCCGAAGCGCTCGGGGAACTTCGCCATCTCCGTCTCGAGCACCTCGAGGTAGTGCTCCAGCCGATGGTCGGCGTCGTCCAGCGGGCCGCCGAAGCAGCGGTTGGGGTCGTTGTAGATCAGCCGGATCGGCACCTCGGTCACCCGCAGCTCGTGGGCCGCCGCCTGCACCCAGTACTGCAGCGGCATGGCGTAGTCGTCGTTGTCGAGGCTGATCAGCGCGAGCTTGCTCACCCGGTACGCCTTGAAGCCGCAGAACGCGTCGGTGATGCCAAGGCCCAGGCGCTGGTTGACCAGCTCGGTGATCTTCGCGTTGATCGCCCGCCGATCGGCCGGGGGCGGGGTGCCGCACACCTCGGCGTCGAGGTATCGGCTGCCCGAGATGACGTCGGCGTCGTCCCGCTCGATCGCCCGGTAGAAATCGGGCAGGCTCTCGGGCTCGTGCTGCTCGTCGCAGTCCATGGTGATCAGCCAGTCGTAGCCGTAGCACTGCGCCCAGCGGAAGGCGTCGCGGATCGATCGGCCGTAGCCGCGGTTGCGCGCGTGGCGGATCACGTCCACCTGCTGCTTCGCCAGCTTCGAGGGGGTTTCGTCGCTCGAGCCGTCGTCGATGACGAGAATGTCGTCGGCGTAGCGCTGCACCTCGCCCAGCACCTGGTCGACGTACTGCTGCTCGTTGTAGACCGGAATGGCCACCAAAATGCGCATGAATGCGTCTCCTTCCACTCCCCACCGCCACGATCAGCCGGGCATTCTAGAACCGTTCGCAGCCCGCATCAATCGAGAACCGTTCTCACCCGCCCCGCTGCATCGCCGCCAGCTCGCACAGCCGGGCCACGCTGAGCTGCTCGGGCCGCTGCTCGTGGCTCGCCCCGGCCGGAAGCGGCGCGTCCCGCCCCAGAATCGAGCCGATCTGCTTTCGGCGACGACTGAAAAGCCGGTGCAGAAGCTCCAGCAGCCCGTGCGGGTCGTCCGTCAGCGGCTCCGCCCGCCGGGCCAGCCTCACCACGGCCGAACTCACCTTCGGCGGCGGCCAGAAGCAGCCCGGCGGCAGCGTCGAGACCACCGTCACCTCGCACATCGCCTGCACGACGATGCCCAGCGGCCCGTACTGCTTGCCCCCCGGGTCCGCCGCGAGCCGGTCCGCCACCTCCCGCTGGATCATCACCACCGCCAGGCCCATCTCCGGATGATCCGCCACCAGGTTGATCAGCAGCGGCGAGGCGATCTGGTAAGGCAGATTCGCCACCAGCTTGAACGGCCGGCCGCCCAGCCGGTCCAGCACCTCGGGGTTCAGCTTCCGCTTCTTCTCGAGCATGTCGCCCACCACCAGCGTCACCTGCTCGCCGAAGGGTTTCAGCCGCTCGCGCAGGATCGGCTCGAGATCGCGGTCGATTTCCACGGCCACCAGCTCCGCCCCCGCTTCGAGCAGCTCCTCGCTGAGCGTGCCCGTGCCCGGGCCGACCTCCAGCACGAGGTCGCCTGCCGAGATCTCCGCCGCGGCGAGGATGCGCCTCATCTGGTTGTGATCGTGCAGAAAGTTCTGCCCCAGCCGATGCTTGGGCCTCAGCCCCCGCGAGGCGAGCAGGTGCTTCATGTCGGTGAGCGTCTGCATCTACGCTTCCACCGCCTCGCGCCACGCCCGGGCCATGAGCTCATGACCAGCCGGGGTCGGATGCACACCGTCGTGAGCCCAGTATGCGGGGCCGGCCTTCTCGCACGCCTCGTCGAACAGGCTCTGGTACGGTACGAAAGCCGCGCCCAACTCGGCCGCGAGCTGGCGCACCACCGCCTGGCGCTTTCGCATCTCGGGCAGCCACGCCTCGGTCACCGCGCCGCAGGGCAGGACGAACGGCTCGCCCAGCACCAGCCGAACGCCCGGCAGCGTGTCCACGGCCTCGGTCAGCAGCCGGTGATACGTCCCGGCGTACTCGTCCAGCGGCACGCCGGCGGCGGGATTGCCCTTGCCCGTGCCGTGCCAGGTGTCGTTGACGCCGATGAGCACGCTGAGCACCCTCGGCCGCAGCTCGAGCGTGTCGTTCTCCCACCGCAGGGCGAGGTCGGTCACCTTGTCGCCGCTGATGCCGCGGTTGAAAATCTGAAGCCGCTTGTCCGGGTGATCCGCCAGCAGTCCCGCCGCGGCGTGGAAGGCGTAGCCGCGGCCGAGGGCCTCGCTGTGGTTGGGTTCGCCGTTGGCCCGATCCCGGCCGCAATCGGTGATGGAGTCACCCTGAAAAAGCACGATGTCGCCGGTCTGGATCATGCACTGCTCCCTTTGCTGTTCGCTGCTGAACCTGGCCACGGGGCTTCTTTCTCCACTCGAATTTCATCCCCCGCTTCCCGGGGCAACCCCCTCGACAAGGCCGGGGCGTCCTTTAACATAGCGGAATGCCGATTCGTAAGCTGCCGATGCTGCTGGTGAACCAGATCGCCGCCGGCGAGGTGATCGAGCGCCCTGCCTCCGTGGTCAAGGAGCTCGTCGAGAACAGCCTCGACGCCGGGGCCACGCGCGTCGAGGTGCGCGTCGAGGAAGGCGGCAGGCAGCTCATCCGCGTCTCCGACGACGGGGCCGGGATCAGCGAGGACCAGCTCCCGCTCGCCATCGCCCCGCACGCGACGAGCAAGCTCGCGAGCAGCGAAGACCTCGAGGCGATCGCCACCTTCGGCTTCCGCGGCGAGGCGCTCGCGTCGATCGCCAGCGTCAGCCGAACGCGCATCACCAGTCGGCCGCGCCTGAACGACGGCCGAATCGCCGAGGCCGGCGCGATGATCGAAGCGGCGGGCGACGAGGTCAGCGAGGTCGCCCCCGCGGGGGGGGCGCCGGGCACGGTGATCGAGGTGCGCGATCTTTTTTTCAACACCCCCGCCCGCCGCAAGTTCATGCGCACCGCCTCGACCGAGTTCGGACACATCAACGACCTCGTCCAGCGCCTCGCCATGGTGCACCACGCCGTCGCCTTCCGCCTCGTCCACCAGAACAGGCAGGTGCTCGATCTTCCGCAGGGCCAGGACCGCAAGCAGCGCTGCATCGAGATCCTCGGCAAGGACCTCGAGGAGGGCCTGCTCGAGTTCGAGCGCACCGAGCCGGCGGAGCGTGGCGGCGCCCGCGTCTGGGGCCTCGCCGGCCTGCCCGCCCTGGGCCGGGGCAGCGGCAAGTTCCTCTATCTCTGCATCAACGGCCGACCGGTGAAGGACCGCAACCTCACCCACGCCGTGCGTGAGGCCTATCGCGGGCTCATGCCGCCCGAGCGTCACCCCGTCGCGGCCGTGTTTCTGGAAATCGACCCGAAAATGGTCGACGTCAACGTCCACCCCGCCAAAGCGGAAGTCCGCTTCCGCCAGCCCAGCCAGGTGCACGGCCTGATCCTCGCGGCCGTCCGCCAGCGGCTGCTCGCCTCCGACCTCACCCCGCAGGCGAACCTGGGCGAGAGCGGCTGGCCGCCTCGCCCGCAGCCCGCGTCCTCGATCCCGGGCCCGGCAGCGTCGGGCGGCGGGGAGATGGGCTCGACCGATGCCTTCGTCGACTATTTCCGACGCATGGACCCGACGCAGAAGGGCTTCGTCTACCAGCAGGTCCGCCAGGCGATCGCCGAGGAAAGCCCCGACGTGCTCGAAGAGGATCCCGACGACCAGCGTCTGCCCACCTCGGCCGAGTCGAGCGAGCAGGCGAACCTCCGCCGGCAGAACATCCTCCAGGTGCACCAGAGCTACGTGGTCACCGAGGACGAGCACGGCCTGGTGATCGTCGACCAGCACGCCCTGCACGAGCGGGTCATGTTCGAGGAGCTGCGCCATCGCGTGCTGGGCGAGGGCAAGCCGCTGGAGAGTCAGCGGCTGCTCATGCCCGAAGTGGTCGATGCCGGGCCCGACCGCCAGGCGCTGCTGGAGGAGCTCGCCCCCCTGCTCGAGCGCATCGGCATCGAGGCCGCCCCGCTCGGGCCCGAGGCGGTGGGCATCCAGGCGTTTCCCAGCTTCCTGTTCAGCCGCAACGTCAAGCCGGACGAGTTCCTCAGCGATCTGCTCGACCGCGCCGAGCGCGGCGAGGTGGAGCTGGGCAGCGAGACGCTCGAGGAGGCGACGCTGCACGAGGTGCTGGACATGATGGCGTGCAAGGCGGCGGTCAAGGCGGGCGACCGGATGAGCGAGGACGAGCTCGCCAGCCTGCTCGCCCGCCGGGGGGAGATCGAGCGCTCCAGCAGTTGCCCGCACGGTCGACCGACGACAATTCGTTTGAGCCTGCGCGATCTCGAGCGTCAGTTCGGCCGTATATAAGACTGGACTGACACGGGAGATGTCGCGAATCCGCCCGAAAGGGGCTTGACCCTTTCGCCTCAGCGGTTATTCTTATGCGTCTTCCGGCCACTGGTGGGGAGATGGGTGTCGTTCAGGTACACCCGCCCGTGGCAGGTCCCAGACCACGCCATCCGAAACCCAGGTCCGCCGCGCAGCACGGTCAGGGCCTCCCGAACTGGTCACCAACGGACGCTTTTCTTTTTGAGGCAGCCCAGCCGGGTGCTGTCCTGCCTGAGAGGATCGACTATGAGCACGGCCACGACAACCTCCAGCTCCCAGAAACAGGGCCGCCTGTTGCGCACGCGTAACTTCGGCATCTGCGCCCACATCGACGCCGGCAAGACGACCGTCACCGAGCGCGTGCTGTACTACACGGGCAAGACCTACAAGATGGGCGAGGTCCACGAAGGCACCGCCACGATGGACTTCCTCGAGGACGAGCAGTCCCGCGGCATCACCATCCAGTCGGCCGCGACGACCTGCCCCTGGCCCAAGGACGGCACCGACTACATCTGCAACCTGATCGACACGCCGGGCCACGTCGACTTCACCGTCGAGGTGGAGCGCTCGATGCGCGTGCTCGACGGCGCGGTCGTCGTCTTCGACGGCAAGGAGGGCGTCGAGGCCCAATCCGAGACCGTCTGGCGTCAGGCCGAGCGCTACCGCGTGCCGCGCATCTGCTTCATCAACAAGATGGACAAGCTCGGCGCCAACTTCGACTACAGCTTCGGCACGCTGGGCGAACGGCTCGCCGCCAACGCCGTGGCCGTGCAGATCCCCATCGGCGCCGCCGACACCTTCGAGGGCATCATCGACCTGCTGACGATGAAGGCCTACTACTTCTCCGCCGAGGAGCTTGGCGCGAAGGTCGAAGAGCGCGAGATTCCCGACGAACTGCGTGAAGAAGCCGACCGCTGGCGTCACATGCTGATCGAGAAGGCGGCCGAGCTCGACGAGGAGCTCACCGAGAAGTTCATCATGGAAGAGGAGATCAGCCCCGAGGAGGTGCGTCACGCCCTTCGCAAGGGAACCATCTCCCGCGCGGTCTGCCCGACGTTCTGCGGCTCGGCGCTCAAGTACATCGGCGTCCAGCGGCTGCTCGACGGCGTGATCGACTACCTGCCCAACCCGACGCAGGTGCCCGAGGTCCAGGGCGAAGACCCCAAGGACAAGACCAAGAAGCTCACCCGCCCGCACGATCCCGACGCCCCGCTCTCGGCACTGGTGTTCAAGGTCGTCAGCGACAGCCACGGCGACCTGACCTACGCTCGCATCTACTCCGGCAAGCTGGAGAAGGGCAGCCGGGTGCTGAACTCCAACAACGGCAAGCGCGAGATCATCAGCCGCATCTTCGAGATGCACGCCAAGGAGCGCATCAGCCGCGACGTGGCCGAGGCCGGTGAGATTGTCGCCATCGTCGGGCTCAAGAACTCGATGACCGGCGAAACGCTCTGCTCGCCCGAGGAGCCGATCGTCCTCGAGCGCATGGAGTTCCCCGAGCCGGTGATCTCGATGAGCATCGAGCCCACCAGCCAGGCGGACAAGGAAAAGCTCTCCAACGCGCTGGCGACCATCCGCCGCGAGGATCCCAGCTTCCGCAGTCACTACGACGAGGAAACCGGGCAGACCATCATCGCCGGCATGGGCGAGCTGCACCTGGACATCATCAAGACCAAGCTCACCCGCGACATGAAAGTCGGCGTGAACGTCGGTCAGCCCCGCGTCGCCTACCGCGAAACCGTGCTCGGCTCCGCCGAGGCCCGCGGGACGCACAAGAAGCAGACCGGCGGCCGCGGCCAGTTCG
Source organism: Phycisphaeraceae bacterium (assembly GCA_046540025.1). GTDB lineage: Bacteria > Planctomycetota > Phycisphaerae > Phycisphaerales > Phycisphaeraceae > JBKHFW01. Next base: position 63,373 of record JBKHFW010000003.1, read on the forward strand.
GCGACGCCGTCCTCACGGTCGAGCCGTTCACCGAGGAGCAGGCCGAAGAGGCCGGGCTGGACTTCACGGACGACATCGCCTTCGAGAACAAGATCGTCGGCGGCGCCATTCCGCGTGAGTACATCCCCAGCGTCGAGTACGGCTGCCGCGAGACCGCCAGGAGCGGCGTGCTCGCCGGCTTCCCGCTCCAGGGCGTCAAGGTCACGCTGCTCGACGGCTCCTACCACGAAGTCGACTCGAGCCAGGTCGCCTTCGAGCAGGCCGGCCGACTCGCCTTCCAGGCCGCGACCAAAAAGGCCGGCCTCCAGTTGCTCGAGCCGGTCATGAAGGTCACCGTGACCACCCCCGAGGAGTTCCTCGGCACGGTCACCGGCGACCTCAACCGCCGCCGCGGCCTCATCGCCGAGCAGGAGCAGCGCGGCAACACCCGCGTCATCACCGCCGAGTGCCCGCTGAGCGAGATGTTCGGCTATGCGACGCACCTCCGCGGCATGACCCAGGGGCGAGCCAGCTACTCGATGGAGCCTCAGGACTACCGCCCCGTGCCGGACAACATCGCCCGCGAGGTGGTCGAAGGCAAGAGCTGACCCGGCTCCACAACCAGTCACCACACCAGCGCCGAGAGCCCCGGCTCTCGGCGCTGTTTTTGCGCGCCGCGGGTCCGGGGGTCCGGGGTCCGGGGTCTGGGGTCTGGGGTCTGGGGCGCGATCGTATCCCACAGAAGGACGCTGCGCGCTCATCTGTGGTCTTGTCAGAAATGGACCGTCAGCGCATTCCCCCAAGCCCACAGATGGGCGCAGCCCTTCTGGGGGATCTGTTCACGTTCCAGACCCACTAGAACGCCGCGGCCCTACCCGGGGCGGCGCTGCGCTCTGCCCCGGCTTGGAGAACCTGAGTCCGGAAACGCTAACTCCCCTACCCCCCCCTAACTCCCCTAACTCCTCTAACTCCCTCTGCCCCCCATCCGTCTCTCCCGCTTTCCACGCCGATCCGCAAATCCCCCCGCCGATTTCCGCCAATCCGCCCCGCCCGGCCGCCTATGGTTTGGTGAGCGCAGCGAAACCCTCGAGGAGAAGGTTCCATGTACGTTCACACCCAGGCGAGACCGGACGGCTGGAAATACGAGCCGCAGTCCATCGGCGGCAAGCGGGTCATCATCACCGGCGGCACGACCGGCATGGGCCGAACCGTCGCCCTGCTGCTCGCCAGCCAGGGCGCGAAGGTGCTCATCTTCGGCCGGCACGAGGACAAGCTCAACGACGCCCTCGAGGACATGGGCGACTACGCCGAACGCGTCCACGGCATCACCGCCGACGTCAGCAGCGAAGACGACGTCGACCGCGTCTTCGCCGAGGCGGACGACAAGCTCGGCGGCCTCGATGCGCTGATCAACAACGCCGGCCTGCCCGGCGAGAGCATCACCGGCACCGATCCCGAGCATTACCGCTACATCATCGAGACCAACCTGATCGGCCAGCTCGCCGCCGCCCGGCGGGCGGTGCCCCGGCTGGAGAAGACCGGCGGGGGGACGATCGTCAACATCGGCTCGCTCAGCGCCCGCGAACGCGGGCCGGGCAGCGACATCTATACCGCCGCCAAGACCGCCCTGCGGGGGTTCAGCGACAGCCTCGGCAAGCAGCTCCAGGAAAAGAAAATCCGCGTCAGCCTGATCGAGCCCGGCTCGACCGGGGCCGACTTCCACCCCACCCCGCCCGAGGAGGAACGCAAGCTGGAGGCCAGGGGCGAGATGCTCTGCACCGAGGCGATCGCCGAGGCCCTCCACTACGTGCTCATCCAGCCGCCCCACGTCTACATCCCCCTCATCCAGGTCCAGCCCATCGGCGAGGCCGTCGCCGGCAGCACCTGATCTGGGAAAACCCGGAGATTGCGACGTCGGCAGAGTCGGCGAATATCCCCTAAGCTGGAACGACTTCAAACCCCGAGGAGAACGACATGTTCACACGCACTCTGACCACCCTCTTTGCCACCGGTGCCATGATGCTGCCGCTCACAGCCCGCGCCGACGAGGCCGGGCAGCAACTGCTCGACGAGATCGCCCAGGCCTACCAGCAGGCCGACACCTACCAGGCCCAGCTCGAGTTCACCGCGCAGCAGCGCCAGGGCGGCTGGCGGATCGAGCAGTCCGGCGACTTCACGGTCGCTTACGACGCCGAGCCGATGCAACTGCTGATCGATCGGCCGGACTTCCGCACGGTCGTCAAGGACCAGACGCTCTATCTCCGCGGCGGCCAGTTCCCGGGCCGGTACCTCGAGGCGGCCATCCAGACGCCGCTGACGATCGAGGGCCTGATCCAGGCTGCGCCGATGATCCAGCAGCCGCCGCTGCCGGACGTGATCTTCCTGCTCGCCGAGGACCCCGCCGCCGCGTTGCAGGCGACCGAGGTCACCGTCGCCGACCCGCCCGAGGGGCAGCAGGGCGACGCCCTCAGCGTCACCACGCCGATGGGCGAGATGGTGCTGGTCGTCGACCCCGAGAGCAGGCTGATCCAGCACGCCCGCATCAGCGCCGACGCCCAGGCGATGGGCGGCCAGGCCGGCGACGAGATGGCCATGCTCTACGACTACCAGGTCCAGACCCACAACGAGTCGCTGCCCGAGGACCTCTTCGAGTTCGACCCCCAGGACGACCAGGCCGTGACCAGCCTCCAGGAACTGCTCATGGACCCACAGCAGGGTCAGCCCGATCAGCCCGGTCAGCCCGGTCAGCCCGATCAGCAGGGTCAGCAGGGTCAACAGGGTCAGCAGCAGCCCCAGGGCGCCGAGGCGCTGGAGAACCAGATTGCCCCGGACCTGACGCTGTCCACGCTCGACGACGGCGAGTTCAGCCTCGCCCGGGCGGAGGACGAGGTGATCGTTCTCGACTTCTGGGCCACCTGGTGCGGCCCCTGCCGCCAGGCGATGCCCCAGCTCCAGAACGTCCGCGACTGGGCGCAGGAAGAAGGCAAGTCGGTCGGCATCTACGCCGTGAACATCCAGGAGGAGCCCGACCAGATCCGCAACTTCCTCGAGGAGATGAACCTCGATCTGCCGGTCCTGCTCGACCGCACGGGCGAGGTCGCCCAGCGCTATCGGGCGAACGCGATCCCGCAGACGGTGATCATCTCCGAGGGCACCGTGCAGGAAGTGCACGTCGGCCTGATCCCCAACTACGAGCAGACGCTCAAGGAAGAGATCACCGCCCTGCTCGAGGCCGGCGACGAGCCCCAGCAGTAAGAGCTGCTCACTGACGCCATGCACCGTCATCCATCAGCCCGCGGTCAGCCCGGCCGCGGGCTGTTTGCTGCGCCCCCCACTGGACCGACCACTGGGCCACTCGGCCACTTCCCTTCCCTCCCCCTTCGCCGCCTTGCACGCCCCGCCGCATCAGGCGACACTGTTCCCGATGATTCAGGAAGCATTCGCCGTCGAACACCAGGCCATGACCCTCCGCGGGATGGCCTACCGCCCCGATCGGCCCGGCCGACATCCCGCCGTGATGCTGCTGCACAGCTTCACCGGCACGCGCACCGAGGCGGGCTACCTTTTCGTCCGCCTCGCCCGCGGCCTTGCCGAGCGCGGCGTCGCGGCCGTCACGTTCGATTTCCGCCACTGCGGCGAATCCGACGGCTGCTACGACCAGATGCAGGTCACCGGCGAACTCGCCGACGCCGAGCACATGACCCGCTGGCTCCAGAACCAGCCGTTCGTCGACAGCGAGCGCCTCGGCCTGCTGGGTTTCTCACTGGGCGGGCTCGTGGCGAGTTGCCTCGCCGGGCGAACCGACGTCTACCGCGCCCTTGCCCTGCTCGCCCCGACGACCGCCGAGAACGTCGCCCGCTACGACCAGCGCGAGCATCCCGACGAGCCGGTCTACGTCCGCCAGCACCGCCTGAACCGCCGATTCTTCGAGGACCTCAGCCAGCTCGACCCGCTCGCCGACGTCGTGCGCCACCCGAGGCCGACGCTGCTCATCCAGGGCACGCAGGACGTGCACGTCCGCCCGGACGTGTCGGACCACTTCGTCCGCGTCATGCGCGAGGCGGAGGTGGAGCTGGAGCACCGCTACCTCGAAGGCTCGGACCACTGGTTCACCCAGCGGCCGTGGCAGACCGAGGTGCTCGAGACCACGATCGACTTTCTCGCCCGCGAGCTGGGCGGCTGCGGGGCGTGAACGCGGACGAGCGGGCCACGGCATTGTGAAAAACGCCCGGCCGCCCTATCATCATCGACTCGACTTACCCTGTTGGAGAACGAACTGTGAGCACTGCGCCCGACGATCGTCGTTACACCGAATCTCACGAATGGCACAAGCCCGAAGGCGAGCTCGTCGTCATCGGCCTGAGCGAATTCGCCGTGGAAGAGCTGACGGACATCACCTTCGTCGAGATCGAAACCACCGAGGGCCCGATCAGCCGGGGCGACACCATCGGCGAGGTCGAGTCGGTCAAGGCCACCAGCGAAGTCTACTGCGGCATCGACGGCGAGGTCGTCGAGGCCAACCAGGCCGTGCTCGACGACCCCTCGCTGCTCAACCAGGACCCCTACGGCAAGGGGTGGCTGATCAAGGTCCGCCCGTCGGACACGGCGCAGCTCGACGACCTGCTCAGCGCCGCGGATTACGAGCGCAGCGCCGCCGGCTGACCCCGCGCGGGCCGGCCGAGCGACCCGGCAAGGTCTTGGCCCGGGCGCGGCCAGACGGTACCATGGGCACAATCGGCGCAGGCCGACTGCCGCCGTGGAGCCTTTGTCATGATCGTTGACGTGCACAGCCGTATCTGGGAGTCCGCCGACCAGCTCGGGCGCATTGCCGAGCAGTTGCGTCGGCGCCGCGGGGAGCCCTGGACCCGCCCCGCCGCCTCGCCCGAGGACCACCACCAGGCGATGGCGCCGGTGGAGAACGCGGTCATCCTCGGCTTCGAGAGCCGGCTGCTCGGTGCCTCGATCGGGCACGAGAAGGTCGCCGAGTACGTCTCGCGCGATCGGTCCAAGTACCTCGGCTTCGCCGGCATCGACCCCGGGCTCGACGAGCCGGTCAAGAGCCTCGAGCGGGCGCTCGACCTCGGCCTCGCCGGCGTCGTCGTCAGCCCCGCCGCCCAGGGCTTTCACCCCGCCGACACCCGCGCCATGGAGCTCTACGAGGCCTGCGAGGCCCGCGGCGTGCCGGTCATGATCGAGTCGGGCGTCATGTTCGCCCGCGAAGGGCAGGCCGAGTTCGCCCAGCCCTACCTGCTCGACGAGGTCGCCCGCAGCTTCCCGGGGCTCAAGCTGATCCTCAGCTCGCTCGGACACCCCTGGATCGACCAGGCACTGGCGCTGATCGCCAAGCACCCGACCGTCTACGGCGACTTCTCCGAACTCATCCCCCGCTCCTGGCAGCTCTACAACGCCCTGCTCCAGGCCTACCAGCTCGGCGTGATGGGCCAGCTCGTCTTCGGCAGCAACTTCCCGTTCTACACGCCCGAAAAGGCGATCGTGACCATCTACTCCGTCAACACCCTCGTCCAGGGCACCCACCTGCCCAGCGTGCCCCGCGAGCAGCTCCGGGCCGTGGTCGAACGCGACACGCTCGCCTGCCTCGGCCTCGCGACGCCCGACGGGCCCGCCTCGCCCGCCAGCAGCGACACCGACGACGGACAGCCGGCCCCCGACGAGGTAGCTTCCGATTCCGACACCGCCCCGGCCGCCGCCAGCCAGGAGTCCACCTCGTGACCCGGCCGCGCCTGGCGACCGTCGCGGCGACCCTGCTGCTGGCCCTCTTCGCCGGCACACTGCCCGCCTGCCAGACCGTCCTGCCCGGCTACGGCGCCGCCACCGTCCGCAGCGCGGGCGAACTGCCCGCCGGCCGGTTCGACACGGCCGTCTATCGCCACGACGGCGAACACCGCCTCACTGCCGTCCTGCTCCGCGGCGAGCCCGATCAGCCGCGACAGGCGATGATCATCCGCATGTTCTGGCGGCCCTCCGCCAGCGGCCTGCCCCGCGACCGCGAAGCCACCAACGCCAGCATCCGCTACGTCGTCTTCGGGCCCGGCAAAGACGCCAGCGTCTACAGCGGCGCCGGCTTCGTCATGCCCGCGGGCCGGTCAGGCAAAAGCCGGATCCGCGCCGAGTTGCGGCAGGCCGTGCTGGAGATGACCGACCGCAGCGAAGGCGAAACCGCCCTGCCCCTACAGGCGCACATGACCGCGACCTTCTCGGCCGAACTCGACGAGGCCGCGGTCGGTCGGCTGCTGCGCCGGCTCGACGCAGCCGTGACCGACCGCCTGGGCTACCCCCGGCTGGTCCGCCACGAACCCGGAACCGAAACCCCCGGCCGATTCTGATCGGCCCTGGCCCCGGGGGCCGCGATGCTGCTCATCCCCATCGAAATCGCCCTGGCCGTGGTCTTCTACAAGGCCGCCGACCTGGAGGACCTGCGCTGGCCGCTCGCCTGGGGGGCCGCGAGCGTGCTGGTCACCCTGGCGGTGCTCCTGTCGGGGATCGACCTGCTGGGCTGGTTCCTGCTCAAGGGGGCGCTGCTGCTGGCGCTCGCCGTCGCCGCGTCCAGGTCAGGCGACCGCGGCCGACTGCCCATCCCCTGGGACCGGCTCAAGCACCTCGGCCGACGCGGTGAGCGCGACAGGTACGGCCCGGGCCACTGTCCGCGCTGCGGCTACGACCTCACCGGCCTTCAGGGTCGGCGCCAGTGCCCCGAGTGCGGCGGCGAGCTGCCCCACCGCCGATCCAACCACATCGCCTGAACCGGCGACCGCCCCCATGCCACGAGAAAACCCCGAACGCCGCGGCGTCCGGGGTCCTTGTTCGTTGCGTCCAGGCGGGTTCAGCTCTCGTCGAGCATGCCGCTTTTGCGGGCGTAATCGAAGACGCCCCCGGCCTCGACGATCGGCTTGACGTCGCCCAGCGGCTTGAGTTCGTAGCTTTTGCCGGTGGTCTTGTCGGTCAGCGTCGCAGTTTCGAGGTTGACCTCGACTTCATCGCCGGTGGAGACCTCCTCGACGAGGCGCTTCACCGACTCCATGGGCAGCAGGTAGCCGCCGTTGACGCAGTTGCGGAAGAAGATCCGGGCGTAGAACTCGGCGACGACGACCTTGGCACCGGCCTCGGCGATCGCCAGCGGGGCGTGCTCGCGCGAGGAGCCGCAGCCGAAGTTCCGGCCGCCGATGACGACGGTGTATTCGGTCTGGAACCGGCCTTCTTCGACGAACGGGAGGTTGCCGTCGGGCAGGCCCGACTGCCCCTGCGGCACGCCGACCATGGCGTACATGCCGAAGTACTTGCGCTCTTCGGGATCGGTCGGGTTATACGCGAGGTACTCGGCCGGGATGATCTGGTCGGTATCGATATCGTCGCCGACGACGAACGCTTTGCCGGTGATGATGTTTTCCATCGCACTCTCCGCGCTGGGGGATCGAGCCGGGCAGTATAACCGCTTGGCCTGCGAAGGTCACGGCGAGGCGACGGGCTGTGCGCCGGCCACGTCGCCGTCGATGCGTTCGCCGACGCCCTGCGACCGCGCCAGCTTCGCCGCCTGGGCCCGCAGGCCTTCGAGTTCCTCGCGCACGCTCGGGGCGAGCATGTCCGCCGGCAGGGCCGCGAGATGGCCGACGATCTGCCGGGCCTGCCCCGCCTCGGCCGGGTCTTCACTGGCGACGCCTTCGCGGGCGGCGGCGAGCAGCAGGTCGATCGGCGAATCGTCGGCATCGAGCCGCCGATCGTTTTTCTGATTCAGCAGCGCCTTCGCCCGCGTCCACGCCGCGTCGGTCTGCCCGAGCGCGAGCTGAGCCCAGATGTGCGTGCGGTCGAGTCGGCGGCGCTGCCAGGGGCTCAGCCTGCCGGTCAGCCCGGCGAGGGCCTCGCAGTCGGCCAGCGCCCGCTCCGGCTCGTCCATCGCCCGGCGAAGCTGGGCCCGGCTCAACAGCAGGTCCGCCCGCAGACGCGGGTTCAGCGAACGCGACTGCGACGCCTCGCCCCGCTCGAGCGCCGCGGTGAGCAACCGCCCCCGCAGCGCCACGGGCACGTCCTGGGCCTCGAGTGCGTCCATTGCCTCCAGCACCACCTCGGGGTGCACCCGCAAGGCCATCGACTCCAGCGCCCGCCGCCAGGCCTCCCGGGCCGCAGACTCCTCCGGCCGCGCCCTGGCCAGCGCCCGGAACGTCGCGCTGCTGTAGCCCCGCTCGGCCGCCGCGAGCAGCAGCACCGAGCGGACGACCGGGTCCTTGACCCGCTCGGCCAGCACGGTCAGCGGCTGATGCGAACTCGCCCACGCCTGGGCAGCGGCCTCCTTCACCGGCACGACCTCGCTGTCGAGCCAGCCGGCGATGCGCTGCCAGTCCTCCTCGTCGCCCAGCTTCGCGAGCAGGCTCACGACCTGCGGCGGAGGCGGCGTCTCATCAAGCCTCCTGCGCGTGCGGCGGACGGCCCGCAGCGACTGGTCGTCCGTGAGCAGATCCGCCTCGGCCGCCGCCGCCAGCGCCCCGGCCGCCTCGCCCAGCAGCGAGGGATGGGCGAGCAGCTCCAGCGCCGGCTCCACCGCCGCCGCCCGCGGCAGCCGGGCCATCATCAGCAGGTCCGCCCGCAGCACGGAGACGATCGGCTCGGCGCGGCGGAACAGCCGATGCGCCACGACGTCCGCCGCCGGCTCGTCCGCAAGATCGCGAAGCAGCAGCGTCGCCCGCTGGCGCAGGTCCGCGTCGGGCGAGGTGAGCAGCTGCCGGATCGCCGCCCGCAGCGGCTCGTCGAAGCGATCGCCGGCGACCAGCCGCTGCACGGCGAGGTCCATCGCGAGCTGCCGCACCGGCGAAGCGGAGTCCTCGAGCATCTTGAGCAGCAGCGCCGGCCGCTGCTCGGGCGGCACGTTGCGATAGGTTTCTCGCTGCAGCTCGGTCAGCCGCTTCTCGATGCTCTGCTGCTGCCGAGCGCGACGGGCCTCGAGGCGGGCGTAGTTTTCGATCAGGTGGTCCCACCAGTGATCCGGGGAGAACGTGCGGGCGTGCTCCCACCAGTCCTGCCAGGCGGCGCGGTCAGCCCCGTGGGAGAGGCCGGTCATTCGCGTCAGCGCCGCGAACGCCGCCTCCTGCACGCGTTCGGGCTGCTCGACGCCGGTGAGGTCCACCAGCACGCCGGCAACCTCCTGCCCGCGGTGCTGCCCGAGCGCGAGGACCGCCCCCTCCCGCACGGCCGCGGACTGGTCGCCGTCGCGGGCGATCTCGACGAGGCGCGCCACGAGCTCGTCATCGCGGAACTGCCCCAGGGCGCTGACCACCTGTTCCTGCACGGCCGGGTCCGCCAGGCGAAGCACCGACAGCACCGGCCCCACGAGCTCTTCGCCCGGCGGCAGGCTCGCCTCGGCGAGCGCCCGCAGCACCGGCCGCCACTCCGGCGGGCCGAACTGACTCGAGAGGCACGACACCAGCGCCTGGTCGGCCTCGGCGGTCTGCATGGCCAGCAGCTCGGCCGCGGCCTCCTGCCGAAGCTCGGACGGGGTCTGCGCGGTGATGATCTGCCGGAACAGCGCCGCAATCCGCTCACTGCGCGCCTGGGCCTCGGCAGCCGCCAGGGCGGCCTCGTCCGGCGGGAGCTCGGCGGGCGCCGGCTCGGCCGCCGCATCAGCCTGCTCGGACTCGGCTTCGGGCTCACTGGGCGCATCGGTCTCGGCCGACTCGGCGGACTCGGCCGCGGGCTCGGCGGCGGGGGCATCCTCAGTCTGGGCGGCTGCGGCCGAGCCGGGCGAGGCAGGCTCGGCCTCGGCGTCCGACTGGGCGAAGGTGGGCCGGAGGCCGGCCGCGGCGACGAACACGACCATCAGGGGCACGATCGCCTGGGCGCGCCAGCGGGTTCGCGACCGCCTTCGCGGCGCGACATTCCGGCCCCGGGGGCCGCTGTTTTGACGTGCTTCAGACATCTCTCGCCTCACCGTTGCCTGCCGGCCTTATCATAGCTTAAAGTCTGTTGTCCGGATCCGATACCCCCGGTCCCCCGGCAGACGGGAAGAAGGGGTCCGAATCGCGAACCACGCCGAGCGAGACGCCGCGGAGCGGGCCCGTCGATCCATCGCCTCCCCAGGCGGGACCGACGGGATCATCCGCCGCGGCAAGGACCGATAACCGCCCCTTCACTTCATCGGTCGGATCGCTTGGCCGGGCCAGTCAATTTGGTCCGAAAAAGCGACCGAATCGCAGCTTTCAGGCGACCGGCATGAACCAGTGGTCAGACGCCGAACGACGGGCCGAGCGGGCCCAGCAGTTGTACGAGCAGGGACGGTGCCAGGAAGCGCACCGCGAGCTGCTCGCGGCGCTGGAGATCAACCCCTACCAGGGCCAGTGGCAGTTCGAGTTCGGGCGCATCCTGCTCGACCTCGGCCGGCCCCGCGACGCCGCCGCCGCCTTCGAGCAGGCGGTCCATCTGCGCGGCGAGGACGCGGCCACCCTGCTCCAGCTCGGCATCGCCCTGCTCGGCGCCGGCGATCCCGCCCGCGCTGCCGAGGTGCTCCGCCGCGCCACCGACCTGGAGCCGAAGCTCGAGCCCGCCTACTGCCACCGCATCCTCGCCTGCGCCGAGTTGGGCCGGCACGACGAGGCGGAGACGATGTTCTACCTCGCCCGCCAGCTCGTCGAGCACTGCCCGCGCTGCTACGACCACATCGCCCGCAGCTTCGCCGCCCGGGGCGAGCTCGACCGGGCCATCTGGTGCTGGCAGCAGGTGCTCCGCCTCGACCGCCACCACCCCCGGGCGCTGACCGAGCTCGCCCTCGCCTACCGCAAACAGGGCCGGCGCGAGCTCGCCCGGCAGGCGCTGGTGCGCCAGCTCCACCTGCGCCCGCGCGACCCGGCCGCCCTGCTCGCGCTCGGCGAGCTGATGCTCGAGGCCGGGCGGCACGCCGAGGCGGCCGACCGCTTCCGCAAAATCCTCGAGGCCGACCCCGACTGCCACCAGGCCCACGCCAGACTGGGCGAGATGGCCCTGCTGGCCGGGCACGTCGGCGCGGCAGAAGACCACTACCAGCAGGCCGCCCGACTCGCCCCGCAGCATCCGGGCGTGCACCTGGGCCTGGCGCTCACGGCCCACCGCCGGGGACGCACGGCCGCGGCGAAGCGAATGGTGCGCAAGGAGCTTCGCCGATCCGGACGCGACGCCGGGCAGACCCTCCAGCTCGCCCGACTGATGCTGGAGCTGAACATGGCCCGCCGGGCCCGCGGGGTGCTCGAGCCCGCGAGCGGCGACGGGTTCTTCGACCGGCCCGACCTGCTCGCCCAGGCGCTGCTGCTTCGCGGCGTCGCCTGCCTGCTCACGGGCGACCCCGCCCGCGCGATCGGCGACTGCCGACGCTCGCTCCGCCTCGAGCCGAAAAGCCTCGCCTCGCTGCACAACCTCGTGCTCGCCCACATCCAGACCCGCCAGCTCAGCCGGGCCGCCGCGTGGCTGCGGCGGGCGAAACGTGACTGGCCCGACGAGCCCGGCCTGCGGTCGCTGGGCTACCGCCTCTGGCGCGCCCGGATCGCCCGGTCCGCCGACCGACTCCGCCAGCGGCTGGCGATGCGGTGACCTTCCCCGGCGCAGCGGGCAGCGCATCGGAATGCGATGCCTCCGCAACCTCGCTACCATGGGGCGGCAACCGCGATTTCTCCATCCCCAGCCGGGCCAATCGACCATGATCGACCTCAGAGACCTGCGCAACGATCCGGACAAGTACCGCCAGGGCGCCGCGAAGAAGCAAGCCGAGGTGGACATTGACCGTCTGCTCGCCGTGGACGAAGAACTCCGCCAGTCCATGACGCGTCAGCAGGAGCTGGCGGCGGAGAAGAACCGCATCGGCAAGGAGATCGGCCAGCTCGCCGGGCGGATGAAAAAGGCCGAGGGCGACGAGAAGGCCCAGCTCCAGCAGCAGATGAAGGCCCTCCAGCAGCGGCCGGCGCAGATGAAGGAGGAGGAGGCGATCCTCACGGACCGCGTCGCCGAGCTCGAGCGGGAGCGTGACGCGCTCTGGCTCCGCGTGCCCCAGCCGCCGGACCCGGACGTCCCGGTGGGCGAGTCGGAGGCGGACAACGTCGAGCTCCGCCGGTGGAATCCGGACTGGTTCGACCCGGCCAGGACTTTCGCCGAGAACCGCGGCTTCGAGCCCAGGACGCACATCGAGCTGGGCGAAGCGCTGGGCCTGATGGACTTCCCCCGCGGGGTGAAGATGGCCGGCAGCCGCAGCTACGTCCTCACCGGCGAGGGCATGCGGCTGCACAACGCGGTGCTGCAGTATGCCTGGCGGTTGATGACCGAGGAGAACGGCTTCACCCCGATGAGCGTGCCCGTGCTGGTGCGCGAGCAGCTCATGGTCGGCACCGGCTTCTTTCCCGAGGGCAAGGACCAGGCGTACGAAGTGGCCGAGTCGCAGCGCGGCGGGGGGTACGACCTCTACCTCACCGGCACGGGCGAGGTCGGCCTGATGGGCTACCACCAGGACGAGATCCTCGGCGCAGGCAGCCTGCCGCGCTGCTACACGACGCTTTCCACCTGCTTCCGCCGCGAGGCCGGGGCGGCGGGCAAGGAGACAGCGGGGCTGTACCGCATTCACCAGTTCGACAAGGTCGAGCAGGTCGTCATCTGCCGGGCCGACGAGCAGGAAAGCCGGGCGTGGCATCAGAAGATGATCGGCTTCGTCGAGACGCTCATGCAGCGCCTCGAACTGCCCTACCGCCTGCTCCAGTGCTGCACGGGCGACCTGGGCCCCAAGAACGCGGACATGATCGACATCGAGACCTGGATGCCTGGCCGAGGCGAGGAGGACGCCGCGGGCCGACCGACCGGCGCGTATGGCGAAACCCACTCCGCGAGCCGCCTGTACGACTACCAGACCCGCCGGCTGAACCTGCGGTACAAGGACCCGGAGACGGGGAAGAACCAGTTCTGCCACAGCCTGAACAACACGGTCGCCGCGAGCCCGCGGATCCTCATCCCCATCCTCGAGCTGTACCAGAACGAGGACGGCAGCGTGACCGTGCCCGAGGTGCTGCGTCCGCTGATGGGCGGGCGGGAGCGGCTGGAAGCGGAACGCTAGCGCTGCGTCACGCGTCAAGGGCGGGGGTCGCCCGCGCGGGTTCACCCGATCCCGCCGAAGCCTGCTTCGCGGTCATCTGCGGGCTTTGCCCCCGGATGCGTGCTTGCCGTCGATCGCCGTAAGTGGCGCCCCCACGGCAGTTAGCAGCCATTCTATTGATTTCCATCGGGTGAAACCTTATCATGATTGGCTATGCCTGCCTCTTCGAACACGAAGAAACGCAAGCCTTCACCCTCTTCTCCCGCCGTAAAAACGAATAAGAGTCGCCAGGTGAGTCCTACCGCCTCCCCCAGCAGTTCCTCGGCCGCTGAATCGATCACGAACTACACCACCGCTCTGCGCTGGCTGTACGAGCACGTCGATCACGAGCGGATGCGCATCGTTCGCTACAACGAACGCACCTTCAACCTCGACCGCATGCGTCGGCTGCTCGAGCTCGTGGGCAACCCCCACCTCCAGCTCAAGGCCGTGCAGGTCGCCGGCACGAAGGGCAAAGGCTCGACCTGCGCCATGCTCGCGAGCATGCTCGAGGCCTGCGGCTACACGGTCGGGCTCTACACCAGCCCGCACCTCGTCGATCTGCGCGAGCGGATCACGATCAACGGCAACATGATCAGCTACAACGACGCGGCCGAGCTCTTCAAGCTCGTCGCCTCCCGGGAGCCCGAGTTCGAGATGGGCCCGCCGACGTTCTTCGAGATCATGACCGCGATCGCCCTCAAGCACTTCGCCGACCAGGCCGTCGACATCGCCGTGCTCGAGACCGGACTCGGCGGCCGGCTGGACTGCACGACCGTCGTCGAGCCGCTCGTCTCCGCCATGGGCCGAATCAGCCTCGACCACATGAACATCCTCGGCCGCGACATCGCCGCCATCGCCCGCGAGAAGGCCGGCATCTTCAAGCCCGGCGTCCCCGCGATCAGCGTGCAGCAGGAGCCCGAGGTCGAGGCCGTCCTCCGCGAGGTGGCCGAAGAGGTCAGCGCCCCGCTCGCCTTCACCGGCAACGAGATCGACTTCAGCTACCGCTTCGAGGCCAACCGCGAGCTCGGCCCGCACACCCGGGTCTGCGTCACCACCGACACCAGCCGGTTCGAGCACCTGCCCGTCCCGCTCAAGGGCGAGCACCAGGCGCACAACTGCGGCCTGGCGCTCGCGGTGCTGGACAAGCTCAAGGCTGCTGAGTTCCACCTGCCCGAGGAGAAGGTCATCGAAGGCCTCGCCGCCACCCAGCTCGCCGGGCGGATGGAGATGGTCTGGTCCCAGCCGCGGGTCATCATCGACGGCGCCCACAATGCCGCGTCCATCCAGGCGCTGATCCGGGCGCTGGGGGCGCACATCAACTACGACTCGCTGGTGATGATCTTCGGCTGCGGCCAGGACAAGGACATCCCCGGCATGCTCCAGCAGGTCGCCCTCGGGGCCGACAAGGTCGTCTTCACCCGCGCCAAGCAGAACCCGCGCAGCGAAGACCCCGAAGAGCTCATGAACACCTTCAGCGAACTCTCGGGCAAGATGGCCCAGACCGCGGACAACCTCCCCGACGCCCTCAAGCTCGCCGCCCGCGCGGTCAGCCGCGAGGACCTTATCATCGTCTGCGGCAGCTTCTACCTCGCCGGCGAAGCCCGCAAATACTTCGCCGACGCGGTGAGCAAGCAGAAGAAGAGGTAAGGGCCCGCCCGGGGCCAGGAGGGGAGCGGGGCAGCGAGGTCTTCACCCGCCCCCACGCCGCGGCAAGCGCAGCGCTGCCGCGGATTCTGCCCCGGTGACCCGACTCGCCCCCCGCGACCCGCGGCAGCGCTGCGCTTGCCGCGGCTTGCAGTAGCCCTGCCTGACCGGAACTCGAACCCGCAGACACGATCATTCCGCCTCAGCTTAACCCTCCATCCCAGGCCCCCCGTTGGCCCTGGGCCCGACTCCCCAGGTCCCACTGCTATGCCCCAGCTTCGTAACGTCGCCATCATCGCCCACGTCGACCACGGCAAGACCACGCTCGTCGACCGCCTGCTCTACCAGTCCGGCATGTTCCGCAGCGAGGAGCTCGACAAGCTCGCCGGCGGACAGCACGGGCTCATCATGGACTCCAACGACCTCGAGCGCGAACGCGGAATCACCATCCTCAGCAAAAACTGCGAGGTCCACTACACCGCGGAAAACGGCGAAGACTTCAAGATCAACGTCATCGACACCCCCGGCCACGCCGACTTCGGCGGGGAGGTCGAACGCGTGCTCAAGATGGCGGACGGGGTCCTGCTCGTCGTCGACGCCTTCGAAGGGCCCATGCCCCAGACCCGCTTCGTGCTCAGCAAGGCGCTCGAATGCGGCCTCAGGCCCATCGTGGTCATCAACAAGGCCGACCGCCCCGACGCCCGGCCGGACCACGTGGCGACTGAGGTCTTCGACCTGCTCGTCGAGCTCGACGCCGAGGACGACGCGCTGGACTTCCCCATCGTCTACGCCTCCGCCCGCGACGGCTGGGCGACGACCGACTTCAACCAGCCCAGGGACCACCTCCGCGACGTCTTCGAGGCGATCGTCAGCCACGTTCCCGCCCCGGACATGGACCCCGAGGCCCCGCTTCAGATGCTGATCACGACGCTGGACTACAGCGACTTCGTCGGCCGCATCGCCATCGGCCGCGTCTTCGCCGGCCGGCTGCAAAAGGGCCAGGACGTCACCGTCATCGGCAAGGCCGGCGAACACTCCCGCCAGCGGGCGCAGCAGCTCTTCCAGTTCGAAGGCCTCGGCCGGCGCGAGGTGGACGTCGTCGAGGCGGGGGACATCTGCGCCGTGGTCGGCCTGGACGAGGTGGACATCGGCAACACGCTTGCCGACCCGGAACGCCCCGCCGCCCTGCCCACGATCGCGGTGGACGAGCCGACGCTGACCGTCACCTTCCGCGTCAACGACAGCCCCTTCGCCGGCCGCGAGGGGCAGTACGTCACCAGCCGCCAGATCCGCGCGAGGCTGGAGAAGGAGCTTCAGAGCAACGTCGCCCTGCGCGTCGACTTCGACCAGGACGAGTTCCACGTCTCCGGCCGAGGGATGATGCACCTCGGCATCCTGCTCGAGAACATGCGCCGCGAAGGCTTCGAGCTCAGCGTCGGCAAGCCGCAGGTCATCTTCCGCGAGATTGACGGCAGGCGCCACGAGCCGATCGAGCGCCTCGTGGTGGACTGTCCGCAGGAGCACGCCTCGGCCGTCATGGGCCTCGTCGGCGAACGCCGGGCCGAACTGAGCTCGATGAACGCCAAGGAAGGCGCCAGCGGCTACGTGCACATGGAGTTCACGATCCCCGCCCGCGGCCTGATCGGCCTGCGCAGCCGAATGCTCACCGCCACCCAGGGCTCGGCGGTGATGCACCACGTCTTCGAGCGCTACGAGAAGATGCGCGGCCCCATCCCGCAGCGCACCAACGGCGTGATGGCTTCGAGCGAGGCCGGGCAGGTGACCGCCTACGCCCTGGACGCCCTCTACGACCGCGGGTTCTTCTTCGTCTCGCCCGGCGATCAGACCTACGAGGGCCAGATCGTCGGCGAGCACTGCAAGGACAGCGACATCATCGTCAACGTCGTCAAGGGCAAGAAGCTTTCCAACGTCCGCGCCGCCGGCAAGGACGACGCGACGCAGGTCCGCCCGGCGCGCGAAATGTCACTCGAGGCGTGCCTCGAGTACATCGGCGACGACGAGCTGGTCGAGGTGACCCCGGAATCGATCCGCATGCGCAAGCGCCTGCTCCGCGAGGCTGAGCGGCGGCGCGAGTCGCGGCGGCTCAAGAGCCTGGTGGAAGTGTGAGCCCGCACTGGCGCTCACGCAAGGGGGACACGGCTGCGTGCCCTCCTGAACTTGGTAAACTCCCTCCATCATGCCTACCACCGCGAAAAATTTCTTCGACATCCTCACCGAACGCGGGCTGACCGCGCAGTGGACCGACGAACACATCCGCGAGCGGCTGGAGAAGCCGACGACCGTCTATTGCGGCTTCGACCCCACGGCCGACAGCCTGCACGTCGGCTCGCTCGTGCCGATCATGGGCCTCGCCTGGGCGCAGAAATGCGGCCACAAGCCGCTGGTGCTCGTCGGCGGCGCGACCGGGCTGGTGGGCGACCCTTCGGGCAAGACCGAGGCGCGGAAGATGCTCAGCCTCGCGGAGATCGAGGCGAACGCGCAGGCGATTGCCGGGCAGATCGAGAGCGTCATCCGCTTTGACAGCACCGAGGACGGGGCGGAGCTGGTCAACAACGCTCACTGGCTCAAGGACAAGCCCTGGATCGAGATGCTCCGCGAGATCGGGCCGCATTTCTCGGTCAACCGGATGCTGTCGATGGAGTCGGTCAAGGGCCGGCTCGAGGCGGGCGGGATCACCTACCTCGAGTTCAGCTACATGATCATGCAGGCCTACGATTTCCTGCACCTCTACGAGCAGCGCGGCTGCACGCTGCAGCTCGGCGGGCAGGACCAGTGGGGCAACATCGTCATGGGCATGGAGCTGGGTCGGCGGGTCGCCGGGGCGGACCTCGCCGGGCTGACCTTCCCGCTGGTGACCAAGGCGGACGGGGGCAAGTTCGGCAAGAGCGAGGCGGGCAACATCTGGCTCGACGCGAGGCGCACCAGCCCCTACGAGTTCTACCAGTTCTGGCGCAACACCGCCGACGCCGACGTGGAGCGCTACCTCGGCTACTTCACCTTCCTGCCCTTCCAAGAGGTGAAGCGGCTGGCCGCCGCTGAAGGGCAGGCGCTCAACGAGGCGAAGGAAGTGCTCGCTTTCGAGGTGACGAAGCTCATTCACGGCGAGTCCGAGGCCGTCGCCGCCCGCTCGAGTGCGAAAAAGGCGTTCGGCGCCGCCCAGGACGTGACGGGCGACGCGATCCCCCACGCCTCGATCGGCCGGGCCGAGCTCGAGGAAGGCGCCGGCCTGCTGGACCTGCTCCGCCGGGCGAAGCTGGCGAGCTCGAACAGCGAGGCGCGTCGGCTGGTGCAGGGCGGCGGCGTCCGCATCGGCGAGGCGAAGGCCCAGGACCCGACGCGAAAGGTGACGCTCGAGGACGCCTCCGAGGGTTACCTGCTGCTGCGGGTGGGCAAGAAGCGGCTGTTCCGCTACGACATCAAAGGATGAGCGGCTGCCGGGCCCGGGTGAACCCGCCGGGGCCGGGCTTCGTATCGCCAGGTAGCCCGGCGTAACTGTCATTGCGCCTGGGCGGAATGGCGCGGCCGAGGCGGGCATTTCCTTCGGGAAATTCTCCCCGGCGGATAACCCGCAACCCGTCCTGGACGATCTGGAGAGAGGGCCCGGCGGACGAAGGAGCGTGGCGACGAATGATTCTATTGACCCCTGCCCAGGGCGGTCCTATGCTGGTTCGATGCCTTCTCGTGGTCCCCACCACGCCCGCCGTCCCTCTGGCCGACCGGAGGGTTTCGACTTCCCGATGACGCCGACTCCCGCGACACCCCCACCGCGAAGCAAGTTCCGCCTCTTTTTCGTGCGCGGTCTGGCGATTCTGCTGCCCACCGTGCTGACGATCTGGATTCTGCTGGCCGCCTACCAGTTCCTCCAGGACTACATCGCCCAGCCGATCAACAGCGGCATCCGCGAGCTGGTCGTGCAGACGACGCCCTGGCCGGCGGTCAGCGAAAAAGAGATCGACCAGTTCCGCGCCGAGGACCTGCCCACCGCCGCCTGGGCTCCCCAGCGGAAGGTGTACCAGAGCCTGGAGGGCCAGGCCGCGAAGGACGCCCTTCTCGCGGCTCAGGCCCGGCGGGAGAAGCTCAATGCCTGGTGGGACAGTTATTCCCCGGCGATGGATCTGATCGGCCTCGCCGTCGCGGTGATCCTCATCTACAGCGCCGGCGTGCTGGTGGGCAGCTTCATCGGGCGGCGGCTGGTCAGCCGGGGCGAGGAGCTGCTTTACCGCGTTCCGCTGGTGCGGCGGGTGTACCCGGCGGTGAAGCAGGTGACCGACTTTTTCGTGGGTCAGAACAACGAACAGTTGAACTTCAACCGCGTCGTCGCGGTGGAATATCCCCGCAAGGGGATCTGGTCGGTGGGCCTGGTGACGGGCGAGACGATGCACCTGATTCAGCAGGCGGCGGGCGCCGAGTGTCTGACGGTTTTCGTGCCCAGCTCGCCCACGCCCTTCACCGGGTACGTCATCACGGTGCCCAAGGCGGACACGATCGACCTGCCGATCACGATCGAAGAGGCGGTCAAGTTCGCGCTCAGCGGCGGCGTGCTGATTCCGCCGAGCCAGAAGATCGGGGGTTCGCCCCGGGTGGAAACGGGCAACGGGGATGAGTTGCCCGCCTCGGCTGGCCTGGCCGGTGACGGCGAGGCCGAGTCGGCCCAGCGAACCCGGACGTAGTTCATCCGCAACTTCAAGCGATCGGAGCAGAGAATGGAAACGACCGTGACAGGCCGGCACGTCGAGATCACCGACGCGATCCGCGATTACATGACGGAGAAGGCCAATCGCCTGCCGCGTTACTTCGACCGCGTTCAGCAGATCGAGGTGATCGCCGACAAGCCCGACAACCGCAATTACATGGTCGAGCTGATTGTCCACGTCGAGCACCACGACGCGTTCGTGGCGCGGGGGAAAAACACGGACCTGTACGCATGCGTCGACGAGGCTTGTGATAAGATGGAGCGGCAGCTCACCGACCACAAGGAGAAGCTGCGTAACCGCAAGCATCAGGCATCGCAATGAGCGTGCGTGGGCGGGGCCGGGGTCCCGCCGGGGCATCGCGCTGAGAATCGGTCGGGCCTTCGTGAGAGCGAAGGTCCGGCTTTTGTCCAAGTCCACGAGCCGGATTGGCTCCCGAAGAAGGGCCGGGTTGACCAGCGAGGCAGAAGTTGCTCTGCTGTAGCCTTCGCGATGTGGTCTTCCCATGCACCCCAAAGGGTTTTCACGATGAAGTTGCACGATTTCCTGGTTCCTGACGCCCTGGTTCCCGACCTCAGCGCCGACGCGCGTGACGACGCGATCCGCGAGCTCATCGACGCCCTGGTCGAAGCCGGGGCCGCCCCCGCCGACCTCCGCGACGAGCTGATCGAGCAGATCCTCGAGCGCGAGCGCAAGGGCTCCACCGGGTTCGGCAAGGGCGTGGCCGTGCCGCACGTCAAGCACGAGCGGATCGAGAAGATGGCGGCGACCATCGGCGTCAGCCACAACGGCGTCGATTTCAACGCCCTGGACAAGGCACCGGTCTACTCGATCGTGCTGCTGCTCTCGCCGCGGGACAAGCCCGACGAGCACCTGCAGGCGATGGAGAACATCTTCTCCAACCTGCAGAAGGACCAGTTCCGCCGCTTCCTCCGCCAGGCGAGCAACCGCGAGGAGATCATGGACCTGGTCCAGGAAGCGGACGAGCAGCGGCTGGCGAGTTGAGCCCGCCCCGCCGCCTCACGCCGACGAACCCGGTAACGGAGTCACGCGGTGCAGTCCGCCAGGGTCAGTGTCGAGATCCAGAACCGCCTGGGCCTGCATGCCCGCCCGGCGATGTGCTTCGTCGATACGGCCAGCGCCTTCGACTCCGATATCCGTGTGCGCAAAGGTGAGCAGAACGTCGACGGCAAAAGCATCATGCAGCTCATGATGCTCGCCGCCACCCAGGGCACCCAGCTCGAGATCACCGCCCGCGGCGAAGACGCCGACGAGGCGGTTCAGGCCCTGTCCGAACTCATCGACCGCAAGTTCGATGAAGAGTGATTCCCGGATCGACAGGCCATGAGGCTGACCAAGATCATTGCGACCGTCGGCCCCGCCTCCAGCGATCCGCGCGTGCTCGCGGAACTCATCGAAGAGGGCGTGCGCCTGTTCCGCATCAACTTCTCCCACGGCAGCTTCGACGACTTCGCCCGTTACGTCCGCCACATCCGCGAGGCGAGCGAGATCGTCAATCGCCCCATAGGCATCCTCGGCGACCTGTCGGGCCCGAAAATCCGCATCGTCGCCGACATCGAAGGCGGACAGCTCCACCTCGAAGACGGCGAGGAGGTGCAGATCCTCGAATCCACCGGACCCACCCGCCGCGACCCGGACACCGGGCAGGCGCTGCTGAGCACCACCTATCCGCCCCTGCCCCGCGAGGTCGAGCCGGGCCAGCGCGTGTTCATCGACGACGGCCAGGTTCGGCTGCTCGCTGTCGAGCGGATCGATTCGCAGGGCGGGCCCAGGCTGGTGTGCACCGTCACCCGCGGCGGGCCGGTGCTGCCCAAGAAAGGCCTGAACCTGCCGGACACCGACCTCTCGATGCCTTCGCTGACCGAGTACGACCACGCGTGCGTGCGCTGGACGGTGGAGCACGACCTGGACTACCTCGCCCTGTCGTTTGTCCGCCGGGGCGGAGATCTCACCAGGCTCCGCGAGCTGCTCGCCGCGGAGGGCCGCAAGGACCTGCCCATCGTCGCCAAGCTCGAGACGCCGCAGGCACTGGACGACCTCGAGGCGGTGGTGGAGGAAGCGGACGCGCTGATGGTCGCCCGCGGGGACCTGGGTGTGGAAATGGACCTCGCGGAGGTGCCGGTCTGGCAGAAGCGGATCATTCGCCAGGCGCACGACTTCGGCAAGCCGGTGATCGTGGCCACGCAGATGCTCCAGAGCATGATCGAGCAGGCCGGGCCGACCCGCGCCGAGGTCAGCGACGTCGCCAACGCCGTGTTGGACGGGGCCGACGCCCTGATGCTCAGCGGCGAGACGGCCATCGGCGCCTACGCCGTGCAGAGCGTGCAGGTGATGACCCGCTCGACCCGGGTCGCCGAGGCCGAGGCGTTCCGGCTGCGCAGCGGCGAGCCGCGTCCGCCGGCGAATCTGCGTCACCGCCGCTACCGCTCCGCCGCCCTGGCGCACGGGGTGAGCGTCGTGGTGGAGGACCTCGAGGCCCGCTACGTCGTGGTCTGGACCGAGCACGGCGGCGGGGCACGGTACCTCTCCCAGAACCGCCTGGCGGTGCCGATCATCGCCCTGAGCCAGTCGGTGCCGGCGCTGCGGCAGATGGGGCTCAACTTCGGGGTCTATCCCGTCTACATGGACCGCCCCGAAAGCGCCGCCCAACTGCTCGAACGGGCCGACTGCCTGATGCTGGACAGCGGCTGGGCCGAGCGTGGCGACGCCATCGTCGCCGCCCTGGGCGAACCCCTGGGCACCGCCGGCGTGACCAACGAAATCCGCGTCCACTACGTCGGCGACGCCTGCCGGCGGTGAGGGGCGGTGGGCCGAGGCGCCAAGCCACTGAGCGACCGAGGCGCGTGGGCGGCCTGGTGGCTCGATGCCTCGATCCCCCGGAGCCTCCCCCCTACCGCTTCGTCACCTCGGCCGCGGCTTCCAGGCCGGCAATCCAGTCGAGATAGCGGTATGCCAGCCCCTCGCGGTCGTGCAGGTCGCGAAGTTCGGCCAGGTAGAACTCGTACAGCTCGTTCTGCCAGTCCTCCGAGCCCGGCTGACAGAAAAACACCCGGCAACCCATCGGGCGGATCGTGTGCGTCGAGCACAACCCGCGAAGCTGGTACGGGCACGTCCCGGCCGGGTCGGCCGCGTCCGGCTCCCGGTGCTGCTCGGCAGGCAACTGACGCAGGAACCAGGCGATCTCCAGCCCCGTCACGTACAGCCGATGCCCGAACTCGCGGAAGCGGCAGCATCGGCCGCTGATTCGGCAGACCGGCTCGTGGCTCGCCACCTCGGCGTCGAGGCGGGCGTAGAGGTCGCGCAACGCGCGGTCCACCCGCGGCAGCCCGGCCGCGGTGCGCCACGTTCGATACGTCTCGGCGTCGAAGGCGGGACCGGCCACGCTCACAGCCCCTCGGGATTGCGGTCGAGGAGGATGCGGATCTTCTCGACGGACACGAAATTGCCCCCCTCTCTCATGCCCGGACACCCCCGGGCCGCCTCGTCCCAGGCGGCGGGAGACTCGAGATTCCCCGGCCAGAACGGCCAGGTGCGGCACTGGGTCGGGCGAGCAGCATAGACGCTGCAAAGCGACCGCCCCTCGCTGTCCCAGCGGAGGAAAACGCAGTCGTACCGCCCCCGGCCGCGCTTGATCTCGTTGAGCGTCCACCGTCCGAAGCGGCGGTGGGCGAAGCGTTTGCGGAACGTCTTCTCGTCTACGCCGAGCACCTCCGCCATCGCGGCGGCTTCCTCGTCGGAAAACCAGACGAATCCCGACGGACCCGTGCAGCAGTTGCCGCACTGCGTGCAACGGAAGCTGAGGCCCGGCGCGTACCAGGGCGGCGAGGATGAATCATGGCGGGGCATCGGAGAATTGTACGAAAAGAAGGCGGTTCGGGTCGGGGGCTAATTCAGGCCAGGGCCAGGGTCGGCGGAATCGCACGTTCCAAGCCGGGGCAGAGCGCCCACGCCGCCCCGGGTAGGGGTCCGGACTTTCCAGCAGGTCTCAGGTTTCGGACCGCCGTCCTGTCGCACCGCGGGGCGCAGCCCCTGGGTTCGATCGCTCCGGGTCCACAAGAGCGCCGCGGCCATACCCGGGGACAGAGAACGGGGCATGGCGCAACCCGCACAGACGCCAAGCGCGCACGAGGGTCAGTCATAATCCGTATAACCCCCTCTTCCCCGCCCGCACCCATGAAAAAACGGCGCGGCAGGAGACCCGACGCGCCGAAGGCAGGGTTTTCGTTTTCGACGCGGGTCACGACCGGTTCGTAGCGTCGTCCGGCGCGGCTTCGTCCGCGTCGCCCGCCTCGTCCGGGCCGAGCAGGGCGAGCGCGGGGTCGCTCTGGTTCACCACCCGCGGCGTGCGGAGCAGTCGGCGGCGGAAGATCCAGCTCATCGCCAGCAGCACCAGCACCGACGCGCCGAAGATGCCGCCAGCCAGCGGCAGCAGGCCCACCGGCACCTGCGGGGCGAGCAACTCACCGGCGTAGTGGCTCGCCCAGACCAGCGCGGCGACGCCGATCGCCGCCCAGGCGGTGAGCCAGATGGTGTGGTGCACAGCCCAGCGGCGGAGCATTTCCTCCTCGCTGAACTCCAGTGACCGCCGCACGACCTCGAGCATCTGCCGCTCCCGGGCGAGCCCGGCCTTCATCCCGCGGACGGAGGCCTGGTCGTCCGGAGCCCCGGCCGACTCGGCCGAACGCTTGGCGCGTTCCTGCTTCATCATGATGAGGTACTGCTTGAGCTTCTCCCGCCGCTGGCGGAGATTGGCGTCGGCCTGCTTGCACCGCGCGACGCGGCGGTCGACCTTCTCGCGCTCGGCCTGGGTCTCTTCGAGGATCTGCTGCACCTGCCGCTCGCGCTCGGCGAGCTCCTGGTCGCTGCCGGCCCCCTCCGTGGATCGGGCGGCGTCGAGCTGCTGAGAAAGCGCTTCGAGGCGGGCGTCGCGCTCCTCGAGCTGCGTCCGCACCTCGGCGAGCTCTTCCTGCTGCGCCGCGACCTGCGATTCGAGCTGCTCGACCTGCTTCTGCCGCTCGGCAAGCTGCTCCTGCAGCGGCTCGAGTTCGCCGGCCGCCTCCCCGCCAGCGGCCTGCTGCTGGCGGAATTCGTCGATCTGCTGCTCGAGCCGCTCGCGCTCGGCGGCGAGCTCGCGGCGCTGCTCCTCGAGCTGCGCCTCGGCGTGGGCGAGGGTGTTGTCCGGGTCGGCCCTGCGGGACGCGGCCTGCTCGATCAGCTCCCGCCGACTCTGCTCGAGCCGCTGCTCCTGCACCTCGAGGCCCTCCCGGCGGAGCTTGAGGTCCAGCCGCTCGCGCTCGATCGCCTCACGCTGGCTGGCGAGCTCCTCGCGAAGCTGCTCGACCGCCTGCTGCTCCTGCTTGAGAATCTGCCGCTGGTGGGCAACTTCCCCACGCTCGGCCTGGATCTCCTCCCGCCGCCGGTTGAGCTGCTCTTCCCGCTGGGTCAGCTCGTCCTGCTGCTGAGCCTGCACCTCGAGATCCTGGTCAAGCCGGGCCTGCTGCTGTTCGAGCTGCGCCGCTTTCTGGTCGAGCTGCTTCGCCTGCTCCTGCTGGGCCTGGCGCTGCTGGTCGATCTGGTCGCGGCGGTTCCTGCGGGCGGCGTGCCACTGCCCCTGGCGATGGGCGAAGTGCTCGCGCCAGCGCGAGAGGCGCACGTAGGCACGCTCCAGCCTGGCGGAGCGTTCGTTGAGCATCTCCCGCTGGGCGGCGAGGCTCTCGCGCTGCCGATCCAGCTCTTCGCTGCGTCCGGTGAGTTCGCGCTCGCGCTGCTCGAGCTGCTCGGCCTGGCGGTCGACCTCCTCCCGGCGGGTCCGGAGGTCGCGGGCGGCCTGGCCGAGCTGGGCGAAGTGCTCGTCGCTCTCCTGCTGCCAGCTCTTGAGCTGGTTGAGTCGGCTGTCGAGATCGCCCAGCAGGTTCAGGACCTGCTCGGCCGAGTCGACCGTGTCGGGTCCGGTGACGGGCGGCGCTTCCTGAGGCAGCTTGTTGTCGGACATGTTGGCTCTTCCCCTTCCGAGATTGGGTTCATTTCTCCCCTTCGGCTATTTCTTACCCCGACTTTCCAACCTGTTCAGCTATTCCAGCCGGTCGATCACGGATGACCCGGGCGACCCGCACGAGCGGCAGAACCCGCCGCGCATGAGAAAGCCCCCGCAGCGGCGACTCCACTGCGGGGGCGTTTTGCGGTTAGCTCCGTTTTTCCAGCGACTTACTCGATCGTCTCGCCGGCCGAGATGGCGAACACCGCCGCCCCGCCCAGCTTCTCTTCCCCGTCGCGGACGAGGTCGATCGACTCGATGGCGACGTCCGGCTTGGGGTTTTCCCAGGTCTGCTTGTAGAGGCGCAACTGGGCCGATCGGCCGCGCTTCTTCTGCACGGTCTGCGACCAGGCGAGCTCGGCCTCGGGCAGGTCCTTGAGCGGGCCGCCGAGCCAGTGGTCGACGTGGCGCTGCCAGATGACGGGAATCTCGGCGGTCGAGCCGTCGGCGTAGTTCACCTGGTAGTGGAAGAGCTGCAGGCCCTTCTGCTCGTCGCGGGAGAGTTCTTTCATGCCCCAGCCGGGGTGGAAATTCTGCAGGAAGGCGAGCCGATCCGCCTTGCGGCCGACGGGGATGCCTTCGATCTGCTTCGCCCGGCTTTCCGAGCCCCGCCCCTCGAGGACGAGGATGTTGGGGCGGATCGAACTGTCCGGCTCAATGTAGAAGGTCGCGCCGGCGAAGCTCTGGTCCCCCTCGGGCAGGTTCTGGAAGTCGGCGCCGTAGCGGTTGATCTGGAACCAGCTCGGCCGCTGGAGGTGGTTGCGGTAGACGGTGAACTTTTCGCGAGGGATGTCCACCGGGGTCCAGTTCGTGTCGCCCTGATAGAACGCCGTGACCTTGCCCTGCCAGTCGAACCCGGGCCGCCAGGCGCTGCCGTAGGGCAGGGCGCCGAGGTCGCCGCCGTCGGTGCCGGCCTCGATGGCGGGCGAGCCGGCCTGAAGCCGGTAGTCGCCTTGAACGGGGTTGACGTACTGAGGCGGCTGGGTGACCGGGTTTTCGCCGAGCAGCATGTTCAGGCGGTCGCCGTGGAAGCGGTCGAGCGTCTGGTCTTCAGCCGGGTGGAGCAGGTTATGGCTGAAGCGGATGTCGTGCTGATCCAGCTTGTCCTTGTAGACGCTGCTCATGGGCACTTGGGCGCTGTTGGTGACGATGTTGTTGATGACGTCGACGTTGTTGAACCTGGGGTTGTCCTTGAAGCCCGACACCTGGATGCCGGCCGAGTTCCAGTCGATGCCCTGCGCGTGATATCCGCTGCGGTCGATCGTGTTGTTGAACACGCGAATGTGGTGCACGGGGGAGGGCTCGGCCTTGTAGGTCGCCTCGGAGACGACAATGCCCATGCTCTTGGAGTCGATGACGATGTTGTGATGGATATCGAAGTCGTCGAGTTCGTTGCTGCCCTCGGTAGCGAGGGGGACGCCGGCATAGGCGTTGTGGATGAAGTTGTGGTCGATCTCCAGTCCGACGATCGGCTCGGACCAGGAGTCGATGTAGATGCCGTTGAGGCTCGAGTGGACGTAGTTGTGGTGGATGCGGCCGTTCTGCACGCTGATGCAGTCGATCGCCTCCTTGCCGCCGCCGGACACCTCGTTCCAGGCGACCTCGAAGCCGTCGTTGTTGGACAGGTCGACGCCTTCCTGGTCGAGGTGGTCGTCGCTCTGGGTTTCGCCGGTGGCCTTGTCGGTCACCATGGAGATGGAGTGGGGGCGGATGACGCGGTTGCCGAGGATGCGCAGCTCGTCGTTGCCGTGGGTGATGATGCCCATGGAGAACGAGCGGTAGGTCGTGTTGAAGTTGACGTCGACCTGTTCGCCGCCGTAGACGCTGATGCCGGCACGGGGGGAGTTTCGCACGCTCAGGCCCTGGATGCGCAGGTAGCCGTCGGTGTTGGCGTCGATCGCGCCGGTGTCGTGCTGGGTGTGCGGCCGACCTTCGCGCGGGGCGCCCTCGGCGTAGGGCCAGATGGTGGCGTCATAATGCACGCCGTAGGCTTCGAAGACGGGCGTTTCGCCGGGGTAGGCGGTGACGGTGAGCCGCTTGCCTTCCTCGCCGGACTTGTTGATCTGGATCTGGTCGTCGAGGTGGTATCGGCCGCCTCGGATGAAGATCGTGTCGCCCGCCTTCGCGGCATCGACGGCCTTCTGGAGCGTGCCGAAGGGCTTGTCGAGCGTGCCGGGGTGGTCGTCGGAGCCCACCGGCTTGCGGTTGACGTAGAGGTAGCGCCCGGTGGGTTCGTTCTGATCGGCGGCGACGTCGAGGACGGTGGTTTCGCCGAGCTCTTCGCGGGCCCCGCCGCGGGCCTTGACGGCGGTGATCTGCTTGTCCGGCCTGGGGTTGGGCCAGGTCATGGCGTAGAGCACGGCCTTTTCGCCGGACTTCTCGGCGAGTTCGTGCTGCCAGGCGGGCTTCGCCCAGAGCATGGGCCCGACGCCGTGGACGCGGTACCACTCCTGGATCGACTCGCCGAAGCGGACGGGGATGTCGAGCGTCTCGCCGTCCTCGTAGGTCACCTGATACCGCAGGACGGTCGGGTACTCGGGCGGCAGCTCGAGCTTGCGGTGAGCGAGGGCGACCTGCTTGCGGTAGTCCTCCAGCGCCGGCCCGGCCCGGAAGGTGTGCAAAAAGCGCAGATGACTGGCACGGGTGGGCTCCAAATCGAGCTCGGCAGTCTCATCGCTGTCGCTGGGGACGATCTCGGCCTGGCGGGCGTCGATGTTCCACTGCTGGCCTTCCAGCTCGACCTGCCCGGTGGGCAGCGCCTGGTGGGGGAACTGGTCGGGCACTTCGGCGACGGCCGGGACGGCGATCGCCGCGGCGGCGAGCACGGTTGCCCTGGTGAGAAGCTTGCGGAGTGTCATAGATCTGGATCCTCCTGAGAAGAAGGCCTGAAAGAGGTCAGGCCGGACATAGAACAGCGTTGATGAGCGCGGCCGGCCGTGGACTGGTGAGGAGCGGCCTGAAAGCCGCCCTGCCGGGCACGCACGAGAAGACGATTATAACGGCTGCGCAGCAGCAGCGGCAGCGTGAACCGCGCAGGAAAACGGCCGCGGGATCAGTTCCCGCGGCCGATCGCGTGCGTTTGCGCAGAACAGTCAGTCCTTTTGCGCCGGACTGGGCAGATCCTCGGCAGGCGCCCCCACGGCATGCCGCCCCACGCTGTAGTAGGTGAAGCCGAACTCTTCCATCGTCTCGCGGCGGTAGAGGTTGCGGCCGTCGAAGATGGTCGGTTCGCGGAGCCGCTGGCGGATCTGGTCGAGGTCCGGGTGCTTGAACTCGTCCCAGTCGGTGCAGATCACCAGCGCGTCGGCCCGGTCGAGCGCCGCGTACGGCTCGTCGACATAGGCGATCCGATCGCCCAGCACCTTCTGGCAGGTCTCGTGGGCGACCGGGTCGTGGGCGACCACCTTCGCCCCCATCTCGATCAGCCGCTGCATGAGCGTGATCGACGGCGCTTCGCGGATGTCGTCCGTGCCGGGCTTGAAGGCGATGCCCCAGATGGCGATGGTCTTGCCCGCCAGGCCGCCGGCGAAGTGCTTCTCCAGCTTGGCGAGGAAGCTCTGCCGCTGGCGCTGGTTGACCTCGTGGACCGCCTTGAGCAGTTGGGTGGGCGTGTCGCTCTCCAGGCCCATGGAGATGCAGGCGAGCACGTCCTTGGGGAAGCAGGAGCCGCCGTAGCCCAGGCCGGGGTAGAGGAACTTGTTGCCGATGCGCAGGTCCGAGCACATGCCCCGGCGGACCTCGTCGACGTCCGCGCCGTAGGCCTCGCAGAGGCTGGCGATCTCGTTGATGAAGCTGATTTTGGTCGCCAGCATGGCGTTGGAGGCGTACTTGACCATCTCCGCCGAGGCGATGTCCATGAGGTAGATCGGGTTGCCCTGGCGGACGAAGGGCTCGTAGAGGTCGCGCAGCCGCTGGCCGGTGCCGGCGTCGTCCACGCCGATGATGACGCGGTCGGGCTTGTTGAAGTCGTTGATGGCGGCGCCTTCCTTGAGGAACTCGGGGTTCGAGGCCATGCGGAAGGGCTTGATGGTCTGGCTGGCGATCGCCTCGCGGACCAGGGCGTTGGTGCCCACGGGGACGGTGCTCTTGACGACGATGATCTTGGCCCGCCGCTCCTCGGGGCCGCCGCCGGTGGGTCCGTCGCCGGCCTCGATGGCCTGGCCGATGTCTCTGGCGGCGGCGAGGACGTACTGGAGGTCGGCCCGTCCCTGCTCGTCGCTGGGGGTGCCGACGCAGATGAAGATCACCTCGGCGTGCTGGTAGGCCTCCGCCCGATCGGTGGTGAACCGGAGCCGGCCGGCCTTGCTGTTGCGCTGGATGAGCTCGCTGAGCCCGGGCTCGTAGATGGGCGACTCGCCCCGGCGGAGGCGTTCGACCTTGGCCTCGTCGATGTCGAGGCAGACGACGTCGTTGCCGGTGTTGGCGAAACAGGTGCCGGTGACCAGCCCGACGTAGCCGGTGCCTACCATGGTCAGACGCATGTGAAAATCTCCTACTCCCGTCCCCCCAGGCGCGATCTGCGGGCGCGACGAAGGGCTCCCTGGAATCCACGGCGTTGGCTGCAGATCGTGGACAGCCGAGCCAGTTTATCCGATGCCCGGCGGCGGAACCAGCCGGACCCGCAAGTTCCCGGCGGTTTCTTCGCCTCCGGGCCGGGGAAGCGGTCACACGCCGTAAATGGCGATCTGCAGCAGCGATGCGACGATGGGGATCAGACTGATGCCGACGGCCGTGCGGGCGAGCAGCCGGCCGCTGCGGAAGCTCTTCTTCCGGCCGAGCGTTTCGCAGACGGCGACGACGAGGACGACGACCCCGAGCTTGAGCCCGATGATGCCGTAGAGGTCCGCCGTCTGGATGACCCACTCGGCGACGGGGTTCACCTCCCTGCCCCCGAGGTGGAGGATGACCCAGGTGAGCATGATGTCCAGGGCCGAGATGAGGACGAACCAGGCGTACTCGCCGGGGTAGAGCGCGGTTCGGCGAAGCCCCCGCGCCTCCTCCCGGTCCGGGGGCGACGGCAAATCGGGCGGTCTTTCGGCGGGCTCGTCCATGTCGGCCTCCATGCGCGGGGACGGGGGATCAGGTGGAATAGTCAAACGCCCCAAGCTTTTCGAGCGTGCGGGCCATGGCCTGCGTACCGAGCTGGCCTCCGCCGGCGGCGGCGACGGCGCGGAGATATCCCTCAGCCAGGTTCACGCCGGCGAGGGGGAGATCGCGGACGCGGGCGGTGTCGGCGATGATGGCGAGGTCCTTGAGCATCAGCTCGATCATGAATCCGGGCTCGTGGTCGCCGGCGGCGATCTTGGGCCCGAGGTTCTCGAGCTGCCACGACCCGGCCGCCCCACCGGCGAGGGCGTCGATCATTTTCTGCGCGTCCAGCCCACTTTTCCGCGCGAGCGCCATCGCTTCGCAGACGCCCATGAGGTTGACGGCGACGGCGGCCTGGTTGCACGCCTTGCACGCCTGGCCGAGGCCGGTCTCGCCGAGGTGGACGACGCTGCTGCCGAGGCACGAGAGCATGGGCTGAACGCGCTGCACGGCGTCGTCGGGGCCGCCGACCATGATGCTGAGCGTGCCGTCGCGTGCGCCGACGTCCCCGCCGGAGACGGGGGCGTCGACGAGGGTGACGCCGAGCTCGGCGAGGCGGTCGGCGAAGTCGCGGGTGGCGACGGGGCTGATGGTGGAGTGATCGACGACGATGAGCCCCTGCTTGGCGGCGCGGGCGACGCCGGTTTCGCCGAAGAGGACCTGCTCGACGTCGGGGGTGTCGGTGACGTTGAGGCAGATGACGTCGGGTCCGCGGGCGGCGATGTCGGCGGGGCTTTTGACGGCGGCGGCGCCCTGCTCGACCAGCGGCTCGGTTCGGCCGGGCGTGCGGTTCCACACCAGCATCTCGTAGCCGGCGCGGAGGAGGTTGCCGGCCATGGGCTGGCCCATGATGCCCAGGCCGACGAAGCCGATGGTGTGGATCGGCCGATGGGGATCGGCCTGCGAGGTCGCCTGCTTTTTGCGTTCCATGACTACTCCTGGTCCCGCTCGGCCCCGGTGAGATCGAGGCCGGCCGCGGGCTGGTTGCCGGTGAGAATCTGCTCCAGCGGGTCGGTCCGCGACTCGGGGTCGATCTCGACGGTGGCGAACCGGGCCGGGGCTCCTTCGTGCAGGCTCGCGTCGCGCTGGTCGAACTCCAGCGCGAGCAGGCCGTTGGTCGTGGCCATTTTCAGAAGCAGCTCGGGATCGGCCCCGTCGCGGCGATAGAGATGGCGCATCTGGCCGAGGATGCCCAGCGGCTGGCCGTCGGGCGGGTCGGCGGGCTGACAGAGAATCGAATCGGTGCCGAGGCAGACGTTGACGCCGGCGTCCAGAAGCTCGCGATAGCGGTGGCCCGTGTGGCCGAAGTAGTCGCTGGCGACCGGGCAGTAGACCACGGACGCCCCGGCCTTGCGCAGCAGCGGGAGGTGGCTGTCCTCGAGGTAGTTCGCGTGGACGACGAGCCAGCGCGCCCGGCGGAGCGCCGGCTCGAGATGGTCGACCGGGTGCTTGCCGGTGGGCTCGATGCTGGCGTCCCACTTGCCGAGCTCGCGGAGCAGGTCGGCGAGCGGGCCGGCGGCGTCCCGGACGAACGCGATCTCCTCGGGCGCCTCGGCGAGATGGGTGCTGACGCGATAGGCGCGGTCCTGACTCAGCCGGGCGGCGGCGTCGTAGACGGCCAGCCCGGTGGAGTACGGTGCGTGGGGAGCGATGCCGAGGACGATCCCGCGGTCGTGGCCGGGGATGGGCGTTTCGAAGGGCAGCTCGCCCAGGCGGGTCTTGATCTGGCGGGCGGCCTCGGCTTCGCCTTCGCCGATGCCGAAGCACTCGAGGTAGCTCACGCCGGGCAGGAGCAGTTCCTGGGGTGCGGTGCGGCGGGCGTGGACGGCCTGCGCCGAGCCGGCGATGTCGCCGAGGTAGCCCACGCCGGCGTCGCGGGCCCTGCGCAGGCCCTGGCGCACGGAGGCGACGACGTCGAGCGTTTCGGTGGGCCGATCGCGGATGACGCCGCGGATCCAGTCGGTGAAGGTGTCGGGGCAGGCGCGTGGGCCGAGCGAGGTGAGGTCGAGGTGAGCGTGGGCGTTGACGAAGGCGGGCATGAGCAGCGTCGTGGGATGCTCGACGACTCGGCTTTGCTTGCGCAGTCGGCTGGGCAGGTGGTCGGGGTGGCCTGCCCAGACGACTCGGCCGCGGGCGACGGCGACGAGTCCGGGCCGGGCGCGGACGCCGGTGGCATCGCGGACGGCGGCGGTGAGGTGAAGATCGATTGGCTGACGTTTCATGCCGGGACCCTGCTCCCTCCGATACGTGATATAGCGGATCACCCGCCGATTTCCAATACCGGACCGACCCGGTACAATGGTGAGCTTGAACGATCCCGGGTCCAAGTGCAAAGGATGCCCCATGAAATTCAGACTGACATGGACGCTGGCTCTCGCGGCAATTGCTTTTATCAGCGTGGGTTGCGTTTCTCAGCGCGAGCTCGATGAGACGCAGTCGCTTTATCGCCAGAGCCAGGAGCAGGTGGTGGAGCTTCGCCAGCAGCTCGCCGACGCCCAGGAAACGATCGACGCGCTGCGGCAGCGTCTGGAGACCGGCGCGGACGTCGAAGCGGAGCTTGGCGAACTTCAGGCCGAGCGGGATCGCCTCGCCCAGGCCCTCTCCGCGGCTGAGCAGCGTCTGGAAGAGGCGGCGGTCGGACCCGAGCTGCCCGAGGAGCTCAGCGCCGAACTCGCCGAACTCGCGCAGGCCCATCCGGAGCTTCTGAGCTACGACCCGGACCTCGGCATGGTCAAGTTCCAGAGCGACTTCACCTTTGCGCTGGGCTCGGCGGAGCTCAGGTCCGAGGCGGAGCAGACGCTGGGCCGCCTGGCGGAGATCCTCCAGGGTTCCGCCGCTCAGCCCTACGTGGTCCGCATCGTCGGCCACACCGACGCGGTCCCGATCCAGAACCCGGCCACCCGCGAGAAGCACCCGACCAACTGGCACCTGTCCGTGCACCGGGCGATCGCCGTGGAACAGGCCCTCGAGGACGCCGGCGTGAAGCCCGAGCGGATGAACGTCAGCGGCTACGGCCCCTACCGGCCGATCGTGCCCAACGAGCCGGGCGGCGCCCAGGCGAACCGGCGCGTCGAGCTCTACCTCCTCACCGAGACCGCCCCGCAGTTCACCGAGCAGGGGGACGAAGCCGACGTGCCGGACCAGTCGGACCAGTCCGCTGAGCCGGCCGAAAACCCGGCCATGTTCAAGTAAGCCGGACTCGACAACCAGACCGCACCAAAGCCCACCGGAAACGGTGGGCTTTTTCTATGGATGCCGCTTTGCAGGGCTCACCGATACCCGGGGCGGCGCTGCGCTTGCCCCGGCTTGGGACGCGGGGTCACGCCTCGATACCGGACTCAATACCCCCACTTTCGGCTGACCTCGTTGCGCAGGGGCTCGCCTTCGAGGTAGCGGGCGAGGTTGTCGAGAAAGATCTCGCCGACGCGCTCGTGGTAGTGCGGCGTGTTGCCCGAGCGGTGCGGGGAGACGATCACGTTCTCCATCCGCCAGAGCGGGCTCTCGGGCGGCAGCGGCTCGGTCTCGAACACGTCCAGCCCCGCGCCGGCGAGGTGGCCGGCCTGGAGGGCGTCGATCATCGCGGCCTCGTCGATCACGCTGCCTCGGCCGACGTTGTAGATGAAAGAGCCTCGCTTCATGGCGAAGAGGCGGTCCCGGCTGACGAGGTGGCGCGTGTGCTCCGTGCCGGGCAGGGTCACGACGAGGTGGTCGGCCTCGGCGATCAGGCGGTCGAGGCCCGAGAGGTCCCAGACGGCCTCGACGCCCTGCGGCGTTCGGCCGGGGGTGCGCTTCACGGCGAGCACGCGCATGTCGAACGCCCTCGCGCGGCGGGCGACGGCCCGGCCGATGTCGCCCAAGCCGAGGATGCCGCAGGTCGTGCCCGCGACTTCGCCGCAGCCGCCCTTCCAGCGCCAGTGGGCCTCGGGCTGGGCGCGGACCATGGTGGGGATCCTGCGCACCAGGCCGAGCATCAGGGCGAAGACGTGCTCCGCCATGGGGCCGCCGAACACGCCGCTGGCGTTGGTGAGGTGGACCGACTCGTCCAGGGCGGCGGCGTACTTCTCCGCCCCGGCGGAGGCGAGCTGAAGCCAGCGGAGGTTTTTCGCGCCGGGCAGGTCGCCGATGTCGGGCCAGCCGACGACGATCTCGGCCTCGGCGAGCCGGGCCGGGTAGTCCGGCCGATCCTTTTTCGTGACATGGACGGCGAGGTTGGGCGCCAGCGCCTTCGCCCGCTCGAGGGTGTCCCCGGGCAGGTCGAAGAGCACGAGCAGATTCAGCGGGCGGTCGTCGGGCATGGCGGCTCAGGTGCGGTCGTTCTGGAAGAACTCGACGACGACGCCGCCCGGTGCCTTGCAGAAGGCGATGCGCACCGGCGTGGGCGGGTCGCTGGGGATGTCGAGGCTTTTGGGCTCCATGGTGATCTCGGCCCCGCCTTCGCGGGCGCGCCGGGCGGCGGCGTCGCAGTCGTCGGTGCGCAGGGCGAGGTGGGTGATCGGCTCGGTCTCGCCCTCAGCGCCGGAGCCGCCTGCGAAGAGCTCGAGGTAGTTGCCGTCGCCGGTGTCGAGCATGATGGCCCGGCCGTCGCCCTCGCCCCAGCGGATCTTCTCGGTGAAGCCGAGGGCCTGGGTGAAGAAGGCGACGGCCGCGTCGAAGTCGGGCACGCGGCAGGCGACGTGGTGGAAGCCGCCTCCGCCGATGGTGGTGTTGCGGTGGGTCATGGTTCGCTCCTGGGCGGGCGGGGCCGCCCTACTTGATGATGCGGTGGATGTCGCGGAACTTGTCGTGCGAGGCGTCGCCCAGCAGTTCGAGCACGGCCGATTCGACGGTGAGCGGCATGACCCCGGCCTGGAACAGCCGCTGGAGGCCGATCTCGCGGTCATAGGCGTTGCGCGAGCCGGTCGCGTCGGCGACGACCCCGGTGAGGTAGCCCTGCTCGAGCAGGTCGAGGCAGGTCTGGGCGACGCAGACGTGGGCCTCGAGGCCGGCGACGAGCACGCATCGCGCCTGGAGGCGGGCCAGCTCGTCGCGGATGGGTCCGATGCAGGCGGACAGCCGGGTCTTGTCGTGCCGGCAGACCGAGCGGGCGACGTGGCTGGCGAGCGCGGGCATGGTCTGGCCGAGGCCGTCGGGGTACTGCTCGGTGACGAGGACGGGCAGGTCGAGCACCGCGGCGGCGTCGAGCAGTCTGCCGACCTGGCGCACCAGCGGCTCGGCGTTGTGCATCGCGGGAACGAGGCGCTCCTGGACGTCGACGAGGACGATGGCGGTGTGGTCGGGATCGAGGCGAAGCGTGGGCATGGGGTGAACGGTTCCGGGGTGCAGGTCTCTTCCATGCGTGGGCCGGGTGGCACGCAGCGGGTGCCCTTGCATGGTCGGATCAGTTCTCCGGCTCGGCGGTTTCCTCGGCGGTCAGGGCGTCGACGAGGCCGTCGATGTTGGAGACGTCGGCCTCGACGGCGACCTCGTAGCCCAGCTTGCGGACGGTCTCGCTGGTGATCGGCCCGATCGAGGCGATGCGGACGTGCTTGAGCAGGTCGGCTTCGTCCTTGAGCAGGGTGACGAGGTTTTCCGCGGTCGAGGAGCTGGTGAAGGTGACCCAGTCCACGCGCTGGTCGCGCAGGGCCTCGAGGGCGTCCTCGGGCAGCCGGCCCGCGAGGCGCGTGCGGTAGGCGGTGACCTCGGTGACCTCCGCGCCGGCCTCTTCGAGCAGCCGGGGCAGAGCCGGGCGGGCGATGTCGGCGCGGAGCAGGAGGCAGCGCTTGCCGGTGATAGCCTCGCCCTGGATGAGTTCGCCGGCGAGCGACTCGGCGACATAGCGGGTGGGGACGAGGTCGGCCTCGATGTTCAGCCGCTTTTTGAGCGCCTCGGCGGTGGCGTCACCGATGGCGGCGATCTTGACGCCTGAGAAGTGTCGGCTGTCCACGCCGAGCGCTTCGAGGCGCTCCTCGACGGCGGCGACGCCGTTGACGCTGGTGAGCACCAGCCAGTCGTAGCTGGGGATGTCGCGCAGGGCCTGGTCCATCTCGTCCCAGTGGTTGGGCGGGACGAGCTCGATGGTGGGCGTTTCGATCACCTCCGCGCCGTGCTGCTCGAGCTGCCGGCGGAGGACGGAGGCCTGCTGGCGGGTGCGGGTGATGATGACCGTCTTGCCGAACAGCGGCCGGCGGGTGAAGAAGTCGAGCCCGGGCTCGTCGATCGCCGCGACCTGGCCCACGACGATGATGGCGGGGGCGGCGATGGCGGCGTCGGCGGCCTTGCGCGGGAGGGTCTTGACGGTGGCGCGGACGCTGCGCTGGCGCGGGAGGGTGCCCCACTGCACAGCCGCGGCGGGCGTGGAGGCGGGCAGGCCGGCGTCCTGGAGGCGCTGGCTGATCTCGGGGAGCCTGCCCACGCCCATATAGAAGCAGACGGTGCCGCCGGTGGCGATGAGCCTGGCGAGTGCGTCGTAGTCGACGGCGGAGCCTTGCTTGGTCGGGTCCTCGTGGCCGGTGACGAAGGTGACGCTGCTGGCGAACTCGCGGTGGGTGACGGGGATGCCCGCGGCCATGGGCGCGGCGATGCCGGCGGTGATGCCGGCGATGATCTCGCATTCGACGCCATGGCGAGCGGCGAAGCTGGCTTCCTCGGCGCCTCGGCCGAAGAGGTAGGGGTCGCCGCCCTTGAGCCGGACGACGAACTTGCCGGCGTGGGCCTTGTCGACGAGGAGCCGGCAGATTTCGTCCTGGCAGAGCTTCTGCTGGCCGGCGCGTTTGCCCACGTCGATGCGCTGGGCGTCGATCGGGGCGTACTCGAGCAGCTCGGGGTTGGCCAGGGCGTCGTAGACGATGACCTCGGCCTGCCTGAGCCGTTCGAGCCCGGCGAGGGTGATCAGGCCCGGATCGCCCGGCCCGGCGCCGACGAGGGAAATGCGTCCTGTAGCGGTTTTATTGGTTGTCTGTGTCAAAGCGAATAAACCCTGTTGGTCTTTTGGCCGATGCTTCTGCCAGACGCACGGTGGGGTCCAGGCAAAAACCCAAGGGAGCGTCGAATATGGTCACCAACCTCGCAACCACGTCCGAGCAGCAGGCTTCCGAGCCGACTCCATCTTACCGCTTTTCCAATCATCAGATGGAGAAGCGGCGGAGCGTCCGGCAGGTCATCTCAGGCAAGGTCACCGCCCTGGTCAAGACCAGCGTGCTGCGCCGCCGCCAGCGGATCTGTTCGCTGGAGCTGCTGAACATCTCCGACACCGGCCTCGGCGCCATCTCCCAGGAGGCGGTGGAGCCGGGCTCGCGGATCAGCGTCTTTTTCCCGCCGCACGGCTTCGAGCGCGGCTATGACCTGATCGGCACGGTCGTGCGCTGCCACCGCGGCGACACCGGGCACGAGCTCGGCATCGAGCTGCACGCGAAGATGGCGGCGTGAGACGGCGAAACGGGACGGAGAAACGGTATCCGACACCGTTTTCCAGGCGACACCGTTTTCCGGGGATCAGGCGCTGTCGATAGCGTCCTTGAGCTGCTTGTAGCTTCGCTGCAGGGCCTCGGGGATGACCCGGACCTGGCCGACCACTTCCATGAAGTTCACGTCGCCACTCCAGCGGGGCACGATGTGCAGATGGGCATGGCCTGGCAGGCCGGCCCCGGCGCATCGGCCGAGGTTCATGCCGAGGTTGATCCCCTGCGGGTTCATCGTCTGCTTGAGCGCTCGCTGGCCCAGCGCGGCGAGCTCCATGAGGCCGGCCCGCTGATCGGGCGTCATTTCGTCGAGA
Organism: Phycisphaeraceae bacterium; assembly: GCA_046540025.1. Classification (GTDB taxonomy): domain Bacteria; phylum Planctomycetota; class Phycisphaerae; order Phycisphaerales; family Phycisphaeraceae; genus JBKHFW01. The sequence continues at coordinate 101,688 of JBKHFW010000003.1, forward strand.
TCGGCGAGGTGCTCGCGCGGCGCGGCCAGCAGGTGGCCGTTGGTGTACGGATAGCGGTTCATCAGCAGCACGCCGCGCTCGTCACTGGCGAGCACGAGGAGCTTTTCGCGGTCTTCGCCGGGGAGGTCGGCTCGGCCGGCGTCGCAGAGGAAGCAGCCGGTGGAGTCCTCGATGTCGGGGGCCGACTCGTCGAGACCGCGGATGTAGTCGATCCGCCAGGGTGCCCAGATCGTCGTGTGCGTCATGTTGCATAAGGTAGCCGCAATACCGGGGGCGGGTCCAGACAGCGGCGGCGGCGGGTGTCAAACTGGCGAAATTGCACTGGTTATGACATCATGCCGCATCGAAATGGGCGGATGAAGTTGCCCGCCCGGCCGGACGAGCGGTGAATGGTTCGGCCTGCGGGCCCGTTGGAGGCATGATTGCGATGGAGGCGGTTTCGATTCTTCTGCTGGCCGTGCTGTCCCCCCTGCTGGGCGGACTGATGACGCTGGCGCTGCCGCGGCGGGCGATTCTGCCGCGGGTGCTGCTGGCGCTGGCCGGCATGGCGGCGGCGTTCGCCCTGGTGCTGTGGCACGCGGCGAGCACCGGTGTGCCCGAGGCACCGGGAGCGGCGGCGACGGGCGTGCTGGCGTGGATGCCGTCGCTGAACGTGAACTTCGCCTGGCTCACCGACGGGCTGGGCGTGTTCTTCGGGCTGCTGGTGGCGGGCATCGGCATGATGATCGTCCTCTATGCCCGCGGCTATTTCGGGCCCGACGAGGACGAGCTTCGCCGGTTCTACCCGACACTGGGCTTTTTCGCCTCGGCGATGATCGGCGTCGTGCTGGCGGACTACATGCTGCTGACGCTGCTGTTCTGGGAACTCACCAGCATCAGCAGCTTCCTGCTCATCGGCTGGGACCGCTACGACCGCAAGGCGGTGAAGCTGGCGATGCAGGCCTTCTTCACCACCGGCCTGGGCGGGATGGCCCTGTTCGGCGGGCTCCTGCTGCTGGGCGAAACCAGCGGCGTCTGGCGCTGGAGCGAGCTGCTGGCGCTGAGCGAGGGGGAGGTGACCGCCCTCGCGACCGAGCCGTGGACGGTGTGGGCGTTCGTGATGATCCTCGCCGGCGCGGCGACCAAGAGCGCCCAGTTCCCCTTCCACTACTGGCTGCCCGGCGCCATGGCGGCCCCGACGCCGGTGTCGGCGTATCTGCACTCGGCGACGATGGTCAAGGCGGGCGTGTACCTGATCGGCCGGGTGTTCCCGGTGCTGGCGGCGCTGGAGCTGTGGGGCTGGATCATCATCCCACTGGGGGCGATCACGATGCTTTACGGGGCGCTGCTGGCGGTGAACCAGCACGACCTCAAGCGGATCTTCGCCTATACCACGGTGAGCCAGCTCGGCCTGCTGGTGTGCATGTACGGGCTGGGGGCGATTGAATTCACCGCGCACGGCCACGCCTGCCCGGCGATCGACTGGGACATCAGCCAGATCGCCAACCATGCGTTCTACAAGGCGCCGCTGTTCATCGTGGCGGGGGCGATCGGCCACGTCGCGGGCACCCGGATGCTGCCCGAGCTGTTCGGCTGGGGCCGACAGACGGGCTGGCAGAACAAGACGATGGTCGCCGTCCTCCTGCTGGCGGCGTACGCCCTGGCGGCGCTGCCGGGCACGATCAGCTTCCCCGGCAAGGAGCTGTTCCTCTACGCGATCTACCACCTGGCCGAGGACGTGCACCCGGTGTTCTGGGTCATCATGGGCATGGCGGTGCTGACCGCGATGTGCAACATGGCGATCTTCCTCCGGCTGGCGACGACGCTGCTGGGTCTGCCCGGGGGGCTCCGGAGCCCGCGGGCGGTGGAACTGCAGTACGAGGCGGAAGAGGAAAACCACGGCCACGAGATCGAGGAGCACCACCACGAGCACGGATTCTGGGGCATGATGCTCTGGGTGCCGGCGTTGGTGCTCGTGCTGCCGCAGTACGTCGGCGGGATCTGGACGCCGGCGTGGAACGCGGTGTTCAGCGAGGTGGAGATCCACCGCTACTACGAAGGTTTCCGCGAGGGGCTGCCCGCGCTGTGGGAGCTGCATCTGAGCCTGCCGCTGGCGATGTCGGCCCTGGCCGCGCTGCTGGGCGTCGGCCTGGCGTTTGCGCCGATCATGCGGCGGCAGATCGTGGACGTGTTCGACCAGGTCTACCCCGCGACGTACTGGCTGGCGGTGCACGGCGGCGGCGCGGCGTTCCGCGTCGTGCAGACCGGGCACCTGAGGCACTACCTGCTGTTCGTCATCGTCGCGACGCTGGCGATGTTCGCCGGCGCGGTGGTGTACGAGCCGGCCATGGTGGACGCGGCGTGGTCGGGGCTGGGCACGACGTTCGAGTTCTGGCCCGGCATGCTGATGGGCATCATCGTCTGCGCCACGGCGGTCGTGCTGCCGATCGCGCGGACGCGGGTGCTGCGGGTGCTGCTGCTGGGCTCGTGCGGGTTCAGCGTGGTGGGGATGTACCTGGTGTACCAGGCCCCGGACCTGGCGCTGACGCAGGTGATGGTGGAGCTGATCGGCGTGATTCTGTTCGTGCTGGTCCTGCGGCTGCTTCCCGAGCGGAAGGCGCCGCGGGTGCCCGGGCGGGTCTGGCGGCTGGCGGTCAGCATCGCGGTCGGGCTCGCCTTCGGCTGGATGACCCTGCTGGCGGCGACGGCGGACCGGCCCGGCGAGCACGAGGTGCTGGGCAGTTGGTTCGCGCGCCACAGCTACCACGGCACGGCCGCGACGGACGAGCGCGGCGGCGGGGGCCAAAACATCGTCAACGTGATCCTGGTGGACTTCCGCGGCTTCGATACGCTGGGTGAGATCACCGTGCTGGGCCTGGCGGCGATGGGCGTGTGGTCCCTGTTCCCCGGTCGCTGGCGGAGGAGGCAGACGCTGTGAGCTCCCTGATTCTTCGGACCGCGATGCGGCTGATCGTGCCGCTGGCCCTGCTGTTCGGGCTGTACATGGCGCTCAAGGGCCACAACGCCCCGGGCGGCGGGTTCATCGGCGGGCTGATCCTGGCGCTGGCGCTGGCGATGTACCGCATGGGTTTCGGGGCCGAGCGGCTGCACCGGATGATGCCCTTCCACCCAAGGGTGCTGGTGCTGGCCGGGCTGGGCATCGCGCTGTTGACGGCAGCGATGCCGCTGGTGTGGGGTGAGCCGCTTCTGCGGTCGATCGTGGACATTCCCGTGCCGGGCGTCGAGCACCCGGTGCACCTGCCCTCGGCGACGTTTTTCGACCTCGGGGTGCTGCTGGTGGTCGTGGGCGTGTCGATCGGCATGATCACCCGGCTGAGCGAGGAGCTCGAGCACCGAGAGGAGCGGGCGCGATGACAGTCATTCTCGCCATCTGCGTGGCGGTGATTTTCGCGGTGAGCATTTACATGCTGCTCGGCGGCGAGCTGAAGGGGATCGCCATGGGCGTGTTCCTGCTGGGTCACGCGGCGAACCTGAGCATCCTTGCCATGAGCGGCTCGCCGGTCGTCGAGAGCCCGGAGCCGCCGGGCGTGACGAGCAAGGCGCCCCCGCTGCTGAGCGGGGAGCACGCGGCGGCGGAGCCGCTGGCGGCGATGGCCGACCCGCTGCCGCAGGCGCTGATCCTGACGGCGATCGTGATCGGCTTCGCGATGATGGGGTTCCTGCTTTCGCTGATCGTCGTCACCGGCCGATCGACGAAGACGCTGGACGTCGACGACCTGGCCCACGAACCGATGGAAAAGCCCGCGGCGGCGCACTGAGTCATGAACAGCCACCTGATCATTCTGTTTATCGTGATCCCCCTGGCGGCGTCGCTTCTGAGCGTGCTGCTGATCAATCAGCCGCGGCTGTCGCGGGCGGTGGGCGTGGTGAGCTTCGGCTCGATGCTGGTGCTGGCGCTCGGACTGCTGGTGGCGATCACGCGCCAGGGCGGCGCGGTGCTCGTGTCGCAGATGGGCGGCTGGTCCGCGCCGTACGGCATCAGCGTGGTCTTCGACAGCCTGTCAGGGCTGATGCTGGCGGCGGCGTCGGCGGTGGCGCTGGGCAGCTACATTCACAGCTTCGGATCGGTTCAGCCACGGATCGAGCGGCGGTATTTCCACCCGCTGGTCCAGGCGCTGATCGTGGGCGTGAACCTCAGCTTCCTCACGGGCGACCTGTTCAACCTGTTCGTCTCGTTCGAGGTCATGCTGATGGCGAGCTACGCGCTGATGTGCCTGGGCACGTCGCGGAAGCAGCTCACCCAGGCGTACAAGTACGTGCTCCTGAACCTGCTGGCGTCGACGGTGTTCGTCATGGCGGCGGGGATGACCTACGGCATGATGGGCACGCTGAACATCGCGGACCTGTCGCGGATGACCTGGGAGGCGAAGGCGGCGGGCGAGGCGATGCCGACGGGGTTCACCGCCCTGGCGGTGCTGCTGCTGATGGTGTTCGGGCTCAAGGGGGCGTTTTTCCCGCTGTGGTTCTGGCTGCCTGACACCTATCACACGATGCCGATCGCGCTGGGCGGGCTGTTCGCGGGCATGCTGACGAAGGTGGGCGTGTACGCGGTGGCGCGAACGTTCCCGCTGGTGTTCGCCGTGCCGGACCCGGCCCGGGAGCTGGTGCTGTGGGTGCTGGGGATCTCGGCCGGGGTGACGATGTTCCTCGGCGTGCTGGGGGCGGTGTCGCAAAACAGCGTCCGTCAGATTCTGTCGGTGCACGTGATCAGCCAGATCGGATATATGATCTTCGCCATCGCGGTGGGGATCACGCTGACGGACGCGACGGTGGGCGGCATGGCGGTCGGGGCGTTCGCCCTGGCGGGCTGCGTGTTTTTCATCATCCACAACATGGTGGTCAAGTGCTCGCTGTTTCTCTGCTGCGGGCTGATGGAGAACTACGCCGGCTCGGACGCGCTGGACCGGCTGGGCGGGCTCCTGCGCAAGGACGGGCTGCTGGCGATCCTGTTTTTCATCGCGGCGATGAGCCTGGTGGGGTTGCCGCCGCTGTCGGGGTTCTTCGGGAAGCTGACGATCATCCAGGCGGGCTGGGCGAGCGAGCACTGGCTGCTGGCGGTGGTGGGTCTGGCGACGGGCGTGTTCACGCTGCTCAGCATGCTGAAGATCTGGAGTTACGGTTTCTGGAGCCCGACGCCCGAGGCGATGGCGGAGCATCGCCCGCCGGCTCGGGCGCAGTTCGTCTCGGGCTACGTAGGCGTGGGTCTGCTGGTCGCGGCGGCGCTGTTTCTGGGGCTGGCGGCGGAGCCGGTGTACTCGGTGGCGTACAACGCGGGTCGGCAACTGGTGGACCCGACGGCCTACGTGCAGGCGGTGCTCGGGCCGGAGGCGACGGCGGAGATGGGGATTGCGGAAACCGGCCGCGTGGCCGAGTGGCCGGGGGATCCGGACGTCGAGGCGGTCGCGCCGGAGCGTAAGTCGCCGCTGGCGATGGGAGGTGGCCGGTGATACGCCTGTTTCTGCTGAATCTGCTGCTGGCGCTGGTCTACGTGGCGCTGACGGGCGAGCCGACGGGGGCGAATTTCCTGATCGGCTTTGGCCTGGGCTTCGTGGTGCTGACCATTTACGCCCGCGCCGCTGGGGACGGGGCGTACGTCGGGCGGTTCTTTCGGCTGATCCGTTTCGGGCTGTGGTTCCTCGGCGTGCTGGTGCGGGCGAATCTCCAGGTGGCGTGGGAAGTCGTCACGCCGGGGCTGCACATGACGCCGCGGGTCATCCGCTACGACGTGCGGGGCATGACGCCGGGGCAGATCACGGCCCTGGCGACGGCGATTTCGCTGACGCCGGGCACGCTGACGGCGGACATCGACGAGTCGGGGGGCTATCTCTACATCCACTGCATGTACGCCCGGGACCGCGAGGCGGCGGTGCGTGATCTGGATGATCTCAAGCAGCGGCTGCTGCGGGAGGTGTTTTACGCATGAGCCTGCTGAGTTTCATTCCGTGGCTGCTGCTGGCGGCGGCGCCCGCGACCGGCGTGGAGCCGGCGGCGGAGACGGCGCAGTTGTCGCCGTTCCTGCTGTGGGCGGTTGACCTGGGCGTCGTCACGCTGGTGGCGGGGATCGTGCTGTGCGTGGTGCGCATTCTGATCGGCCCGCACCTGGCGACGCGGGTGCTGGCGGCGGACGCGCTGTCGCTGCACGTGGTGGGCCTGATCGTCGTGCTGGCGATCCGGCTGGAGACGCTGGCCTTTTTCGACGTGGCCCTGGTGGTGGCGATCATCGGTTTCGCGAGCACGCTGGCGTTCGCGCAGTACATCGGCGCCCGGCCGGGGAGGGCGAACGAGTGATGAGTCTGGTCATGGACATTCTGGCGACGCTGCTGCTGCTTGGCGGCCTGTTTTTCATGTTGGCCGGGGCGGTGGGCATCGTTCGGCTGCCGGACACGTACCACCGGCTGCACGCGATCAGCAAGTGCTCCTCGCTGGGGCTGCTGGGGCTGCTGCTGGCGGCGGTGGTGTCGATCGGCACGCTGTCGGTGCTGACCAAGGCGGTGCTGACGCTGGTGTTCGCGTTCGTCGCGACGCCGGTGGGCTCGCACATCCTCGCCAAGGCGGCGCTGTCGGACCGGGCGCCGCGCTGGTCCGGCACGCTCAGCGACGAGTGGGAAGAGTACGAGCGCGGGGGGTGAGGGAGCGGTGACGTCCGGGAGCGAGATCCGGGGACGCTATGCTTGCCCCGGCTTGTCAGGATGCGGGTAAGGAGGTTTTCATGTCCAAGCGTGCGCTGTTTCTGTGTGGCGGCTGGGAGGGGCACACGCCCCGCGAGTCGGCGGAGGTGTTCGCCCCCCTGCTGCACGAGTCGGATTACGAGGTGGAGATCGAGGCGTCGCTCGCCCCGCTGGCGGACCGGGATCGGCTGGACGAGACCGACCTGGTCGTGCCGGTGTGGTCGATGGGCGAGATCAGCAGCGAGCAGTGGCAGGCGCTCGACGCGGCCGTGCGTGCGGGGACGGGCTGCGCGGGATTCCATGGCGGGATTCTCGATGCGTTCCGCGACAGCCTCAGCTTCAAGTGGATGGTCGGCGGGCAGTTCGTGGCCCACCCGGGCAACACGATTCCCGAGCACCGCGTCGAGGTGGTGGACCGCGAGCACGAGATCACGAAGGGCATCGCCGACTTCGTCCTGCCCGACAGCGAGCAGTACTACTGCCACGTCGACCCCGGGGTGCACGTCCTTTGCACGACAACCTTCACGGGCGAGCACGGCGAGACAACGCTGTACCCCGCCGACACGGTGATGCCCTACGCCTGGACGCGAAGCTGGGGCACGGGGCGGATCTTCGCCGCGTCGTGGGGGCACACGTGGAAGGACTTCGACGTGCCCGAGGCGCGGGAGATCGTGCTTCGCGGGCTCAAGTGGGCGACGCGGGGGGAATAGGGCCTGGGGGCTGGGGGCTCGGTTGAGGTCGCAGCACCCGCAAGCCAGCGCAGACGGACAAAAGAACACGGCGGCCGCCGCGCGGGTGGCCGCCGTCTTTTAATTCTCGTCGAGGGCGCGGGTTATGCCTCTTCGCGCTGGACGACGCGGTAGTCTTCGCGTTCGCCTCGGCCGATGACGGGGTAGTCCTTGCGCAGCGGGTAGGCAGGATAGTCCTCCCAGAGGAGGATGCGGCGGAGGTCGGGGTGATTGTCGAAGCGGATGCCGAACATGTCGAACACCTCGCGCTCCATCCACTCGGCCCCGGGCCAGAGGTCGGTGACGGTGGGCAGGCGGAGGGCGGGGTCGTTCTCGACGCCGCGGGTGTCGCGGGTCGGGTCGAGCAGGACCTTGACGAACAGCCGGCGGGTGAACTCGGTGCTGGTGAGGTTGTAGATCACGCCGAACCGGCCCTTGGGCCCGCCCGCCTCGGAGGCGGGGTAGTTGAGGTAGTCCACGCCGGCGAGGTCGCTGAGGAAGTCATAGCGGCACTCGGGGTCGTCCTTGAGGAAGGCGAGGATCTCGTGGAGGTCCTTTTTCTGGACGACGAGCGTGGTTTCGCCGCGGAACTCGGTGGCGAAGAGCTTGCGGTCCGGGAACTGCTGCTTGATCCGGGGCAGGCTGGGATGGTCGAGATCGGGCTTGTGTGGCATGGCGGCGGTCCCGAGCTTGGAGTCCGGGGGAAAAGAGCGAATCGTGGGTCGGATTCTAGGCGAAAAGCCGGGGGCGTACCAGAACCCGCGGAGTCAGCCGCCCTCGACGTGGGCGACGAGCGTGGCGAGCAGGCGGTGCCAGCGGTCGACCAGTTCGGGCCACTCGTAGGCGAGGGCGTCGGCGAGGGCGACGGTGTCCTGGCTGCCCAGGAGCTCCTTGACGTTCTGAAGCTGCTCGAGCAGCTCGTCGGTGAAGCTCTTGAGCGGTTCGCCGTCGATGGTGAGCTGGTCGAGGTCGATGCCCAGGAGCATGGCCGAGTTGAGCACGGCCTGCTGGGCCTGGAGCCAGATGTTGATCGCCTCGCCGACCCTGTCCATGGCGGACGAGGGTTTGTCCTGCTGGAGCAGCTCGGCCGCTTCGTTCTGCAGCTCGCGGGCCTCTTCGAGGCGGTCGTCGACCTGGCGCAGGGTCTGCGCGACGAGCTGGCGCGGGTCGGCGGTGGTCAGTCGCACGTCGCGGTCGGCGACGGCGGCGTCCTGCTCGGTTTCGAGGTCGGGCCCGGAGAGGCTGCGCCCGTCGAGGGCGACCTCCACGACGACTCGGCCGCGGGGCTGAAGCTCGTTTTGCGCCGAATCGAGCACCTCAGCGAGGGTGCTGCCGGCCAGTTCGGTCCGCTGTTCGTCGATGAAAATGGCCATGCGTGCATGATACGGGCTCCCCGGGGCGTACACCAGCGGCAGCGGGCGTGTTACCATCGGGCGCGAGCAAGGAGCGCGTCATGCCGAAGATCGTGGTACTCGACGGATGGACCCTGAGCGCCTCGCAGCCGGGCGACCCCGCCCCGCCCGGGGACCCGGACTGGGGCCCGCTGATGGAGCTGGGCGAGCTGGTCGTGCACGACCGCACGCCCGAGGAGCAGGTGGTCGAGCGGGCGGCGGGCGCGGAGGTCGTGCTGACCAACAAGACGGTGCTGGACGCGAGCGCGCTTGCGAGGCTGGGGTCGCTGCGCTACGTCGGCGTGCTGGCGACGGGGACGAACGTGGTGGATCTGGGCGCGGCGAGCGAGCGGGGGATCGTCGTGACCAACGCGCCGGGCTACTCGACCGACTCGGTCGCGCAGCACGCGATCGCCCTGCTGCTGGAGCTGGCGAACCAGGTCGGCGTCCACGACCGGGCGGTGCGCGGCGGGCGCTGGGCGGCGAGCGAGGACTTCTGCTTCACGCTCGCCCCGCTGACGGAGCTGGCCGGGCGAACGCTGGCGATCATCGGCATGGGGGCGATCGGCCAACGGGTCGCGCGGATCGGCGCGGCGATGGGGATGCGGGTCGCGGCGGCGCCGCAGCGGTCGATGGCGGAGGTGACCGTGCCGGGCGCCAAGATCGAGTGGCTGGAGCTGGACGAGCTGTTCGCCGAGGCGGACGTGCTGAGCCTGCACTGCCCGCTGACGGAGCGGACCGAGGGGATCGTCAGCCGGGCGCGGCTGGCGAGGATGAAGCCGTCGGCTTTCGTGATCAACACGGGGCGGGGGCCGCTGATCGACGAGGCGGCGCTGGCCGAGGCGCTGCACGCGGGGCGGATCGCCGGGGCGGGGCTGGACGTGCTCAGCGAGGAGCCGCCTCGGGCGGACAATCCGCTGCTGACGGCCCCGCGCTGCGTCGTCACGCCGCACACGGCATGGGCGACGAAGGCCTCCAAGGAGCGGCTGATGCACATCGCGGCCGACAACGTGCGGGGGTTCCTGGATGGGCAGGCGAAGCACGTGGTGAACTGATCCCCCCGGGGCGAAGCGCGAGGCAATGCGATGGAACCGACCCGAAAGACGCTTCTGCTGGCGGCGGTGCACAGCGAGCTCGAGCCGGCGCGGGAGCGGCTGGGGCTGACCCGCGAGGCCGGGCGCGGGCTGTGGGCCGGCAGCGAGCGGCCGATGCTGGCCCTGGCGACGGGGATGGGCCGCGAGCGGATGAAAGCCCGGCTGGGCGAGGTGCTGGAGCGCGAGCCGGTGGAGCGGGTCGTGCTGCTGGGCTTCGCGGGCGGGCTGGACCCGGCCCTGAAGGCGGGCGAGGTGGTGCGGTTTTCGCAGGTGGTCAGCGAAGCGGGCGAGCGGCTCGACCTGGCTGGGCCGGGCGCGGGGGCGGTGCTGCTCTCGGCGGACCGGCTGGCGGAGAGCGTGGACCGCAAGCGCGGGCTGCGGCAACGCTACGAGGCGGAGGCGGTGGATCTCGAGACGTTCGACGTCGCGGCGATGCTGCGCGAGCGAGGAATCGAGCTGGCGGTGCTGCGGGCGATCAGCGATCCGTTCTGCACCGCCCTGCCGGCCGAGGCGATGGACTGGGTTCGGCCCGATGGCGAGCCCGACCCCTGGGCGGCGGCGAAGTGGGTGGCGCAGCATCCGCTGCAACTGCCGGACCTGCTGCGGCTGGCGCGGGTGACGCGGCGGGGCGCGAAGGCGCTGGGGCGGGAAGTGGCGAAGGAAGTGGCCCGGTGACCAGGTGGCCGGGCGGGTGAGTGAGGAAATCTGCAGGCAATGGATCTCAGGCGGTATCGCAAGATCATCGTGTTCGGCGGGAGCTTCGACCCGCCCCACCGGGCCCACGTGGAGCTGCCCGAGCGGGTGCGGCGGCAGGTGGGCGGGGACGTGGTGGCTTACATCCCGGCCGGGCGGGCGCCGCACAAGCTGCACAAGGAGCAGACGCCGGCGGGCCACCGGCTGGCGATGCTGCGCCTGGCGATCGAGGACGCCGATCACGCGATCGTGCTGAGTCACGAGATCGAGCGGGCGCGGACCGGTCGGCCCAGCTACACGGTGGAGACGCTGGCGTGGCTGCGCGAGCAGGTGCACCCAGAGGCGACGCTGCGGCTCCTGATCGGGGCGGACCAGGTGCGGATTTTCGACCAGTGGTACGAGGCGGAGCGGGTGGAGGAGCTCGCCGAGCCGCTGGTGGTGGTGCGGCCGCCTGATACGGCGGAGTCGCTGCTGGCGACGCTGGCGGAGGGGCAAGAGCGGGAGAAGTGGCGCGGGCGGCTGGTCGAGGTACCGGCGGTGGACGTCAGCTCGACGGAACTGCGGCGGCGGCTGGCGGAGGGCGAGCCGGTGGCGGGGATGATCCCGCGCGAGGTGCTTCGGTACATTCGCGAGCACGGGTTGTACCGGGGCGAGGAGGTCAGCGGGGGTTAGAGAAAACTTACGGGGAGGGGCACCGATGAACGCGGATGAAGCATGAGAAGCAGGTCCACGGTTCGCAGACCCTACAAGCTCAGGCACCCGATCCGCGGCAGCGCTGCGCTTGCCGCGGCTTGATGCATGCGGGAATCAGCGGCAGCCTGACCGCACGGGCAGGCTAACGCCTCTAACTCCCTCTTCTACAGCCCCGCCTTTTTCGCCATGTGCGGGTCGCCCGTTTCGTCTTCGAGCAGGGTCGCGACGTGCAGCAGGGTCGACTCGCTGAGCTGGGCGGGGTTGTAGCCGCCTTCGAGGACGGAGACGAGTCGCCCGCCGGCGTGGCGGTCGGCGACGGCCTTGAGCTGGGCGGTCATCCACTCGAAGCCGTGCGGCGAGACGCGCATGTGGGCGAGCTGGTCGTGCTCGGCCGCGTCGAACCCGGTGGACAGCAGCACGAACTGCGGGCGGAAGTTGTCCAACACCGGGATCACCCGCTTGAGGAAGGCCTCGCGGTACTCGGCGTCGCCCGCTTCGGGATCGAGGGGGATGTTCAGGGTGGCGCCCGAGCCCTCGCCGACGCCGATCTCGTAGATGCGCCCCGTGCCGGGGTAGAGGTAGTCGGGGTGCTCGTGGAGGGAGATCACCATCACGTCGTCCCGGCTCTCGAAGCTGTGCTGCGTGCCGTTGGCGTGGTGGACGTCGAAGTCGACCACGGCCACCCGCTCGAGGCCGTGATGCTCGACGAGGTACTCGGCCGCGATGGCGACGTGGTTGAAAAAGCAGAACCCCATCGCCCGGTCCGCCTCGGCGTGGTGCCCGGGCGGGCGGACGGCGCAGAAGGCGTTGCGGACCTCGCCCGCCATCACCGCGTCCACGGCCGCGAGCACCCCGCCCGCCGCCAGCCGGGCCGTCTCGGCGGTCAACGGGCTGATGGCGCACTCGGGGCTGTCGATGTAGCGCTCGCCCGCCTCGCAGGCGGCGTAGAGCCGGTCGATGTAGGCGGCGGTGTGGATCCGCTCGATCCACTTGCGGCCGGCCGGCTCGAAGGGAATCTGCCTGAGCCTCGGCCAGATGCGGCTGGCCTCGAGCCGACCCATCACCGTCTGGAGACGGCCGGGCTGGTCGGGATGGCTCGGCCCTGGATCGTGCTCGAGAAAGCGAGCGTCGTAAATCAGCCCGGTCATGCCTCTCCCTCTTCGCGGCTCACGCCCCACGCAGCCGACCGGCCACCTCCGCGGGGGCCAGCGGCGCCGCCACGGTCTTCAGCGGCTGCGTCGCCCCGGCTGCGATCACGATGTCGCTCCGGCTGCACCCGAGCAGTTTAGCAAGAAACCGGCATAGCGCCTGATTGGCCTTGCCGCCTTCGGGCGGCGCGGCGAGCTGCACCTTCAGCCGATCCCCCAGCATGCCCATCAGGCGCGTTCGACTGGCGCCGGGCACGACCTTGAGGCGGATCAACGTCCCGCCGGCCTCGCCCGGCTCCAGGGCCCGCTCGCACTGCCACCGCTCGTCAGCCATGCGCTGCATCATACACGCGTCGACGCCGGGACGCGGGCCGGCCGACTCAGCCGCCCTGCGTCGCCGGGATGCCGCGGGCCTGCTGGCCCAGCCAGGCGCGCCAGGCGGCGACGTCGCTGCCGAAGTCCTGCCCGGTGAGCTGCTCGAGCCGCTTGCGGGCCTTCTCGGCGAGCGTGGTCGCGTCCCGGTCCCGGCGGGCGAGGTTCTGACGCATCACCTGGTAGAGCCCGGAGGCGTAGAACGGCCCGGCCTCGTCGAACGCGGGATGCACCTGGCTCAACAGCGCCCGGGCCGGCTCGCTGAGCACGTCCGTCAGCGCCAGCGCCACGTTCGCCCCCGCCTCGGGCGGGAGAATCGAGATCGCCCTGGCCCGCAGGTAGGTCGGCAGCGAGGCGTCGTGGATGACCGCCACCAGCGCCTGGGCGGCCGCGGCCGGGTCGGCGGCCCGGCCCACGGCGGCGATCGCCTGGCCCACCACGCGCGGGTTCCCGCTGCCCAGCCGGCTCAGCAGCCACTGCTCGCGGGTCTCCATGCCGAGCTGCTCGACGCGCCAGGCGATCCACTGCGAGGCGTCCTCGCCCGCCCGCTCGCCGGTGAGCTGCTCGAGGATGTAGTTCCACACCTGCGGATGCTTGCCGCCGAGCGAGAGCCACTGGAGCAGGCAGTAGTCGGTCAGCTCCTCGAGCGTGCCGGTGGCGTCGCCGGTGACGAGCACCTCGAAGCCCAGCTTCTGCTCGTGCTGGCCGAACGCGGCGATGTCCACCGCGGCCGAGACCTGCGGCACCTGCATCGCCAGCCGGTACCGGTCCGCCCCCTGCCGCTCGAGGCGCACCGTGCGGTCGCTGAGCACGGTCTGCTCGTAGCGGAACGGCGGGGTGCCGCGGAAGATGCCCGGCTGATGGTGGGCGATGTGCTCCATCAGCCGCAGCCGACCCTCGTGGATCACCTCGGGGTGGTGGCGGTAAAGGTCGCGGAGAATCAGCAGCGTGTTGATCGTCCCCTCGCTGCGGTTGCCCCCGCCCAGCACGCCCAGCACGCCCCGCGTGAGGTCAGTGGCGAACAGATCGCGTTCGGCCAGCGTGTAGCGGTCGCTCGCCATCAGTCGGCGGGCACGCTGCTGAAGCAGGCGGAAGGTCTTCGCCTGCGCTTCGTCGAGGCCGATCTGCTCGCCCGCCGCGAGCACGGCGTCGATCATGCGGGCGATCGCGGCAAGCTCCTCGCGGTCCCCCGCCTGCGGCTCGACGGGACGCTCGATCCCGTCGGCGTCAGCGAGTTCCTTCGCGGCGTCGGCGACGAGGCCCACGGCCCGGCGAAGAGCATCGTAGTCCAGCTTGTCGGGCGTGTCGGTCGGCTTGTGATAGTCGGGATACTCGCCGCAGGAAAGGAAGACCCAGGGGCTGTCGTAGATCTCCATCGCCCCGTGGTCGCTGCGCGGGCCGACGAGGTCGCGCCCCAGCGGGAGCAGGTCGATGGCGTGGGCGTCGGCGCTTCGGCTGAGCGTCTCGCGGAAGCGCGGGTAACGCTGCGTGCCGAAGGCGAAGAGCCCGTCGTCGATCGCGCCGAGGAACTTTCGGCCCAGCATGTCGAGGTTGACCACGCCGGCGAGGCGGACGGGGTGGAAGTCCTTGCGGGCGACGAAGGCGAACGAGCCGAGCAGCCCCTGCTCTTCCATGTCGAAGCAGGCGAAGGCGACGCTGCGCTTCGGTCGATCGGGCGAAAGCGCCAACTGCTCGGCCGCCTCGAGCAGGACGGCGACGCCCGCGGCGTTGTCCGCGGCGCCCGGGTGCAGCTCGCCGTGCTTTTCGCCGAGGTGGTCGTAATGGGCGGTGATCAGCACGACCTCGTCGCGCAGCTCGGGGTCCGAGCCCGGCAGGACGCCGACGACGTTGGTGCCGATGATGAACTTCTGGTCGTAACCCTTCGCGCCGCGCCAGGGCTGGAGGCCGAGGCGTTCGAAGCGGGCCTTGATGTAGCGCCGGGCATCGCGTGAGCCGCTGGTCCGCGGCGCCCGGCCGCCGAGCTCGGGGCTGGCGAGGAAGCCGACGTGGATCGCCAGCTCTTCGGCGTCGGCGCGGGCGGTGACCGGCTCGTCCGGCAAGCTGGCGCAGCCGCAGCCGGCGAGCAGGCCCAGAAGGACGACGGTCGCGACGGCTCGCAGCGACGAGCCGGGGTAACAGAACCGCTTTGCCCGATCAGACATGCCCGAACACTCCGTTGGCAGTCTCGAATGCGGGACCTGGGCCGGGATGGGTCACCGGCACGTCCAGGACTCCCACTGCCGGAGTTATCGGACCAATCGGAAGCGGACATGAGTCGTATCAGGCTAAAACTTTGCGCCGGCGACCCCGCGCGGCCGCGGAACTGGCAGCATGGGCAAATGATGCCGGCTGAGCCGCCCCCTGCCAAGGGGAAAAAACTTTTTTCGCCTGGAAATCTTTTAGGGTCGGGTTCGTCGATTATCATAGAGCCATCACCTTTCTCGCTGGGGGGTACCGGCGGGTCGCAGGTTCGGACGGAGTTGTCACTTCGCAGGCGGCTCACCGCCTCGACTGCGTGATGCAGGCAAACGGATTCGGCTGGCGCCGCCGCGATGGCGCGTCAGGCGGATCGATCAGTTCGGGGATTTTGTCACGTCGAGCCGGATGCGAAAAGACCGGCCGTCCGTGGGGATCCATTTCTGACGTGAAACCATATTTCTGCGAGTTCCGACCGTGATTCATACACAGCAATCGAATCAGCAGACGTCCCCGTCGCAGGGGCTGACCGGGCAGCTTCGGCAGATGAGCCAGTGGGGAGCCCAGCCGCTTTTCTATCGCGCCTGGGCGTCCTCGCGGAACTGTCGGCGGGCGCTGTTCCTCTTTCACGGCGAATTCGGCCACTCGGGCCGCTTCGTGGACTTCGTCGAGACCATGGCGCTGCCGGACACGGCCGTGTTCGCCTGGGACGCCCCCGGGTTCGGCCGATCGCCGGCGCCCGGGGACGCGCCGCACAGCTTCGACCGCCTGGTGCGCGACGCCGACCAGTTCATCCGGCTGATCTGCCGACAGCATCAGCTCCGCGTGGACCATGTGTCCGTGCTCGGCGTCGGGGCGGGGGCCACCCTCGCCGCGACCTGGGTGCACGACTTCGCCCCGCCGCTGCGGGCGATGGTGCTGCTCTCGCCCGCCTTCGGCTATGCCGGCAGCTCCGGGCTCGCGCTGGCCCGGCTGGGCCTGCGCCGCAGCCAGAAGAACGGCGAGCCGATCACCGTGCCCACCGGCACCAGCGCCGACAAGCTCACCCGCGACCCCGTCGAGGTCCGCCGCTACCAGCAGGACAAGCTGATCAAGCGGCGCACGCCGGTGCAGTTCCGCATGGAGCT
The DNA here is from genome assembly GCA_046540025.1 of Phycisphaeraceae bacterium. Taxonomy (GTDB): domain Bacteria; phylum Planctomycetota; class Phycisphaerae; order Phycisphaerales; family Phycisphaeraceae; genus JBKHFW01. The sequence goes on from JBKHFW010000003.1 coordinate 117,798, forward strand.
CGACCGCGCGGCCCGGCGGATGATCGACGATGCCGGGGCGATCTACTGCCCCACGCTGATGCTCACAGGGGCGGCGGACCGGCTGATGCGCCGCGGACCGCAGGACCGCTTTTTCCAGGCGGTCTCCTCGCCGCGCAAGAAGAGCCAGCGAAGGCAGGGCGCCCGCCACGACCTGCTGCACGACCACGGCCGGGACCAGGTGACCCAGCAGATCAGCGAGTTCATCCAGCAGCAGTACGCCGAGCCGCTCAACGGCAAGGCGCTGCTCGAGGCGGATCGCTCGGGCTACACGTTCGAGGAATACCGCCGGCTGCGCCAGCCGCTGCCGCTCATCTCGCCACGGCGATGGACCTACGCCGGCCAGAAGGCCGCGCTGCAGAGCCTGCGCCTGGTCAGCCGGGGCGTCCGCGTCGGCTGGAAGGAGGGCTTCGACTCGGGCCGGTGGTCGGACTACCTCTACAACGACCGCTCGTCGGGCCTGAGCACGCTCGGGCGGGCGCTGGACCGGATGCACCTCGAGAGCTCGGCGTGGCGGGGCATGCGCGACCAGGGTGTCCGGCTGCAGAAGATGGTCCTGCAGACGGCGCTCAACCTCAACAGCGTCAACTCGCCCGTGCGCATCGTCGACATCGCCTCCGGCTACGGCCGATACGTGCTGCAGGCGATGGTGGAGATCGACGCGGACGTCGCGGCGTGCGCCCTGCTCCGCGACATCGACATCCCCGCGCTCAAGACGGCCGGGGCGCTGGCGAAGCAGATGAACCTGTCCAACGTCGCCGTCGCCGAGGGCGATGCCTTCGACGAGGAGAGCCTCGCGAAGATCCAGCCCGCGCCGACGCTGATGGTCGCGGCCAACCTGTACGAGCTGGTGGCCGAGAACGAGCCGGTGCTCCGCTCGCTGCGCGGCATGCGGCGGGCGATGACCGAGGGCGGCTACCTCATCTACACCAATCAGCCGGGCAACCACGAGCGCGTCGCCAAGATGGCCCGCATCTGGGTCAACCGCGAGCGGCAGCCGCTGGTCATGCGGCGGCGCACGCAGGTGGAGATGGACGCCCTGGTCCGCGAGGCCGGGTTCGAGAAGGTGGACATGCAAATCGACTCGGAAGGCCGGTTCAGCGTCTCGCTGGCGCGCGTCAAGCCCCGGTAAATCAGCCGTGAGGCCGCTCACCCCCTGAGCAACAGCCGGTCCCGGCGCCCCTCCACCACCACCGGGGCCGGCTGCGCCTCCGGCGTCGGCTGGAAGCTGGGTCAGAGGCTAGAGGCTAGTTTAAGGCCGCGCCGGTTGCAGACCAGCGCGGTTTTTCTGCGCCCAAGCCGGAGCAGAGCGCAGCGCCGCCCCGGGTATCGCGGCAGGTTGTGGTGGGTTGGGGGCGCCAAGGAATCCCACAGAAGGTCGGCGCCCATCTGTGGGCTTTGCCAGTGAGCTTCAGAGCTCTTTTTGAAGGTCCACAGATGGACGCGAAGCGTGCTTCTGCGGGATACGGTTAGCCCCGCGCCCCCACTGAAAAGCCCGGACCCATACCCGGGGCGGCGCTGCGCTCTGCCCCGGCTTGGGGCATCTGAGTCCAGAAGCGCTAACTCCAGTAACTCCCTTTAACTCCCTTTAACGCCTCCCTTAACTCCCCCCTACTCCCCCAGCACCTTCTTGCGCCTCAGAATGTGGTGGTAGTGCTGGGCGAAGCGGTGCGCCTCGTCGCGGATGTGCTGGCAGAGCCTGAGGCCCGGATTCTCCCGGCCCAGCCGGATCGGCTCGCTCTTCGCCTGCGTGTAGATCAGCTCCTCCTTCTTCGCCAGCGAGATCACCATCGGCGGCTTGACGTCGAGGTCGCCAAACACCTCCATCGCCGCGTGAAGCTGGCCCAGGCCGCCGTCGATGACGATCACGTCGGGGTACAGCTCCTGCCCCCTGCCCGCCTCGCGGTAGCGGCGGGAGACGACCTCGCGGATCGAGGCGTAGTCGTCGTTGCCGCCCTCGACGCTCTTGACGCGGTAGCGGCGGTACTCGTTCTTGAGCGGCCGACCGTCGATGAACGCGACCTTCGAGCCCACCGTCTCGCCGCCCTGGAGGTGGGCGATGTCGAAGCACTCGATGTAGCGGATCGGCTCCCCGAGCCCGAGCGCCCGGCGGAGCGACTCGAGGCCCTTTTTCGGGTCCTGGTAGAAGCTTTCCGCCTCGGGCTGCCAGTTCTGCCCGGCCCTGCCGCGCTGGTCGAGCTTCTCGATCGCCTTGATCTGGTCGCGCAGGGTCGCGGCTTTCTCGAACTGGAGCTCGGCGGCGGCGGCGTCCATCTCCTGCCGCATCTCGCGGAGCATGACGCTGCGCTTGGACTCGAGGAAGCGGATCAGCCGTTGAATGTCCTCGCGGTAGGCGTCCTTGTCGATCTTCGCGGCGCATGGCGCGGTGCAGCGGTTGATCGGGTGCAGCAGGCACGGCCGAAAGAAGCGGCGGCTGTCCTCGCCCTCCTCGATCTCGAGGTGGCAGGTGCGGAACTTGAACACGCGCTGAAGCAGTTGCACGCTCTCGCGCAGGGCGCCGCTGGCGGTGAACGGGCCGTACACTTTGGCCCCCTTGAAGTCGCCGGGCGAGCGGGTGATGTAGACGCCGGGGAAGTCCTCGCGGGTGGTGATGACGAGGTAGGGGTAGGTTTTGTCGTCGGTCAGCCGGGCGTTGAAGCGGGGCTGAATGTCCTTGATCAGCCGATTTTCGGTGAGCAGCGCTTCCCACTCGGTCTCGCACTGGACGAAGTCGAAATCGTCGACGAGGTCGAGCATCTGCTGCTTTTTGGGCCCGAGGTCGGCCGAGGGAACGAAATAGCTGCTCACCCGGGCGGGCAGCCGCGACGCCTTGCCCACGTAGACGACGACGCCCTTCGCGTCCTTCATCAGGTACACGCCGGGCGCTTTGGGCAGGCCGCGGGCCTTGGTCAGGAGCTGGTCGAGCTTCAGTCGGCGGGAACTCATGACTTCTATTTTAGGCGTCTGGCGAGCAAAAGGTTCGCCGCCCGACCTGCTTTGCGGCCAGGCGGGGAAATTGCGCTAGCTCCCGACCGCGCCTGATGTTATCCTCCTGCCATGCTCAACTGGCTGGAAAAGAAGCTGGGACGTTTCGCCGTCCCCAACGTGACCATCGGGCTGGTGCTGGGGCAGATCCTGGCGTTCCTGGTGATCGTGGCGGATCCGAATCTGGCCGAGCGGTTCATGCTCCGGGCCGGGGCGGTCGCGGACGGGGAGGTGTGGCGGCTGGTCACATTCCTCTTCTTCCCGCCGCAGATCTCGCCCGGCGGGCTGAGCGTGCTGTTTCTCTTTTTCGCGCTGTACATCTTCTACCTGATGGGCACGGCCCTGGAGAACCACTGGGGCACGTTCCGCTACAACGTGTACCTGTTGGTCGCCTGGGCGGGGACGGTCGCGGCGTCGGCGCTCAACCCGGCCGAGCCGGTGACGAACGTGTTCATCGCCACGTCGGTCTTTTTCGCGTTCGCCTACCTCTACCCCGATTTCCAGCTCATGCTGTTTTTGATCGTGCCGGTGAAGGTGAAGTGGCTGGCGGTTTTTACCGCAGTCATGCTGCTGATGGGGTTCCTCACCAGCGACTGGCTCACGCGGGCGACGATCGGGGCGTCGGTGTTCAACTTCCTGCTCTTTTTCGGGCCGGACATCTTCCGCCGACTGGTGCAGGGCCAGCGCCGCATGCACCGCCGGGCGGAGGCGATCGCCGAGGCGGAGGAGCCCTTCCACCGCTGCACCATCTGCGGCGCGACGGAGAAGTCGCACCCGGAACTCGAGTTCCGCTACTGCCCCGAGTGCGAAGGGGCCCCGTGCTACTGCGAAGAGCATATCCACGATCACGAGCACATCGGTGAGCGCGCGGAGAGGCTAGAGGCTAGAGGCTAGAGGCTAGAGGCTAGAGGCTAGAGCGGATGGTATCGCCCAGGCCGGGGCAGATCGCCAGCGCCGCCCCGGCCTGGGGAGCCTGAGTCCGCAAACGCTAACTCCCTCTGACTCCCTCTAACTCCCTCTAACTCCTTCTTCTCACTCCCCGACGTCCGCGAGAATCGCGTCGATGCGCTCGAGCT
>JBKHFW010000004.1:0-112941 GCA_046540025.1 Phycisphaeraceae bacterium
GGCGGCGGAGAGGAGAACAGGTGCCGACGCGGGCGATGATAACCCGCGCCAGGCAAAGCAGTTGCCCCTTTGCGCCAGATCGCTGCGCAAAGGCGCCGCAACGGCTTGAAGGTACCACTGCGCACGGGGCGGTTCAAGCCTCCACCAGTCGGACACCGAGCGGACGGTCGTGCTATCGCGGCCGCGGTCGGCCCCGGGCGGTGCCGCGGTGGATGCTGCGTTCGCCGAAGCGGGAAACGATGTCATCGAGCGCCTGGTCGAGCTGGCGGCGCTTCTCGCGGTGGGGATCGGGGAAGAGGTCCATCTGCCCGGCCGCGTCGGTCAGCCGCTCGGCCGCCACGCCGATGAGGCGGACGGGGACGAACGCGCGCTCCGCCCAGGCGTCGAACAGTTCGGCCGCGGCCCGCCAGAGCTCGTCGGTGAGGTCGGTCGCACCGGGCAGCGCCCGGGAGCGGGAGATAGTCTGGAACTCGCCGAAGCGGATCTTGAGGCTCACCCCCCGCGCCCGGCGGTCTCTGGCGCGCAGTCGGCGGGCGACGTGCTCGACCTGCCCGAGCAGCACCTCGCGAACGTGGGCGGGCTCGGCGACGTCTTCGGAAAAGGTGCACTCCTGGCCGAGCGATTTCGCCTCGTGGTCGGTGACGACGGGCCGATCGTCGATGCCGTGGGCGAGACGGTGGTAATGCTCGCCGGCGCTGCCGAAGTGCTGCTTCAGCCGGGCCTCGCCGAGGCGTCGCAGGTCGCTGACGCGGCGGAGGCCGAGGGCGTGCATCTTCTCGAGCGTCTTCGGGCCCACGCCCCAGAGCCGTTCGACGGGCAGCGGCGCGAGCACGCGGTCCACGTCGCCGGGGGCGATCAGGGTCAGCCCGTCGGGCTTGTCCATGTCGGAGGCGAGCTTGGCGAGGAACTTGTTGGGCGCCACGCCGGCCGAGGCGGTCAGGCCGGTTTCGCTGCGGATGCGGATTTTGAGCTGCCGGGCGATCTCGGCCGGGGGGCCGGCGATGCGCTCCATGCCGGTGACGTCGAGGAAGGCCTCGTCGACGCTGAGCGGCTCGACGGCCGGCGCGGTCCGGTCGAAGATGGCGAAGATCTGCCGCGACGCCTCGCGGATGCGCTCGCCGGGCACGCTGACGACGCTGGCGTGGGGGCAGAGGCGGCGGGCGACGGTCATGGGCATCGCCGAGCGGCAGCCGAACCGGCGTGCCTCGTAGCTGGCGGCGGTGACGACGGAGCGGGCGCTGGTCCGCCCGACGAGCACGGGCCTGCCGCGCAGCGACGGGTCGTCGCGGATGGCGATGGACGCGAAGAAGGCGTCCATGTCGACGTGAATGATCGCGCGGTGCTCGGCCACGCCCTGATGATACCACGCGGGGGGCGAATCGGGAGGCCGGGTTCACGTTCTGTTTGGCATGTCTCCCCCCTACCGCACGTACGGCTGCCAGAGGCCGTAGCGCTCGGTGATCCGCCCGCGGGGGATGACGAGGCCCGCGACGGCGAGGCCGGTGACGAGGCCCGCGATCGTCGCGGCGAGTCCGGCTCCGCCCATGATCCAGGGCACGACCGCCACGGCGAGCCCCAGCGGAACCGCCAGCAGCCGCAGCAGGCGGACGACCTCGCCCATGGCGATGACGGACACGGTGATGGTCAGCGCTCCGCCGAGGTGAAAGACGTGTGATGCCGGCTTGTCCACGCCCAATGCGAAGGGGACGAACATCAGCCACACGCCCAGGCCGGCCGAGAGGGCCAGCGTCCACGGGAAGCTCATCCCCCAGATCGACGCCTTGAACAACTGCCAGGGCTGCTCGGGCAGCGTGATGAGTTCGGGCGAGCGGTCGTCGGGTTCGCAGCCCTCGGCGGTACCGCCCTTCCAGAAGATCTGCCAGAGCGAGCCGCCGCGGTCGCCCCGCCGCTTCGCCTGGACCATGTGCTGGAGCATGGCGATGACCTCGTCGAACTCGATGGGGATCATCGGCAGCATAATCACCGCGGCGAGCAGACAGAGCGTGCACCAGTGGCCCACGACGACGGGCTGGCTCATGACGAGGATGATGTGTGTCAGGCCCAGCGGGATAACCAGGATGCCGAAGAAGGTGACCATCCAGGGCATCGTCCGCCAGCGCGCGGGGGCGCCCATCCAGCCCATGAGAAACTCGAAGGTGTAGCTCAGCGCTCCGAGGCCGCCGTCGGAGACCGGCCAGAGGTGGCTCATGTTGGAGTTGAGCACCTGCCGGCTGCCGGCGCCGAAGAACGGCTCCCACACGCTGGTGATGTAGCCGAGCTGGAACGCGGCGAGGTATCGGGAGACGACGAGGCCGGCGAAGCCCAGGGCGATCATGATCCACCGCTGGGGCCAGCTCGAGGGGTTGTAGCTCCAGCCGGGCGGGGTCGGCGGGCCCATCTGCATGTAGATGATCATGTTGGGCATGCCGGGGATGAGGATGGTCAGGGCGATGACCAGCATGCCGACGATCGTGTCGTTGAGGTAGCTTGCCGCGGTCGGCGCCCAGAACAGCAGCGGCGCGAAGGTGATCCAGATGCCGACGAAGCAGCAGATCCAGAGGCTGACCGGACGGTTCGGCGTCAGGCTGCGCCAGCCGAAGAGAATCAGCAGCAGCCCGGCGGCGACGTCGGACCAGGTCATCAGTTGAGCGCGGAGGGCGTCGAAGGTCTGGTCGAAGAACCAGACGCCCCGGCCGCCGCTGGGCTGGACCCAGAGATCGGGATCGAGGTAGCCGAAGGTGAAAGGTGCGAGCACCAGCCAGACGCCGAGGAGGATAAGCGTCCAGTAGATCCAGAGCGTCTGGCGGTGGTGCATGTGCAGCATCTCGAGGCGGTCGTCATGGGACATCCCGTGATGGTGCCCGCCGCCCTGCTGCGCCTCGTGCTCAGCCATCGGCCGGGCGACGCCGCGCTGTCCCATGCCGCCGTGCGGGTGCTCTTTTCCCTGTTCTTCCTGCTCGCTCATCACGCCCCTCCGTCTGAGTCCTTCTCCTCTCCCCTGCCGTCGCGCGCCCGCCAGGACTCGAGGTTCGCGCCCTGAGCGGCGCGGGTGATCCTATGCGCCGCCACCGGCACGGACAGGGACGCGAAGGCGACGACCGCCACCGCCTCGGGGGCGTCGTGCCCGCTGACATCTAAGGTGGCTGCGGCAGCGCCAGTCAAGCCGCCACCCCGCCTGCGCGGTACGACTCGACGCGGCTGCTAGACTTGGCGGTCCGGGCCCGGGGGCGACTCCGTCTTCCCGCAAAGGCCGGATGAACCAAAAAAGCCCCGCAACCTGTCGGCTGCGGGGCTTCTTATGGCCAGGGGCGGATTCGAACCGCCGACACCGGCATTTTCAATGCCGTGCTCTACCAACTGAGCTACCTGGCCCCGGCTCTTTCTCCCACCCGTGGCGGAAGAACGGTAAGGGTATCGTCTGCAGCGGGCTTGTCAACCAGGCTCGGCCGCAATTTGCCTGCCCGGCGCCCGGCCGGAATCACGCCTCCACCGGCTCGGGCCTCTCCAGGGTGGCGAGCAGGTCGTCGCGGTTGTAGATGGCGACGCCGGTGTTCTCGTCGGCAGCGCCGTAGTAGACGAGGTACTGGTCACCGCGCTCGATCATGGCGGTGGGGAAGACGACGTCGCGGACGAAGCCGCGGGTCTCGAAGTCCTTCTCGGGCATCATGATCGGCCTGGGCGAATAGCCGACGACCCTCCGCGGCGACTGGAGGTCGAGCAGCAGTGCTCCGCCGGTGTAGACGCCCGGGCCGGGGTCGTTTTCGCGGCGCTGCGAGCCGTGGTAGAGCGTGAGCCAGCCCTGGTCGGTTTTGATGGGAGGCGTGCCGCCGCCGATTCGGCTGTTCTGCCAGGCGAGCCGGGTGCTCAGAAGCTGCTGGTGCGAGCCCCAGTGGATGAGATCGGGGCTGCGGGCGATCCACATCTCGGGCGGTGCGAAGCGGATCGACGTCACCGGCCGGTGCATGGCGAGGTAGTCGCCGATGACCTTCTCGGGGAACAGCAGGACGTCCTTGTTTTCGGGGCAGAAGATGATGCCGTGGCGCTGGAACTGCTCAAAGTCGGTTGTGGAGAGCAGCGCGCTGGACACGCCGTGGCGGGAGACGGCGACGTAGGTGATGTAGTAGGTTCCGCCGATCTTCGTGATGCGCGGGTCCTCGACGCCGTACTCCTCGTAGATGCCCTCGGGCATCAGGCTGGGGCCCTCGCGGTCGATGGTCGTGCCGTCCCTGGACCAGAAGACCTTGAGATAGCTGATGAACCGCAGCCGTTCGAGGCCGGTGGACCGCTGGTGGTAGACGCGGGGGTCGTAGAACTCGAGGTCGCTCTCCTCGAGCCAGTCGACGACGAGATCGCCGTTCTCGTCGAAGCGCGGCGATGCCTGATAGCCCTCGCGGGTCTGGGTGGGCAGTTCGGCGACGCGAACGAGCAGGGCCACCTCGTCGCCCACCTTCGCGGCGCCGGGGTTGAACGCGCCGACGACCTTGACGTCCTCGCGGCTGGGCGCGATGTCGCCGGGGCGGATCATGCAGTGGGTTTCCAGTCGCTCAAGCATCGGGGTCCTCCCTCACTGGGTGGAATCGCGGAATCCTAGCCGTCCACGTCGTCCCCGTCGAGACAGCGCCGCCCCTGCCGCGCGGGGCGGCCGACCACGCCCGGAAACCGGCTGACGCCCGGCGGATGCTCTGCTAAGATAGGCGGCCTCGGGGGCGGTAGCTCAATTGGGAGAGCATCGCGTTTGCAACGCGAAGGTTGCCGGTTCGATCCCGGTCCGCTCCATTTCATCAGCCCTCACGCCGCAAGGTGAGAGTTTTTCTCGCCCGAGCAGTCGCGCAGCGACGCCGCCACCGCCTCAGCCCGGCCCTGCAGAAGCGCGACGAGCACGTCCTCCGGGCCCGCCGCCTTCAGCCGCGCGAAATGCCGGCAATCTTCGCCGCCCGCTCCAGTGTCGAGCGGGTGATCTGCATCATGATTTCAGGGGAGAAGTCCTTCTCCGGGTTGTCCTGGTATTCCTGCGGCAGCAGGTCCATGACGATCTCCCCGATCTCCCTGGCGACCTCCCGGCGGCGCTGCTCGACGCGATCCTCCTGCCCCGGAGGGATCGGCTCGGCCAGGTCGTACGCCAGCATCAGCGTCATCACCTGCCACCCGTAGTAGCTCGCCAGACCGCCTTCGGACTCCTCGGGCTGGTTGGGCTGAATCGGCAGTTCAGTCATGGTCACGCTCCCTTTTCCAGGACCTCGACGGCCTCTTGCGGGGTGAAGGCGCCTTCGTAGATCGCTCGGCCGACGATGGCGCCCTGGATTGGCAATTCACGCAGGGCTCGCAGGTGATCCAGCGTACCCACGCCGCCCGACGCGACGACGGGCACGTCGGTCGCCTCGGCGAGTTCGCGGGTGGCCTCGACGTTGGGGCCGGTCATCATTCCGTCGGTGGCGATGTCGGTGTAGACGATCGCCGCGAGCGGCCAGTCGGTGACCTTTTTCGCGATCTCGATCGGCGTCGCCTCGGTGGTCTGCTCCCAGCCGGACACGGCGAGCCGGCCCTTCTTGGCATCGAGGCCGAGCACGAGTCGCCCGCGGTAGGTCGGGTTGCCCATCAGCCCCTCGAACCAGTCCCAGTTCTCCAGCGCGGCGGTGCCGAGCACGACGCGGTGCACGCCCGCCTTGAGCAGCGCGTCGATCGCGCCTTCGCTGCGGACGCCGCCGCCCACTTCGACCTTGAGGTCGGTCTCCCGGCAGATGCGGGTGATGGGCCCGAGGTGCATCAGCCGACCGGCGCGGGCACCGTCGAGATCGACGACGTGCAGCCAGGTCGCGCCGGCGTCCTGGAAGGCGCGGGCCTGTTCGAGCGGGTCCTGCCCGTAGGTGGTCTGCTGGTCGTAGTCACCCTGCCGGAGACGGACGACTTCGCCGCCTCGCAGGTCGATTGCGGGGAAAAGGTGCATCGGCCCCTCTTTCGTTTCTTCTGGGTCTGTCTGGATTTACTGCTGCGCCTCGGCCTCGGGGGCGGAGACGGGGTTGCCCTGCCACGGGCGGACGCGGGGGTCGTCCGGCTGCTCGTGGTGGAGCTGCGCCAGCCGGCGGTAGTGCGGCGGCAGATGCTCAAGATACGCTTTTTCCTTGTCGTTGGTCGGGCGAACGACCCGGCCGGGCACGCCCATGACGACCATGCCGTCGGGCACCTCGAGGCCCGGCGGCACGACCGCCCCCGCGGCGACGAGGCAGTGCTTGCCGATCACGCTTCGGCCGAGCACCGTCGCGCCCATGCCGATCAGCGTGCCGTCCCCGACCGACTTGCCGTGGACGAGCGCCCCGTGGCCGATGGTGACGTGGCTGCCGATGTGGTTGGGGATGCCGGCGTCGCAGTGGATGACGGCGTTGTCCTGGAGGTTCGTGTTCTCACCCAGCGTCACCGGGGCGACGTCGCCTCGAATGACCGCGCCGGGCCAGAGGTTCACGCCCTGGGCCAGCTCGACTTCGCCCAGTACGCGGGCGGTGTCGGCGAGATACACGCCTTCAATGCATCGCATGTTCATGGCGGTATTCTAGAAGAGAATCCCGCCTCGTGGGGCCGGGTGCGGGCGTAATTGCCTTCCTCTGCCGACTCACGCCTCCCCCGCCGCGGCCGTGTCGAGATACCAGGTGACCTCGCCGTCGATCGGATCGATCCCGGTGATGGGCAGGTTGACCGGGTCGGGGCACTCGCGAAGCTGAGCCTCGACGCGCCGAATCGCCTGGGCCTTGTCCTCCCCGGTCACCAGCACGGCCAGTTCCCGCGCGGCGTTGAGCATCGAGAAGGTCATGGTCACCCGCGGCGGCGGCGTGACGCGGGGCCCCTTGTTCGGGCAGACCAGGCAGTCGTGCTCGCGCAGGGCGGGCGAATGCGGGAAAAGACTCGCGGTGTGGCAGTCCTCGCCCATGCCGAGCAGAACGAAGTCCATCCGCGGGATCTGTCCGGACCACTCGCCGACGTCGCCGAACGCCTCGCGCAGTTCGTGCTCGTAGGCGGCGGCTGGGTCGGGCTCGTGGGTGGGGATCGGGTGCTTCTGCTTCTGCGGCACGGTCACGTGATCGACCAGCGACTCGCGGATCATGCGGAAGTTCGAGCGGTCGTCGTCCAGCGGCACCTGCCTCTCGTCCACGAGCCAGAGGTGGATCTGATCCCACGGCAGGCTGCGGAACATCGGCTCGGTGACGAGCGTCATGTAGAACCGTTCGGGCGTGGATCCGCCGGACAGGGCGAGATGGCACGTCCCACGGTCGGAGATCGCCTGCTCGGCAGCGCCCGCGAGCGCCCGGCCGAGGTCTTCGTAGAGGTCCATGACGTCGTCACGAACCTGCACGTAGCCGCTGAGTTTCGGGGTTCTGGTCACGCGAACGCCCCCTTTTTGCAGATGCGTCAAAGCTTGCCAACCGCCACCAAAGCATATCGCGGCTGGGGCCGGCTGGCAGCGGAATCGCCGGACCGATTTTCGTCAGGGGTTGCGCCAGTAGCGCCCCTGCCGGGCGAGCAGCAGGTCGGCCGCGGACGGCCCCCACGTCCCGGCGGGATAAACGGGGATCTCGGCATCGCGGTCGCGTTCCCACGCCTCGAGCACCGGCTGAACCACGGCCCAGGCGCGCTCGATCTCCTCACGCTGCTTGAACAGCGTCTGATCGCCCCGCAACGCGTCGAGCAGCAGCGTCGCATACGCCTCGGGCGGCTCGGACTGGAACTGGCTGGCGTAGTCGAAGTCCATCACGACCGACTTGATCCGCATGCCGATGCCCGGCACCTTGCCCTCGAACCGCAGCCGAATGCCTTCGTTGGGCTGGACGTTGATGACGATCTGGTTGGGCGGCAGGTCCGGGCTCGCCGAGGCGAACAGCCGGTGCGGCGTCGGGCGGAAGGTGACGACGATCTCCGTCGTCTTGGCCGGCATCCGCTTGCCCGAGCGGAGGTAGAACGGCACACCGGTCCAGCGCCAGGTGTCGACGAAGACCTTCATCGCGGCGTAGGTTTCCGTCCGGCTGTCAGGATCGACGCCGTCCTCCTCGCGAAAGCCCGGCACGGGCTCGCCGTCGATGCTCCCGCGCGTGTACTGACCCCGCACGGCCACCTCCGGCACCTCGTCCGGGGCGGGCGGGCGGGCGGCGGCGAGGATCTTCGTCGTCTCGGCGCGGATGTGGTCGGCGCGCATGGAGACGGGCGGCTCCATGGCGACCAGGGCCATGATCTGCATGAGGTGGCTCTGCACCATGTCGCGCATCGCCCCGCCGTCGGGCCCGTCGTAGTAGCCGCCCCGCCCGGCGACGCCGACGCTCTCGGCCGCGGTGATCTGGACGTGGTCGATGTAGGTCCGGTTCCAGAGCGGTTCGAAGATGGCGTTCGCAAACCGGAACACCAGCAGGTTCTGCACCGTCTCCTTGCCGAGGTAGTGGTCGATTCGGAAGACGCTCTCGTCCTCGAACACCCGTCCGAGCACGCGGTTGAGGTGGGCGGCGGACTCGAGGTCCCGGCCGAACGGCTTCTCGACGATGATCCGCTGCCACGGCCGGGTCTCGCGGTTGATCGAGCACCACGCCTTGCCCTCGGTGACGAGGTCGTGGCTGCCGATGTGGTTGATGATCGGCTCGTACAGCGTCGGCGCGACGGAGAGGTAAAACAGCACGTTGTCGCCGGTCTCGTGCTCCCCGGCAAGCTGGTGCATGCGCTCGCGGATGCCGGGGAAGGCGTCGGCCTCTGTCGAGTCGGCGGGGTGGTAGTGCAGGCGGCTGGCGAAGTCGTCCCAGTTGCCGCCCTCGAAGCACTCGACGCGCTGTTTGACGTGCGCGCGGAGGTAATCGCGGAAGCTTTCGTCGCTGTATTTCGTTCGGCTGATGCCCAGGACGCCGAACCTCTCCGGCAGGCGTCCGCCGCAGTAGAGCTCGAACAGGGCCGGGATGAGCTTGCGCCGGGTGAGGTCGCCCGAGGCGCCGAAGATGACGATGAGTCCGTTGGGTGCGGGGTCGGTCTGTGGCATGGCGGGACCAGTAGACAACAAAGCGGCTCAGAAGGCAACGCCGGGTGAGTGTCGCCGCGGCCCGCCGCCGAGGCGTTCAGACGCCCCTACCGCCCCAGCGCCAGACTGACCACCATCAGATCGGCCGGGTTCACCCCCGCGAGTCGGCCCGCCTGGCCCAGAGTGGCGGGTCGGAAGCGGCTCAGCACGTGGGCCGCCTCGCTGCGCAGGCCGTCGATCTGCCCGTAATCGAGATCCGTCGGCAGCGGCCGGCTCTCCTGCGCGGCGAGCTTCTCCACCTCGCGCTGCTGCCTTTGGATATACCCGGCGTACTGGTAATCCGCCAGCACCCGGGCGACCAGCCGACGGTCGCGGGCGAGCGCGGGCAGCGGGTCGCCGTTGAGCTCCGCCAGCACGACCTCGGGCGTCACCTCGGGGCGGAGGAGCCACTTGCTCATGGACGCTCCGTCGACCTTGTGCCGGTCGAAATAGTCCCGCAGCGCTGCCATCGCCGCCTCCCGCTGCTGCCAGAGGCGCCAGCGGGCGTCATCCACGAGGCCCAGCTCGCGCCCCAGCGGGGTCAGCCGCTCGTCGGCGTTGTCCGCCCGCAAGAGCAGGCGGTACTCGGCCCGGCTGGTGAACATGCGGTACGGCTCGCGCGGCACCTTGGTGACGAGGTCGTCCATCAGCACCCCGACGTACGCCTGGTCCCGGCGGAGCCGAACGGGCTCTTCGCCCCGCACGTGGCGCACCGCGTTGAGCCCGGCGAGCACGCCCTGCCCCGCCGCCTCCTCGTAGCCGGTGGTGCAGTTGATCTGCCCCGCCAGCAGCAGACCCGGCACCGGCTTGCTCATGCAGGTGGCATCGATCTGGTGCGGCCAGACCATGTCGTACTCCACCGCGTAGCCGTAGCGGAGGATTCTGGCGTTCTCGCAGCCGGGCAGCTCGCGGACGATCTTCTCCTGCACGTCGCGCGGCAGGCTGGTGGAGATGCCGTTGCAGTAGATCTCGTCCGTCTCGAGCGATTCGGGCTCGAGGAAGACGTGGTGGCTCTCGCGGTCGGGGAAGCGGACGACCTTGTCCTCGATGCTCGGGCAGTAGCGCGGGCCGGTGGACTCGACCTGCCCGTTGAACAGCGGAGCCCGGTCCAGGTTGGCCCGGATCGCCTCGTGGGCGGCGGCGGTCGTGCGCGTGACCCAGCAGGGCCGCTGCTCGATCACCGGGAACCGCTCGGCCGTCCGGGCATAGGCGGGCTCCTCGCTCTCGCCCTGCCCGGTCATGTCGCTGAACGGCACCGGCTCCGCGTCGCCCGGCTGAAGCTCGAGGGCGGCGAGGTCGATCGTCTTCGCATCCAGCCGGGGCGGCGTGCCGGTCTTCAGCCGCCCGAGCTCGAAGCCGAGGCGGCGGAGGGTGTCGCTGATCCGGTTGGCGGCGGCCTCGCCCGTTCGGCCGCCGGCGGCCTGGTCCTGCCCGGTGTGCAGCAGGCCGCGCATGAAGGTGCCGGTGGTGAGCACGACCGCCCCGGCGTCAAGGCGTATCGGCTGCTCCCCGCTGGCGGGCACGTAGACGACTCCGGTGCAGCGGCCGGCGTCGGTGAGAATGTCGTCGACCGTGCCGGCGAGGATGTCGAGGTTCTCCCGCGTCGCCAGCAGCCGCTGCACCTCGCGGGCGTAGCGGTACTTGTCGCTCTGGCAGCGCGGCCCCCGCACGGCCGGGCCCTTGCTGGCGTTGAGGATGCGGAACTGAATCCCCGTCGCGTCCGCGGCGAGGCCCATCAGCCCGCCCAGGGCATCGACCTCGCGGACGATCTGCCCCTTGGCGAGGCCGCCGATCGCGGGGTTGCAGCTCATCTGCCCGATGCGCGCGGGGTCCATCGTGACCAGGGCGACCCGCCTGCCGTCCGGGCGCAGCAGGTTCGCCGCGGCCCAGGCGGCCTCGGCGCCGGCGTGGCCGCCGCCGATGACGAGGACAGCGTAGCCGTCGGACTGGAGCGTGGGGTCAGGCATCTCGGGCGACCATATTACCCATCCCGCCCGCTTCGTGTTCGGAGGCCGGCGAAACGGGCGGGTCGCCCTACCGCCTGCGCATGCCCTGGCTGGTGTGCAACATGGTCAGCGGGGTCGGCTGCGCGATCACGCGGCCGTGTTCAAGGAGGTGCACACTCAGACTCCTCAAGCCGGGGCAGAGCGCATCGCCGCCCCGGGTAGCGCGCCCGGATACCGCCGCGGCCAGTCCTCACCCCCGCAGTTCCTCCGGCAGCGGCTGGGGCCGGCCTTCGCGGTTCACGCAGGCGAGCGTCGTCTCCGCGGTGCCGAGCAACTCGCCGTCCCGCCGGACCTCGTAGCGGTGCTCCACCTTCACGCCCTTCGCGGGCAGGGCCTCGACGTGGATGTCCAGCACGTCGTCGTACAGGGCGGGTCGGCGGTAGCTCAGGCTCATCCGCACCACGACGAACAGGATCCCCCGCGCCTCGAGCTCGCGGTACACCATGCCCTGCTGGCGAAGCAGCTCCGTGCGGGCCATCTCCAGCCAGATCGGGTAGACCGCGTGGTGGGCGACGTTCATCGGGTCGCACTCGGCATAGCGGACGCGGGTCTGGATGGTGGTCGCGGTCGGCGGGGAGGTAATTTCCTGTTCGAGCATGGCGGCGGGTCCGTTTCCTGGTTCTCGGCCGGGGGTGGATGCTACATCATATCGCCGGCCGGCGCGATCCTCGCCCCATGCCGAGGTGGGGGCAACACTGATTTCGCCACCGCGGCTGCGCCCCGGCCGCACCGGGGCGCTAGCATGAAGCAAGCGCGTCGGCCGCCACGCAGAGCCGGCGTCCGGCGTTCTTCCCGTTTTGCAGGCAGCGGGAGAAGCCCAGAGGAGGGGATGAGGGGAGAAGAGGCCGCGCCGTGGCGGGAATCACCGTCTGCGGCGCGGCCTTTCACTTGCGCCCGCTTCGCCGAATCAGTGAAAGTCCCGCGAGAGATGGTGCAGTGCCCCAAGCTCGGCGTCGAGCGAGCGCAGGTGACTCGCCACGACGTGCACCACCGGCCCCTGCCGCTCGACCCGCCCGCGCACGATCATCGCCGTACTGCCGTGCGCCGCGGCCCGGCAGGCGTCGTAGACGTGGCGGCGGACGATCAGATTCGCACTGCCCGTCTCGTCCTCGAGCGTCATGAAGGTGATGCCCTTCGCCGTGCTCGGCCGCTGCCGCAGCAGGCACAACCCCGCCACCTGCACCGGCGAGCCGTGCGGCCAGGCCTGCTCGTCGCGCAGCTCCCCCACCGGCGCGACGTTCTCGCGCTCGAGCCAGCCGCGCAGGAAGCTGATCGGGTGCGGCCGCAGCGACAGCCCCGTCTGGCGGTAGTCCTGCGCCACCTCGCGCCACGCCGTGACCCGCGGGAGCGATGCCGCGTCCTCGCCCTGCCGATCGCGGATGGCGCCGAACAGCGGGGCCGGGGCGTCGCGCAATTTGCCCACCTGCCACAGCGCCTGCTGCCGACTGAGCCCGAGCGATCGGAAAGCGTCCGCCCGGGCGAGCTGGCGCAGCGAGCTCACGCTCACGCCGCTGACCCGCCAGAGCGATTCGATCGAGCCGAAGCGTCCCTGCTCCCCCGCGGCAGCGGCGATGCGATCCGCCTCCTCCTCGCGCAGACCGCGAACCTGCCGCAGCCCCAATCGCAGCGTCAGGCCGGGCCGGAGCCCGTCGCCGATCGGCTCGAGCGTGCAGTCCCACGCGCTGTGGTGCACGTCGGCCGGCCGAACCTCGACGCCGTGCTCGCGGGCGTCGCGGACGAGCTGCGCGGGGGCGTAGAAGCCCATCGGCTGGCTGTTGAGCAGGGCGCAGGTGAACGCGGCGGGGTGGTGGCGCTTGAGCCAGGCGGAGACGTAGACCAGCAGCGCAAAGCTCGCGGCGTGACTTTCGGGGAAGCCGTACTCGCTGAAGCCCTGGATCTGCTTGTAGCACGCCTCGGCGAACGCGCGGGGGTGGCCGCTTTCGATCATGCCGCCGATGAGCTTGCGTCCGAAGGGGTGCAGCGCACGGCCCGCCCCCGCCTGGAGCTCGCGCTTCGCCATCGCCCGGCGAAGCCGGTCCGCCTCGTCCGGGGTGAACCCGGCACACTCGATCGCCAGCCGCATCGCCTGCTCCTGGAACAGCGGCACGCCCAGCGTCTTGCCCAGGATCCGCTCGGCCGCGGCGCTGGGGAAGCTCACCGGCTCCTCGCCCCGCCGCCGACGGAGGTAGGGATGCACCATGTCGCCGTAGATCGGCCCGGGCCGAACGATGGCGACCTCGATGACCAGGTCGTACCAGCACCGCGGGCGCAGGCGGGGGAGCATGTTCATCTGCGCCCGGCTCTCGATCTGGAACACCCCCACCGTGTCGGCCTCGCAGATCATGTCGTACGTGCCGGGGTCGCCGGGCGGGATGTTCGCCAGCGTCAGCGCTTGGCCGTGGTGCTTCTCGACCAGCTCGAAGCAGCGGCGGATGGAGCTGAGCATCCCCAGGCCCAGCACGTCCACCTTGAGCAGGCCGAGGTCGTCGATGTCGTCCTTGTCCCACTCGATGACGCTGCGCCCCGGCATCGCGGCGTTCTCGATGGGCACCAGCTCGCAAAGCGGCTTGTCGGTGAGAACGAACCCGCCCACGTGCTGCGACAGGTGGCGGGGGAAGCGGTGGATCTCCCGCGTCAGGTGGGCGAGGTGGCGCAGCAACGGGTCGCCCGGGTCGAGCCCGGCCTGCTCGAGCATCTCCTCGCCCGGCCCGCCGGTCCAGCGGTCGAGCGCCTTGGCGAGGCGGTCCACCGCGTCGAGGCTCAGCCCCAGCGCCTTGCCCACCTCGCGCACCGCCGACCGGCCGCGGTAGGTGATCACCTCCGCGGTGAGCGCCGCGCGGTCCCGGCCGTACTTCTGGTAGAGATATTGAATCACCTCCTCGCGCCGCTGATGCTCGAAGTCGATGTCGATGTCCGGCGGCTCGCCCCGCTCGCGGCTGACGAAGCGCTCGAACAGGACGTTCACCCGCTCCGGGTCGACGCTGGTGAGCCCGAGGCAGTAGCACACGGCCGAGTTCGCCGCCGCCCCGCGTCCCTGGCAGAGAATCCCCCGCCCGCGGGCGAACTCGACCATGTCGTGCACGGTGAGAAAGTAGTGCGGATAGTTCAGTTCCTCGATCAGCTTCAGCTCGTGCTCGATCTGCCTCTCCACCTTCTCCGGCACGCCGCCGGGATAGCGCCACGCCGCGCCGGACCGGGTCAGCTCGGCGAGGTGCTGCATGGGCGTGCGCGACGCCGGGACGACCTCGGCCGGGTAGTGGTAGCGGATCTGGTCGAGGCTGAACCCGCGCGCCTGCCGAGCGATCTCGGCGCTGCGGACAATCGCACGAGGATAGTCGCGGAACAGCCTCGCCATCTCGTTCGGCGGCTTGAGGTGCCGCTGCGCGTGGGGCGCAAGCCGGGTGCCGGCCTCCTCCAGCGTGCAACCGAGGCGGATGCAGGTGAGCACGTCCTGCAGGGCCTTGCGCTCGGGCGCGTGGTAGAGCACGTCCCCGGTCGCGACGAGCGGCACACGGGTGTGCCCGGCGAGGTCGGCGATGCGGCGGAGCCGGTCACGATCGTCAGGGCCGTAGCGGAACGACGCGCCGAGCGAGAGGCGATCGCCAAAGACCTGCCGAAGGTAGAGAAGGGTGTTGATATACTTCTCGTCCACCACGGCAGGCGGGATGGCGATAGCAAGCAGCCCCTCCTGATGCTCGATCAGGTCGTGAAGGTAGAGTTCACAACCGCCCTTCCCGGCCCGCATCTTGCCCCGGGTCAGCAGCCGGCAGAGTCGGCCGTAGCTGGCGAGTTCGGTGGGGTAGAGGAGGTAGGAAGTGGCCGGGTGGCCGGGTGCCCCGGTGGCCGAGTCTTCGGTCTGGCTCCCGGTACCTCCCTGCCTCCCCGGCCGCTCGGCCACGGGGCCACTTCCCCCCACCTCCGCCCGGCAGCCGACGATCAGCGGCAGGCCGGCCTCCTTCGCAGCCATGTGCGCGCGGACGATGCCGGCGAGGCTGTTGCGGTCGGTGATGCCGACCCCCTCATGCCCCAGAGCCGCGGCCTGACGGACCAGTTCCTGCGGGTGGCTGCCGCCGGTGAGGAAGGTGAAGTTGCTCGTCGCCTGAAGCTCGGCATAAGGGAGCGTCACGATACCTGCTCCGGCAAGGTCGGCCTCCGGACCGACGGTCACAAAACGAAGAAAGGCATCCCTGCCTGCCGTGTTTCCTGTCCCCTGCTATCTCGCAGCGCATGTTTGCGGATACCCGGGGCGGCGCTGCGCTTTGCCCCGGCTTGAGGGGGAGTGGGTGGCTCTGCCCCCCCCCGCCGACTCAGTTGCTTCCCCCGGCAGAGCCGCGGGCTAAAGTTCCAGTCTCTACCAGCTCTTTACCCTCTCTCATCGTGTTGATCTGTGTTCATCCGTGGCTAACTCCCTCTAACTCCCTCTAACTCCCTCTAACTCCCTCTAACTACTCCCCCCCTACCCCCACAGGCCGTGAACGAACCATCGCCGACGGCCATCGCGGTAGAGCCAGAGCCACCGGCCCTGCTCGTCCTGGACCCGGTAGTAGTCTCTTGCGGGCGGCGGCCGGGCGGGGTCGTGGCCGAGCCACCATCGGCCGGTGATCTGCTCGGGACCGATGGCCGCGCGGATCCGTCTCGACTCGCCGCGCCAGCGGAGGGTGAGGATCGGCCCCTCGGGCTGAAGCAGTGTCACCTCGGCCGACTCGGGCGGATCCAGCAGCACGGACGGCCGACTGCCCGGCAAAGGCGGATGGGCCGGGCGCACCGGGGCAGCCGACCGGGCATGGGTCACCGGCTCCCACGTGCAGGCCGCCTCGGGCACGTGTGTGTCGCGCAGCCGCGGCCGCAGGACACTCGCCTCGCCCAGCCGGCTCTGGATCTGGTCGACCATCTGCGCGATGGCCGGCTCGTCCACCCTCGCATCCTCCTGCTGCCACCAGCCGGTCTGGGCGGGCGGCATCGGCCGGGTGCCCAGGGCCATGAGCTCGATCCGCTCGATGCCGGGGCCGAGATCGACGCGCTCCAGCCGCGGGCGCACCAGGCTCCAGAGATGGCCGACGTCCCGGCACGGCCCGCTGAGGTGCAGCGACTCGCGGTGCACGCCCGCCTCCGGCTCGGACGGGTCGAACGTCATCCGCAGCCGAACCGCCCCGCTGCCACGTTGCTCGAGCTCGCCCGCCAGTTCGCCCAGCAGCAGCCGCGTCGCCTGCTCGACCGCCTCCCACTGCCGCACCGGCCCGGCAAACACCCGCTCCGCCCGCGGGCAGACCTGCTCGCGCACCGAATCGATCGGCTCGTCCGCGAACCCCAGCAGACCGTCGAGCCGGTGCAGCAGCTCTTCCCCGAAACGAAGCACGAGCTGCTCGCGCGGCAGCGTCAGCACCTGCTCGATCCGATCGAGCCCGACCTCGACGAGCGCCGCTTCGACCTCGGCGTCCAGATCGAGTGCCGACACCGGCAGCGGCTCGACCGCCCGGGGCAGATCGGTCTCCCCGATGAGAAGACGCCCCTCCGGGGCAAACCGCGCCAGCGCCCGGGCGCAATGGGTCGTGGGGGCAACCGCCGCCCGCACGGTCAGGCCCAGCGTTTCAACCGCACGCATCACATGCTCCAGCAGCCGCTTTTCACTGCCGTAGAGCCGCTCGCAGCCGGTGACGTCGAGCAGCAGCCCGTCGGGCGGGTCGGCCGCGGCAATCGGGGCGAAACGCAGCGTCCAGCGGGCGAGCGCCTCCAGCCCGGCCGCGTCCCGCTCGGGCTCGAACGGCGTCACCTCCACCGCCCCCCGGCCGAGCAATGCCCGGGCATGAGCGAGGGTCATCCCCGGCTCCACGCCCCGCTCGGCTGCACGAAGGCAGCGGGCCGCGACCACCTGTCGGCCCCGCTCGAACTGAACCAGCAGCCGAACCGCGTCAGGCGTAGCGCTGCCGCGGCGCCGTCGCAGGCGGTCGATCGGCCAGTGGGGCAGGAAAAGTGACAAGATCCGCTTCATCGCTGAACTCCGCGATCCAGGTCTGCTTCTCGGGCGGAAGCTGCTGCCCTTTCGCCCGCAGCAGGCGCAGCCGCCAGCTCGGTCGCCGGCGATCGGTCACCTCCGGCTCGACGCGCCACCGGCTGGCGGCGGCCGAGCGGGCGCTTTGCTCCCCCGGCGGCCGGGCGAGCAGAACGAGCGTACGGTGCGCCTTCGCCGCAAGCTGAAGCCTGCGCGAGCCGGCCATGTCCAGGCCGGTACCATCCGCCACCACCGCGGCGACGGCGGACGACCGGACCGCGAGATCGGTCGCCCACAGCCGGGTGCCGATCTGCCGCCCCGGATCGACGCAGAGCGAGCGGTCGAGCAGACCGCCTTCACCAAGCATCCACGGCGCCGGCCAGCACGCCCGGCCGACCCAGACGACCGCCCCGCTGCCACCGATCCGCGCAGCGAGATGCACGAGCAGACTCGCCGGCGGCTGCCAGCGCGACCCCCGCGGCCCGTCGCACAGGCCGACCAGCTCGTGCAGGAACCCCCTCGCCAGCGTCAGGTCGGGATCGTTCCCGGGACCGATCTCGACCGGCCCGCGCCGCGTTGTGCCGCCGGGCTCCCGGCGTTCGCCGAAACCCGCAGCCGAGGCGGGCGCACCAATCGCGCGATCCGCCTCGATGGCGGCGATCCTTTCCTGCAACTGCTGGCGCATCCGTCCCACCAGGATGTGCCGCTCTATTTCCATGTTCTACCTGTGTTAGGTATACAGGAGCGAGTCGCCGGCGTCAAGGGGGAGCGGTTGGGAAATGTTGGGGAGGGGGGGGCGACGGACGCCCTGCCGCGGCATGGCGCCCCCACGACCTGCCCTGCGGGACAGGCCGTGCCACCCAACGCCGTGACTTTTGCGTTGGCCTTAGCCCCCGGCTCTGCCGGGGGACAGGTTTCTCATCGATGTGGATCTGTGTTCATCTGTGGGCTGATTGGCTTCCGCGGCTCATCCCCGGCAGAGAGGGGGTCGCGCGTTGCATGCTGCCCGGTTTACATCCGCTTCCGCAGATGTCCCCGATTACGCCGGGGCAGTGCCGGCGCCTTGGGGATGCCCCTTGGGCCGGGTCGCGAAGAACGCCGCGATGATCAGCGGAATCGGCACGAACGCCAGCGGGGCGAGGATCTTGTTGTAGCTGCCGGTGAGGTCGTACACGCCGTCGAACAGGATCGGCCCCACCGCTCCGGAAGCGACCAGGACGGTCATGAAGCTGCCGCGGATGCGTCCGAGGTGCGCCCGCCCGTAGTAGCGGCGCCAGAGCGTGCTGTCCACCGCCCCCTTGATGCCCTGCTGAAGTCCCATGAACATGCCTGCCATGGCGACCACCCACGGCGTGTGCGCCTGCCAGACGCTGAACATGAGCAGCGTCATGCAGGTCGCCGCCGCCGCCAGCATCAGGTTCAGCGGCAACCGGTCGGCCAGAATGCCCGCCACCAGGCGCGCGACCGCCAGCACGGCGCCGAAGATGGTGAAGATCAGCGCCGCCTCCGCCGCGCTCATCCCCCGGCTGGTGAAGAGCGTGACGGCTGAAAAAGCGATCGCCGTCTTGCCCAGTGAATCGAACGCGGTGTCGGCCATCATGATCCAGTACGCCCGGGTGCGCACCGCCTGGCCGAGGGTGAACGAGAGTTCGGCCGGATCGTCCTCCGCCTCCTCGGCGTCCTCCGGGTCGTTCGCTGGGGCCTGGGCCACCGGGACCCCGTCGGGCCGCTGGCCGATATCTTCCGGGCGGTTGCGGAACAGGATGATCAGAAGCGGCAGCAGGACGAAGCTGATCGCGATGCCCAGCAGAATGTAGGCGTCCCGCCAGCCGACCTCGCGGATCAGCCAGAGGTGAAACTGCGGCGCGAAGGCGATCGCCCCCGCGACGCCGATGTTGAAAATCGCCATCGCCAGACCGAGTCGGCGGTTGAACCACTGCGGCAGCGTGTTCAGCGTGACGACCATCATCGAGCCCTGCCCGAACAGCCGCAGGCAGAAAAACGCCAGCAAGATGCTCCACCACCCCATCGCCTGCGAAATCAGGAAACACGCCCCGGTGAACAGCACGACGATGCCCGCCATCGTGCGGCGGATGCCGTAGCGGTCCATCAGCCCCCCCACCCCCGTCAGCGGCAGACACGCCAGCAGCGTGCCCAGCGAGT
Organism: Phycisphaeraceae bacterium; assembly: GCA_046540025.1. Taxonomy (GTDB): domain Bacteria; phylum Planctomycetota; class Phycisphaerae; order Phycisphaerales; family Phycisphaeraceae; genus JBKHFW01. The sequence goes on from JBKHFW010000004.1 coordinate 19,178, forward strand.
AGGCCAGCGCCAGCTTGCCCGGGGACAGGCCCAGCGACTCGCGCAGGTAGGGGTTGAAGACCGACATGCCGTAGGTCTGCGCCGGCGCGGTGCACATCATCGCCAGCATGGCGATGGGGATCATGATCCAGCCGTAGAACAGCCGGTTCGCCAGCCGGGGTCGGCCGCGGGCCTTGCGGGCTAGAGAATGGGCGGCCGCGGTCAGAGCGGTCATGACAGAAACGAATCCTCGGCTCGAGTCGGGAGGCGACCACCAGGCGCCGGCAGGGCCTGCGTGCGACGAAGGCGGCGCCTTGAGGAATCCTATGCGCCGCCCCGGCCGGTCCACCACCGGGCGCCGCAGCCATCTGCCCGCGGGGGCGACAGCAGATCAGACAGCATAGCAGATCAGCCGGTCTGTGGGTCGGCGTCGCGGCCGGGCTGCGCCGTCCCCATCTTCGCCGCCAGTTCCTGCCGCTGGGCCTCGACCCGGCTGCGCAGCAGCTCCAGCGCCTCGCCCGGCTTCATCTCCAGCAGATCCTCGGACGGGATCGGCTCACCGTAGCTGACAGCCGTTCGCCCGGTCAGGTGGGGCCGCTTCTGCTTCCGCGGCCAGACCTGGTTCGCCCCCTCCAGAGCGACCGGCACGACCAGCGGCCTGGCCCGGCGGATCACCAGCATGATGCCGGGCTGGAACGACCGCACTTCGCCGCCGTGGCTGCGCTCGCCCTCAGCGAAGACGAGCAGCGCGTGGCCCTGCTTGAGCACCTCGACGCACTTGCGCATCGCCGCCGTGTCGCTCGTGCCGCGGTCGACCGGGATCGCGTTGAGCATGCTGATCAGCCAGCCCACCAGCCGATTGCTCCACAGCGTCTTCCGCGCGAGCGCGTAGAACTGGCGGTGCCAGCTCGCCATCCCCACCAGGATCGGGTCGAAAAACGACTGGTGGTTGCTCACCAGCAGCACCGGCCCGGTGCGGGGAATGTTCTGGCGCCCGTACGCCCGGTAGCGGTAAAGCGGCAGAAACCAGAGCACGCACAGCGCGTGCATGACGTGCCAGAAGATGATTCGGCCCAGCGGTGCGCCGGGCTGGCGCTGACGGAAACGCTCGAACATCACGACGTGGCCTCCACGGCTTCGCGGACCCGGGTCTCCAGCAGCGCGACCACCTCGTCCTGGGTCAGTCCGGAGGTGTCGATCCGCTGGGCGTCGTTCGGGCACACCAGCGGCCCGTCGGCGCGGGTCGAGTCGCGGTGGTCGCGGGCGATGATCGCCAGGCGGATCGCCTCGACGTCCGCCTCCCGCCCCGCTTCCTGAAGCTGCTTCGCCCGCCGCTCGGCCCGGACCTCCGGGCGGGCATCGAGATAAAACTTGACCGTCGCCCGAGGGAACACGACCGAGCCCTGGTCCCGCCCCTCGGTGACGAGGCGCGGGTGCTCCCGGCCGATCGCCCGCTGGGCCTCGACGAGCACCTGCCGAACCTCGCGATGCGCGGCGACATCGGAGACGTACTGCGTCACGTCGGCGTCGCGAAGGCGGTCCGTCACGTCGCGGTCGCCCAGGTGCAGCCGGGGCGGGTCGTGGCAGAAGTCGAAGCGCACCGGCTCGTCCCGGGCGAGTTGCGCCACCTGCTCGAGCTGTTCGGCGGGATGGATGCCGCGATCGAGCGCCCCGGCCGTGAGGCCGCGGTACATCGCCCCCGTGTCGAGAAAGGCGACGCCGAGCCGCTGCGCGAGCTGCCGGGCGACGGACGATTTGCCCGACCCGGCCGGGCCGTCGAGGGTCACGATCAGACGTTCCATGGCAGGGAGTGTACCCAGCAGCCCGCCGCGTGTGCAAAAGCTGCCGCCCCGGCTTCGCCGAACGGCCCGATCGCGCGGCGATCGGGACAGAGCCTACAATAGGGAGCCGTTTGGAAGGATTCTGAGTGCTGATCATCGACTGGCTTGTCAATACCTGGGAGCTGACGCTCGAGGCGTCGCCGTGGCTGCTCTTCGGCCTGCTCGCAGCGGGGCTGATTCACGCCTTTCTGCCCCCGGCCTGGCTGACGCGCTGGCTGGGCGGCCGGGGCATCGGCGCGATCGTCCGCGCCGCGGTCCTCGGCGCGCCGCTGCCGCTATGCTCGTGCGGGGTCATTCCCGCCGCGGTGGCCCTGCGCCGGCGCGGCGCGTCGCGGGGGGCGACGGTGTCGTTCCTCGTCGCCACGCCCGAGACCGGCGTGGACTCGGTCGCCATCTCCTACGCCCTGCTCGGCCCGTTCATGACCATCGCCCGCCCCATCGCCGCGGTGCTCAGCGCCATCGGGGCCGGGATCGCCGCCCAACTCGTCCCGGGCAACCCGGCCCCCGATCCGGGCGAGGAACCAGGCCACTGCGACGCCGGCGGCTGCGGCGGCCAGAGTGAGCCCGCGGAAGCCTCCGCCTGCGGCTCGAACGAATCAGCCGAATCCTCCTGCTGCAGCAGTGGCGGCAGTTGCTGCGGCGACGCCGACCCCTCGGGCGGGCCGCTGAAGCGGCTGGCGACGGGTCTGACATTCGCGGCGACCGACCTGATCGACGACCTCGCCGTCTGGCTCGCCGTCGGCCTGCTGCTGGCGGGCGCGGTGGCGACGTTTCTCGACCCGACCACCCTCGCCGAGTGGGCCACCTGGGGCGGGGCGATCCCCGCCATGATGCTGATGGTGCTCGTCGGCGTGCCGATGTACATCTGCGCCACCGCCTCGACGCCCATCGCGGCCGGCCTGCTGCTGGCGGGCGTCTCGCCGGGCACGGTGCTGGTGTTCCTGCTCGCGGGGCCGGCGACGAATCTGGCGACCATCGGCGTGATCCGCCGGGAGCTCGGCAGCGCCTCGGCGGCCGGGTACGTCGGCTCGATCGCAGTCATCTCCATCGCACTGGGCCTGCTGACCGACGCGGTGACCCGCTGGATGGGCATCAACGTCCAGGCGCAGACCGCCTCCGCAGCGGAAGTCATTCCCCACTGGCTGGCGCTCGCGTCATTCGCTGCGGTCACTTTCTTCGCCCTCCGGCCGCTTCGCCGACTCGCGAGCCGGCTTCTTGTTCCCTTCCAGGCGAAGGCGGCGACGTAGCCGCTTGCTCAGCCCCGCCCGCCGGGCGACCGTGTTGGCCGAGCCGCGCGTCTTGCGCAGCACCACCCGGGCGAAGGCGAACTCGCTTGCCAGAATCCCCAGACCGGTGAAAATGAGCAGCCAGCCCTGAAGGATGGGCAGAACCAGCCCCGCCAACCCCAGCAGGATGACGCTCGTGCCGATCAGCAGGATGAAGAACCGCCTGACCGCCTTGGCCGTGGCCCCCTCCGGCCGACTCAGCAGGACCGTGGCGATACCCAGCACCACCAGCGAGACCGACGCCGCCCCCATCAGCCACCGCGTGGCGAGCTCGTGGGCCGGCCAATACCAGTAAAGCAGCGCGCCAAGAACGATGCCGCCCAGGAGCATGAATGCCGCGGCAGCCAGAACGGCGACATGTTGGAGTTCTTCTCGTCTGGGCACCGCAGAAGTCTAGCCGGGCCGGATCGCCCCCGCCCGAACGCTTGAAGAAATGAGATTTCGATGCTCCACGTGGCCCTTTATCAGCCGACGATTCCCCCCAACACCGGCAACGTCTCGCGCCAGTGCGTGGGCATGGGCGCGGTGATGCACCTGATCGGCCCGCACGCGCTGGACCTCTCCAGCGGCGCCGTGCGCCGGGCCGGGCTCGACCACTGGAACGACCTGACGCTTATCGAGCACGAGACGCCCGAGGCGTTCGAAAAGTGGCTCGACGGCCGCGAGCCCTGGCTGGTGACCAAGTTCGGCGAGCTCCGCTACGACCAGCCCGCTTACCGCGACGGCGACGTGCTGGTGTTCGGCAACGAACTCACCGGCATTCCCCCCGCCTGGCACGCCCGCTGGCCCGACCGCCGGCTGCGCATCCCCATCCGCGGCCCGGTGCGCAGCTACAACCTCTCCAACACGGTCGCCATGGTGCTCTCCCAGGCGTCGCTGAAGTCAGGCCTGTTCGATTTCTGAACGCCCCGGCGACGCCCCGCCCATGCCGAGCAGAACCTGACCGCCCCGCCAGAAGGGTGCCACACAGCACGCCGAAGGCTGCTGTGTGCAGCGGGCATGCGATCCCCGGAGCACACGTTGCTTGTGCAAGGTGTGGCACCGCTCGAACCGGATCGGAGGTTGTTATTCCGTTTCCGCGAGGCTGGTCTGATCGACATCGGCGTCCTGGGGGGACTGGCCGTTTTCGATGGCGGCGATCTTCTGCACCCGCCGGGCGTGCCGGCCGCCCTCGAATTCGGTGGTCAACCAGGTATGGACGATGCGCTCGATGACGCGCATGCCCAGCAGGTCGGCGGCGAGGCAGAGGACGTTGGCGTCGTTGTGCCGCCGGGAGACGGCGGCGCCGATCTCGTCGTGCACGAGCGCCGCCCGGACGCCGCGCACCTTGTTGGCCGCGATGGACATGCCGATGCCCGAGCCGCAGACGAGCAGCCCGCGGTCGGCATCGCCGGTGGCGACGGCCTTGGCCACCGGGTAAGCCATGTCGGGGTAGTCGCACGTGGCGCCGCAGGCTTTCTGCATCTCCAGCACCGTGCAGCCCTCCCCCTCGAGCATGAGGCTCAGGTGCTTGAGCAAATCGACTCCTCGATGGTCCGCGGCGATGGCAACCCTCATGGCTGCTGCTCCTTCAGTCTCTGCTCCAGGCGACTGCGAAGCGCCGCAGCCGTGCGGCGGTACACTGCCTCGCCAGAGCCGATGGGATCCTCGATATCCCGATCAGGATCGAGGGTGAACGTCTTGTCGGCGGCCGAGGGCACCATCGCCAGGATCGCCCGGCGATGATGGTCCGCCATCGTATATACCACGTCGGCCTCGTGGATCAACCCCGCCGTCACGGGCCGGGAGCGGTGCCGGGTCAGGTCCAGGCCCTGCTCCCGCATCGCCGAAACCGCGTCGGCGCTCGCCGGCATCCCCCGCGCTGCCGAGACGCCGGCGGAGACCACTTCAATCCCGACCTTCTCCAACCCCTCGGGCCGGACGCCGCGCTGCTCGGCAAGAATCTGCCGGGCCAGCACTTCCGCCATCGGCGAGCGGCAGGTATTGCCCGAACACACCAGCAGCAGCTTCCACTTGAGCAGCTTCTCGAGAAAGCGGCGGTCATACACGCCTTCCCGCTGCACCTGCATCGTCGCATCCGAACCCCGGCCCTCGATGCGGACGACCGTCGACGGCTTGCCGTACCGGCTTCGCCCCGCGTCGAGCACCAGTCCGAGTTCGCTCTCGCTGCCGAGCAGCTCGGCCGCGTCGGACGCCTCCGTCGGCAGCCGTTCGCCCGCCGGGGCGGCCGACGCCGCCACCACCGGGCCGTCCACGGCCCCGAGCACCGCCCGCGCCAGCGGATGGTCCGGACACCGCAGCGACACCTGCGAGCCGCGGTAAATGCGGTCCCGCGCCTCGGCCGGGAGCCCGAGGGCCTCCAGCCGATCGGCGATTTCCGCCTCGTTCGCGTCCAGCACCAGCGTCACCGGCCCGGGCATGGCCCTGGCTACCAGTCGGCGGGCGAGCGGGCTGGCAAGCTCCGCGTACCGCTCGGCCTCGGCCGGGTCGGGCAGGTGAATCGTAAACGAACGCGATGCATCCGTCTGCTTGATCCGCCGAAGCGCCGCGACGCCCGCTTCGCTGCCCGCCCATGCCGCCACGCCGTAGACGGTCTCGGTCGGCAGCACCACGAGCCTGCCGGCACGAAGCATCTCGGCGGCCCGCTGCACGGCTGGGGCCCGGCTGGCGGGGCTGTCAGTCTCGACCGTCATCAACTGCTGCATGAGCGAATGCCGCATTATTCCGCGTCAGGACATCGGACGCAAATTGTAGCGTCTCCAGGCCCGCCGTGGGGACGAGGATTCGGCTAAGTCACTGCCCACCCAGAAGAACCGCCAGCAGGCCCTTCTGAGCGTGCAGCCGGTTGTGTGCCTGCGGGAAAACCCGGGATCGCGGCCCGTCCATCACGGCGTCGGTGATCTCGATCCCGCGGTACGCCGGCAGGCAGTGCAGCACGATCGCCTGCTCCGGCGCCGCCGCCAGCAGCTCGTCGTTGAGCTGGTACGGCTCGAATGTCCGAAGCCGGGCCTGCTTCTCGTCCTCCTGACCCATCGAGACGAAGGTGTCGGCGTACACGGCGTCGGCGGCGGACACCGCCTCGCGCGGGTCGCGGGTGATCTCGAAGCTCAGGTCAGGCATCTCCGAGCGGATCTGCCGCACGGCGTCCTCCGGCAGCTCGTAGCCTTCCGGACTGGCGAGGACGAAGTTCATGCCCAGTCGGCCGCAGATCAGCGCCAGACTGCGGGCGACGTTGTTGCCGTCGCCCACGAAGGCGACCGTCCGCCCCGCGAGGTCTCGGCCGAACTCGTCGACCATCGTCATCACGTCCGCCAGCGCCTGGCAGGGGTGGAAGTCGTCGCTGAGCATGTTGATGACCGGCACGCCGGCGTGCTGAGCCATCTGCTCGAGCTTGCTGTGCTCGAAAACGCGGGCGGCGATCGCCTGGACCATGCCCGAGAGCACGCGGGTGACGTCGGCGATGGACTCGCGCTGGCCGAGGCCGATCTCCGAGCCGAGCACGATCGCCTGGCCGCCGAGCTCGATCATGCCCTGCTCGAAGCTGACGCGGGTGCGCAGCGACGGCTTTTCGAAGATCATCGCCAGCGTCTTGCCGCCGAGCACGGGGTTGTTGGCCTGCCCCCGCTCGCGCTGGTTGCGCAGCTCCAGGGCAACGTCGAGCATGTGCCGGAGCTCGTCGGCGGAAGCGTCGGTAATGGTCAGGAAGTGGTTCATTTTTGAGCCGTCAAGGATCGTGAGAGGCAGTGACAGGGAGTTCGCCGCAAGGTGGGAGCCGATCGGGGCAACAGGCCCGGCTGGGGCACCTGCCCGCTCAACTCCCTTTGTGCCCCCTTAACTCCCTCTACCCCCTCCCTATAGAACGATTTCCGTGCCGATGCCCTGGTTCGTGTAGACCTCGAGCAGCAGCGAATGCGGGATGCGACCGTCGATGATATGCGTCTTCGCCACCCCGCCGGCGAGGGCGGTGAAGCTCGCCTCGACCTTGGGCAGCATCCCGGCGGTAACGACGCCCTGCTCGATGAGCTTCTCGATCTCGGCCTGCGTCAGGTGGCTGGCGAGGTCGGCGGCCTCCTCCGAGAGACGGATGCCGTGGGTATCGGAGACGAGGATCAGCTTCTCCGCCTTGATGGCGGCGGCGACGTGGCCGGCGACGCTGTCGGCATTGACGTTGAGCTTGCTGCCGGACGGGTCGCGGGCGATCGGGGCGATGACCGGGATGTACTCCGCCTCGATCAGCGCTTCGAGCAGGTCGGCGTTGACCCAGTCCACCTCGCCGACGAGGCCGATGTCGATGCGGCGGTCGTTCTCGCCCTCGAGGAACATGCGTCTGGCGAACACGGCGCAGCTCCCGAGGCTGTGCACGCCCATCGCCTTGTGCTCGAGCCGCCAGATCTGATCGACGATGCCGTCGTTGATCTGCTTGACCAGCACGTGCTCAGCGATGGCGAGCGTGCGCTCGTCGGTGTACCGCCGACCCTGGACGAACTGGGCCTCGAGCCCGGCCTCCTGCATGGCGTGGGTGATCGCCTTGCCGCCGCCGTGGACGATGATCGGCCGCATGCCCACGGCGTCCATGAAGCAGACGTCCTGGATGAGGCTGGCGAGCGATTCGGGCTCGTCCATGATCGAGCCGCCGACCTTGACGACGATCGGCTTGCCCTCGAACTGGCGGATCCACTCGTGCGCCTCGACCAGGGCCGCCGCCTTCGCGACCGCCTCCTGATTGATCATGTCCTGCTGCTGCACGGGCTAGCTCCTCGCTGGCGAAAGAATCCATCACTTTACCGCGTCCGCACCGGGCCCACAAGGAGCCGGGGCGGGCAAATGGTGCTGCCAGCCCCCCCGACGTGGCGTGCGTCCCACGTCGGGGTTGCCCTGAGACAACAACCCGTCCAGATCGCCCTGCCGCGGCTCGTGATGCAGCCTAGTGTGTAACGGCTTTCCGCTCGGCTCGTGCACAGGCACGGGTTTTGCATGGACGCAGGGCCTCTCAGCGGGAGGGAAAGAGAATGATGACGGTGATCGACCGAAAGCCGGCCCGGCCGGCAATGTTGGCTGCTACGCTCGGAGGATTCGCCGCCCTGTTCGCCGGGGCGAGCGTCCTGGGCTGTGATATCCATCTGCTCGGGGTCAGCGACGAGGCCTTTCGGCCCGCGGCCCACTTCCTGGTCTACGGCCTGCTCGCCGGGCTGCTCGCCTACGGCACGGGCGGCCGCTACGGCCTCGCCTGGGCGGTGAGCATTCTGTTCGCCACCGGCGAGGAGCTTTACCAGCTCACCCTGCCCAGCCGCGTCGGCTCGTTCGGCGACTGGGCGATCAATCTCGCGGGGATCACTGCCTTTCTCGTGGCGATGATCGTGCTGACCCCCTACCTCCAGTACCGCCGGGAGCGCAGGCGATATCGCCAGGTGCTCGCCGCGGAAGGCAACTGGCGGCCGATGCGGCCCAAGCTGCCGCCGATCGGCCGGGGGCGAAGCCGGCAGCGCCGGGAACTCGACCGCCTCGAGCCCGCCGCCTCGCCGCGCCCGCTGCGCCGCAGGCGTCTCAGGCCGGCGACTGCCTGACCGGAGGCTCCGCCGACGCAAGGGCCGTGCCCAGCCGAACCAGCTCCCCGGCGAGTTGCTTGATGCGCTCGGCAACGTCGGAAGCGATCTCCCCTTGCTCGGGGAATGCTTCGCCGGTGGCGAAGACGAATCGTGGCACGATCAGGCAGCGGAAATCGAGCATGAGGCTGTTGGCCAGCGACATCAGGGCCATGTAGCTGCCCTGGCCGCCGGCCGCGCAGATGAAGCCGACGAGCTTCTCGGTCCACGCCCGGCCGGTGAACTCGATGAGGTTCTTCACCGCCGCGTTGGCGTCATAGTTGTACACCGGCACGGCGAGCAGCACGGCGTCCGCACGCTCGATCGACTCCGCCAGCCGGCCCGCGGCGGGACAGGCGGTCGTGCCGTCGCACAGCGGCAGGTCGTGCCGGCGCAGATCGAGCAGCTCGACCGCGGCGTCCATCTCCCGGATCACCTCGGCCGCGTGCTCGGCCAACTGGGCCGAGCGGCTCTCGGGGTTCAACGAACAACTTAGAACGAGTACTCTCATGACCCTTTATCATAGGGCGAGACTGCCGATGTGGGAGCCGGGGCGTTATCATCGAGGCATGAGTGATTCCAACCCACCGTCACCCGACAATGACAACCAGCCGTGGAACGCCGCGGGGAGCGACCGCCCGCTTCGTCGGGCCGGCGCTGCCTGCTGGGTCAGCGGCGGACTGACCATGCTGCTGTTCGGGCTCCTTGGCGTCGGCCTGCTCGTCGCCGGGCAGTACCCGCCCGAGCAGTTCGCCGACGCGCTGGCCGCCCAGAACCAGGGGGCGGAGGCGGCCGAGGCCCCGCCGATGCCCGACCCCGCGGTGATTGACTCGATCCCCACCGTGGCGACCGTCACGGGCGGCCTGCTGCTGGTTCTGCTGTTTCTGCCCGGGGCAGCGCTGACCGGCCTCGGCGCCGCGGTGCGCGGGCGGCGGCTCTGGGCCGTGTGGTGGGCGATCGGCACCTGCTACGCCATCGCGGCCCTCAACGGCATCTTCCTCTCCATCTGGGTGCTGGGGGTGCTCGTGGGCGGCAACGTCGGCGCGCTGGTGCCCGCCACCGTGCTGGCGGGGCTGCTGGCGCTGCTGTGGTGGACGATCCGCCGACTCGGCGAGGCGGGGGACTACCTGCTGGTCTACCCCGGCGCCACCTCGCCGCGGACCGCGTCTAGGGCCCCCCGGGCGAAGGAAGACGACGAAGAAGACCCCTGGGGCCCCCACCGCCCGCGCGGGCTGTGAGCGCTCGCCCCCGAATCGAGAGTGACGCCATGCGACGCGTGATGCTGCTGATTCTCTGCCTCGCCGCCGCCCCGCCGCTGGAACTGCCGGGGCATCTCGCGGACTACAGCGACAAGTGGACTGCCGTGTTCAACGAGCGTCACGAGGCGTCCGACAAGCTGGAGCTGGAGGTGAGCGAGTCGCTCGAGCGGACGAATGTGCGCGTCGAATGGGCCGAGGGGAGCTGACGCTGCTGCCGGGATGTCGGTGGACACTCGCCCGCCGATCGGCGGGCCGGTGAAGCTGAGCCCGGAGGTGACCCGTCGGCTGGACGTGGTCTGCCCACGGACACTGGCGTCGGTGCATTTCGGCGCGGATACCGAGGTAGCCAGGCCGATCTGGCGTCGGCTGGTGCCCGAGCGGGCGGCGGAGGCGACGACGCCCCTGCCCGGCGCGCAGCGCCCCGGAACGTGACGGGCCCGGGCGCGAGCTTTTGACGCCGCAGACTGCTACACTGTCTGACCTGCTATGGCCAAGGGAAAGAAGAAAAACAGCGTAAAAAAGACGATGACGCCGCGGATCGCCAACCGCCGGGCGTTTCGCGATTACGACGTCGAGGAGAAGCTCGAAACCGGCATCGAGTTGCTGGGCAGCGAGGTGAAGTCGATCCGCAACGGCCAGGCGTCGCTCGCGGAGGGCTTTGCGAAGATCGAGACCGATCCGCTGGAGCTGTATCTCTACAACGTCGAGATCGCCCACTACCGCCAGGCGGGGATCAACCAGCACGAGCCCAAGCGGCCGCGGAAGCTGCTGGCGCACAAGCGGCAGATCCGCGAGCTGCAGGGCAAGACGTCCTCGAAGGGCGTGACGCTGATTCCGCTGGCGATGTACTTCAAACGCGGCATGGTGAAGGTGGAAGTGGGCGTCGCGCGGGGCAAGCGCGAGCACGACAAGCGCGAGGACATCAAGAAGCGCGACGCCGACCGGGCCATGCGCCGGGCGATGACGCGGGCGAAGATTTAGGGCCCGGAAGCCTCGGGTCCGGGCGCAGCAAAGAGAAAGAGCGGACGCGAACGATCGCACCCGCTCTTTTGTTTGGTTTTTCGGGCACTCCGAGAGCCGGTCGACGAGGGTGAATGTCGGGCCGGCGATCGGAGGAGGCAAATGGCACGTCTGCGGACGATGCCGGATAGATGGTTGGAAAGATCCCGAAAACCGTCCCGAACCGCCATGACAACGGCTCGCTCACCGATGGCACCCGCGTCGGGTGCCGTTCGCATCTCGTCGGGCCACTTCCGCGCAAAAGAGAACCGCGGCGCGAGGCCGCGGTTTCCCGGCTCGTCGTCGTGCTCGCCGCTGCTTACAGCTCCAGGTCTTCGCCGGTGAGCTTGCGGTAGGCGTCGAGGTACTTGTCCAGCGTGTTGCGGACGATCTCGTCGGGCAGGGTCGGGCCCGGGGGCTCCTTGTCCCACTTGCCGGCGTCGACGAGCTCCTGGAGGTAGTTGCGCACGTACTGCTTGTCGTAGCTGGGCTGGTCCCGGCCGACCTCGTAGCGGTCCGCGGGCCAGAACCGGCTGCTGTCGGGCGTGAGGACCTCGTCGATGAGGATCGGGTCCTGCGACTTGTCGCCGCCGGGATAGCCGAACTCGAACTTCGTGTCCGCGAGGATGATGCCGCGTTCGCGGGCGTAGTCGTGACCCATCTGATAGATGCTCAGCGAGGTGTCGCGGAGCTTCTCCATCGTCTCCCGGCCGGCGATCTCGCACGCCTGCTCGAAGGTGATGTTTTCGTCGTGGCCCACCTCGGCCTTGGTCGAGGGGGTGAAGATCGGCTCGGGCAGCTTATCGCTCTGCTTGAGGCCCGGGGGGAGCGCGATGCCGCAGACCGTGCCGCTCTTCTGATATTCCTTCCAGCCCGAGCCGGCGAGGTAGCCGCGAACGACGCACTCGATGGGCACGACCTCGCTCTTGCGGCCGATCATGACCCGGCCCCTGAGCTGGGCGACCTGCTCGTCGGAGAGGCCTTCGATGTCGGCGGGGTCGGTGGAGATCAGGTGGTGGCCGATCTTGCCGCCGAGCTTGTCGGCGACGAGGTCGAACCAGAACCGGCTGATCTGGGTGAGCACGATGCCCTTGCCGGGGATGCCGTTGGGCATCACCACGTCGAAGGCGGAGATGCGGTCGCTGGCGATGATGATCAGGGCGTCCTGGCCGGCGGTGGTCCGGCCTTCGTAGATGTCCCGCACCTTGCCCTGGCGTCGGCCGGGCAGGGGCAGGTCGGTCTGCATGAGTGCGTCGGTCGGCATGGAGATGCTCCTCTCTTCTCCGTGATGAAACCGGGGCGTCGGGCGGAGAAAATCCTCGATTCTGGAACTTTTTGCAAGTCCGAGTTGTGGAAAAGCACCTGAGACGGCGGCCGCAGGGGCCTACGATCGGTCTGGAACGGTATCTCTCTGGAGGGAGGAACCCAACATGAACAGTGAAAAACTGATGCAGTCGGCGGTCAGCCTGGTCGGGCGAATCCTGCTCGCGAGCATCTTCGCCATGTCGGTCGTCGGCTATTTCCGGGACTGGTCGGGCACGACGCAGTACATGAACAGCGTCGGGGTCACCTGGGGCGAGGACGTCCTGCTCGCCGGGGCGAGCGCGTTTCTCATTCTGGGCAGCCTGTCGCTGATTTTCGGCTTCCTGACGCGCTGGGGGGCGATCCTGCTGCTGCTTTTCCTGGCGATCATCACCCCGATCTTCCACGACTTCTGGGCGAGGCCGGAAGCGGAGTTCCGTAACGAGATGATCCAGTTTCTCAAGAACATCTCCATCTTCGGCGGCCTGATGATGGTCGTCGCCTGGGGGGCGGGAGCCGCGAGCGTGGATGCGCTGCTGAGGCGGCGCAAGGCCCGACGGTCGGGCGACTAGATCCGCTCGCCCAGTACGAGGCCGAGCACGGCGAAGGCGATGCCGACGCCGTTCTGCGCCCCGAGGTTGGCGATCGCCAGCGGCCACTGCCCGTCGCGGATCAGGGCGCTGGACTCGAAGGCGTAGGTGGAGAAGGTCGTGAACGCCCCCATGAAGCCGGTGAGGACGATGAGGCGCGTCTCCGGCCCGAGCATGAGGCGGCGCTCGGTGAGCGCGAAGATGAGCCCGAAAAGGAAGCAGCCCGCGGCGTTGACCGCCAGCGTGCCCCACGGGAAGCCCCCGCCGCCGGCGACGCGCTGCACCCACTCCGCGATGCCCCAGCGGAGCACGCTTCCGATCCCCCCGGCCAGCAGCAGCCACAGCAGCTTCGTCATTGGCGGCGATTGTAGAGACTCGCAAAGAAAACGAACAATTGCCCCCGGGTCTCCCCTATAATCAGCGAACCGCCCCTGAATTCGGAATCATTCCGGAAGTTTCGCCTTGAGTGCCAAATACCGACGCGTCAAGCAAGCCGACCTCGACCTGCCCGCGCCGCTGCGGTGGCTCACCCGCGCGTTCAGCTCAATCACCCTGGCGGTGATTCTGCTTTTGCTGGTGGCCCTGTGGGGGCTGCTGGGCACGATTCCGCTGCGCATGCTCGCCATCGGCGGGCTGGACGCGGCCGTGGTCTTCGCCGCCGCGGGCGTCGCCGCCGGGCTGATCTACCTGCTCACCCGAGGCGGAATCTCCGTCGTGCGGGGCATCGCGGCCGGGCTGCTGCTGGCGGGAGCGACCGTCGCGGCCGTCCGGGGCGTCATGGCCGTGCACGACCGGGCCGTCGCCAGCTCCTGGCTGCAGGAGCACGCCTCCACGGTCATTTACCAGTTGCCCGCCTTCGAGATGACCATGACGGAGTACTACGGCTGGTGGCCGATGGACCTGCTGCTGCTGCTTTTCGTGGTCAACATGGTCTGGGCGACCATCCGCCGCATTGAGTTCAGCTTCGTCAACATCGGCGTGCTCAGCGTGCACGGCGGGATCGTGCTGCTGGCGATCGGGGCCATGGTGTACGGCCGATTCAAGGTCGAGGGCGACACGGTCATCCACCGCCGGGACCTTGGCGGCGGGTTCGTCAGCTCCTTCTACGGCACGGCCGAGCCGGCGATCTACCTCGCCACCAGCCGGGGCGAAAAGATGATCCCCGTGCCCGACCTGCCCCGCTACAACGACTACGCCCCGGGCGAGCTGGACATCCGCCTGCACGAGCGGCAGAACGCGGGAAGCGTGCTCGGCGAGAACCTCCGCGTCACCATCCCCGGCTTCTACGCCTACGCCGAGCCCGTCTCCGCCTGGCGACCGGCGGCCGAAACCGATCCCCAGGCGAGCCCCGCCATCCGGCTGGCGATGGAGCGGCAGCAGACCGGCGAAGCCGCCGAGTTCGTGCTCGCGGCCGACCGCCCCGCCGAGCGGGTGCTCGAGAACCGGCTGTGGAGCATCCAGTACCTCGTCGATCCGGGCGAGAAGCGGCTGAAAGAGCTGCTCACCCCCGTGCCCGGCGGCGGCCACGGGCTGATCGTCGAAGTGCCGGGCGAGGATTTCCGCGAGGTGTACGCCATCGAGCCCGGGCAGACCATCGAGGTGGGCGACACCGGCTACGCGCTCGAGATCGAGGACATCGGCCCCTATCCGATCCCGTTCGTCAGCGAGGGATACCAGGACGCCCGGGACACGCGGGCGGTCGTGAAGGTGGAAGGGCCCGGCAAGACCTTCACGCGGATGGCGATGAACCGTTATCCCGAGCGGTCGCAGGATTTTTCAGGCAGCGGCGGCGGCCCGGCGCCGATGATGGGCCCGATGGGCGAGCGGAGCGATCCGGACCCGGCCATTCGGCTGGTGTATCTCGACGGGTCGCAGATGCAGTACTACCTCGTGGGCGAGTCGCCCGAAGACGAGCAGCTCGACCTGATCGTCCGTCTCGGCGGCCAGTCGCGTCCGATGCACCGTCAGCTCCCCGACGACGGCTTCCCCGTTCCGACGGGTGGCCAGGGGCTGGTGATGCTGCGGATTGCCGAGCACTGGCCCGCGGCGAAGCAGGTGATGGAGCCGAGGCCGGTGCCGGAGGCGGAGCGCGACTCGCGGGCGGAGGGCCAGTATGGCGAGTCGCTGCTGCCGGTGGACGTCGAGCTCGACCGCCCCGCGGACGCGGGCGGTCCCTGGCGGGAGCGCGTCTGGCTGCACTTCATGCGTTACCCGATGCCGAGCATGGCGAGCGGGAACCATCGGCCGCGGACGGTGGAGCTTCCGGACGGGCGGACGCTTCGCCTGACCTTCAGCCGGGAGCGGCACGCCCTGCCGTTCGCGATGGGGCTGGAGGACTTCGAGATGCAGTCGTACGAGGGCTCGGACATACCCCGGGACTTCGTGGCGACGCTGCTGATCGGCGACCTGAGCGAGTCGGGCGTGATGCGGCAGATGCCCGATCGGCACGTGATCTCGATGAACCATCCGCTGATGTACGAGGCGGCGAACGCGCCGCTGGGGCTGCAGCGGGTGAAGATCAGCCAGGTGGAGTGGGACCCGCCCCGCCGGGACGATCCGCAGGCGGAGGCGAAGAATGCGGACGGCCGATTCATCAACCAGCAGCGCTACACGGTGGTGGGCATCGGCAACAACGTCGGCATCTCGATCATCTGGGCGGGCGGAGGGCTCGCGCTGGCGGGCATTCCGTGGGCGTTCTACCTCAAGCCCCTGCTCGTCCGCCGCAGAAAGCGGACGAGTCAGGAGCCGCCTGCCGGGCGGGAGGATTCGGCTGACGCGGACGCCCCCGCCGCCTCGGCCGAGCCCGCCGGGATGCAGTCGTGAGACGGCCTTTTGTGGAATGGACCATGAGGCGAAAGCGAATTCGAACCCGTAACCGAAGCAGGCCGATGCATTTTCCAAGGCTCCTGACATCGCTGATGACTGTCTTGCTGGTGCTGGCGGCCCCGGCGTTCGCCCAGGAGGATGCGGACGCCCGGCTGGTGAAGCCCCGTGCGGACATGCCGGCAGGCCAGCCGCCGACCGACAGCGGCACATCGATGCCCACGCCACAGGCGGCGGAGACGCTGGGCCCAGCCGAGCACGCCGCGTTCGCGGAGGCGGTGGACGTGTCGGCGTTTTCGAAGCTGGCGGTGTTCGACGCCGGGCGGGTGAAGATCGTGGACACGCTCGCCCGCGAGCAGCTTCAGCGGATCTACGGCAAGGAGCGTTGGCGGTCTCCCTGGACCGGCCGAAAGTACGACCCGACGTTCACCTACCTCGACCTGCTGCTGCATCCCGAGTACTACGACGACAAGCCGCTGGTCCACGTCGACGTGCTGCCGCTGCGGCGGCGTCTGGTCGAGCACCTGCCCGAGGGCGAGCGGGAGTTCTGGCTCAAGGTCGGGCGCCTCAGCCCGCAACTGCTCGGCAGCCCGCAGGCGGCGAATCTGCTGATGGGGCGGGACATCGAACCCGGGCTCTTCGGCGCCCAGCAGGCGACGCTGCAGGCGGTGATGCACCTCGACGCCATCGGCGGCCGGCTGCGTCTGGTCAGCCCCGGGCCGGGCGGCGAGAAGTGGACCTACCCCTGGGCGGGGATGGATCACGACCACACCGGCGAACCGCCTGACGCCCATGCCGGGGAGGCCGAGCCGGCCGATGCCGAGGCGGCGGCCGAGCTGCGGAGCATCCTGCGCGAACTCGGCCCGGCCTGGCGCGCGGGGGAGGCAGGCGAGGTCAACGAACTGCTGGACCGACTCGTCGCCACCGTGCCGACGGTGAATCCGCAGAGCTACCCGGCCCGGAGCAAGCTGACGCTGGAGTGGATCTACAACTTCACCCACCGCTTCACCCTGGGGTATCTCGCTTACGCGGCGGGGACGCTGGCGCTGCTGCTGGCGTTCGCGACGACAAGCAAGTGGCTCTTCCGCACGGGCGGCGTGCTGCTGGGGGTGGGGTTTCTGGTGCACACCGCGGGCATTGTCGTGCGAGCGGTGCTGACGGGCCGCTGGCCCATCCATAACCAGTTCGAGAGCTTCGTGGCGATCACCTGGTTCGCCGTGCTGGTGGGGCTGATCTTCATGTTCGCGAGGCGGCAGGGCCTGTTCGGGGCCGCGGCGGGGGCACTGGGGACGTGCGCCCTGCTGGTGGCGAACATGATGGACATCCCCTCCAGCGGCATGGGGCGGGACATGCCGATCCTGGCGACCAGTCAGATTCTGTACGTGCACGTCAACGTCGTGCTGGCGAGCTACGCCCTGATCGGCCTGGGCTTTTTCATCAGCCTCTGGTACCTGCTGGTGCACTACTTCGCCGGGCCCGGCGGCGGAGCGGGTGGCGGCGGTGGCGACGGCGTGGTGAGGTTCGCGGCGGCCGGGCTGGGGCAGATCGACTCGGACACCGGCGAGGCCGCGACGGACCGCTCGGCCATGCTGAACGGGCTCGACCGGGCGCAGATGGTCGTGCTCCAGCTCGCGTTCTGGCTGCTGGGGCTGGGGATTCTGCTCGGCGCCTACTGGGCGGACCACGCCTGGGGCCGATGGTGGGGCTGGGATCCCAAGGAGACCTGGGCGCTGATCACCTGGATCATCTACCTGATCGCCATTCACACCCGCTTCAGCGTCCGGCGGCGCGGGCTGGTGACGGCGTGGCTGAGCGTGATCGGCTTCTTCATCATGCTCTGGACCTACTGGGGGGTGAACCTGCTTCTGGCGGGGCTGCACTCTTACGCATGAGCGAAGCGCGGATGGACATGGGAACCTGCGAGGCGGCGGGCGAGCTGCTGCCGCGCGATTTCTACCTGCGCCGCGCCGAGGTGGTGGCGCGGGAGCTGCTGGGTCAGCGGCTGGTGCACGTCGGGCCGAAGGGCGAGCGGCTGGCGGGGCTCATCGTCGAGACCGAGGCGTACCTCGGGGGCGGGGACAAGGCGGCGCACTCCTATCGCGGCTGGACGAAGCGCAATGCGGCGATGTGGCTTGCGGGCGGGCACGCCTACGTCTATCTGATCTACGGGATGCACCACTGCATGAACGTGGTGACGGGCGAGGAAGGCGACGCCTCGGCGGTGCTGATCCGGGCGGTGGCGCCGAGCGAGGGGCTCGGCGTGATGCGGGCGCGGCGGAAGGCGGCGAAGCGGGAGACGGACCTCTGCTCCGGGCCGGGCAAGCTGTGCGAGGCGCTGGCGATCGACCGCAGGGGCGACGGGCAGGACCTGCTCGCGGGCGGGCCGATCCGGATCGAACGGGCGCGAGCAGGTGGCTACGATGGGGAGGAGGTGGTGGCTGCGCCGCGGATCGGCATCGGCTACGCCGAGGAGTGGACCGATCGGCCGCTTCGGTTCTACCTCGCCGGCAGCGGCCACGTGAGCCGCCGCTGAGCGGCTGTGGTTTGACAAACACGGCCGAGATAATAGATTACAGCATGACGCATTCCCGGGCCGCAGACGTGACGCCCCCCCTCGTGCAGCAGGTGATTCCCCTATGGCAATGAGCCTCTTCGGTAAGTCGGGCAAAGACAGCGACGCGGTCGGCAAGCGTGACCTGCGCAAGGCGCACCGCTTTTTCGAGCATGCCGAGGCCGTGGCTGAGGCTCGCAACTACGACTACGCCATCGAGTGCTACGTCAGCGGCCTGAGGCACGACCCGGACAACATCGACCGCCACGAAGCGCTGCGCGAAGTGTCGCTGCGGCGGAAGGTGGCAGGCGGCAAGCCGGCGGGGCTGGGCGAGAAGTTCAAGAGCGGCGGGCCGACGCCGCTGGACAAGATGCTGCACGCCGAGAAGCTGTGGTCGAAGGACCCGCTGAACGCCAGGCACGGCCTGAACATGATGAAGTGGGCCGTGGAGACGACCGAGCAGGACCCCTCGCTCGACCTCGGGGAGGTGGTCTACTGGGCGGGCAAGCTGGTGATGGAGCTGGTCCAGTCCAAGCCGGACAAAAGCACCTACGTGCAGCTTCGCGACTACTTCGCCGCGGTCGGGGCGTTCGACCAGGCGGTCGAGGCGTGCCGCAACGCCCTGCGGATGAGCCCGAACGACGACAAGCTGCAGCACGAGCTCAAGGACCTCGAGGCCGAGAACACGATGCAGCAGGGCGGCTACTCCAGCGGCGAGGACGTCGAGGAAGGCGGCTTCCGCAAGTTCGTCCGCAACCGGGAGAAGCAGCGGGCCCTCGAGCAGGAGGACGCGATCAGCAAGACCGCCTCGGCGGTGGACGAGATGATCGCCCGGCGGCGGGCAGCTTACGAGGAAGCGCCCGAGGACGTCGAGCGCCTGGTCAAGCTCGTGGACGCGCTGGTGCAGAAGGAAAGCGACGAGGCCGAGAACGAGGCGATCAAGCTGCTGCAGCAGGCCCAGGAACAGACCGGGCAGTACCAGTACAAGGTGCGCATCGGCGACATCCGCATGAAGCAGTTCGGCAGGCAGATGCGCGAGCTGCGCAGGGTGGCCGAAAAGGGCGACGAGCAGGCCAAACAGAAGCTCCAGGAGCTCGCCCGCAAGCGGCTGGCCTTCGAGCTGCAGGAATACCAGGAGCGGGTCAAGAACTACCCCACCGACATGAGCCTGCGGTTCCAGCTCGGCAGGCGGCTGTACCAGGCCAGGCAGCACGACGAGGCGATCGGCGCGTTCCAGCAGGCCAAGCAGGACCCCAAGTACCGCGCCGCGTCGCACGAATACCTCGGGAGCTGCTACCTTACCAAGGGCTGGAACGAGGAGGCCATCGACACCCTCCGCCAGGGCATGGAGGCGCACCCCGAGGACTCCGACAAGCTGGGCATGAACCTGCGCTACCTGCTCATGGAGGCGCTCGAGCGGACGGCCCGGGAGAAGGAAGACCCCGATCTCGCCGAGGAGGCGCAGCAGGTCGCCTCGCAGATCCTGCAGACCGACATCAGCTTCCGCGACATCCGCGAGCGGATGGAGAAGATCCGCGAACTGCGCAACGAGCTGCAGGCGAAGGCGTGACGCGCGGCGAAGCCCCGCCCGGGGCCGCACGAGGACGACTCCCCGCCGCACAGAGCAGCCCTCGGCGTGCAGTGTGGCAAACCCGTTTCTGCTGCCATGGCCGCTTTGCACATGACGTGGCACGGCCCCCATCACCCCCCTGCCGCTGACGCCCTATGACTGTCGATTCTGCTTCTGTCTCGTCCGACCCGTCCGCCCCCGCCGCGCTGGCGGTCGTTCCCGCCCGCTACGCTTCGACCCGGCTGCCGGGCAAGCCGCTGCTCGACCGCACGGGCAAACCGCTGATTCAGCACGTCGTGGAGCGGGTGCTGGAGGCGAAGCGGATCTCGCGGGTGCTGGTGGCGACGGACGATCAGCGGATCGCCGACGCCGTGGCCGCGTTCGGCGGCGAGGCGGTGATGACCCGCGAGGACCATCCCAACGGCACGTCGCGCATCGCCGAGGTGGTGTCGGGCATGGCCGGGCAGGATGCGGACATCATCGTGAACGTACAGGGCGATGAGCCGGAGATCGAGCCGGACGTGATCGACCAGCTTGTGGATGGGCTCGCGGCCGACGGCGAGGCGCCGATGGCGACGCTGGGCAGCGACTTCGCCGAGGGGGAAGACCCGGCCAACCCGAACATCGTCAAGATCGTGCTCGACCAGCGCGGCCGGGCGATGTACTTCTCGCGCAGCCTGGTCCCCTTCGATCGCGACGGCGTGGGCGTTCGGCCGGTGAAACACCCGGGTCTGTACGCGTACCGCCGGGGGTTCCTGCTCGAGTACGTCACCCTGCCCCCGGCGCCGCTGGAGCAGGCGGAGCAGCTCGAGCAGCTCCGGGCGCTGGAGCACGGCTACCCGATCGCGGTGATCCGCACGCAGGTGAATCACCACGGCATCGACACGCCCGAGCAGTACGAGGCGTTCGTGGGGAGGCTAGAGGCTAGAGGCTAGAAGTCAGGGGCTAGAGACCCGGGACTGGAGGTTGCAGACCGGGGCCGAGCTTCTGTCTCGTCGGTCCCGGAGCGCCCGCTTCGGGGTGCTGCGTCGCACCCGATCCGTGGCCCCCGATCGAGGGGCCGCGCAGCTTAGACTCGGATCCAGGCTCAGGAGGTGTTCCTGGCCGCTTCCTCTTCGTTGAACATGCGCATCTGCGAGCGTTCGAGGTCGAGCTTGTTGACCGGGCGGTCGGGCTGAATGCGGTAGTCGCCCGACCAGCAGGCGGTGCAGTACTCGCTGGGCGGCTGGCTGACGCAGGAGAGCATGCCGTCGAGGGAGAGGTAGTGCAGGCTGTCGACGCCGAGGAAGTCGGCGATCTCCTCGACCTCGCGGTTCGCGGCGATGAGCTGCGAGCGGTCGGGGAAATCGATGCCGAAGTAACACGGGTGCCGCAGCGGCGGGCAACTGATACGAAGGTGGATCTCCTTCGGGCCCGCCCGGCGGAGCTGGGCCATCTTGCCCTTGGTCGTCGTGCCGCGGACGATCGAGTCATCCACGACGATGATCCGCTTGTCGCGCACGAGCTCGTCCACCACGTTGAGCTTGAGCTGCACGGCACTGGTGCGCTGGTCGGTGGTGGGCTTGATGAACGTGCGCCCGACGTAGCGGTTGGGCACGATCGCCTCGCGATAGGCGATGCCGCTGGCCCGGGCGTAGCCGAGCGCGGCCGAGCGACCCGAGTCGGGCATGGGCACGACCCAGTCGGCGTCGACGGGCGCCTCGCCGGCGAGGATTTCGCCCATCTTTTCGCGCACGACCTGCACGGTGTCGCCGAACAGCTTGGAGCTGGGGTTGGCGAAATAGACGTGCTCGAAGATGCACTGGGCGGACCGCTTGGCGCTGGCGAAGCGGCGGCTCTGGAGGCCCTGGTCGGAGAGCGTGACGATTTCGCCGGGCTCGACCTCGCGGATGTAGCGGGCACCGATCGCGTCGAGGGCGACGGTTTCGCTGGCGACGCAGTAGGCGCCGTCCGCGGTCTCGCCGACGACGAGCGGCCGCCAGCCCCACGGATCGCGCACGGCCTCGATGCGGTCCTCGAAGAGGAAGACCAGGGCGTAGGCGCCCTGGAGGTGCTGGAGCGTCTCGACGAGCGGGTCGTCCTTGCTCAGGTAATGCGACGCCAGCAGGACGAGGATGACCTCCGTGTCGGTGGAGGTCTGGAACATGTGCCCGCGTTCTTCGTAGTGGCGGCGGAGCAGGTCGGCGTTGATCAGGTTGCCGTTGTGGCCGAGCGCGACCTGGCCGCCGACGTACTCGCGCAAGAGCGGCTGGGCATTGCAGGACCGGCTGGAGCCGGTGGTGGAGTAGCGGTTGTGTCCGATGCCGGCGGTGCCGTCGAGGCGACTGAGCGTGTCCGGGGTGAAGACCTCGGGGACAAGGCCCATGCCGACGTGGGCGGCAAGCTGGCCGTCCTGGTTGACGGCGATGCCGGCCGACTCCTGGCCTCGATGCTGCTGGGCATAGAGGGCGCTGTAGCACAGATGCGTGCTGTGGGAGCTGCCCCAGACGCCGAACACGCCACACTTATGTTTGGCTTCTTGGTCCATGGAAGACGGCTGGCCTCGGGAGGGAAAACCAAACAATAGCGGAGCAAGGCGATCCGATCAAGCGCCTCGGCCGCGGCGGCGGCGAGGCCGGTCGGATCGCCCGGAAGCGGGCGTGTCGGTGGCTCGTAACCCGGCGTGTCAGCGGCGCTTGGCGGGGTCGACGAAGTGCAGTTCGAGGTAGCGGGCGACGTAGTCGATGATGCTCATCGCCTCGGGGATGTCGGGGTTGGAGGTCGTGCCCAGCGGCTCGAAGCGCATGCCCTTGAACCGCCCGCAGGCTTCGTGCAGCGGCAGGCCGTACTGGAGGGCGAGGCTGAACGCCCGGCAGAAGCCCTGGACGAGGCCGGAAAGGGTCGAACCCTCCTTGGCCATCTTGATGAAGATCTCGCCCGGCCGACCGTCCTCGAAGAGGCCGATGGTGAGGTAGCCTTCGTGGCCCATGATCTGGAACTTGTGGGTCAGCGACTGCCGGACGGGCGGCAGGGCCTGGCGTTGTGCGACCATCCGTGGCTCCTTGGCGCAGATCTTCGGCTGGGGGGTTTGCTCGACCATAAGCTGACAAGAATAACGCATTGATCGGCAGTTTTCTACGGCTGACTCGAATTCGCAGGTCCGGGCGTCGGCGACGGCGCCCCCCGCAGGACCTGATCTGCGGTAGAGTGAACGTCGCCATGCTGCCGAGCGTAACCCGGACATGACCAGCCCCCCTGCCGAATTGCTGAGTTCCGACTCGCTGGCGCGATTCCGCCGATCGCTGCTGGCGTGGTACGACGCGCACCACCGGGCGATGCCCTGGCGGATCTCGCCCGGGGCGGAGGCGGGTCGGCCCGAGCCGTACCCCATCCTCGTCGCCGAGACGATGCTCCAGCAGACGCAGGTGGCGACGGTGATCCCCTACTTTCAGCGGTTCATCGAGCGGTTTCCGACGGTGGCGGCGCTCGCCTCGGCCGAGGAGCAGGAGGTGCTGCGGCTGTGGCAGGGACTGGGCTATTACCGCCGGGCAAGGAACCTCCATGCCGCGGCGAAGCGGATCGTGGACGAGTTCGGCGGCACCGTGCCGGGGGAGGTGGAAAAGCTGCTCGAGTTGCCCGGCGTCGGGCGGTATACGGCCGGGGCGGTGGCGTCGATCGCGTTCGGTCGGCGGGCACCGATCGTGGACGGCAACGTGGCGCGGGTGCTCGCCCGGCTGCTGGCGATCGAGGAGCCGGTGGACAAGGCGGCGGTGAGGCGGCGGCTGTGGGAGGTGGCCGAGGCGGTCGTGCCGGGCGATCGGCCGGGCGACTTCAACCAGGCGATGATGGAGCTGGGCTCGCAGATCTGCACGCCCCAGGGGCCGACGTGCCCGCGGTGCCCGGTAGCTGAACAGTGCCTGGCGCGGCAGGACGGGAGGGAGGAGGAGATCCCGGCGATGAGCCCGCGCAAGCAGCCCAAAGCGGTGACGCACGTCGTCGCGGCGGTCGAGCGGCGAGGCCGGTGGCTCTTCGAGCAGCGGCCCGAGGCTGGGCTGTGGGCGAACCTCTGGCAGATGCCGACGTGGGAGTGGGATCAGCCGGCCGAGGTTGACGAGCAGGCGGTCGCGGCGTGGCTGAGCGAGCGGACGGGATTGAAGGTGGAGCCGGCCGGGCGGGAAGAGCCGTTCGTGCACCAGACGACGCATCGGCGGATCACGTTTGAACTGACCCGCTGGCGGGTCACGGGCGGACGGCTGCGAAGCGGTGCGGGGGCGTGGCGGCCGCTGAGGTCGCTTGGGGATCTGCCGCTTTCGAATCCGCAGCGGCGGGTGGTTGGGGTGCTAGAGGCCAGGGCCCCGGGGATCGTGTCTTTCAAGCCGCGGCAAGCGCAGCGCTGCCGCCGATCGGGCAAATGAGTCGTAACCGCCCCCGAACCCGCAACAACCCCGCCGCCATACCCATCCCCGGGGCGGCGCTGTGCTCTGCCCCGGCTTGCGGTTTTACTCTTCTTTGCCCCTCACCCGACTCCCTTTAGCTCCTCGAACTCCCCGTCACGGCTTCCTTGCGACTCACCTTAGAACGGCGACTCGAACGCGCCGACGTGGTGGCGGATGGTGGGTTTGGCGCCTTCGGGCAGGTCGACGCCGACGACGTCGAAGCGGATGGGGAGGTTCGGCAGGCTTCGGCGGCGCTGGATCTGGGCGGCGAGCTGGGCGAGCTTGCGCTGTTTGGCGCGGCCGACGCGGATCTCGGGCGGCAAGGGGCCGCCCTGCCCGGTCTTCACCTCGACGACGACGAGGGCCGACCGGCCCGGGGCGAGGGCGAGCAGGTCGATCTCGCCCAGGCTGGTGCGGATGTTCTTTCCCAGCAGGCGGTAGCCCTGCTTTCGCAGGTGACGGGCGGCGAGTTTCTCGCCCCGCCCGCCGAGGGCGCGGTCGGTGCGGGGGCGACGCTGTCTGAGCCAGTCCCACATGGCGAGACTCAGCGGGCGTCGGCGGTGGCGGGCGCGGCGTAGCGGTTCATGGCGATCTCGAGCAGCGCCCGGGTCATCTCCTCGAGCGAGTCGAGGCGGGCCTCCTCGTACAGCCGCTGGCGGTAGCGCTCGCTGAGCGTGCGGTACTGCCTGCCGCGGAGCCGATCCCGGATCTCGAGCTGGGCCTCCTGGAGGGTCTTGCTCTCGGGGCGGTCGAGCTCTTCGACGTAGACGAAGCTGTGGCCGTTTTCGCCCTCGACGGGGCCGGCGTATTCGTCTTCATCGAGCTCGAGCATGGCCTGGTTGAGCTTGTCGTTCTGGAGGACCTGATCGCCTTCGACCTCGCCCATCATGCCGCCGGCGGAGGCGAGGAAGGTGTTGACGTCGCTGGCAGCGACCTCGGCGAAGGACTCGCCCTGCTCGAGGCGCTGCCTGACCGCCTGGGCCTGCTCGGCGGTTTCGACGCGGATCAGGCGGAGCGTGCGCGAGGCGGGCGGGTTGAACTCGTCCTGGTGGTCGCGGTAATAGCGTTCGACGTCGCGGCGGGAGACGTTGATGCGGGGGATGAGGTGCTGCTGGAGGTGGCGCTGCACGATGAACTCGTGGCGGCGGTCCTCGAGGGTCTGCTCGAGCCCCTGGCCGGTCTGTTCCTGCAGGCTGGCCTCGGCGAGGGCGACGGAGCCTCGCCCGTGGCGGCGGAGCAGTTCCTCGCGCTGGGTCTGGAGGTAGTAGCGCACGGCCTGCTGCTCGCGTTGGGAGAGCGAGCGTTCGGCTTCGCCGAGGATGAGCGAGTTGGTGACCATTTCCTGGAGGCGTTTGTGGATCAGCTCCTGCGCCCGCGGGCGGAACTCGCCGGGCGGGAGTTGCCGGCCGAGCGCGGCGAGCCGGTCGGCGATGGGCTCGAGGGCGCGGTCGGCGTAGAGCGGTCGGCCGCCGACCTGCCCGACCATGCCGTCGAGGACGTAGCCCGAGTCGTCGGCCGCGCTTGCATCGTCAGCCGAGCTGGCGGCACGGGGGACGATCGGGGCGACGTGGTCGGGCGCCGCCTCGGCGGCGGCGTCGTCGGCGGCACAGCCGGTGAAGACCGCGGCGGAGGCGGTAAGCAGCAGCGAGACGAAGAGCTGTGTTTTCATGTTCGCGAGTGTAAACCGGGGCGGGGCCGGTAGCAATGGGCAAAAGAGCGCTAGTATGAGGTGAACCCTGAGAAGTTGGAGGAGGCGACCGCCATGCATCAGCCGGACCGGATGAACGCTGCCCGGCAGGAAGGACAGGAGATGAGTGAGACCGAAGCGCTGCGGCGGGCGTGGCTGTGGTGGCTGGTGTTTCTGCTGACGCCGTTCGTGGCGTTCATCGCGGTGATCTGGACGCTGGTGTACACGCAGTGGCCGGAGCGTGAGGGGGTGGCGAATGCGTTTTTCGTGGCGTCGCTGGCGTGGATGCTCGTGGCGGTGCCCGGGGCGTTTCTGCTTCGCGGGCACGTGTTCAAGGCGTACGGGGAGGGTCGGCCGGTGGACCCGAGGAGTTACGTGCGGGGAATGGTCACGATCTGGCTGGCGCCGGAGATCGGGGGTCTGATCGCGCTGGCGGGTTGCCTGGTGAGTCATTCGCTGATGCCGTGCCTGCTGCCGGCGGCAGTGGCGTTCGTGCTGTTCATGCCGTTCTGGCCGACGGGGCACGCGATGACGGAGCCGGTGGGTGACGTGGCGGACGATGAGGTCTATCGTCACCCGAGGTAGACGCGGCCGGGGGCGCATGCCGGGAGGGGGCACACGTGAGCCTGGAGCCACTGGCGAGGGGTGAAAACCTGTCTTCCATGCGAGGGTAGCGCAACCTCGGGAGAGGCGAGGTTGTCATGTTTCTTAGAGCCGTTATGATCTAGGCCCCGATTCCGCCGCCGGTGCGATGGAAGGGATCTGGCAGGAGACGGCCGCGGCGGCCGGGTTTGGCCGCCGCAGGTGGGGTGATTGGAACCATGGCCGAACGATCCGAGGCAAACCGCTTCGTCTTCCCCGCGTGGGCGAACTACCTGTTGCCCGTGCTCGTGATGGGCATTATCGGTGCGGGGCTCTACCTGCCGGTGCTGGTGGGTTTCGGGGCCTCCGCGAATACGCTCAACGTGGGCTATCAGCCCGAGCAGCCCGTGCCGTACAGCCACGCCCTGCACGTGGGCGAGCTGGGCATGGACTGCCGGTACTGTCACAACACGGTGGACGACGCCGCGTTCGCGGCCATCCCCCCCACCGAAACCTGCGTCAACTGCCACAACCCGGCCGAGGGGGAGATCGGCATCCGCAAGACCAGCGAAGGGCTCGCCCCGGTGGTCGAGAGCTACAACACCGGCGAGCCGATCCCGTGGGTCAAGGTGCACGACCTGGGCGATTACGCCTATTTCAACCACGAAGCGCACGTCACCAAGGGCGTGAGCTGCGTGGAGTGCCACGGCCGCGTGGACCGGATGGAGGTCGTGTACCAGGCGGAGCCGCTGAGCATGGCGTGGTGCCTGGACTGCCACCGCGATCCGGCGCCGCACCTTCGGCCGGTGGAAGAGGTGACCAACCTCGCGTGGGAGCCTGAGCTTCGCGAGGGCGAGACGCTCGCCGAGGCGAAACGCCGCGTCGGCGAGGGGCTCATGGAGAAATACGACATTCACGACCAGGCGTACATGGTGAGTTGCTCGACGTGTCATCGCTGAACGACAAAACGGGCCGGGGATACTGGCGCACGCTGGCGGAATACGCGGACTCGCCCGAGTACCGCGAGTCGCTGGGCAAGGCGGGGTTGGAAATCGAGCCGGAGAAGCTCGGCGTCTCCCGGCGGCGGTTTCTGCAGATCATGGGGGCATCGCTCTCACTGGCGGGGATCTCGCTGACGGGGTGTCGGCGGTGGCCGGAGGACGTGATCGCCCCCTTCGCCGACCGGCCCGACGGCCGAATGCCGGGCGAGCCGGAGTATTACGCCACCATGATCGAGCGCGGCGGGGTCGCGCACGGGCTGCTCGTGGAGAACATGGACGGCCGACCGATCAAGATCGAAGGCAACCCCCGCCACCCGTGGTCGCTGGGCGCGACCGAGGTATGGGACCAGGCGAGCGTGCTGGGCGTGTACGACCCCGAGCGCAGCATGCAGGTGCTCATGGGCCGGGGCGAAGAGGCCCGGCAGGCGGACTGGGCGGCGGTGCAGCGGCTGGTGCGCGAGCGGCTGGCGAACGGCCGCGGCGAAGGCCTCGCCGTGCTGAGCGAGCCGTCGGACAGCCCGGCCCTTCGGCGGATGAAGCAGCGGCTGGGCCAGGCCTACCCCGGCAGCCGGTGGTATGCGTGGGAGCCGATCAATCGTGATGAGGAGATCGAAGGCGCCCGCCGGGCGCTGGGCCGGGCGGTTCGGCCGGTGCCGCGGGTGAAGGATGCGGCGGTGATCGCGTGCTTCGACGCGGACCCGCTGTTCTCGCATCCCGGGGCGCTGCGCCATGCCCGGATGTGGGCGGAGGGGCGCAAGTCGGCGGACACGGAAGGCGAGATGAACCGCGTCTACGTCGCCGAGCCGGGCTGGACGGTGACGGGCAGCGTGGCGGACGAGCGGCTGCAGGCGAAAGCGAGCGAGATCCCCGGCCTGGTGCGGGCGCTGGCGGTGCGGCTGGGCGTGGCGCCGGGGAGCCCTTCGACCGGTGACGCGAAGCACGACCAGCAGCTCGCCAAGCTGGCGCGCGACCTGGGCGACCACCGCGGGTCGAGCCTGGTGACGGCCGGTTCGGGCCAGCCGGCCGAGGTGCACGCGCTGGTGTGGGCGATCAACGAGCGACTGGGCAACCTCGGCAGGACGGTTGAGATGGTCGAGCCGGCCGGGGCGGACGAGCCGACGCAGATCGAGCAGATCGCCGAGCTGACCCGGCGGATGGACGCGGGCGAGGTCGAGACGCTCGTCATCCTCGGCGGCAACCCGGTGTACGACGCGCCGAGCGACCTCGGCTTTGGCGAAGCGCTGGCGAACGTCGAGACGAAGCTCCACCTGAGCCTCTATTACGACGAGACGTCGCTGCTTTGCGACTGGCACCTGCCGCGGGCGCACTACCTGGAAAGCTGGGGCGACGGCCGGGCGTGGGACGGGACCTACAGCGTGCAGCAGCCGCAGATTCTGCCGCTGTTCGGCGGGCGGAGCCCGATCGAGGTGGTGGCGATGCTGCTGGACGAGGCGCCCGAGGGGTACGGCATCGTCCGCGAGGCGTTCCGCGGCCTCCTGCCGGACGGGGCAGATTTCGAGACGGCGTGGCGGCAGGCGCTGCACACCGGGCTGGTGGAGAACTCCAGCTACCCGGCGGTGCGGGTGAACGTGAGCCCGCAGGCGGCGGCGCAGGCGGCGCAGACGATCGAGCAGAGGAACCCCGAGGGGATGGAGCTCGTGTTCCGCCTCGACCCGAGCCTCTACGACGGGCGCTGGGCGAACAACGGCTGGCTGCAGGAGCTGCCCCAGCCGGCGACGCACCTGACCTGGGACAACGCGGCGATCCTGAGTGTCGCCGACGCGGAAGAGCTGGGTGTGGACAAGGGCGACCTGGTCCGCCTGACGGTGGGCGAGCGGGTGCTGGAGATGCCGGCGTACCCGGTGCCGGGGCAGGTGCGGGGCAGCGTGCTGACGACGCTCGGGTACGGCCGGGAGGCCGGCGGGCGGGTCGGCTACCAGGTGGGCTTTGACACCTACCGGCTGCGGACGCGGGGGCAGATGCACGTGGCGCCGGTTCGGGTCGAGCCGACGGGGGGCGACTACGAGTTGGCGACGACGACGCAGCATCACATGATCGACGCGGTGGGCGAATGGGGCGTGGGAAAGCGGGCGGGGGCGTACCGCGAGAGCGGGAAGATCGTCAAGGAGGCGTCGCTGCTCGAGTACCTGCGTGAGCCGGGCGTGGGCGAGCGGGACGCGGAGGGGAACGTGCATCTTCAGCTTTTCGAGCCGCCGATGGAGTTCGACGAGAACCATGCCTGGGGCATGACGGTGGACATGAACGCCTGCACCGGGTGCAACGCCTGCGTGATCGCCTGCCAGGCGGAGAACAACATTCCGGTGGTCGGCAAGGACCAGGTGCTGATGAGCCGGGAGATGCACTGGCTGCGGATCGACCGCTACTTCAAGGGCGATCCCGAGGGCGACGTGGACCTGGTGCACCAGCCGATGTTCTGCGTGCACTGCGAGAACGCGCCGTGCGAGCAGGTGTGCCCGGTGAATGCAGCGATCCACGACAGCGAGGGGCTGAACCTGCAGGTGTACAACCGCTGCATCGGCACGCGGTACTGCTCGAACAACTGCCCGTACAAGGTGCGGCGGTTCAACTTTTTCGACTACCACAGCAAGCCGCCGCGCGGGACGGCCAACCCCTGGCTGGGCATGCCTGACACGGAGCAGCAGGCGAAGGTGGGCGAGATCGAGCGGATGGTGTTCAACCCGGACGTCACGGTGCGGATGCGCGGCGTGATGGAGAAGTGCACCTACTGCGTGCAGCGGATCAGCCGGGCGAAGATCGAGGCGAAGGCGGCCTGGGCGAAGGGCGAGCGCGAGGTGCCCGAGGTGCTCGACGGCGAGCTTCAGACGGCGTGCCAGCAGGCGTGCCCGACGCAGGTGATCACCTTCGGCGACATTTCGGACCCGACCAGCCGGGTGCGGCGGGAGCAGGCGAACCCGCGGTCGTACGCGGTGCTGGACAACCTCAACACCCGGCCGCGCACGCTGCACATGGCGAAGCTGCGCAACCCGGCCGAGCCGCTGGAGGCGTCGGAGCCGGCCGGGGCGGAAGCGGTTCACTGATCCGCGAGGAGAGACGGGAACGACGATGACGACGATCGCGAGCCAATCGCAGGAGCGCCGTGAGCCGGAGGTGGACAACCTCAGCGACGATCCGCGCGCGCGCAGTCCGCTGGTGACGGGCGACGACAGCTTCCACGGCGTGACCGAGCGGGTGGCGCGGCTGGCGGAGGGCCGGCCCGGCCGGGCGTGGTGGGTGCTGTTTCTCATCTCGCTGTCGCTGCTGGGACTGCTGGGGGCACTGCTGCTGTACCTGGTGACGACCGGTGTGGGGGTGTGGGGCAACAATCAGCCGGTGGCGTGGGGCTTTCCCATCGTCAACTTCGTGTTCTGGGTCGGCATCGGCCACGCGGGCACGCTGATCTCGGCGATTCTGTTCCTCTTCCGGCAGAACTGGCGGACGGGGATCAACCGCTTCGCCGAGGCGATGACCATCTTCGCGGTGACCTGTGCCGGGCTGTTCCCGGCGATCCACATCGGTCGGCCGTGGCTGGCGTACTGGCTGTTTCCGATACCCAACCAGATGGCGATGTGGCCGCAGTTCCGCAGTCCCCTGCTGTGGGACGTGTTTGCGGTGAGCACCTACGCGACGGTGTCGACGCTGTTCTGGTACGTCGGCATGGTGCCGGACCTCGCGACGCTGCGGGACCGCTCGAAGGGTCGGGTGGGGCAGATCGTCTACGGGCTGCTGAGCCTGGGCTGGACGGGGTCCAGCCGACACTGGCATCGGTTCGAGAAGGCGTATCTGCTGCTGGCGGCGCTGGCGACGCCGCTGGTGCTCAGTGTGCACTCGGTGGTGAGCTTCGACTTCGCGGTCTCGCAGCTTCCGGGCTGGCACACGACGATCTTCCCGCCCTACTTCGTGGCGGGGGCGATCTACGGCGGGTTCGCCATGGTGCTGACGCTGGCGATCCCGGCGAGGCACTTTCTGAACCTCAAGCAGATCATCACCCAGCGGCACATCGACAACATGGCCAAGGTGATGCTGGGCACGGGGCTGATCGTGGCGTACGCGTACACGGTCGAGTTCTTCATGGCCTGGTACAGCGGGCACCACTACGAGCAGTTCGTGTTCCTGAACCGCCCGCTGGGCCCCTACTGGTGGGCGTTCTGGGTCATGGTGAGCTGCAACGTGTTCATCCCCAACGCGATTCTGTGGTTCAAAAAGGGGCGGACCACGTGGTGGCTGGTGCTGATCGCCGCGATGGCGGTGAACGTCGGCATGTGGTTCGAGCGGTTCGTCATCGTGGTCACGAGCCTGCACCGCGACTTCCTGCCCTCGAGCTGGGACACCTTCGTGCCGACGTGGGTGGACTTCGGGATGCTGATCGGCTCGTTCGGGCTGTTCTTCACGCTGTTCCTGCTGTTTCTGAGGTTCCTGCCCGTGGCGGCGATGGCGGAGATCAAGACGGTGCTGCCGCAGGCCCACGAGCCGACGGGCAAGGCGGACTACCGGGCGCTGCGCGAGGAGGATGAGCGATGAGTGAGACGCGTCCGCCTGAAGACGACCTGCTCGAGAGCGCCGAAGAGGCGGAGGAGGAGGCGTTGTACGGTCTGCTGGCGGAGTTCGACAGCGTCCCGGCGGTGACGGCCGCGGCGAGGCGGGTGCGCGAGGCGGGCTACCGCGAATGGGACGTGCACAGCCCGCTGCCGATCCACGGGATCGACGAGGCGATGGGTATCCGCCCGACGGTGCTGCCCTGGATCGTGCTGCTGGGCGGCCTGGCCGGGCTGGGCACGGGGCTGGTGCTGACCATCTACACGATGGCGGTGGACTACCCGTACCTGATCTCGGGCAAGCCCTTCAACAGCATGCCGGCGTGGGTGCCGGTGGTCTTCGAGATGACGATTCTGCTCGCCGCGTTCGGCGCGGTGTTCGGGATGCTGATTCTCAACCGCCTGCCCATGCTCTATCACCCGCTGCTCAGGAACGAGCGGTTTCGGCGGGTGACGGACGACGGCTTTTTCGTCGTCGTGCGAACGAAGGACCCGCAGTTCGACCTCGACGAGACGGAAAGGATGCTCCGCGAGCTGGGCGCGAAGGAGATCGAGCGCATCGAGGAGTGACCCGCCGGCCCCGGGCTAAGGCCGGGAGTGAACGCCATGCCGCGAATTTCGAAATATCTCGACCTGGACATGCACCTGCCCCGCCCGCCGCGGTGGATGATCGTGGGGCTGCTGGCGCTGGTGGTGCTGAGCTGGATTCCGCTGGTGCTCGCGGCGTATGCGCGGGTGGGCTTCTCGCAGCAGCCGCGGGTGCACCTTTTCCAGGACATGGACAACCAGGCGAAGATCAAGCCGCAGGAATATCACCCGATCTTCCGCGACGAGCGGGGCATGCGTCCGCCCGTGCCGGGCACGATCGCGTGGGGGCCGGACATCCGCGAGCCCAGCGACGACGCGCTGCAGGCGGACGACCACTACTACCGCGGATACCGCCGGGTGGTCAGCGACGACGGCCAGCCGGCGGCGGAGTACTTCGAAGGCTTCCCCGACGCGGTGGAAGTGGACGAGGCATTCGTCGAGCGCGGACGGACCCAGTTCAACGTGTTCTGCGCCACCTGCCACGGCCTGGCGGGCCAGGGCGACGGGCCGGTGAGCAAGCGGGCGGAGTTGCTGGCGGAGCGTGGGACGCCGGGCACGCAGTGGGTTCGCCCGAGCGACGTGACGGACCCGCGTTACGGCCCGGGCGAATACTCGGAAGGCCGGCTGTATTCGGTGATCGCGCGGGGCGTGCGGAGCATGCCGAGCTACGGCTCGCAGATTCCGCCGAAGGACCGCTGGGCGATCGTCGCCTACGTGCGTGCGCTGCAGCTTTCGCAGCGGGCGCCGCTTGAGATGCTGACACCCGAAGAGCGGGCGAAGCTGAGGTAAGAAGAACCAGGAGCGACAGACGTGGCGCATCATGCGGAAGCGAGACTGCCTGAGGGGGCGACCCGCCGACTCGGGACGCGGGCATGGCCGCTGTACCGGACGGGTTTCGTCGTCGGGACGGCGGCGCTGCTGGCGGCGATCGGAACGGCGTTCGCGATCGAAGGCTGGCGGTTCGGCTTTGGCGACGGATGGACGGCGATGGCGTTCAGGCGGTTCGGCCTGGCGTACGTCGTGGCGTTCGCGTTCGTCCTGAGCCTGGCGCTGGGGGCGCTGTTTTTCGTGCTCATCCAGCACCTGACGCGGGCCGGGGCGTCCGTGCTCGTGCGGCGGGTGGCGGAGGTGTACGCCGCGGCGATGCCGACGGTGGCGACGATGTTCGTGCCCATCCTGGCGGTGGTGCTGCTGACCAGCTTCGGCGTGCTGGACCGGGGCGTCGTGTACCCCTGGGCACAGCCGATGGAGACGCTCGAGGCCGCGGGTCACGCGGCGCATGGCGAAGCCGCTGAGCCCGAGGCGGCGCCCGCCGGCGAACATGCCGGGGAGCCGCTGGGGGAGGAGCCGTTCGAGGGCGAATCGACGCACACGCAGATCGTGGGGTTCACCGGCGCGCCCGACCCGGCCGAGCTGCTGCACGCGGTGGAGGTGAAGCGGGGCTGGCTGAACGGGCCGGCGTTCGCGCTGCGGTGGGCGGTGTACTTCGCGGTTTGGTGCGCGGCCGGGCTGTGGTACTGGCAGCAGAGCGTTCGGCAGGACGAGACCGGCGAGCCGGGGCTGACGGTGCGGATGGAGAGGTTGAGCCCAGTGGCCGTGCTGGCGTTCGCGGTGACGCTGACGTTCGCGGCGTTCGATCTTCTGATGTCGCTGGACCCGAAGTGGTATTCGACCATCTTCGGGGTGTACTACTTCTCCGGGGCGTTTCTCGGGGCGGTGTCGACGATGATCCTGTCGATCGTGGGCCTCAAGCGGCTGGGGATGCTCAAGGTGGTGGATGAGGACCACCTGCACGACCTGGGCAAGTGGCTGTTCGCGTTCGTGTTCTTCTGGGGGTACATCGCGTTCAGCCAGTACATGCTGATCTGGTACGCGAACCTGCCGGAGACGACCTACTGGTTCGATCTGCGGGGGATGACGACGGTGCCCGAGCGGATCACCGGGTGGACGGGCGTGGCGCTGGCGCTTCTGATCGGCCACCTGCTGATTCCGTTCGCGGGGCTGCTTTCGCGGCACGTCAAGCGCCGCGGCGGACTGCTGGCGCTGTGGGCGGCGTGGCTGCTGGTGTTCCACTGGCTGGACCTGTACTGGGTGGTGATGCCGCTGTACTCGCGGGCGTGGCTGGTGCCGATCGTGGAGGTGCTGGCGGTCATCGGCCTGGCGGGGCTGTATTTCGGGGCAGTCGTGCACCGGGCGGCGGACCACAGCCTGGTGCCGGCGAAGGACCCGCGGATGGGGGAATCGCTGAGCTTCGAAAACGTGTAGCCCGGGCGGGGAGATTGCCCGGGCGAAGTGGCGATCCGCCCCGCCACACGCTAGAATGTTTCTAATTAATATTGGAACCTTGAGCCGCCCCGCCGCGGCATGCCGGAGACGGGTGGCCGCGGGGTCGGAGGCGGCTGAGAGAGGACGCGAGTGATGGCAGAGCCCCGCCGAACGCAGGACGTGAACGTGGCGATGATCGCGACGGTGGGTGTGATCGGCACTCTGCTGCTGGTGGTGGCGGTCGTGGGCATCCAGGCGTGGATTCGCGTGGAGATGCAGCGGGAGGTGGAGGCGAAGGTGTACACCGCGCCCCAGCGGGAGCTTGAGCAGCTTCGTCAGCAGCAGCTCGCCGAGCTTCAGGGCGGTCGGCAGGTGGAGACCGACGAGGGGGTTCGGGCGACGTTGTCAATCGAGCGGGCGATGGAGGAAGTCGCCCGGCAGTACTAGCGTTCAGTGACGGGTTCGCGATCCCGGAGGTTGGCATGAGCTTGTTTTTCAGGCAGCACGGCGGACGGCTCTCCGGCGGCGCCCTGGCGGCGGTCGCGGCGGCGATGCTGCTGCTCGCCCCGGCCGCGAGGGCGCAGATCGTGCCCGCCCCGCCTCCGCTGCAGACGGCTGAGGAGCCCGAGGAGCTCGAGAACGTCGGCATCGAGGAGAAGCTGGGCAGCCAGGTGCCGCCCGGGCTGACGTTCGTCGACGAGCACGGCGAAACCGTGCAGCTCGCGGACTACCTCGGCGAGGGCAAGCCGATTCTGCTCAACCTCGGCTATTTCGAGTGCCCGATGCTCTGCAGCCTGGTCTGGCAGGACATGGTCAAGTCGCTCAAGGAGCTGACCATGAGCCCGGGCGATGAGTTCACCGTGCTGACGGTGAGCTTCGACCCCCGCGAGGGCCCGGAGCTGGCGATGGCGAAGAAGGAGACGATGATCGCCGGCATCGGCAAGCCGGGGGCCGCGGACGGCTGGCACTTCCTCACCGGCGAGCACGAGGCGATCCAGGCGCTGACGCAGGCGGTGGGGTTCCAGTACCGCTGGGTCGAGTCGAACCAGCAGTTCGCCCACCCCGCGACGCTGATCGTGCTGACGCCCGAGGGGAAGGTGACGCGATACCTCAAGGGGGTGGACATTCCGCGAAGGACGCTCCGGACGTCGCTGGTGGAGGCGTCGGACGGGAAGGTCGGCTCGTGGACCGATCAGGTCTTTCTCTCCTGCTTCCACTATGACCCGGAGACGGGCCAATACACCTGGGCCGCGATGGCGCTGATGCGGATCGGCGGCGGGGTGACACTGGTGGCGATCGCGGCGGGGATCGGTCTGATGACCCTGCGCAACCGCCGGCGGCACCGCGAGGCCGAGCCCGCCGAGCACCACGAGTAAAGGAACCGGCTGACTGATGCACTGGCTGCTGGCACAAGTGGACGAAGACGGCACCTTCTGGATGCCGGGGCAGTACTCGACCTACGCGGGCGAGTCGGACTGGACGTTCTATTTCATCCTGTACATCAGCATCTTCTTCACGGTGCTGGTGGCGTCGCTGGTGGTGTGGTTTGCCATTCGCAACCGCGCGAAGGACGACCCCGGCCGGCCCGGCAAGGGCCCGGCACACAACACGGCGCTGGAGATGACCTGGACGATCATCCCGCTGCTGCTGGTGCTGGCGATTTTCCTGTACGGGTTTCGCGGGTTCGTCAACATGGCGACGCCCGAAGCGGGGTCGTACGAGATCGTCGTCGTCTCGCAGAAGTGGAACTGGATCTTCGAGTACCCCAACGGGGCCGAGAGCCCGCACCTGCACGTGCCCGCCGATCGGCCGGTGACGCTGGTACTGACCTCGCGGGATGTGATTCACAGCTTCTACGTGCCGGCGTTCCGGGCGAAGAAGGACGCCGTGCCGGGCCGGTACAACAGGACCTGGTTCGAAGCGGTCTGGCGGCCCGGGGCGGTTCAGACCGAGGAGTTCAACGGCGAGCCGTACGAGGTGATCGAGCACGACCTCTACTGCGCCGAATACTGCGGCACGGGCCACTCGCAGATGCTGGCGAAGGTGTACGTGCACCAGCCCGACGACTTCGATCGCTGGGTGCAGCAGCAGGCGCAGGCGGGTTCGGACCTCACGCCCGTTCAGCAGGGCGAGCGGCTGGTGGCCCAGCACTGCGCGGCGTGCCACAACGTCGACGGTACGCGGGCGATCGGCCCGCCGCTGGACCAGGTGTACGGCGAAACCCGCGAAGTGCGCGTCGACGGCGAGCTCACAGAGGTCGAAGGCGACGAGGAATATATCCGCAACTCGATCTACAACCCGCAGGCAGCGATCTCTTCGGGCTATCCCGACGCGATGAACACCTTCCAGGGCGTGCTCGACGAGGACGAACTGCGTTCGATCATCGCCTACCTCAAGGCGATCAGCCCCAACGCCCCCGAGCCGGCTGCGGAGGAGGCTGCGGAGGAGCAGCCCGCCGAGGGCGAGGATGAGGCCGAGGCGGCGGAATCGCCCGAGGTTCCCGAAAGCAGGGAGCCTGAACCCGAGCCGGGCGAAGGTCCCGCCCTGTAGTTGAGGCAGTGAGGCAGACATGACCGCCATTCCCCGACCGACCGACATCTACGGCCGCGAAGAGCCGCCCGGGCGAGACGACTACCTCAGCCACGAACGCGGGCTCGCTTCCTGGCTGCTGACGCTGGACCACAAGCGCATCGCGATTCTGTACATGATCGCGATCCTGGGCTCGTTCCTGCTGGGCGGGATCTTCGCCCTGCTGCTGCGGACCGAGCTCATCGCCCCCGGCCCGACGCTGGGCAGCGATCCCTCGGCCACGTGGGACTTCTACAACCAGATGTTCACCCTGCACGGGGCGGTGATGGTGTTCATGTTCATCATCCCCGCGATCCCGGCGATCCTGGGCAACTTCGCCCTGCCGCTGATGCTGGGGGCGAAGGACCTCGCCTTCCCGCGGATCAATCTGCTGAGCTGGTACTTCTACATGGCCGGCGGGGTGTTCTTCGTCTGGGTACTGCTCTCGGGCGTGATCGAGACGGCCACCGGCTGGAACGTGCCGGGCGGCTTCGGGCTCGACACGGGCTGGACCTTCTACACCCCCTTCTCGACCGACCCCTCCCACGCCAGCGGCGCGGTGGTCGCGGCGACGCTGGGGGCGTTCATCCTCGGGTTCAGCTCGATTCTGACGGGCGTGAACTTCATCGCCAGCATCCACATGCTGCGGGCGCCCGGGCAGACCTGGTTCCGCCTCCCGCTGTTCTGCTGGGGGCTGTACGCGACGAGCATCATCCAGATCCTCGCGACGCCGGTGCTGGCGATCACCCTGCTGCTGCTCGCGGCCGAGCGGTCGCTGGGGGTGGGCATCTTCGACCCGTCGATGGGCGGGGACCCGATTCTCTACCAGCACTTTTTCTGGTTCTACTCCCACCCGGCGGTGTACATCATGGTGCTGCCGGCGTTCGGGGTCGTCAGCGAGCTGGTCAGCGTGTTCAGCCGAAAGCACATCTTCGGCTACAAGTTCATCGCGTTCAGCTCGATCGCCATCGCCCTGCTGGGCTTCCTGGTCTGGGGCCACCACATGTTCACCAGCGGGCAGTCCGCAGCGGTGAACGCGGTGTTCAGCCTGCTGACCTTCTCGGTCGCCATTCCCTCGGCGATCAAGGTGTTCAACTGGGTCGCCACCATGTACGGCGGGAACATCCGGCTGGTGACGCCGATGCTCTACGCCATCGGCTTCATCATGCTGTTCATGATCGGCGGCCTGACCGGGCTGTTCCTCGGCTCGCTGCAGACCGACATCCACGTGCACGACACCTACTTCGTCGTGGCCCACTTCCACTTCGTCATGGTGGGGTCGACGCTGTTCGCCTTTCTGGGCGGGATGCACTACTGGTGGCCGAAGATGTTCGGCAAGAGCTACAGCGAATGGGGCGGCATCACCGGCGCGGTGCTGATCTTCATCGGCTTCAACCTGACGTTCTTCCCGCAGTTCATCGCCGGCACGCAGGGCATGCCCCGGCGGTACGCGGACTATCCGGTGCAGTTCACCAGCTATCACGTGCTCTCGACGATCGGGGCGTACCTGCTGGGCGTGGGGCTGTTCTGGGTGCTGGGCGTGTGGATTCACTCGTGGTGGAAGGGCAAGCCGGTGCCTGCGAACCCCTGGGGCGGCAACTCGCTGGAGTGGCACACCTCCAGCCCGCCGCCGCACGAGAACTTCGCCCGCACGCCGCGGGGGTCGGACCCCTACGACTTCAGCGACTGGCACTGGGACCGCGAACTCCAGACGTTCGTCCGCAGCGAGTCGGAAGAGCGCGAGCAAGAGGAGGCCGAGCACGCCGCGCGGTGATTCGGACCGAGTCCCAGCCGGTGCGTAACGCGGACGCGAGAGATCATGACCAAGACCACGACCCATCCCGACACCCCGGCCGAGGGAGGCGAGGCGCAGCACCCGCCCTACCTCGCCCACCACTTCGACACGCCCCGCCAGCAGTACGAATCGGGCAAGCTGGGGATGTGGATTTTCCTGGCGACCGAGGTGCTGATGTTCGGCGGGCTGTTCTGCGCCTACGCCGTGTACCGGGCGAACCACCCCGAGGTGTTCCAGTTTGCCCACCAGGCGCTGGACGTCAGCTACGGGGCGATCAATACGGTGATCCTCATCGCCAGCAGCTTCACGATGGCGTGGGCGGTGCGGGCGGCGCAGTTGGGACAGAGAAAGCTGCTGCCGGTGCTGCTCAGCCTGACGCTCGTGGGCGGGCTGGGGTTCATGGTGATCAAGGGCATCGAGTACTCGGGCAAGTGGCAGCACGGGTTGTGGGTGGGCCCGGCGAATGCGTTCTACTACAAGGGCGGCAGCCCGGCCAATCCCGAAAGCCTCGAGCACACGCTCGAGACGGGGCTTCACGGCGGGAAGGTCGCCCCGCCCGCGGAGGACGTGGAGGTCGAGCCGGCGGAGCCGACGCAGACCATCACGGACGAGGCCGGGCCGCCTGCCGGCACGGGCGGCACCGCGGCCGTGGACCCGGAGGCCGAGCCGGGCGAGCAGTCGATCATCGAAGCGCCCCCCGCCGGTCCGGACGGGCTGGTGCCGAGCGCCGTGGCCGGGGCGGCGCCCGCCTACGCCGCGGCGAAGACGCACGAGGCGCTCAGCTTCGAGCAGCTTTCGCCGCTGGAGCAGGAGCGGACGCACCTGTTTTTCCAGATCTACTACCTCATGACCGGCCTGCACGGGATTCACGTGCTGGTGGGCATGGGTCTGATCGGCTGGATCCTCGTGCGGGCGATGCGGGCCCACTTCGGGCCGAGCTATTTCATTCCGGTCGACCTCGTCGGGCTCTACTGGCACCTGGTGGACCTGATCTGGATCTTCCTGTTCCCGCTTCTGTACCTGATCCACTAGAGGAGTCAAAGGAGTTAGAGGGAGTTAGAGGAGTTAGCCCGATGGAAACAATGAGACCCGACTGCCCTTGCCGCCACGGATCGAAGCGCCGCGGCGTATCCCCCGGCAGAGCCGGAGGCTGAAAAGGCAGAGAGTTCGCTCGCTGTGACTCCCTTTAACTCCCTCTGACTCCCTGTAACCACTCACACCGCCATGCGACAGAACCTTGATCCTGAACATGCCGACCACCGCCACACGCCGCAGAGCACGCCGTCGGACCGGCTGCACCAGGACCCGTCCGACCAGCACGTGCACGACGAGCTGGCGCATCCGATGCCGCTGGCGACGCTCGGGGGCGTGTTCGTCGGGCTGCTGATTCTCACGGCTGCGACGGTCGGGATCACCTGGGTCGATCTCGGGGCGCTGAACATCTGGTTCGCCCTGCTGATCGCGGTGATCAAGGCGGGGCTGGTGGCGCTCTACTTCATGCACCTGCGTTACGACGCGCCGTTCAACGGCGTCGTCCTGCTGGCGGCGCTGCTGTTCGTGGCCATCTTCATCGGCGCCGCGATCACCGACTCGCGAAACTACATGGAAGACTATCGCCCGCCCCGCGTGCTGAGTCCCACCCGCTAGCCGTCTGCTCCCGGAATGCCCGCTCCCATGACCAACCCGCCGGACCGCCACTCCCGACCGGCCCGCCAGCGAGACCGCCACCACGTGCCGCCTGGCACGGGAACGTTCGGCATGTTCCTGATGCTCGCGTCGCTGGGGATGCTCTTCGCCGCGTCGATGCTGGCGTACATCCTGATCCGGACCGGCCTGGTGCTGCCCGAGGACGCGGCGATCCCACCCGCCGGGGCGATCGAGCTGCCGCGGCTGCTGTGGGTGTCGACGGCGCTGATTCTGGCGTCGAGCTTCACCATCCACCGCGCTGCCGAGAGCCTCCGCCACGAACGGCAGACGCGGTTCCGCTCGAGCATGACGCTCACGCTCCTGCTGGCGGGGGCGTTTCTGCTCGTCCAGACGCCGAGCCTGGCGTCGCTGCTCCGCGAGCACTTCGCCCTCGTCGAGGCCGGCGGCGATCTGCGACTGTACGGCCTGGTGTTCTTCTTCATCCTCGTCCACGCCCTGCACGTGGTCGGCGGCGTCCTCCCGCTGACCATCACCACCGTCCGCGCCCACCGCGGCGCCTACGACCACGAGCACTACCGCCCCGTCCAGTACCTCGCGATGTACTGGCACTTCCTCGACGTGGTCTGGCTGGTCATGTTCGGCACCTTCCTCACGCTGGGCTGACGCGCCCGCACGACCGCTACGAGCGGTCCAGCCCGTCGCGGCGACCGCCCGGACCGGCAGATTTTCTGGCCCGGCAGGCGGCCTGAAGGCATGTTTTCAGTAAGGACTCCCGCCTCCGCGCAAGCGGCATGCGGCCAGGCCACGACTCCAGGGACGAAGGAACCGCTCATGACAATCGCCAAGCGACAGTGGCTCGCTGCCCTGCTCTGCCTGACACTCTCGGCCGGCCTCGCCGCCGGTGCGGTGATGGAAACGCCGATGCCGGA
Source organism: Phycisphaeraceae bacterium (assembly GCA_046540025.1). Lineage (GTDB taxonomy): Bacteria > Planctomycetota > Phycisphaerae > Phycisphaerales > Phycisphaeraceae > JBKHFW01. The sequence continues at coordinate 60,990 of JBKHFW010000004.1, forward strand.
CGGATCGGCCGGGCCGGTGAAGGTGGCCAGGCCGGTCGCGCCGCTGAGTCTGGACCTCGACAAGCGGGCCGAGCCCGCGCCGCGACCGCTGGAACTGCCGGCCCCGCCGGCGAAGGACGCGGGCGTCCGGATCGGCCTCCCGCCGCATCACGAGTTCGAGCGCACCATCGTCGAGGATGAGGCCGTGGCTCCACCGATGTATTCGGAGCTGGTCGCGACTCTGCCCGAGCCGCCGATCCCCAGCCCGGCGTCCGCGGCGGTAGCGATGGGCATGGCGAGTCTGCTGGTGATTCACCGACCGCGGCGACTGGCGTACCAGACGGCCTGACGCAAGACGAACCTCCCCGTCCCCAGGCAAGGAGACAGAGCCGGCCCGGCAGTCAGCGGGTCGGCTCTTCCTGTTTGCGGGAAGGCGGGCGTGCCGGTCAGCGGGCCCGGCCGGTGGCGGCGTCGAGCTGGTCGGTCTCCCACCAGCGTCGGCTGGGCGGCCACTCGGGGTCGGGCTCGCAGAGCCAGATCTCGTGGCCGGGGCGCTCGGTGACGCGCATGCCGGTGGAGCGGAGCATCGCCTCGACGCCGGCCGAGTTCGCCGCCCACCAGTTGGTCGGGTCGTGGCTGAGTCGGTGTTCGATGAACGCCATCTTGGGCCAGCCCGGCTCGAGCATGGCGTCGCGGTCGTTGATCTCCCGGTCCTGCGCCGCGGGCGGGGCGCCTTCGCCGGGCATGGTCAGCGTCTGGAACACCATCTGCCTGCGCACCTTCTCCGCGACGAGGTCCAGCGCGAGCAGCGGGTAGCGCAGGTGGTAGAACACCCCCATGAAGAGGACGAGGTCGAACGCGCGGTCCAGGCGGGCGAGGTCGTACACCTGCATCTGCTCGAACTCGATGTCGTCCTCCAGCCCGAACTGCTTCACCGCCCACCCGGCCTGACGAAGGTAGCGCGGGTCGTGGTCGATCCCCAGCACCCTCCCGCCCCGCCGGGCGAGTTCGATGCTGTAGTAGCCGGCGTTGCAGCCGATGTCGAGGATGTCCCAGCCGCTGAGGTCCTCGGGCAGGTGCCCGGCAATCTCTTCCCACTTGAAGCGGGGAAAGTCGCCGAGAGAATGGTCCGGTGCCGTCTGCTGGCCGCCGGGCAGGTGGATGTTGTGAAACCAGGGCCCGAGCGACTCGATCTCGCTCTGGATATTCTGGCCGGGACCGGTCTCGGAAACGCTGCGCGTCATGCCTTGTCTCCCACTCTCGATTCGCTTCTCCTTCGTGCTGCCGGCCTGTCAGCTCAGGCGTGCTGCGCCCTGCTCGTGGGGTGGCGTTCGCCCTTGCGGGCCTCGAGCACGTACTCCTCGAGCTCCCGGGCGCGGTGGGCGGCGGTATGCTCGTGCAGCACCCGCTGCCGGGCGCGCTCGCCGATCTCGCGGCGCTGCGCCTCGCTGACGCGGTCGAGCACGGCGACCACGTCCTCGGCCGTGTCGGCAAGCAGGATCTCCCGGCCGGGCTCGAGCATCGTCTCGATGCCGTCCCAGCGGTCGCTGATGATCGGCGTGCCGCAGGCCGCGGCCTCGAACAGCCGCACGCTCGGGGCGTAGCCGGCCTCGACCATGTCGGCGCGCGTTACGTTGAGCGTGAACCGCTGGCGGTTGTAGAACCCGCGGTGGCGTGCCGGCGGCAGGTGGTCGATCCGCTCGACACGCGCGGGCCAGTCGATCGACTCGGGATACTGCGGGCCGGCGACGACGTACCGCCCGCTCGGCCGGCGCCGGGCGGGCTCGAGGATCAACTGGTCCACCTTGGGCTGGCGGTCGTCGCTGTAGGTGCCCATGTAGCCGAGGTCCCAGCTCGCGCCGGCCTGCGGCTCGGGGTAGTAGAGGTCGGGATCGACGCAGCAGTAAAGCGGTCTGGCCATGGGCGAGCCGTACTGCTTCTCCAGCCGGTCGAGCGTCGGGCCGCCGGTGAAAGAGAGGTAGACGTCGTAGCCCGGGATGAGCTCGGGCGTGAGGTACTCGTAGTCGCCGCGGTCGAGCCTGGCGAGCGTGACGGGCGTGTCGATGTCGTAGAAGGCCCGGACGCCCCAGGCCTGCCGCTGCACCCACGCGCCCACGGCGACGCCCTCGGGCACGTAGGAGCCGACCAGCACGAGGTCCGCCCGCTGGACCGGCTCGGCGTACGCCGTCTTGAGCTCGTCGAGGCTCTGGTACAGCCGGGTGTCGCCGAACGGCGGCTCGGGCAGGTCGCGGTTGGAGGCGTACCAGGGCACGTCGCGTTCGAGGAAGAGCACGTCGTGGCCGCGGCGGACGAGCTCGCGGACGAGGCCGCGGAAGATCGTCGCGTGGCCGTTGCCCCAGGACGACGTGATCGACAGCCCCAGCATCACAATCTTCACAGCCTGGCTCCTTCCCGGCTCGTCGGTCGCGTAGTGGCTGCCGCGGGTCGGCGGCGCGCCTGGGCCAGCAGCGTCTCAAGCTCGCGGGCGCGGTGGGCGTAGGTGTGCTCACCCAGCACGCGCTGCCGTGCCGCGCTGCCGATTCCGCGAGCCCGCTCGGGGGTCAGCTCGGCGAGGTGGTTGGCCACGTCCTGGCCATCCTTCGCCACGAGCACCTCCCGGTTCGGTTCGAGGAACTGCTCGATGCCCTCCCAGTGATCGGTGATCAGGCACGCCCCGGCGCCGGCGGCCTCGAACACGCGCGTCGCGGGCGAAAAACCATAGCGGGCCATGCTCGATCGGCTGATGTTCAGCACGGCCAGCGGCGTGCAGTTGAAGGCGTTGTGGTCGCGGGTGTAGACGTGCCCGACGTGACACACGTTGGCCGGGAGCGTCTTGTTTTCCCAGCCGCTGCCGCCGAGCACGAAGCGCCGGTGCCCCAGCAGCTTCGCCGGCTCGACGAAGAACTCGTCCACGCGGGTCTCGCGGTCGGGCATGCGGTTGCCCAGGAAGCCGAGGTCGCCGGCGAAGCGCTCGTCGGGCTCGGCCGGGTGGTGGGTCGCGGGATCGAGGGCGTTGTAGATGGGCACGCACTGCTTTGCCCCCGCCTGCTCGTAGGCCCGGACGACCGGCTCGCCGCCGCCGTAGGTGAGCACGAGGTCGTACTCGGCGACGAGCGGCGCGAACGCGTCGGCCGGGTCGTTCTGCACCCGGTCCAGCGTCGCCGGGGCGTCGACGTCCCAGAAGACGACCTGCCTGCCGGGGCCGCGCAATTCGAGCACCGCCTTCTCCAGCAGGTCGTCGAAGATGCCCACGCCGCTGGCCTTGACGATGACGTCGGCGCTCTTCGCCTGGCGCAGGCAGTCCAGCGCCGCCTGCTCCTCGGGCGGGTAGACGACGACCTTCGCCCAGGGCGGATCGTCGATGTCGCGGTGGGCCTGGCGGTCCCAGGCGTCGGGCTCGTAGAACGTCACGCGGTGGCCGCGCTCGGCCAGGGCGCGGATGATGCCGCGGTAGTAGGTCGCGGCCCCGTTCCAGTAGGCCGAGACGAGGCTCGAACCGAAAAAGGCGATGTCCAGTCCGTCATTCATTGGTCGCGGTCCTTGAAGGGGCGGGGGCGGTTCGACTCTGCGCCGCGGTCACCGGCGCGGCCGGCTCGAGCCCGAGCTCCCGGCAGATCTCCAGGATCCGCTCCACCCGGTGGGTGCAGGTGTGATGCTTGAGAATCGTCTCCAGCCCGTGCTCGATCAGCCGATCCCGCCGACGGTCGCTCTGGAGCACGCGCTCGATGTGGTGCTCCATCTCCGCGCCGTCGTGGGCGACCAGGTAGTCCTGCCCGGGGCGGAACAGGTGCTCGCTGTCCTGCCACGGCGAGCAGATCAGCGGGATCCCGCACGCCATCGCCTCGAACGGGCGGATCGTCGGGATGCCCGGCAGCATGCGGGTGTAGTACTCGCGCGGAATGTGCACCGTCACGCGATATCGGGCGAAGATCTCCGGCACGCGGCAGTTCGGCAGGTACCCGCCGTACTCGATGCCGGCCTCCTCGAGCTCCCTGATCGCGTGGTCCGGGTAGCGCACGCCGTACACCTTCGCCTTCAGCCCCAGTCGCTTGACCGGCCTTAGGAGATACTCGCGAAGCTGCTCGGTCCGCTCGTCGTCGCCCCAGTTGCCGATCCAGACGAGGTCGCCCCCGGTGGGCTGGTCGTGGCGGGGATGGAACGTATTGACGTCGGCGGCCTCGTGCCAGGTCCAGGCTCTCTTCGCCCAGCCCTTTCCGAGGTAGATATCGCGAACGACGTTCCCGAACGCGAGCACGCCGTCGTAGCTGGACAGGTCGTACTTCGCCATCGCGTCCGGATCGCTCACCGAACGGTGGTGCGTGTCGTGGAAGAGCAGGCGGTATTTGCCGCCGACCTCGCGGTGTCGGCCGATCCTGGCGACCAGCTCGGGGTCGTTCCACTCGTGCACGATGACGAGGTCGGCGTCCTTGAGGACCGCGTCGAGGTCGATGTCCCCAATGCGGTAGAACTCGCTGCGGAGCTCGGGATAAGCCTTGTGGAACTTCTCCACGGCCTGCTCGCCGCAGTCGCTGATCAGGTTGCTGAGGCTCCAGCCGTCCTCCGGCTCGAACACGCGCACCTGGCTTCCGCGGGACTGGAGCTCCCGGGCGATGCCGCGCAGGAAATGGGCATTGCCGTGGTTCCAGTCCGAGATCAGTGAATGGTAGAAAAGAACGACGTTCATCAGCCTGCTTGCCTTTCGCTTGAACCAATGGCCGGGGTCGCCGCGGGGCCGCGCACCGGCGCAGGCTGGGTCAGATCCGCGCCGTCCAGCATGAGACGGTAGGCCCGCTCATACGCCCCGGCCATCACGCCGGGCTTCATCTCGAGGGCGCGCTCCCGCGCCTTGCGGGCCAGCCGCTCGCGATCCCGGGGGCGGCCGATGAGGTCGACCAGCGCCTGCCGCAGCTCGGCCGGGTCGTCCGGCGAGACGTACACCGCCGCCGGTCCCCACACCTCGCGGAGGCTGGGAATGTCGCCCAGCACGAGCGCGCAGCCCGACAGCGCCGCTTCCAGGGCCGAGAGCCCGAACGGCTCGTACCGCGCGGGCAGCGCGTAGATCGACGCGCGACCCAGCCAGTCGACCATCTCCGCCTGTGTGAGCTGCCCGAGGCACTCGACGCCCAGGTCCGCCTCGGCGGCCCCTTCCGGGTGGCGCGACTCGCCCGCGACGCGGACGGGCCAGGGCAGGTCGCCGGCGATGAAGTCGAGCGCGGCGATGTTCTTCGCCTCGTCCCACAGCCGACCGGCCGCGAAGACGAAGTCCTCCTTCTCACCCGGCTCGAACAACTCGGGCCGCCTCGCGTTGGGAATGACGCCCATCCGCGGGAGTCGGCGATAGCAGGACTCGATCTGGGCGAGCATCGCCCACGTCGGCGCGAGCACGAGGTCCGCGGCCGCGAGCCCGAGGCTCACCCGGCCGTGGTACTCCCGCCAGTCGCTCGGCGGGTCCTCGCCGTGCACCGCCCGCCACCACGACCAGACGCAGGAGTGGGCGACCACCAGCGTCGGCGCCCGCCAGGGGAGGTTCGCATGGGCGTAGCCGCTCAGGTGAATGACGTCGGGCTGGATCTCCCGCTCGAGTTCGAGCAGCCAGTCCCCGGCGCGGTCGACGTCGTCCCAGGGGTCGTCCATCCACTCGAGCCGCCAGGTGCTCTCGCGGAGGCTCGCGCCGGCCCGGGCGGCTTCCTGCCGCTGCGCATCACTCGGGGCCGGGCCCATCGTCGCCAGCGTGACGCGGCTGCCGCGATCGCGAAGCGCCGCGCAGAGCTCGATGGCATAGGTCCAGACCCCTCCGACCGTGTCCGTGGTCATGAGAATGTTCATGGAGGCCGCTTTCTCTCCCGTCACCCGGCCGCGGTCCATGCGGCCGGCCCTCTCGAATTCCACACCCCTGCCGGCTCGCGGCATCACGACCTGGCCGGGCGAACCAGGGCTTTGACGAATCCCTCCGGACGCGTGCGCGTCATTTCCAGCGCCTCGCCGAGCCGCTCCAGCGGCAGCTCGTGCGTGTAGAGCGGGGACGGGTCGAGCCGCCCTTCCGCCAGCGCTTCGACGGCGTGTTCGATGCCCCGCTTGTAGACGGCCGGGTCGCGCTCGTGGGCGTTGATCACGTCGAGCCCGCGCCAGTTCCAGAGCTGCATGTTCACCTGCCGCGGGCCGTCCTGGTGGTAGCCCGCCACGACGAGCCTGCCGCGGATCTTCGTGAGCTCAGCCGCGAGGTCCAGCGGCCACTGCTTGCCGGTCGCCTCGATGACGACGTCGCAGAACGCGCCGCCGGTCATCTCCCGGACCTGCTCGATGATCTCCCCGTGGTCCTTCATGGGGATCGTCTCGGCAGCGCCCATGCGCGAGGCCGTCTCCAGCGAGCTCTCGCGCCGGCTGATCGCCAGCACCCGCGCCCCGTCGAGCCGGGCGAGGCGGGTGAGGATCGCGCCGAGGAAGCCGATGCCGATGATCGCCACCGTCTGGCCCTTCTCGATGCCGCTTCGCTCGAAGATGTTCATCGCGCAACCCAGCGGCTCGCCCGGCACGGCCCGCCCCCGCAGCGAGCCGGGCAGCTTCACCGCCGCGTCGGCGTCCGCAAGGTCGTACTCCGCGTAAGCGTGGTCGGAGATGAAGGCGATGCGGTCGCCCACCCGCAGATTCTGGACGCCGGGCCCGAGCTGGTGGACGACGCCCCAGCCCTCGTGGCCGAGGCCTCCGGGCTCCATCGGATACTCGAACCACGCGCGCCCCTCGTAAGGCGGCACGTTGGAGGCGCAGACGCCGCAGCCTTCCAGCTCGACCCGCACCTGGCCTTCGCCGGGCTCGGGCAGCGGCACCTCGTCGATGCGGACGCTGCCGGGCTCGACGATCGTCGCGGCCTTCATGGTCGCGGTCGCGGGAGCCTGGGCCGATCGGGTCCGGGCCTTCTGCGTCGTGTTCGTGCCTTCGATGCTCATGCTGCGGGGTCCTTGAACTCGGCCAGACTCTGGGTCGCCGCCATCGCCTGGGCCACGGCGGGCGAGTCGGCCAGCCATTCATACAGCCGGGCGACGCCGTCGCGGACCTCGGTCTCGGGCCGCCAGCCGGTGGCGTCCTGAAAGCGGCGGATGTCGGATACGTAATAGCGCTGGTCGCCGGAGCGCCAGTCGTCGAAGTGGATCTCGGGGCGCCGGCCGTGCAGGTCCTCGATAAGGTCCATCAGCTCCAGCAGGCTGACGGTCCGCTGCGGCCCGCCGCCGATGTTGTACGCCTGGCCGGCGGTGCGGTCGATGTGCTCGATCGCCAGCATCATGGCGCGGACGAGGTCGTCGATGAACAGGACGTCGCGCACCTGCTTGCCGTCGCCGTACAGCGTCAGCGGCGCTTCCTCGAGCGTGCTGCGCAGGAAGTGGGCGACCCACCCCTGGTCCTCCGTGCCGAACTGGTGCGGCCCGTAGATGCAGCTCATGCGGAAGACCGTCGTCGGCAGGTCGAACGTGCGGGCGTAGTCGAGCACGTACTGGTCGGCAGCGCCCTTCGAACAGCCGTAGGGGCTGTGGAAGTCGAGCGCCCTCTCGCCCACGCCGTACCTGCCTACCTCGCGATCCACCGGCTCGTAGCGGGCCCCGCGCTCGACAAGCTCCAGGCCGTCGAGTTGGCCGTACACCTTGTTCGTGGAGGTGAACAGCAGCGGCGGCGGCGTCGTGCACGAGCGGATCGCCTCGAGCAGGTTCAGCGTGCCGCGGGCGTTGACGTCGAAGTCCTCGATCGGCCCGGTCAGGCTGGTCGTCACCGCGACCTGCGCGGCGAAGTGGTACACCGCCTCGGCCGACCGCACCGCCGACCGCAGCGCGTGGGCGTCGCGAATGTCCGCCACCTCGATCTGCACGCGCTTGCCGTGCTTCTGCCTGAGCCACTCGGCGTTCTGCTCGACGCCCGGCCGAGAGACGTTGTCCAGCAGCACGACCGACTTGCCGCTCTCGAGCAGCCGATCCGCCACGTTCGCGCCAACGAAGCCCGCGCCGCCCGTCACCAGCACGGGGCGCTGATGTCGGCTGCGGTGGCGAGACGGCTCACCCATCCAGGCGTAGCGCTGCACGGCTGAAAGCCCGCCGCTGGCCCAGAGCCGTCCGAGCAGCTTGGGGTTGCCGCTGGCGTCCTTGAGCCCGAGGTGGCAGTCGCGCTCGTCGGCCTGGAAACCGTCCACGATCGTCTGCCCGGGGTCGAGGTCCCGCGCGGCGTACCAGTAGATCCGCTCCACCGGCGCTTCGAGTGCCTGGGCGAGCTGCCTGAGCTGCCCGCGCTCCTCGTGCCGCCAGGTGGAGAAGCCGGTTTCGGTGATCCAGAGCTCGGGCGCCCGCTCGCACTGGCGGAGCACCTTCCGCGCCCGGGCGACCTCGGCGGGCCAGCCTTCCCAGGCGTAATCCCAGGTGCCCGGGAAGCCGTGCAGGCCCACGGCGTCGACGTGCTCGAGCACGCGGCGCTCGCCCATCAGCTCGATCCACTTCTCGTCGAGCGATCGCGTGCCGGGCAGGACGGTCTTCTTGCCGCGCTGCTTGCACCAGTACGCCGCGCCGCCGACCATCTGGCAGAAGCGCATCCACTCCGGGTCGAGCGTGCGGTCCCAGCAGGACGGATCGTGCGGGTCGTTCCAGAGTTCGACCCACTCGAAGTGCTCGCCCAGCCGGGTGAGGAACACGTCGATGAAGTCGGCATAGGCCTTGGGGTCTCTGGGCGGCGAGGTCGGCCGCGGAAGGATTCCCCGCGACGCCGGCGTGTGCAGGAAGCAGGGCAGCACCTCCACCTCCGACGCCAGCCGGGGCAGGAGCCAGTCGTACCATGCCTGTCCCTGCCCGGTGTGGTAGTCGGCCCAGGACACGCCGGTGCGCAGGTGCTTTACGCCGAGCTGCCGCAGATCGCTGAGCAGGCGATCGACGCGCTCGTGCTCGCCCGGCCGAAGCCATTCGACCAGGCCCACCTGCCTGGCGGAGCCGTCGCCGGTTCGGCTGCGCTCCTTGCGGGCATCGCTCTTGCCGTTTCGATCGACTTCAGTCATACCGTCAGTCCTCGGGCAGCGAGTTCTGCGTGAGCCTGGTCCACCCGGTCCTGCGCCGCCTGGCCGCCGAGCCAGTCGGCCAGTTCCGTCAGGCCCTCCGCGAAGGACACCTCGGGCTGGTAGCCCAGCACCGAGCGGGCACGGGAGATGTCCGCGAAGCAGTGGCGAATGTCGCCCACACGGTATTCGCCGGTGACTTCGGGCTGCACGTCGGCCCGGCCCATCACCTCGGCGAGCGCCTCGGCCACCTGCCGGATGGTGCGCGGCCGGCCGGAACCGATGTTGAGCACCTCGCCCGGCGCGTCGCCGCTCTCCATCGCCAGCACGCAGGCGCGGGCGATGTCGTGCACGCTGACGAAGTCGCGCTGCTGCTCGCCGTCCTCGAAAATGCGGGGCGGACGATTGTTGAGCAGCCGCGAGGCGAAGATCGCCAGCACGCCGGTGTAGGGGTTGGACAGCGCCTGCCGGGGACCGAACACGTTGAAGAACCGCAGCGCCACGGCCGGAATGCCGTACGCCTTGCCGAGCATCAGGCCCATCCGCTCCTGGTCGAACTTGCTCAGGGCGTAGATCGACGCGAGGTCGGGCTGCTTGCTCTCGGGCGTGGGCACGGGCGTCAGCGATTCGCCCTCGGCCCGGGGCTCCCACTGCCCGGCCTGCATCTGCTCGAGCGTGCGCGATGCGTCGTGCCGCGTCGCGCCCGCCGGCGTCTGGTAGAGACCTTCGCCGTAGATGCTCATGCTCGAGGCGATGACGAGGCGATCGATCTCCCGCTGGGCGAGTTCCTCCATCAGCACGGCCGTGCCGAGATTGTTCACACCGGTATAGTCCGCCACCTCGTACATGCTCTGCCCGACGCCCACCGCGGCGGCGAGATGGTAGACCACCTCGACGCCGTCGAGCGCCTGGCGGAGCTTATCGCGGTCGCGGACGTCGCCGCGGATGAGCTCGACGTCGTCGTGGAGGTAGACCGGCCGATCGCCGCTGGCTCCGTGCACCTGCTCGACGAGCGCGTCGAGCACCCGGACCCGGTGGCCGCGGGCGAGCAACTGGTCAGCGAGGTGCGAGCCGATGAACCCGGCCCCGCCCGTGATGAGAATGTGTCGATTCATGCTTCCTTCACCCCCAGTGTCCCGAGCGGTCCCTGTCAGCCGATGACATGACGGGCCACCCCTCCAGTCGACCCGGCGCTGTCGGGACACCGATGATTCACCATGGCGCCGGCACAAGATGCACGCGATCAACCCTATGCCTGCCCCGGCGGTAGATTCCACCTTGATCCTGCCGAGTCTTCCTCCGGCTCGGTAGAAAGAAAGGAGACTGCCGGACTCGCCGAACCCGCTTTTGCGCCCCGTCAGCCGCGGTCCGGACGGTTCATGCGGCTCCATCGCGCGCGCGGGCGCCGAGGATCTTCTATATCTGCCCCCGACCGTCCGGCTTCGGCGGTGCAGCAGAAACCGCCCCGGACCCAGTCGCCGCTCAGGTCACGCCCCAGCCGCACCGGTCGCCCCACCCGGCCCCGCAGCCGATCGGCCGAAATGGTATGGGTTACAAGCGCTCGAAAGATTTACACCAAAATCGGAAATGCCCCGACCGCCCGCTCGGAACGATGCCGCACCGCCCGCGCCCGGGGACCCGCCCGCCGGCCGTCACGGCCTCGCACGCCGGGTGGCATGGGAATTGCCTCCAGTACCCGCGTGCGCCACCCGGGCCCGGCCCCGCAGCACGGCGCGCAGCGAGAGGAGAAATGCTCCGGAACCGGACCACGCACGCGGCGACGGCGGCAGGCAGTGGAGTGGACGTGCCTCCCGAACCCGGTGCGCCAACGGTCCCTGACCGCTTTTCCCGTGTGTCCGCTCCAGGATTTCAGCCATGCCTGACGCAACCGTGGCCCGACTCGGCTCGATCATTCAGAGATATGTGCATAACGCACGCAACGAACCGCTCGGCCGCGTCGAAGACCTCGTCGTCAACCTCGAGCAGGGGTTCATCGCCTACGCCGTCCTCGTCCTCGGCGACCCGGCCGGCCGGCACGCCAAGCGGTTCATCATCCCCTGGAGCGCGTTCCGCATCGACCCCGCCGACCAGGGCCTGCTGCTCGACGTCGAGCCCGAAGCGCTCGCCAGCGCCCCCGGCGCCAGCGAGCCCGTCCCGGCCGGCGACCTTCGCAACCCGCCCCGGTGCGCCCTGGCACCCGGGCCGCCCCGGCGCGAACAGTGGTAACACGCGCCCTGCCACCCGCTTCCACCCCAAGGCCATCGCCGCCCCCCTCGCGCGGCGGTGGCCGATTTTTTATCCCCGCTCAGCAGGTGAACCAGCTCATGGCGTGGATCCTTCTGATCATCCTGCTCGTGCTGCTCGTCTTCGCCCTGCCGCTGTATCCCTACAGCCGAACCTGGGGCTACTACCCCTCCGGCGCAGTGACCATCCTGCTCATCGTCCTTCTGCTGCTTGTTCTGTTCGGCGTCTTCTAGACAGGCGCAGCCCAAGCCGGGGCAAAACGCAGCGCCGCCCCGGGTATCGGTCCCGCTCTCCGGGTCAACCCGCCCCGACCGCCCGCCACGCCGCGAGAATCGCCTCCTCCGGCTGCTCGTCGGTGACGACCACCCGCCCCATCTTCTCGGGCAGCACCAGTCGGATCTTCGCCCCCTGCACCTTCTTGTCCAGGCGCATCGTCTCCAGCAGCTTCTCCGCCGGCGGCAGCTCCTCGCCGCGAACGGGCAGGCCAATCGCCTCGAGCAGCCGCGTCAGCCGGGCCAGCAGCCCCGCCTCGCACAGCCCGGCGTCCACCGCCAGCCGGGTCGCCGCGACCATGCCGATCGCCACCGCTTCGCCGTGGTGGTACCTGCCGTAATCCGCCGCCTCGATCGCGTGGGCGAACGTGTGGCCGAAGTTGAGGTGCGCCCGCACGCCCGCCTCCTTCTCGTCCTCCATCACCACGGCCGCCTTGATGCGCACGTTCCGCTCGACCAGCTCGACCATCGCGGCGGAATCCAGCCGCTGAATCGCTTCGAGGTGCCCGCCGAGCCAGTCGAACAGCTCGCCGTCGCGGATCACGCCATGCTTGACGCACTCCGCGAGGCCGCATCGCAGCTCGCGGTCGGGCAGGGTCCGCAGGGTCTCGGGGTCGATGACGACGCGCATCGGCTGGTAGAACGCGCCGATCAGGTTCTTGCCCTGCGGCACGTTCACCCCCACCTTGCCGCCGACCGAGGCGTCCACCATCGCCAGCAGCGTCGTCGGGCACTGGACGAAGGGCACGCCGCGGAGGTAGGTCGCCGCGACGAAGCCGGCCGTGTCGCCCGTGATCCCCCCGCCGAGGGCGACGACCGGGCTCTGGCGCTCCATCTTCGCCTCGAGCATCACCTCGTAGAGCGACCGCACCGTGCCGAGCGTCTTGTGCTCTTCGCCCGGGGGCATCTCGGCGACCCGCGTCGCGTAGCCGGCGTTTTCCAGGGATCTCGCCGCGACCCGCCCGTGCCCGGAGGCGATCTGCTCGTCCACGATCAGCGTCGCCTGCTCATGCGGCGCCACATCGCGAACCTGCTCGCCCAGCCGACTCAGCAGCCCGGGCTCGATGACGACCTCGTAACGGTGATGCGGAAGCTGGATTTCGACACTGGCCATGGCGATCAGGATAGCTGATTTGCCCGATCGCGCCACCGCATCCGCCACCGCGACTTTGAGGGCACCAGAATCCCCCGCCAAACGCCGCCATCCCCGCGCCGGAATCCCGCGTTTCGGCTATCATTCCCCCTTTCCCGAACGCAGGATGACCTTGCCATGACCACGACTGCTCAGTCTGCCGCGGAAGCCGCCCTTGCCGACGTGCCCGCCGCCGTGCGCGGCGAGGTGGTGCCGATCATCGACTTCGGCTCCCAGTACGTCCAGCTCATCGCCCGACGCGTCCGCGAGGCCGGGGTCTACTCCCTGCTCGTCGGCCCCAACATCACCCACGAGCAGCTCGCCAGCCTCCAGCCCAAGGGGATCATCCTCTCGGGCGGGCCCTCCAGCGTCTACGAGGACGGCGCCCCGAGCTGCGACCGCCGACTCTTCGAGCTCGGCGTGCCCGTGCTCGGCATCTGCTACGGCATGCAGGTCGGCTGCCAGCTCCTCGGCGCTCACGTGGGCAACACCCGCTCACGCGAGTACGGCCGAGCCAGGCTGCATATCCCCCAGAAGAGCGATCTGCTCGAGGGGCTGCCCGAAAACACGACCGTCTGGATGAGCCACGGCGACCAGGTCGTCGATCTGCCCGGCGAGTTCGAATCCCTCGCCACCACGCCGAGCTGTCCCTACGCCGCCGTCCAGCACAAGACCGCCCCGTTCTACGGCGTGCAGTTCCACCCCGAGGTCACCCACACGCCCCACGGCCGGGACATCCTGAGCAACTTCCTGTTCAACACCTGCAAGTGCGCCGGCAACTGGCGCATGACCGACTTCCTCGACAGCGAGGCGAAGCGCATCCGCGAAATCGTCGGCGACCGTCGCGTCATCTGCGGCCTGTCAGGCGGGGTGGACTCCTCCGTCGTCGCCGCCCTGCTCGCCGAGGCGATCGGCAAGCAGCTCACCTGCATCTTCGTCGACAACGGCCTGCTGCGCAAAGGCGAAAAGGAGCTCGTCGAGCACACCTTCCGCGGCCACTTCGACGCCGACCTCCGCGTCGTCGATGCCACCGAGGACTTCCTCAGCGATCTCGCCGGCGTCGAGGACCCCCAGGAAAAACGCCGCCGCATCGGCCACCGCTTCATCGAGGTGTTCAAAGAGACCGCGAAGGACATCGACAACGCCACGTTCCTCGCCCAGGGGACGCTCTATCCCGACGTGATCGAGTCCGGCCAGGGCTACTCGGGCGCTGCCGCGAACATCAAGCTCCACCACAACGTCGGCGGCCTGCCCGAAGAACTCGGCTTCGAGCTCATCGAGCCGCTGCGCAGCCTTTTCAAGGACGAGGTCCGCAAGCTCGGCGAAGTGCTCGGCCTGCCGGAACAGATCGTCTGGCGCCACCCCTTCCCCGGGCCCGGTCTCGCGGTGCGCGTGCTCGGGGAGGTGACGAAGGACAAGCTCGACCTCCTCCGCGACGCCGACGAGATCCTGCTCGAGGAAATCGTCGCGAACAACCTGTATCGCAAGACGGCGCAGGTGTTTGCGGTGCTTCTCCCGGTCAAGGCCGTGGGCGTCATGGGCGATGGCCGAACCTACGAGAGTGTCGTCGCCGTCCGTGCGGTGGAGAGTCAGGACTTCATGACCGCCGACTGGGCGAAGATCCCCTACGAGGTGCTGGGCACGATCAGCAACCGCATGATCAACGAGGTCCAGGGCATCAACCGCGTCGTCTACGACATCAGCTCCAAGCCGCCGGCGACGATCGAGTGGGAGTAGCGGCGCCGGCCCCGACTCGACAGGCGGATTCGTCTCGAGGCGTGGCGGCGCCCCCGCGGCCTCGCCCGCGCACTATTCCGCCACACCTGCTACACTCTAAACTGGAAAAAGGCCCCAAGTGTCCCTTTTTCCGCGACTCGGCCGTCCCAGCGGTCTAGCATGCGCTGACCGCAGGACCCAAAGGGGCGGTCCTGCCCCCGCTGTTATGAGAAGGAACTGATGATTTCAGAATCCACCCACACCGGCGACGCCGGTGCTTCCCCGCCGCGGCATTCCCGCGGAACCGACGCCCGCGTCCTCCTGACCAGCGTCTTCGGGCCCTACGCCCAGGACGATCAGTACGGCTCGCGCTCCATCAACCCGATGGAGCTGTACCACAACCAGGTCACCCGCGTGCAGGGGCCGTTCTCGCTGCGCATGTTCCACCGCTCCTGGGGGCTCATGCTCATCCAGGCGAACATCGACGCCCCCACGACCCTGCTCGACTTCCCCAAGCGCGAACGCTTCATCGAAGAGCTGCGGGAAAACGACTACGACGTCGTCGGCATCAGCGCCATCATCCCCAACTTCGGCAAGGTGCAGGAGATGTGCCGGCTGATCCGCGAGCACCAGCCCGGAGCCACGATCGTCGTCGGCGGCCACGTCGCCAACGCCAGCGGCATCGAAGAGCGCATCGACGCCGACCACATCGTCCGCGGCGAGGGCGTGCGCTGGTTCCGCCAGCTTCTGGGCCAGCAGCCCGACGCCCCGATCAATCACCCGCGCATCCTCTCCGGCCTGGGCACGCGCACCATGGGCCTCCCCCGGCCGAGCACGCCGAAGAATACCGCGGCCACGCTCATCCCCTCCGTCGGCTGCCCGATGGGCTGCAACTTCTGCGCCACCTCGGCGATGTTCGGCGGCAAGGGGAACTTCATCAACTTCTATGAGACCGGCGACGAACTCTTTGAGGTCATGCTCGGCATCGAGCGCGATCTCAAGGTCAACTCCTTCTTCGTCATGGACGAGAACTTCCTGCTCCACCGCAAGCGTGCCCTGCGCCTGCTGGAGCTGATGGAGGAGCATAACAAGAGCTGGGCGCTCTACGTCTTCAGCTCTGCCCGCGTGCTGATGAGCTATACCATCGAGCAGCTCGTCGGCCTGGGTATCTCCTGGGTCTGGATGGGCATGGAGGGTAAGGACAGTCAGTACGCCAAGCTCTCGGGCATCGACACGCAGGAGCTGGTCAGGCACTTTCAGTCCCACGGCATCCGCATCCTGGGCTCGAGCATCATCGGGCTCGAGGAGCACACCCCCGAGAACATCGACGAGGCGATCGACTACGCCGTGCAGCACGACACGGACTTCCACCAGTTCATGCTCTACACCCCCCTGCCGGGGACGCCGCTGTGGCAGGAGCATCTCGCCGACGGCTCGCTGACCGATCCCGAGTGCAAGGATCTCGCCGACGTGCACGGACAGCACAGCTTCAACTATCGCCACCCGCACATCCCGGCCGGCGAGGAAAGCGACTACCTGATCCGGGCGTTCCAGCGGGACTTCGACGTCAACGGCCCCAGCGTCGTCCGCGTCATCCGCACGACGCTGCAGGGCTGGAAGCGCTACCGCAACCACCCCGACCCGCGGATCCGCCGCCGCTTCCGCCACGAGGCGAGCGGCCTGGCGTCGACACTCGCCGGCGCCGTCTGGGCCTCCCGCGCCTGGTTCGCCGACCGGCCCGAGCTGCGCGACCGGCTGGACGGCGTGCTCAAGGAGATCTACCGCGAGCTCGGGCTTCGTCCGCGGCTGCTCGCGCCGCTCTTTGGCCGGTACATCCTCCGTTCGCTGCGCCGCGAGGACGCCCGGTTGCGCCAGGGGTGGACCTACGAGCCGCCCACCGCGTACGAGAAAACCAACCAGCCCGCGACCTCCCACCAGCAGCCCCAGTCCAGCACGGCCGGCCTGCATCCCGGCCGACTCGCCCGCGGCTCCGCCTGATCCGCGGCCGAGACTGCTGACGCACTCAGATCCCAAACAGATGCCGCGATCACCGGCAGGCGACCCGAAAATGGTTGCCTGCCGGTCCGGCTCCCCTCCGTCCGGACCGGCAGGCGCTGGATTCGATCACGCCGCTCCCCGCCGCGCTCGGCTGCGACGCAGTGCCAGCGCGCTACCGCCAAGCAGAAGCAGCACCGCCGACGCGGGTTCGGGGGCGGCCTGGCCGGTGATGAGCACGGCCCAGTCGCTGACGCCGCCGTGAGGCGTCAGGTCCAGCTCCATGTCGATCAGCTCCGACTCGCCGAGATCGATCTCGCGGTAGGCCTCCGTCGTGTCCACGAGCGTCAGGCCGACCGTGCCGAACCACTGGTGCGTGTCGCGCAGGTGGGCGAGATTGAGTTCGATCGTGTCGGTGTCCTCGGCGTAGACGACGGTCATGCCCGACTCGTCCCCGTGCAGGGCGACCTGCATTTTCTCCATCCCGCCGGTGATGCGATTGTCCACCTCCATGTCGAGCGTGAAGCGGTCGTTCTCGACGAAGAAGGTGGACCAGGTCTTGATCTGTTCCCGGTTCGGGTAGGTCAGCGATTTGACGTCGTGATCGATGATCGTCCCGTCCTCGCGGCGGAGATTGCCCCAGATGTTCGCCACCCCGCCGGCCATCGTCGCCTGCCAGAGACCCCGGCGGGTTTCCTCGGGTGTGTAGTCCTTGGCACGGTTGCGGACGCGAAAGCGGTCTTCACTCATGACCGGCTTGCCCACCGGCTCGCCGTCGATGCGGGCGCGCAGGGCGGCGAGGTAGACCGCGTAGGTCGGCCGGTGGTGCTCGTAGCCGGCGTAGTCGAGCCCGACGTGCCAGCCGACGTCGCTGCTGTGGTCGGTCCCGGAGTTCGGGCCCAGGGAGCGTCCCGAGAGCAGGTGGTCCCAGCCGGAGTGGCCGTTGA
The DNA here is from genome assembly GCA_046540025.1 of Phycisphaeraceae bacterium. Lineage (GTDB taxonomy): Bacteria > Planctomycetota > Phycisphaerae > Phycisphaerales > Phycisphaeraceae > JBKHFW01. The sequence goes on from JBKHFW010000004.1 coordinate 78,294, forward strand.
TCCGATCGCGCCACTCCTGCATCTGGTCGTTGGTGGTCCACTCGTCGAGGTCGAAGCCGTAGCCCATCGTCCAGCCCTGGAGGGGGCCGAGGCGGGCGGCGATGTACCTCTGGAGCCGCTGATCGACTGCACCGTTCTGTCCGCCCTGAAGCTGGTTGCTGGTCGTGCCGCGGGAGGAGTCGCCCCAGGTCCAGAAGTGGACGCTGGCGCCGTAGCCGTTGGCCGCGGTGATGAGCTGCTCGAGCGCCTGGAACGTGCGGGGGTCGGGGTTGACCATGTCGCTGGTGACCGTGCCGTCGGAGTCGAGGTCGAACCAGTGGCCCGCGACGTCGGGCACGTGCAGGCCGGTGAAGCCGTGGTCGTCGACGAACGTCTTGAGATCCGAGGAGAGGACCCAGGGCTTGTTGTGGTAGACATCGGGGTGGCTGTGATACATCACGTGGTTGGGCAGGATGGCCTTGTAGTCCGAGGTGCCCACCTGCCGGGCCCATCGGGTTCCCCGGCCGACGATGAAACCGTGGGCGGTGGGATCGTCAACGACGTTCACCGTGCCGGTTCGGCCGTGGAGCTGCGGGTCGGCGCTGACCGTGCGGAACGTCCACCGGCCGGGCTGGGTGCCGGTGAAGCGCCAGCGCCAGCTGTGGTGGTCGTCATAGAACATCCCGGTCGTGAGCTTCTGCTTGGTGTCCTTATGGGTGAAGATCACCCGGGCGTCGAGGTCGAACGGGTTGCCGTCGTAGCTCGGGTTTTTCAGCCGCCACTCGAGATGTTTTCCGTAGAGCGTCGTACTCGTCGTGCCCATATCCCGGGCCGCGGCGACGGAGCTCAACAGACAGGCCAGGACCAGCACGGACAGATTCCAGCGAATGGTCATCCTTGCTCCCTCCGATGAATAGGTGCAGCGCCGGGGACGGCATCCGTCGAACGCCTTCGACCGGGCCGTCGGCGCCTCCGCGGCGATGCTAGCCGCCCCCGCAGCCTCAGAACAAGAGCACACAGGAGAAACCCTGAGCGCCGCGTCAGCCCGAAGCTCACCGGCTTCCGCCTGCCCCGTCCCTCGGCCCGACGCCGCGCAGAGGCGTGCGGCCCCGCCCCAACGCCCGCTCGGGAAGAGTATGTTCTTTGCGCGGAAAAGACTGGTTTCGCAGCGACTTATGCCGGACCGGCCATCGAGGCGGATAGCATCCGACGGGTTCGCACATCGGCTGACTGGCGCTCCGCCCGCGGCCGATGCCCAGATGGCAGGAGGAGGTGTGCCATGCGGAACCGAAGCGGTTTTACACTGATCGAATTACTGGTCGTCATCGCCATCATCGGCGTGCTGATCGCCATCGCCCTGCCGGCGCTCAAGATGGCCCGGGACGCCGCCCAGACGAGTGTCTGCCTGTCCAACGCGAGGCAACTCGGCATCGCGACCTTTCTCTACGGACAGGAACACGGCGACGACATTCCCTACGCCGCCCGGTTCACGGAAGACGGGCCGGTCACCTGGCTCACGGAGCTTCGGTCCTACCTCAGCCTCGGCGAGGAAGGCGACCTCAGCGAGATCGCCCTCTGCCCCAGCGATGAGGTCGAACGCAGCGACCACATCGGCGACCCCGCCACCTACGCCCAGGTCGGCTCGGTCGGCCTGCTGACCTACTTCCGCAGCGACGCCGGGCCCAGCGGCGGCACGGGCGTCCGCGGCGTCGGCCGAACCGACCGCACCGTGCTCTGGCGGCCGCCGCCCTACCAGCAGCTCAACCAGGCGTTCATCCCCGCCCCCTCGGCGACGCTGCTGATGACCGAGCTGCCCACGAAGACCAACGGCGAAAAGTCGGTCACGCTCGCCAGCAGCTCCGAGGACGAGGGCAGCGCCTTCGTCGATTCGCCCCGCCAGCAGCTTCGCTCCGCCCAGCCGGACCTGCACCAGGACAACTTCACCTATCTCTACCTGGACGGTCACGCGGTCAACATCCGCCCCGAAGACACGCTGACCGATCCCGACCGAGCGAGCGAGCACAACGACCCACAGGGGGACTGGTCGGTTGATCCTGATGACTGACCCACCTTTCAGCCCGCGCCCGCCAGGCCGCCGCTGCCGGAGGTGAGGCCGGAGATCAGCGCGCCCAGGCCGTAGGCCACGCCCGCCGCCACCGCGCCGACGAAGAGCATCTCGAGGCCGCTTCGCAGCCAGCGCAGCTCGCTCACCGCCGACCGGGCCGCGCCGACGGAGAAGAGGATCGCCAGCGTCAGCGCCGCAGCCAGCGGGAACCGCCAGCCGCCGGGCATGGGCACGACGTAGGCGAGCAGCGGCAGCGAGCCGAGCAGCACGAAGCTGGTGAACGTCGCCAGGCCGTGCCGCAGCGCCGCCCCGGTGGGCAGGCGCTGCTCGCCGTCCTCGATCCGCGAGCGCAGGGCAAGGAAGTTGCTCGCCCCCATGGAGAACCCGTCCGCGATGACGTTGGCGAAGCCGAGAATCACCACGACCAGCGCGGGCAGCCGGGCCCCGACGACGCCGGAGACGATGGCGAACGTGGTCACCAGACCGTCGTTCGCGCCGTAGATCAGGTCCGGCATATACTTGCGCACGGTGTGGTAGATTCTTCGCCCGCGGATTTTCGCCATGATCCAACTCCAGCCAGACCCGGATTTCGTCTCGTCCCTTCGGCGCCGCCGGGTTCGCACGCGGCGGAGAATACTAGGCCCCCGCCCGGCGCGGATCGGCATGAAGCCGGCGATGAGCCCCGGGTCGTGCCGCATGCGCATGAAAAAGCCGGTCCGCCTTGCGGCGAACCGGTTCTCCTCTGCGCCCAGAGGTTGGGTGATGGGTGCGGTAATCACGCACAAGGCGTGATCAAATCAGAAGTTGAAACCGATACCGAGGGTGTACAGGAACTCGCCGTCGTCGAAGGCATCGTCCGCGTCGTCCGCCTCATCGAAGTAGAATTCGTAGGCGACCCGACCGAAGACGAAGGTGTCTTCGAGGGCGTAGTAGTGGACGCCAGCTTCGGGGCCGGCCGCCCAGGTATCGTCGACGTTGTCGCCGTAGATGTAGCCAATGTTGCCACCGACGAACGGCTGCCAACGGCCCATGTCGAAGAAGTAGTTGGCCGCGATCAGGGTCTCGTAGTTGTCCTGATCCTCCACGCCTTCGCCGCCGTTCCAGCTGGCGCTCTGACGCAGGGAGACCTTCCATTCATCGGTGTAGAAGTAGCCGAGCGTACCGTTGACGCTGAAGTCACCGGTGTCGAAATCGTTGTCGTTGCTGCCGGCTCCACCAAGGGTCAGCTGCCAGTCACCCTTTTCAGGGCCGAACGCGCTGACGTCTTCCTGGGCGAACGCCGGGGCGGCGATCAGGGCCGCCAGCATAAAAACCCACACATGTCGCATAAGGACGCCTCCTTCTTGTAGCTTTGCAGGCACGGGCTCGGCCGCACGTGCGGCCCGAAGCCCCCCATCACCCGCAGATTCCGCGTTGTGGAACACTCTACGTCGCCGGCTTCTGCCAGGCAACGTGTCCCACCGGAAAATGATATCGGCCGACCCGCTTCGCATCCATGAAACAAATTGCCAACTTCTCCGCCGGGCCTCCCCCATACGTTTGGCGGCGGCCTGGTTGACGCCTACACTCTCGCCCATGCGAGAAACCCGGGTCATCATCGTCGGGGCAGGCCCCATCGGCCTCGAACTCGCCAGCGTGCTCAAGCGCATGGCGGTAGATTACCTCCACTTCGATGCGGGCCAGATCGGCCAGACCATCAGCTGGTATCCGCGACAGGCCCGCTTCTTCTCCGGGCCGGAGCGCATCGCCATCGCCGGCGTTCCGCTCCAGACGCCCGACCAGGCCAAGGCGACCCGCGAACAGTACCTTGCCTACCTTCGCGGCGTCGTCGAGCAGTTCGACCTCGAGGTCCAGACCTACCAGCGCGTCAAAGACATCGAGCGACAGGGCGACGGCTTTGTCGTGCGCACCGCAAAGCACGATCAACAGCAGATTTATAAAGCGCAGCACGTCGTGCTCGCCGTGGGAGACATGCACCGCCCCCGCAGGCTGGACATCCCCGGCGAAGACCTGCCCCACGTCAGCCACTACTTCGAAGAGCCGCACCGCTACTTCCGTCAGCGGCTGCTCATCGTCGGCGGCGGCAACTCCGCGGTCGAGGCCGCCCTGCGCTGCCACCGCACCGGCGCCCGCGTCACCATGAGCTACCGCGGGACCGGGTTCGACGAAAACGCGATCAAGTACTGGCTGCTGCCGGAGATCAGGTCGCTGATCCGCCACGGGCAGATCGGCTTTCACCCCTGCACGGCCCCGACCCGCATCCGCCCGGACGCCGTCACCCTCGCCCCCAGCGGCCGGGCCGACTGCGACCCCGGCTTCAAGGGCGAGCGCGACGTGCCCGCCGACGCGGTGCTCCTGATGACGGGCTACGAAATGGACCCGCTGCTTTTCGAGAAGGCGGGCGTGGAGCTCGAAGGCCCGAACCGCTCGCCGAAAGTCGACCCCGGGACGATGCAGACCAGCGTGCCGGGGCTGTACGTCGCCGGCACGGCTGCCGCGGGCACGCAGATCCGCTTTCGGCTGTTCATCGAGAACTGCCACCCGCACGTGACGCGGATCGTCCGGGCCGTCACGGGCGAGGCCCCGCCGGCCGGCAGCGTCAACGAGGCGGCGAAGACCGACGCCCTGCCCGAGAGCTGAGTGCCGGGCCGCGGGGCTCGCCCGTTTTTTCACCCTCGGAGCGTCTTTCGCGGAAGCGAGGATTCCTCCTGCAGCGGCTTTGCGGCGCCGCCGCGTCTCCCTATACTGTGATTCTGTTTTCAACGCACCGGACCCTGCCGAACGTCGGCCGGGTCTAAAGGAGCCGATTCATGCCACACATTATCGCTGAGCCGTGCGTCGGCACGAAGGACACCGCCTGCGTGGCCGTGTGCCCCGTCGACTGCATCCATCCGACCCAGGACGAGCCCGAGTTCGAAGAGGCGGACCAGCTTTACATCGATCCCGACACCTGCATCGACTGCGGGCTGTGCGTGGACGAGTGCCCCGTCAAGGCGATCTTCCCCGAGGAAGACCTGCCCGAGGAGTGGGCCGAGTTCGTCGACAAGAACGCCGACTACTTCGCCTGAGCCCGCCGGGCCGCGAAGTGCACCGATTGCCAGGCCGAGCGCCCGCCGGCGCTCGGCCTGCTTTTTTCTGACCGCCGGTCGGACGCCGCGCCCCCGCGCCGCAGTCCGCCCCGCCGGGGAACGGGTCGATGCCAGAGAAGCGCCCCGTTGTCGTCATCACCGAGACGCTCGCCGACAAGCCGGCCGAGTGGCTCGGCAAGCGCGCGGAGCTCGTCTGGGTCGGCCTGGATGACCCGGACGCCCTCCAGGCGGCCCTCGCCCGCGCCGATGCCCTGCTGGTGCGCACCTACACGCAGGTCACCGGCGAACTGCTCGACCAGGCGCCGAACCTCAAAGTCGTCGGCCGAGCCGGCGTCGGGCTCGACAACATCGACCTCGACGCCGCCCGCGAGCGCGGGATGCCCGTCGTCTACACCCCCGACGCCAACACCCAGGCCGTGGTCGAGTACGTCTTCGGGCTGCTGCTGGACGTGCTGCGCCCCCGCACCGAGCTCACCCGCGCCAGCGCCGACCGCTTCCACGAGCTGCGCAAGAGCGAGGTGGGCGAGCAACTCGATCAGCTCACGCTGGGCATCCTCGGCTTCGGCCGAATCGGCAAGCGCGTCGGCGAGGTCGCCCATGCCATCGGCATGAACCTCAAGGTCTGCGACCTGCTGCCCGAGGCGGAGCTGCGCAAGGCGGTCGATTATCCCTTCGCCTTCGTCAGCCACGACGAGCTCTACGCCCGCAGCGACATCGTCACCCTCCACGTCGACGGTCGCCCGGCCAACCGGCACCTGCTGGATCGCGAGGCGCTGGGCAAGCTCAAGCCCCACTGCCTGCTGGTCAACGCGGCCCGGGGGATGCTCGTCGATGCCGAGGCGCTGGCGGACTGGGCGCGGGCCCATGCCCGCGCGACGGCCGTGCTCGACGTGCACGACCCGGAGCCGCCGCCTGCCGACTACCCGCTGTGGGGCCTGGACAACGTCCACCTGCTGCCCCATCTCGCTTCGCGCACGGATGCGGCGCTGGACAACATGAGCTGGGTCGTCCGCGACATCTGGGCCGTGCTCGAGGGCCGCTCGCCCCAGTTTCCCGCCACCTGAGCCGCCGGGCTGCGCCGCCCCACCCCCCATCCGGTATTTTCCGACCTCTCAATCAGGAAGTTCCGGCTCCGCTTTAGGCATTCCGCCGACCCTCAAGCTCTTCTAAAGCAACGAGATATCTGTAGACTGGAGGGTTTGAACGCAGGCGTGTTTCGGGTCCCCGCCCCCCGGGGTTCACCCAGCCGCCTTGGGGTCACTCCAGATGTCGAGGATGCCAGTTATGAGCACCCGGCCGCGCTCGGCTGAACTCTCCGCGATCGGCGAGGAGCAGATGGACGATCTCCGCCTGATCCGCGAGGCGGCGACCCGGCTGCTGGAGTCGCACCAGCCCGCTCAGCTCATCGAGGAGCTCTACCACAAGCTTGCCCGGCATCTCGACCTCGAGGTGTTCCTCCACTTCCGCTACCAGACCGCTTCGCGCCGGCTGCGACTGGAGATCCAGCAGGGCCTGCCGGGCGAGCTGGCGGAGCAGATCCGCGACCTCGAACTCGGCCAGGGCGTCTGCGGTGAGGCCGCCGCCACCCGCCAGCCCGTCGTGATGGAAGACATCACCCCGAGCGAAAACCGCTCCCGCGTCGTCCGGACGCTGGGCCTGCGGGCCTACTGCGCCCTGCCGCTCGTCGCCGGCGACCAGCTCATCGGGACGCTCTCGTTCGGCACGCGCCAGCGCGACCGCTTCACGCCCCGCCAGCAGCGTCTGCTGCACGTGGTCTGCGACCTGATCGCCGTCAGCATTCAGCGGGCCCACGAGGAGGAGCAGCGTGAACGGGCACTCCAGCGCGAGCGTCAGGCCCGCCAGGAGCTCCAGCAGGCGATGGACGCGCTCAACCAGCTCAACGACACGCTCGAGCAGCGCGTCCGCCTGCGCACGCGGTCGCTCGTCCAGCACCAGCGGCAGCTCCGCTCGCTCGCCTCGCAGCTCGTGCTCAGCGAGCAGCGCGACCGCCAGCGGATCGCCACCGATCTGCACGACAACCTCGCCCAGCTCCTGGTCGCCTGCAAAATGCACCTCGGCCTGCTGCCGGGCGAGTCGGACCCCGCCCGGCTGGAGCTCGAAAGCCAGCTCGACCGGGCCCTGCACTACACCCGCGGCACGATCGCCGAGATCAGCCCCACCCTGCTCTACGACTGCGGGCTCCGACCCGCGCTGCGCTGGCTGGCGGACACGGTCATGCCCCGCCACGGCCTGAGCGTCGAGCTCCACGACGACGGCGGCTGCGACCGCTGCGACGCCGACCTCGCCATCGTCGTCTTCCAGGCGGTCCGGGAGCTGCTGATCAACGTCCTCCGCCACGCCGGCACCAGCCGCGCCTGCCTGGAAGTCCGCCACCACCGCGGCGGACTCGAGATGATCGTCAGCGACGGCGGCTGCGGCTTCCACCCGCAAACCTCGCCCGAAGCCCCCCACGAGCCCGAGCACAGCGGCTTCGGCCTCTTCAGCATCCAGGAACGCATGGCCCTGCTCGGCGGATGCTTCGAAATCAGCTCGACCCCCGGCCAGGGCACCCGGGCCACCCTCTGGGTCCCGCTCGCTCCCGACCGGCAAGCCGACGCCGACGAGGCCGGCGAGCCCGATGCCCCCGACGCCGCCAACCAGATGCCCCAGGGCGGCGACAACCGCGTCCGCATCCTGCTCGTCGACGACCACGCCGTCGTCCGCGAAGGGCTCACGCTCATGCTCCGCAACCAGCCGGGCGTGCGCATCGTCGGCGAAGCGGGCGACGGGGAAGACGCCGTCAACCGGGCCCGGGAGCTGCGGCCCGACATCATCCTCATGGATGTGAGCATGCCCCGGCTCAACGGCATCGAAGCGACCCGCCGCATCGTCGCCGAGCACCCCGACGTGGGCATCATCGGCCTGTCGATGTACGAGGACGACGAAGTCGCCAGCGCCATGCGCGACGCCGGCGCGGCAGGCTATCTCTGCAAGGGCTGCTCGACCGACCTGCTCACCGACACCATCTTCAGCCTCGCCGGCTCCGGCGCTGGCTCCCCCGGCCCGAACTGACCGGGCTCTGCAGCCCCGGCGCGTCGTGTTAGCCGGGCTCCGGTTCAGTGCATCAACCGTGGCTGGGGTGGTACGGCTTGCCCCGTCGGGCAGGCCGTGGGATGCCTTCCGGACCTCGGGTGTCGGAACTGCCGCCCTCAGCGGTTCATGGGAAGCGCAGCCGCACCCCCGGTCCGCCCTCCCAGTGAGACCGCGCCACCCGATCAGCCCGGGAAGCTGGCTCCGCCAGACTGAACCTGGTGCCCCGGACCGGCAAGCTTCTGAATGCCCCAGTCCCCCCCCTGCCAGTCCCGCGCACAGCGCCGCCACGGCCCTTTATGCTAAAATAATCACGCCTGAACGGTCCGCGCCCGGCCGGCGTATGGTTGATTGCGGGGCGGATGAGTCGCCGAACCCGCCTTTTCGCGTCTGTTCCTCGGCCGAAAGAGAAGGTCCGCCCATGAACCCGCTCGATCTGATGCTCGCTCTGGGGGCCGGCCTCGCCGTGGCCGCGGCGTCCGGTTTTCGCGTCTTCGTGCCGCTGCTGGTGATGAGCCTGGCGGCGCACACGGGTCATCTCGAGCTCGAGGGCAGCACCCGCTGGCTGGGGGGCGATCTCGCCCTGATGATGCTGATGGCGGCGACCGGCATCGAAATCGCCGGCTATTACGTGCCCTGGGTGGACAATCTCCTGGACACGGTCGCCACCCCCGCGGCCGTGGTCGCGGGCGGTGTGGGCGCGGCCGCGATGCTCGGGGGGATGGACCCGGCCCTGCAGTGGGCGGTCGGCCTGCTCGGCGGGGGCGCCGCGGCGGGCACCGTGCAGCTTCTCACCGTCGCCACCCGCGCCACCTCAACCGCGACCACGGGCGGGCTGGGCAACCCGATTGTCTCCACCGCCGAGGCCGGGGCGGCGACCGGACTGGCCGTGCTCGCCATCGCCGTACCCCTGCTCGCCGTCGCCGGCGCGGCAGGGCTCGCCTTCCTGCTGGCCCGCCGCTGGCGCCAACGCTCCGCCCGCCGATTCGCCGCCCAGCCCCAACGGATTTTCTGATTAGGGTAACCCCCAATGTTTTCCGTAAAAAGAGTTATGATGCTCTCGCTCGGCAACCGATAGAGCCACTATCCGCAACGGCTAGCAGTTTTTTGTCGCCCCCTGGTCGTAAGTTGCCTGGACCCCCCGACGGCCAGGGGGCCTTTTCACTCTTCTGCCTACGCATATTCCCTTAGCCCATCACGAGCCATCCCCGGCAACGTCGGCGGTGTTTCGCTGCGCCTGCCGAAGAAGTCGAGGGATTGTCCTCGCCGGGGGTGGTCACTTCCCTCTGCACGTCGCCCCGCCTGCTTTCGCAGCCGCCGGAGTCGCCCGGCCCCGGGCCCCGCAGGCGGCTAGGATTCCCCCGTTTCCTCAGGGAGGAGGGCTGACGATGATATGGAATGGACTCCAGCGGCGGACCCTGCAGATCAACCTCGCCCGCGACCGGGCCGAGACGGTGCTGGCCGAGCTCCGCGAGCTCCAGGCGGCTGACGGCGGCCGCCCCGACTCCGCGGACGGGGCCTTGCAGCGGCAGGTGGGCGAGCTCGCGCTGCGCCGGGCGATCACCGCGGCCGAGCGCACCGTGGATCATCTCAACGACGCCCTGCGCACCGCCCGCCGCGAGGTTTTCCAGATGCCCCAGGCCCCCGGTCGGCCGGGCGGTGAGCGCGGGGACGCCCGCTGAAGCCTTGCCGCGCTGCGCTGCCGGATTACTCGTTCGCCTCGCGGGTGCCTGATTCGGGTGCGTCGCCGGTGTCGTCGCCCTTGGCAGGCGTCGGCCGGGCGGCGCCGCTCGAGGACGAGGACGCGGCCTGGCTCTCGCTTCGCCCCTCTTCCTCGGGCTGGTCGCCCTCGTCGGCCTCGCGCCGGGCGAGCCACAGGCCCAGGAGCTGCCGCCAACTGAACTGCGCTCCGCCCGTCAGTCCGTCCATGGTCATCGCGGATGCCATCGGCCACCTCCTTGCGTGATCAGGGGTTACGCCTCCTTGCGCCGACCTCCCGGGCCGGCGCCGAATCTTAGGCGGGCCCGGGCGCACCGGACATGCCAGCCGGCGCCGGGGTGAGGAAAACGGCCACAGCACTCGCGAATCGCGGCCGGCGAGGCTATAAAAGGGCTGGAACTCATTCGCCTTCGGGGGAGAGGCCCATCCCATGCCGGACGACCAGGAAATCATCGCCCGGGCGACCGAGCTCATCGACTCGGCCTTCATCGGCGTCATGACCACGGTTGACGAACGGGGCCATCCGCAGGCCCGCTGCATCGCCGCCATCGCCGACAGTCCGCAGCTCTACCGCCTCTACAGCCTCACCGGCCGAGGCACGCGGAAAGTCGAGCACCTCACCGCCACGCCCCGCCTGTGCTGGGCGTTCCGCCTGCCCGACGACGACGCCTCGGTGACGGTCGAGGGCACGGCCGAGCTGCTGCCGACCAGCGGCCTGCCCGAGAGCGTCTGGGACCGCCTGATCGACTACACCGTCCCCTACGCCCTGCCCGCCATGCAGAAGCTGCGTGACGAGCGGCACACCAACTTCGTCTCCATCGTCACCGAGATCGAGGCGATCGAGTACGTCAGCCCCGACCGCGGCATCTCCTCGCCCCGGCGGGTGGAGCCGAGGTAGCCCGGGTCTGCGATGGGCGCTGGGCGGCGGTTACCGCAGCCGATAGGCCACGTTCGCGCCCGGCAGCGAGTGGTCGGCCGTCACCTCGTTCACCGTCGGCTGGTGCAGACCCTGCTCCCTGGCGGCCTCCATGATCTGCTCGCGCGTCAGCGAGCCGCGTTCGCGCAGCAGGTTCTCGACGAACTTGCGATCCTCGATCGGGTAGGTGCGCGCGGGGCGCCCGGAACGGTGGCGTTCGATGGACATACTGCCTCCCTGCTCGGCGTCTGGCGCCAGTTCGGTTCCGAGATGACGCTAGCCCCGCTCCGCAGCGGGTTCCACTGGAGAAAGATTCACTTCGCCGCAGGGGCGGGCTGCCTCTTTACCGCGGGCGGGCAAACCGTAAACTGTCGTCTATGCGCCGGTTCTGGCTCCTGCTCATCCTGCTCGCCCCGCTCGCCCCGTTCGCCGCGTCCGCCTCGGCCGCGGAGGACGCGCCGGTGGTTCGCGCGGCCATCAGCCGACTGCGAGAAGCCGTCGCACCAGCCGCCGGCCAGCCCTCGCACCGGATGCTCGTGGCGCTGCGGCAGCTTCGCGACCCTGCCCTGCGGCCAGTCTTCGAAGCGCTTGCCGCGTCCGAGTCGCCGGTCGCGCAGGTGCACGGGCAACTGGGACTGGCGGAACTCAACGACCCGCCCGGCCTGACGCTGGGGCAGCTCGCCCGACTCACCGACCCGGCCGTGCAGGCCCAGGTGGTCGCCGCGGCGATGGATGACGAGCTGCTGCCAGACGCCGCCATCGGCGAGATGCTCGCGTGGGACGATCTCGACACCGGCGTCCGCCTGCTGCTGCTCCAGACGCTCGTCGCCCGCGGCGACATTGACGACCCCGCCCCGATGCACGAGGCGCTCGACAGCCGACGCCTCGCCCGGCGGAGCCTGGCGGGGTTGCTGCTGCACCAGCTTGGCGATCCGGCCGGGGTTCGGGTGCTGGCGGAGCTGGACCGTTCGGACGCTCCCCAGCGCGACGCGGTGCGGGCGATGCTGCTTCGCACCGCTGCCCGACACGAGCTGGGCCGGGCGGCGACCTGGGCTCACGCCGCGGCGACCGACGAAGATGCTCCCGCCGGCTTGAAGCGGCTGGCGCTGGAGGTGGCATTGCGGCTGGGTGAGCCGCGTGCGGCCGAGCGGTGGCGGGAAGCGTTCGCCGCGGCGGGCGACGATCTGCTCGAGCGTCGGCGGCTGGCGATGATTGCGTTGGAGGTGGCGCCGTGGGTTCGGCCGGGGCTGTTCTCGCCGCTGATCGAGAGCGGGGAGGACTTCGAGCGGCAGGTCGGCGAAGCCGGGCGGGCCGTGGCGCAGGCGAGCCCGGACGCCGCGGAGGCGGTGGGCCGGCTGGTGCGGACGGGGCACGCCGGTGCGACGCAGTGGGCGGTGGGCTGGTCGGCGAAGCGGGCCGACCCGGCCGGCGCCCGGGCGGTCGCGAGGGTGGTCATCGAGCAGGCGGAGGCGGGGCCGCGGGCCGGGCGGATGGATCGGCTGGAGTTCGCCATGCAGGCGGCAGCAGTGCTGGCGAGACGGGACCCGGATGGTGCGGTCGAGCTGCTCGAGCCGCTGCTCACCGAGGGTGGGACGGATGCCGACCTGACGCGGGTGATTCTGCTGGGCCTGACGCAGGCGGAGCAGGAGAATCAGTGGCGCTGGGTGGCGGGGCTGCCCCGGCTCCCGCGGCTGGCGGACGAGCAACTGGCACTTCTCTTTCGAGCGCGGTCGGGCCGGGCGCTGTCGCAGCGGCAGCTTCGCGATCTCGGGCTGATCGTTCGAGGCGGGGGCGAGGTCCCGCCGCCGCTGCGGCTGCAGGCGGCGTGGCTGTATCTCGAGCGCACCGGTCGGGCCGGGCGGGCGACGGAGCAACTCTTTCGGCCCTGACGGGCCTCTCTGCCGGCCGCGCCCTGTCGGGGCCGCGGGCCCGGTGTTCCCAGGCAAACTGCGGAGCGGGAAGCGATCGCTCCGATGATGTGATTGAAAGCTGAATGCCCATGAGTGAAATCCCCCTGAGTCAACCGGACATCACCGAGAAGGAGATCGCGGCCGTCACCGGCGTGCTGCGGTCGGGTCGGCTGAGCATCGGGCCGCGGCAGGACCTGTTCGAGCAGATGGTCGCCGAGCGGGCGAAACGTCATCACGGCATTGCCGTCTCCTCCGGCACGGCCGGGCTGCACCTGGCGCTCTTGGCGCTGGGGGTCGGTCCCGGCGACGAGGTGGTCACGACGCCGTTCTCGTTCATTGCCTCGGCGAACTGCATTTTGATGGTCGGCGCCCGGCCGGTCTTCGCGGACGTGGACCCGGGGAGCCTGAACCTCGACCCCGCCCGGCTCGAGGGGGCGATCACGCCGCGGACCAAGGCGATCATCGCCGTCGAGGTGTTCGGCAACCCCCGGCACATGGAGCAGATCGAGCAGATCGCCCAGGCGCACGAGATTCCGCTGATCGAGGACGCCTGCGAGGGGCTGGGCGGATTTTGCCACGGCCGACCCATCGGCTCGTTCGGGCGCATCAGCGTGTTCGGGTTCTATCCCAACAAGCAGATCACCACCGGCGAAGGCGGGGTGATCGTGACCGACGACCACCGGATCGCCGAGACCTGCCGGGTGCTGCGCAACCAGGGCCGGGCGAGCGCGGCGTTCAGCTCGGACAACGCGACGAGCGCCCGGTCGGGCTCGTGGCTGGCGCACGAGCAACTGGGGTACAACTACCGCCTGAGTGAGATCGCCGCGGGGCTGGGCATTGCGCAGATGGAGCGGCTGGACGAGATCCTCGCCCGGCGGCGTCAGGTGGCGGGGATGTACATGCAGCGGCTGATGGAATTCGACGACCTGGTCCTGCCCACGATCGAGCCGGACTGCGAAGAGGAGATGAGCTGGTTCGTCTTCGTGGTTCGGCTGGGGGATCTGTACGCGCGCACGGAGCGGGACCGGATCATCACCGGGCTGAGGCGGCACGAGGTGGGGGCGAGCAACTATTTTCCCTGCATTCATCTTCAGCCGTTCTACCGCCGGCAGTTCGACCTTTCCGAGGGCGATTTTCCCGTCGCCGAGAAGGCGAGCGAGCGGACGATCGCCCTGCCGTTTTTCAACCGGATGGACGAGATGCAGGTCGAGCTGGTCTGCCACACGCTGCGGGTGATGCTGCAGCGGGAGCAGTTGCTGAAGCGGGACCGTTGAGGCCGGGGAACCTCTGACAGATCAGGGGGCGCCCCGCTGGATTGGCCCTTGCCTCTCGGGCCGCTACAATTCGGCCAGCTTACTGAAGAAACCGCCAAGCTCGTGAGGAGGGCCTGATGGCATCGCTTGTTCCGATGGTGATTGAGAAGACCGGCCGCGGGGAGCGCGCCTACGACATTTTTTCGCGTCTGCTCCGGGACCGGATCATCTTCCTGGGCGGGCCGATCAGTGACGAGACCGCCAACCTGATCATCGCCCAGATGCTGTTCCTCTCCAACGAGGATCCCGACGCCGACATCCACTTTTACATCAACAGCCCGGGCGGCTCGGTGACGGCCGGCATGGGCATCTACGACACGATGCAGTTCATCCGCCCGGACGTGGCGACCTACTGCATCGGCGTGGCTGCGAGCATGGGGGCCGTGCTGATGATGGCGGGCACCGACGGCAAGCGGCACATGCTGCCCAACGGGCGGGTGCTGCTGCACCAGCCGCTGATCGGCAGCGCCATCACCGGCCCGGCGGCGGACCTGTCGATCCAGGCCAAGGAGATGGTCCGCACGCGCGAGCGGCTGTACAAGCTGATGGCCGGCCACACCGGGCAGGAGTACGACACGATCGCCCGCGACTGCGAGCGTGACAAGTGGCTCGACGCCGAGGAATCGGTCGAGTACGGCGTCGCGGACTCGGTGCTCGAGCACATCCCGGGCCAGCTCGGCGAGCGGACCCGGGCTGAAAAGGAAGAGGAATAGGCCCCGCCTCGGGCCCGGCCTCCTGGAGATTGTTCATGCATCGCCTGGCGCTGCTCGTGATTCTCGCCGTCTCGCTCGCCGGCTGCTTCGGCGGGCCGAGGAACTTCGAGAACGAGAACGATCGCCTGCGTGCCGAGGTGCTTCGGCTGAACCGGCAGGTGGATCGGCTGGAGACGCAGCTCGAGCGGCGGATCGGGCAGGTGCACGCGCTACAGCGGCAGGCGAACGGCGCGACGGCCGAGGTGGAGATGCCCGACGCGGACCCGCCGGTCTTGTCGCAGCTTCGCATCGGCCGGTACAGCGGGGCGGTGGACACCGACGGGGACGACGCGCCGGAGCAGCTTCGGGTTTATCTCGAGCCGCTGGACCAGCGTGGGCGGCTTTTGCCGGTGGCGGGCCGGGCGGTGCTGCGGGTGGTGGCGATCCCGGAGGCGGGCGAGCCGCGGGTGCTCGCCGAGCGCACCTGGGGGCCGGACCAGTTCGACGCCACCTGGCGTTCGGGGCTGACGGGGCGCCACTATACGCTGGAGCTGGATCTGCCCGAGCCGCTGCCCGAGATGCCGGGCGAGCTGACGGCGCAGGTCATCTTCACCCAGGCCCGCACGGGACACGTCCTGCGCGCCCAGGAGGTGGTGGAGCTGCCCGGCGGCGAGGCGGCCGGTTCGCCCGAGTAGTTTAGATCAGCTACAATGTGGGCCTGATGCCCCACACCTCCACCGACATGCCTGACGCCCCCGCCGCTTCCCGACCGCCGTCCCGTGCGGGTCGGCTTGTGTCCGCGACGCTGACGCTGTGGCAGCGGGAGATGGTGCGTTTTCTGCGGCAGCGCAACCGGGTGATCGGGGCGCTGGCGACGCCGGTCGTGTTCTGGCTGCTGCTGGGAGCGGGGCTGAACCGCAGCTTCGACGCAGCGGGGACGGAGATGGGCTACCTCGCCTACTTCTTTCCCGGCATGCTGGTGCTGGTGCTGCTGTTCACGGCCATCTTTTCGACCATCAGCGTCATCGAAGACCGCCGGGAGGGCTTTCTGCAGGCAGTGCTGGCGGCCCCCGCGCCGCGTCTGGCGATCGTGCTGGGCAAGGTGCTGGGCGGCGCCACGCTGGCAACCGGGCAGGCGCTGGTCGTCATGCTGATCTGGCCGCTGATCGGCGAGTTCCCGGGCATCGTGCCCACCGTGGCGACCATGGGGGCGATGGGGCTGCTGGCGATCGGGCTGACGGCGATGGGTCTGTGCATCGCCTGGCCGATGGACTCGACGGCCGGGTTTCATGCGATCATGAACCTGCTCCTGATGCCGATGTGGTTTCTCTGCGGGGCCGTGTTCCCGTATGCGACCGCGCCGGCGTGGATGCGGGCGGTGATGACGGTGAACCCGCTGACTTACGGCTATTCCGCAATCGCCGCCCTGCTGCACGGCCCGGACACCCCCGCCGCTGCGGCCGGGCTGGGCGTGAGCCTGCTGCTGACGGGGCTGTTCACCCTGGCCGGGCTGGCGATCGCCGTTCGGCTGGTCGCGAGGCCGGCCCGCGACTGACCGAGAAAGGACTGCCATGAATCGCAACGTCGCCCTCACTGCGCTGGGTCTCATCGCCCTGGCGGCGCTGATATCGCTCGCGGCCGTGCTGGTGATCCTCTGGCTGGCGTGGGCGAGTTCGCCCCAGGCGCCGGCGCCTGCGGAGAACGAGCTGCCCGTGCTGTTCGAGGCACCGGCGTTCACGCTGACCAACACCGAGGGCGAGCCGGTCAGCGACGACGCATTCGAGGGACGGGTCTGGGTGGCCAACTTCATCTTCACCCGCTGCCGGAGCATCTGCCCGATTCTCACCCCGCGGATGGCGGCGCTACAGGAGGATCTCGCCGAGATGCCGGGCGGCGAAAGCGTTCGGCTGGTGAGCGTCAGCGTCGACCCGGCCAATGACACCCCCGAGGTGCTGGCCGAGTACGCCGAGCAACACGGGGCCGATCCCGAGCGGTGGACGTTTCTCACGGAGGAGCGGTCGACGCTCTGGCCGTTGATTGAGGACGGCTTCAAGCTGCCGGTCGGGGAGATGGCGTCGAACCCGGCCATGCCGATCCTGCATTCCGGGAAGCTGGTGCTGGTCGACGCCCGGGGCCGGATCCGCGGCTACTACGAGGGCGTCGGGCCGGAGTCGGAGCAGGACCTCCGCCAGCTCCGCCGGGACATTGCGAGCCTGCTCGAGGAAGCCGGTCAGCCGGCCGGCGCGTGAGCGGAATCGACATGGGTGAACTGGACCTTTCCTTCCTGCCGGCCGTCAACGCCGGGCTCAACGCCCTGGCGACGCTGTTTCTCATCCTCGGCTACGTGCTGATCCGGCAGAAGCGGTGGCAGGCGCACCGCAACGCGATGTTCGCCGCGTTCGGATCGTCGATCGTCTTTCTCACTTTCTACGTGCTGCACAAGGCGTGGAAGTCGATGGGCGAAGGGCCGATGCACACCGAGTTCGGCGGCGAAGGGCTGCTGCGGGTGATTTACCTGCTCATTCTGCTCACCCACCTGGTGCTGGCGATGCTCGTGCCCATTCTGGCCGTGGCGATGATCATCACCGGCCTCAGGCGGCGCGACGCCCTGCATCGGCGGCTGGGCAACATCACGCTGCCGATCTGGCTTTACGTCTCGGTGACCGGCGTGGTGATCTACCTCATGCTCTACCCCTTCAATCCCGGCACGGGCTGAGCGAGCCGGGCATCAGGGAAATGCCTACAATAGTGGGCTGTGAGCACCTTCACGCCCCCTACCGCTGAGCAGATCGCGTCGTTTCTCGACCGCCATCCGCCGCGCCCGCCCTCACCCTGGCCCCGCCGGGTGCCGCTGCTGATCCTGGGCGCGATGGTCGTGGTCGTCCTGGTCGTGCCGGGCTGGCCCGGGTTGATCATCCCGTGGGTCGGGCTGGCGGGGCTGCTCGCCTTCTCGCTCGGGCGGCAGCGGCGGCATCGGCAGATCGAGGCGGGCGTGCAGCGCGTGCAGGAGCTGGCCCAGCTCGAATGCCATGAGTCGGTGCTCGACCGCGCCTGGCGGATGCTGCCGAGACTCGTGCGTCATCCCGCGCTTTACCTGCGCAGCGTCGCCCTGCTTGCCGACTCGCTGCTGCGCGTCCGGGCGTTCGAGGCGGCGACGACCTGCTACCAGCGACTGCTCAAGCAGTTGCCCGAGCAGCACCCCGCCGCGATTCAGCTTCGCATCCACCACGCCTTCGCGGCGCTGGGGATGGACCACCTCGCCGACGCCGACGACGCCCTGCGGAAGGTTCGCGGCCAGCTCGATTCGTACGCCGGCACGAGCCTGGAGGCGACCTACCACCTGGCCCGGCTGTTCCAGCACGTGCGGACGCACCACTTCGCCGACGCCCTGGAAACGGCGCCGGACATGATTGCCCACCTCCGCCCGCTCGGCGTTGAGGCGGGCTACGGCCACGGGCTGCTGGCGCTGTGCTTCCGCGAAAGCGACGAGGCGGAGGAGGCCCGCACCTGGTGGCACCGTGCGACGACGCTCCTGCCCGAGTCGGCCCTCGTGCAGCGGTTTCCCGAACTCGAACCGGTCAGGAGCCTGTCGTGACCCGTTGCATTGAGGACTATCGGCAGCTCCTGCCGACCACGCCGCCCGAACCCCCCGCCGAGGCGTCCGCCCCGCCGGCGCCGGAAAGCTTTTCGCCGGGCGAGCTGCGCAGGCAGCTCTGGATCGACGGCGTGATGCGTTACGGCCTGCTCGCGGGCATGGTGGCGGCGGTGGCGGTGCTGTTCTCGCTCGATTCGACCGGGACGATTGCCGCGGCGGTGACCATCGTGCTGGTGATGGCGGGGTGGCTGGCGCTCAACTTCGCCAGCGCGCAGGTGATGCGCGACCTGCCGCAGCTTCTGATGCTGGCGGGGGCGAAGCCGACTGCGGCCGAGAAGCGGATCCGGGCCCACCTCGCCCGTCGGCCGCTGACGCGGTGGGCGCGGATGATGCTCTACCACCGCATGGCCGTGCTGCGCCACCGCCAGCAGCGCTTCGCCGACGCCGCGGCCATTGCCCGGTCGCTGCTCGAGCGGAAGGTGGGCCTGCCGGCCAAGATCCGCCCCCACCTGCTGCTGCTTCTGACCGAGGCGTCGCTGGAGCTGGGCGATCTCGGCTCGGTTCATCGGGCGCTGGCGCGGCTGCACGGCATGGAGCTGAACCTGCACGAAACGCTCCAGCACCAGGCGCTCCTGCTGCGCTACCAGGTGACGGCCGGGCACGATGCGGCGGCGGGGTCGGACCTCGGCGCCCGGGCCCGGCTGGCGGAGCTGCTGCCCGCGCCGCAGTCGGGAACGATGCACGCCATGCTCGCCGCGGCGGCCGAGCGGACCGGGCAGGTGGAGAAGGCCCGCTGGCTGCGCGAGCGGATGGAGCTTCTGTGCACGCCCGAGCAACTCGAAGAGCTCGAGCAGGGCCGGTTCACCATCGCCGCCACCGCCGCGGAGCCCGGCGAGGCCGAGGTTCAAGGCGAGGACGAGGACGACGCCGAGGCGTGAGCGTCCCGGCGGGGCCGATCTGCTATCATCCCACCCCATGCTTGCGATTCTTCCCGATGGATGGTTCGCCGGTCAGCACACGGCCGCGCTGGTCGTGCTGGCGCTGATCTGCCTGGCCGTGGTGATCAAGGGCGCCGACGGGCTGGTCGAGGCGGCGGCCGGCATCGCCTACCGGGCGGGACTGCCCAAGGTAATCGTCGGGGCGACGATCGTGTCGCTGGGCACGACGAGCCCGGAGGCGGCGGTGTCGGTGCTGGCGGCGTGGGGCGGCAACGCCGGCCTGGCGCTGGGCAACGGCGTGGGGTCGATCATCGCGGACACGGGGCTCATCTTCGGCGTCGGCTGTCTGATCGCCGCCCTGCCGGCAGACCGGTTCGTCCTCAACCGCCAGGGCTGGGTGCAGCTCGGCTCGGCGGTGCTGCTGGCGGTGATCGCCTACAGCGCGTGGGCCTGGCAGGGCGAGGCGGCGCAGCTCGAACGCTGGGTGGGCGTGCTCATGGTCACCCTGCTGGTGGCGTACCTGGCGATCAGCGTCCGCTGGAGCAAGCAGCACCCCTACGGCGAGCCGGGCATGCCGATCGACACGGACCCGGTCGCCGACGAGGTGGCGACGGTGCCGCCCGAGCAGGAGGTAACGACGGGGCGGTCGCTCCCGGTGCTGCTCATGCTCGGGGGGATCGGCCTGGCGATGGTCATCCTGGGCGGCGACGCCCTGGTGTCGTCGGTGAGCGTGATCACCATCCGCTGGGGCGTGCCGGAGGTGGTGGTCGCGTCGACGCTGGTGGCGATGGGCACGAGCCTGCCGGAGCTGATGGTGGCGATCACTTCGATCCGCAAGGGGCATCCGGAGCTGCTGGTGGGCAACGTGATCGGGGCGGACGTGCTCAACGTGCTGTTCGTGATCGGCGCGTCGGCGCTGGCGAAGCCGCTGCCGCTGATCGAGACCCAGATCGAAACCCCGGCGCCGGCGATCTTCCTCTGGCTGCACCTGCCGACGATGCTGGCGGTGCTGGTGCTGATGCGGCTGTTCATCTTTCAGGCGGTGCGCAAGGGGTCGTTCTCGCGCTGGATGGGCGCGCCGCTGGTGGCGATGTACGTGGCGTTCATCGCGTTGCAGTATTACTTTTCGTTGCCGCGCGGGGGGTGAAGGAGACGCGAGGGGGGTCGCCGATACCCGCGGGGCGCTGCGCACTGCCCGGGCTTGGGGGGCTCTACTCGAACAGCTTGCCGCCGGCTTCGACCTCGCCGCTGCTGGGCAGGCGCAGGCCGACGTGCTGGGCGCCGGCGCGGGTGAGCTGGCGTCCCTTGCGGGTGCGGGCGAGGAAGCCGATCTGGAGCAGGTACGGCTCGACGACGTCCTCGAGCGTGCCGGCGTCCTCGCCGAGCGTGGCGGCGACGGCCTCGACGCCGACGGGGCCGCCCTCGTACACCTCGGCAATGACCTGGATGTACCGCCGATCGAGCTCGTCGAGTCCGAGCACGTCGACGCCTTCGAGCTTGAGCGCCTCGTCGACGACGTCGGGGCCGAGCTGGCCGCCCGCGCGGACCTGGGCGTAGTCGCGCACGCGGCGGAGCAGGCGGTTGGCGATGCGCGGCGTCCCGCGCGAGCGCGAAGCCACCGCGGCGAGAGCCTGCTCGACGGCCTCGGCATCATCGCCCGGCAGCTCCATCAGCCTGGCGCTGCGGCGGAGGATGCGGAGCAGCTCGGCCTGGGAGTAGAAGTTGAGGTTGTGGCTGATGCCGAAGCGCGAGCGCATGGGTCCGGAAAGCAGCCCGGCCCGGGTCGTGGCGCCGACGAGGGTGAACGGCTTGACCGAGAGCGTGATGGTCCGGGCGTGCATGCCGGAATCGACGGTGACATCGATCTTGAAATCCTCCATGGCCGGGTAGAGGTATTCCTCGATGACCGGGCTGAGGCGGTGGATTTCGTCGATGAAGAGGACGTCGCCGCGCTGGAGCTTGGTGAGCGTGCCGACGAGGTCGGTGGGTTTGGAGAGCGCGGGCCCGGAGGTGACGGTAAGGTGGGCGTCCATCTCCTGGGCGATGATGTGGGAGAGGGTGGTTTTGCCCAGGCCGGGCGGGCCGTGCAGGAGCACGTGCTCCATCGGCTCGCCGCGCTGGCGGACGGCTTCGAGGGTGATTTTGAGCTTTTCGACGAGCTTGGGCTGGCCGACGTAGTCTTCGAGCCGGGTGGGGCGCAGGGACAGGTTGACCTGCTCTTCCTGGAAGCCGGCCGACTCGCTGGAAACGATGCGCTGCTTAGCCATAAGGCGTGATTTTAGCAGCTATAACGCGGATCGGAGCCGCGGGCTGGCCGTTTTTCGCATTCTGTGCGGGTGTGCCTGGGTCAGGCGGGGCCGTCCTCCTGCCCGTCGCCTGGCTGAGCAGGCGCTTCGTCCTCGTCCGCGGGCTGCGGCTCGGGCTGGTCCTCCGGGGTCGATTCTGGCTCGGCCGGCGCCTCGTCGGTGGGCTGGGCCTCCGGAGCGGGCGGCTCCGAGTCGGGCTCGGCGTGGTCCGGCTCTTCCTCGGCGTGGGCGTCCGCCTGCTCGCCCTGGCTGTGGGTGTGGCCGGTCGCCGCGGCGGCGGGGCTGGAGAAGCCCAGGACCGGGCCGGCGTGGCCGTCGAAGAGCATGGCGATGCCGAGCCAGACCTGGAAGCCGGCGATCAGCACGATCAGCCCCATCAGCAGGGTCGGGATGATTCGGCTGCGGCGCACGAAGCGCAGCAGCCCCGCCAGCACCAGCGGCAGGACGATGAGCAGAAAGCCGAAGATCAGGTGCAGCAGCAGGCGGAGGTGTTCGCCGGTCTGGGCGAGCGTGTCGAGGTTCTGCTGAAAGGCGTCCGCGGTGAACGAGCCCATCACCGCCCACGCGCCGGCGATCCCGGCGCCGAGCGCCAGCAGCCCCGCGACCAGCCAGGCCCATGCGGCGTAGGCCCGCGTCGTCGGCCCAGCCACCGGCCTGGGGGCCCGCTCGCTGACGACGGGGCTGGTCCACTGCCGAAAGGCGAGCGCCACCGCCAGCACGGCGGAGGCGAGCACCAGGCCGGCGGCGAAGAGGTGAGCCTGAAGCGGGGGCAGGTAGAACCTGATGTCGCCCCACCCGGCCGGCGCGGCCGCGTCCTCGGGGGCCGCCGCGACGCCGAAGCGGTAGACCATCTCCCCGCCGAACCAGGAGCCGACGACGACCAGCCCCATCGCGGCCAGCAGAAGCAGGAGCAGCGGCGCGTAGAGCAGCTTGCGCCAGCGGTCGCTGAGGGCGATGAAGGTCATGCTGACGGTGACGAACAGCAGTGCCGCCCCGCCGTTGAGGCCGAGGTGCCACCAGGCGTAGCGCCACTGGTCGGCGGTCCACGGGCTCGCCTCGGCCAGCGCGTGCCAGGGCATCAGCGTGATGCGGGCGGTGGCGGGCAGGAGCGTTTCGCGGAAGGCGTACAGGCCGGCGGTGACGGTGGGGATGGCGAGCAGCGTACCGCAGAGGATCATCCACCGCGCTGCCGTGCGCATCCCGCCCCGGCGGATGAAGAGGCTCAGCAGTTCGAGCAACACTCCGATGCTGAGCAGGCCCAGGGGAAAGTGGTTCAGAATCGGATGCCAGTTCGGGCTCAGAAACTCGTCCATGGCGGGTCCTCCCTCTTCCGCCATGGTAGAGCCGTGCGCGCGCCGAGACCAGAAGCGGTTTGTGGCGCGGGGGCAGGGTTTCTACCAGCCACGGATGCCGCGAAGCGCCTCGGCCCGGTCCTCCGCGCCGAAGAGCGCCGACGCGGTGACGATCATGTCCACCCCCGCCTCGCGGGCGTCCGGGGCGGTGTCGGGGGAGAGGCCGCCGTCCATTTCGAGGCGCTGGTCCTCGCGCATGCGCTGGCGGAGCCACTTCGCCTTGGGCAGCACCTCGGGCATGAACGCCTGACCGCTTCGGCCGGGGTTGACGCTCATGACCAGCACGACGTCGAGTGCGTCGAGCCAGGGGGCGAGTGCCTCGGCCGGGGTGGGCGGGTTGATGACCATGCCGGGGGCCATGCCTTCGCTGCGGATGCGGTCGATGAGCGAGTCGGCATTGTCGCCGTGCGGGCGGATGGGCGCGGACACCTCGGCGTGAAAGCTGAAGACATCGGCCCCGGCATCGGCGAAGGGAGCGATGTACTCGCCCGGCCGATCGACCATGAGGTGGACGTCGAGGATCACGTCGGGGAACCGCCTGCGGAGGTTGCGGATCATGTCCACGCCCATGGTGAGGTTGGGCACGAAATGCCCGTCCATCACGTCGAGGTGGAGCATGTCCGCGCCTTTGCCGAGCACGTCGAGTACCTCCTCGCCGAGGCGGGTGAAGTCGGCGGAGAGGATCGACGCCGAGATCAGCGGCGTGTGCGGCGGGTGTTTGACAGTCTTCGTGTGCGCGTCGGTCATCGGGCGGATGATAGCAGATCAGGGGTGATGTTCGGCCACGAAAAAGCCCGCGACCGGTCGGCCGCGGGCTTGCGTATCTGCAACGGGAAGTCGGGAGCCTCAAAGTCCGCCCCGGCACGGCGGAAGCTGACTCCCTCTAACTCCCTTGAACTACTTCCAGCTCACTTCTCATCCAGCAATTCGACGCTATTGAACTTCTTGCCTTCGAGCATTTCGAGGCTGGCGCCGCCGCCGGTGGAGACGTGACTGACCTGGTCGGCGAGGCCCATCGTTTCGATCGCCGCGGCCGAGTCGCCGCCGCCGATGATACTGGTGGCGCCCTCCTCCTCGGTCGCGCGGGCGATCGCCTTGGCGACGGCGAGGGTGCCGGCGTCGAACGGGGGCTTCTCGAAGACGCCCATCGGGCCGTTCCAGACGATGGTTTTCGCGTCGCTGACGGCCTGCTCGTAGGCTTCGATCGTCTTCGGGCCGATGTCGAGGCCCATGAAGCCGTCGTCGATGTCGCCTTCGAAGATCTTCTTCTCGGTGGGGTTGCCGAAGTCGTCCGCGGCGTGGTGGTCGACGGGGAGCATGAGTTTGTCGCCGCCGGCCTCCATCATGCGCCTGGCGTCGTCGAGCTTGTCCTGCTCGACGAGGCTGTTGCCGACCTGGTCGCCCTTGGCCTTGCCGAAGGTATAGGCCATCGCCCCGCCGATGAGGATTTTGTCGCACTTCTGGAGGAGGTTGTCGATGACGGCGATCTTGTCGGAGACCTTGGCGCCGCCGAGGATGGCGACGAACGGCCGCTTGGGCTCTTCGATCGCGCCGAGCAGGTAGTCGATTTCCTTCTCGAGCAGGTCGCCGGCGACGACAGGCTTGCCCTGGCTCTTCATTTTCTGGGGCACGGCGACCATGGAGGCGTGGTCGCGGTGGGCGGTGCCGAAGGCGTTGTTGCAGTAGACGTCGCCGAACTCGGCGAGCTGGGCGGCGAAGGCCTCGTCGCCCTTCTTCTCCTCGTTGTGGAAACGGAGGTTTTCCAGCAGCAGCACGCCGCCGGGCTCGAGGCTGGCAGCCTGCTCCGCGGTCCGCGGGCCGACGCAGTCGGTGGCGAAGCCGACCTCGACGCCGAGCAGGTCGGAGAGGCGATCCTGGACGGGCCGCATGGAGAACTCGGGGGCGGGCTCGCCCTTGGGTCGGCCGAGGTGGCTCATGAGCACGCAGGAGCCGCCGCCGTCGAGGACGGTCTTGATGGTGGGCAGGGCCATGCGGATGCGGCGGTCGTCGGTGATCTGGTTGCCCTGGAGCGGGACGTTGAAGTCCACGCGAATGAGCACCTTCTTGCCGGCCAGGTCCACGTCGGAAATCGTCTTCTTCGCCATGGGATGGTCCCCTCAATCTGCAGTTGGGTTGACACTTGCTTCTGCCCCGGAGAGCCCGACATGATAGCGAATCGTCGGCTGGCGGGCAGCGGTCGCGGGGCAAAGAAAGGATCGGCGGGTCTCATGGCGGCGGCCGGTCAGGAGGCGCTCATCCTCACCTTGCGGCCGACTCGAGCTGTCCGCCGCCGGCGAACCAGTCGAACAGGCTGGTGTCAAGACCTCCCTAAGCGGCTCCCGTCCGGCCCGCCCGGTCACGAGCAGCTCCGGGGCGTCTGCGGGGGCCAATTGAAACAGGGGCCGACCTGCCTTAGAGTCTTTTCAGATTGCCAGCCCCCACTGCGAGGATGCGATGACACTGCGTGAGCTGCAACAGCAGGCCGATGCCGAGTGGATGAGCTACGGGCCGCCGGAGGAAGGTGGTGCCGAGATCGCCGCCACCTTCGGCCATTACCCGGCCGAGTATGCGGCGATCCGCCAGCGCGTCGGCATCGCCCACCTGCCCCAGCGCGGGCTCGTGCGCCTGACCGGCGCGGACGCGGCCGACTTCCTGCATCGCCTGGTCAGCCAGGACATCAACGGCCTTCAGCCCGGCCGGACGCGGCGGGCGCTGCAGCTGACCGCCAAGGGGCGGATCGTCGCCGACCTGCTGGTCCATCGCCGGGAGGACGCGTTGCTGGTCGAGACCGACCGCATCGACGTGCCCCAGCTCACCGAGGTGCTTTCGAGTCGGCTGTTCGCCGAGGACGTGATCATGGAGGAGATCAGCGGCAGCCGCACGGCGCTGTCGCTGCACGGGCCGGCGGCGCTGGCGCTGCTGCGTGCGTCGTCCGAGGCGGCGGACGAGCTGGCGAACGGCCTTGAGCCGGGCGAGAATCGGGAGTTGTCCCTGCTCGGGCGGACGGTGCTGGTGCACCGCCGGGACGTCTGCGGCGTGATGGGGCTGCATCTCTGGGCGGAGGCGGAATCCGCGGCGGAGCTCTGGCAGGCGCTGCTGGAAAAGGCCGGGTTCGACGCCGAGGCGGAGCGCGAGGCGGACGAGCAGTACGCCCAGCGCCGCCGGCAGACGCTGCGCGGTCGGCCGGTGGGGTGGATGGCGATCAACACCTGCCGGATCGAGGCGGGGACGCCGATGTTTCACATCGACTTCGGCCCCGACTCGCTGCCGGGCGAGGTGGTGCCGGTGCAGGAAGAGGCGGTGAGCTTCTCCAAGGGCTGCTATCTCGGGCAGGAGATCGTGGCGCGGATGCAGAGCCTCGGCCACCCGGCGCGGGTGCTCGTGGCGCTCGAGCTGGGCACGGACAAGCTGCCGGTCGCCGGCACGCAGGTGCTCGACCCGCAGGACCCGACCGAGGTCATCGGCGGGATCACCAGTTCGGCGCTGTCGCCGGTGCAGGGGAACGTCGCCATTGCGCTGGCCATGATGAAGTGGGACCGCCACGAGCCGGGCTCGAAGGTGGCGGTGATTGCCGAGCAGACGGCGATCGAGGGGGAGGTTCGGCCGATCGGTGCCGCCAGTGAAGAGCCGGAGTAGTCCCGCATTGACACCCGCCCAGGTTCAGGCTTTGCTGGTTGCTGTGATCAACCTCGTCCTCTTCGGGGGCGTGTGCTGGTATCTGGTTCGCGTCGCGGCCGGGCGGTCGCGGGTCGCGATTCCGCAGCTCGCTCCCGAGCATCACGGCCGAGTGCGGCGGATCTGCGGCGGCACCGCGATCTTCCTCGCCCTGATCGGCCTGGTCCGCATCGCCCTGGCGGTGGCGGATTTCATCCGCGGGTGAGCCGGTTTGAGGGTGCCCGCCCTTTTCTCGCGGCCTGAACAGCCCTGCCAACCCCGTCTTTTTCCTTGCCTCAGCCGGTTTTGGCGGCACCGCAGCCCAAGCGGATGGCTGACATGCAGGCCGCTTTCCGAGGCCCTGTGTCGTCCCGTTCCCTGGAGAGAGGAAGCGTCGAGCCTGTCCCGCGTCGCCCGATCGCGACGGACGGAATTTCGGGGGGTGAGCAACTGGGTCCGTGGCGGGCGGACGACATACGCACGCCCGGAGGAGGCATTTTAAGGGAGCCGCCGATCCCCTGCTAGCCCTGCTCGGGGTCCGCCGGCTCCCCCACCGGCAGCGGGCGGAGGGCCTCGGCCTTGTAGAGGTGCAGTTCGCCGGCGGCCCCGGCTTGCGACTGGAACCGCTCGAGCAGCGTTCGTCCTCGGGCCTGGAGCACCTCGGCCGAGTCGGCCGGGGCGTGGGCGGGCCAGCTTTCACTGGTCTCGAAGTCGTGCAGCACCAGCAGGTCGTCGGGTCGGTCGGCCAGGACGAGGCCCACCACCGGGCCTTCGCCGCGGACGGTCAGCTCGGGCGGAGGCTGGGTCGGCGGAACACTCCCGAAGAAGGCGGGCGGCGGCTTCGCCTTGCCGTTCGTGCGCGGCTGGTAATAGAGGCCGATCTGCCCCCGCAGCACGGGCTGGGCGGTGATGGCGATCGTTCGGCCCGGCCCGGCGTTCAGCTCGGTGATCGGCGAGAGTTCCCGGCCGGGACGCCCGAGCAGCATCACCAGCCAGACGCCCGTGGTGACGATCAGCAGCATCGCCAGCAGGCCCGGGATTCGGCTTCGCGGTTGCGACTGCATGGCGGTGATCCTACCCGCCCCGCCCGGGCAGGCAAACCGGCCGGCGCAAGCGAAACGCTTCCTCCCGTGGCGGTCGCGCCGGCGGAAGGAAGCGTGGCTCAGGCGGATGGATTCGGCGAGGCGTCAGGCCGCGCTTTCGCCCACGCTCGCGCCGGCGGGCGCGGGGGTGAGGGTGGCCCGGGCGAGCTCGCTGGTGAGCGTGCTCTTCTGGCTCAGCAGCCGCTGCCACATCGTGCGGCGGGCCGGGCTGTCCGCGGCCTCGCGGGCGGCGCGTTCGAGCATGTGCCGGCGCTGCTGGCACTGCTGCCAGAGCCAGTAGCGGTAGCGAAGCGGCAGGGCCTCGCTGTAGTGCTGGGCGATGCGCGCCTGTTCGAGCCCCCGCTGGCAGAGCGCTTCAAAGTCCTGGTGCCGCGGCCGACACCGCTGGGCGGCGACCGGCGTGCGGAGCAGGGCCGGGACGAGGCCCGACATCAGCAGTCGGCAGTTCAGTTCGTGCAGGAAGCGGTATTCCAGCCCCGCGTCGAGCCCGCCTCGCGATTCGAGCACGCTGCGGCGGTAGAACACGCCGGGCCGGGGCAGGAACTCGACGTCGCCGAGCAGAAACGTCGGCAGGTCCGTCGGCAGCGAGGCGGTGAGCTGGGCGAGTTCCTGGTCCGCCGCGCCGTAGCGCATCACGCTGCCCGCCAGCCAGCGGGGCCGGTCGGCGGCGGTCATCCGCTCGCCCACCGCATGCAAGGCGCCGGGCAGGTAGAGGTCGTCGCTGGGCAGCAGGCCGACGATGTCGCCGCTCGCGTGCGTGAGCGCGAGGTTGATTGCGCTGGCGGGGCCGGCGTCGGGCAGACTGGTGGACCAGGCGATCTGCCGACCGTAGCGACGGATGATGCTTGGGCTGGTGTCCTTCGAGCCGCCGTCGACGACGAGCAACTCGAGCTGGGGATAGTCCTGGTCGATCACGCTGCAGATGGCGCGCTCGAGGTAGCGGGCATCGTTGAGATTGGTGATGACGATGGTGATGCGTGGAAAGGTCATGTCGCTTCTTCTCCCGAGAAGTGCTCTGCCCTTCCTCCTATCGGCGATCGCGGCTTCCTCCTGAACCGCGCAGGCGATAATGGTGTTATGAGACCTGTCCCCGCTACCGCCGGCACAACCGGATCAGGCGGCCTGTTCCCGTCCCGCCAGCGCCGTGCGGATCTGCTGTGATCCCAGCCACCAGGGTTTGGCGAGCACCTGCACCGCCAGTCCGCCCCGGCTGCGGGTCATCACCGCGTGCGCCCGCCTGCGGTAGCCGAGGCGCTTGCGGAGTCGTCGACGGTCGTGCGGGGCGAGGTGGCGGGCGTATTCGGCCTCGATGATCAGCTTGTTCGCGAGGTGGCGGTGCTGCTCGGCGCAGGTCTTGCTCTGCGGGTGCATGCGGTAGGTCGCGAGCGCGGCGTCGATCCGCTCGGGGCGATGGCCGGCCACGAGGAACCGGCACCACATTTCGAAGTCGAAGGAATACTGGAACCGTTCGTCGAACAGGCCATGCTCGTCCAGCAAGCTCCGCCGCCAGAACACGCTGGGCTGAGGCATCATGAACGGCTCGACGCGGATCAGGGCATGGGCGAGGTCGCGCGGGGCGGCGCCGGTCAGCGCCTGGAGCACCCGCCCTGCCGGGTCGATCTCCTGGCAGTCGCCCAGCAGCCAGTAGCAGTCCGGGTTCGCCGCGAAGTGCTCGCCCACCGTCTGCAGGCAGCCGGGCAGGAGCGTGTCGTCGGAGTTGATGTAGCACACGACGTCGCCCGTCGCCCGGCGGAGCCCCTTGTTCAGGGCGTCCACCTGCCCGCGGTCGGGCTCGCTGAGCACGAAGCCCCCCGCTGCCTCGATGCGCGGCCGGTACTTTTCGAGGATCTCCCGCGAGCCGTCGGTGGAGGCGCCATCGACGACGCCGTACTGGAGGTTCGGGTAGTTCTGCTCGAGCACGCTCTTGAGCGTCGCCTCGAGGAACTCGGCCTGGTTGTAGCTCGGGGTGATGACGGTGATCGTGGGCAGGTCGCTCATCGCGTGTTCCCTGGGTTCGTCATGCCGCCTGGCGGAGCGGTTCACGCAGTTGAGGCAGGTCGCTGGACGCGCCGGTGTCGCTGCTCTGCACCCGGCCCTGGTAGCGAAGCAGCATGGCCCGCCGCAGGGCCACGTAGCTCATCCAGGTCGCGCCGAGGAGCCAGCCCCGCACGCCGTCGCGCCAGCCGTCGTAGTGCCGCATCGCCCGGTAGCCCTCGCGCAGCGGCTCGGCGACCACCTGGCGCAGGGAAGATCGCTCGCCCTCGCCGGCCAGCACCTTCGCCTCGGCTGCGGGATAGCGGACGAGGTGCTTGTAGAGCAGTTCGCGGTAGGAGTCGCACCAGTAGTGGCGGATGTGGTTATCGCCGTCGTGCGCGACCGGGACGACCTCGTAGCCGGGCCGAGGGCCGCCCTTGCGGTGCACGCCGGGCGAGAGCTGGTAGCGGCGGCGGTGGATCAGTCGGGGCTTCTTGACCAGCCGACCCCAGTAGCCGCCGTTGACGCGTTTGTTCTTGATGTAGAACCACATCGGCAGGTCGAACGCCCCGGCGTCGGGGTGGGCCTGCATCGCTTCGGCGATGTCCGTCGCCAGCGATTCGGGCAGGTATTCGTCGGGGTCGATCATCAGCACCCAGTCGTGTTTGGTCAGATCGATCGCCTGCACCCGGGTCGGTTCGACGGCGGGATGCACCTCGGTTTCGAGCAGCCGGTGGGCGTACTGCCGGGCGACCTCGGCCGAGTTGTCGGTCGAGGCCATGTCGACGGCGATGATTTCGTCGCACCAGCCCAGCCGGGGCAGGCAGCGGGCGAGGTGCTCGGCCTCGTTGCGGAACACGATGATGACGGAAATGTTGAGTCGGGACATCGGCCAGCCTCCTTCGGGATCAGGCAGCGGGGGACAGATGCTTACGCAGTTTCCGGACGAGCCGCCGGGGGAAGCTGAGTTGCCGCGACTGCAGCCAGCCGACATAGGCCATCAGCGTCTCAGGGGGATCGCTGTCCCGGGCCGGGTCGATCCCGCGATACGCCTGCGTCATCTGGCTCGTCCCGCGGTGGGCGATGACCTGGTGCTGCGGAATGTAGTTCGGCGCATGCACGCAGGTGGCGGGGTGCCAGGGATGGTAGAGTTTGACGTCGGGATTCCAGCGAACGTAGAGACCCAGATTGTTCAGCCGGGTGTAGACGTCGCGGTCGTTGGCGTGGAAGCCGGTGGAGAAGACCGGGTGCTGATCGTAGCCGTTGATTTCCAGCAGCCACTTCGTCCGCACGGAGATGCACGCCCCGTGGTTGGCGGGGTTCGTCAGTTCGCACACCCGGCGGAGATGGTCCATGTCCACCTCCTCGCGGTGCGCATGCTCGGGTTCGTTCCAGCGGTGGAAATACTCCACCAGTCGGTCGCACTCGGCGTGGTCGGCCCACACCTTGTCGAGAAAGTCCGGCTCGACGATCACGTCGGCGTCGGGAATGACGATCACTTCGCCGCGGGCCTCGACGATGCCGCGGTTGAAGCAGTAGGAAGAATGGTAGACACCCTCCCGGCCGAGACAGACGGCCCGGCAGTGCGGGTACTTCGCCAGGTTCGCCTCGAGGGCCGGGCTGACGCGGTCGTAATATTCGACCCAGATCAGCTCGTAGTCGTCCCGGGCCATGTTCTGGTTCGCGAACGCGTCGATCGCGTGGAACCGCTCGCGGAACGAACCGTCCACCATGACCACGCTGATGCGCAGCTTCTTTTCAGCCAGCTCACTCATGCCGCTCTCCTGTCGTGCAGGCTGTCACTGGTTTTCTCGCGTCCCAGCAGCGCCGCGTAAAGCTCGCGGTAACGCCCGGCCTGGATGAGCAGGTCGTACTCGCTCACCGCGACCTGCCGGGCCTGTTGGCCGAGGCTCCGCCGCCTGGCCTCGTCACCGAGCAGTTCGGCGATCGCCGCCGCCATCGCCCTGCCGTCCCCGGTCGGTGCGAGCAGGCCGGTCTGCCCCGGGCGGACCAGGTCCGGGGTGCCGCCGTTGTCGAATCCGACCACCGGCACAGCGCAGGCCATCGCCTCCAGCGTCGTCTGCCCGAACGCCTCCTGGAGCGAAGGCATGACGAACACGTCGGCAGCGCTGTAGGCGGCGGAGAGCAGTCGATCGTCGTCGATCTTGCCGAGGTGCAGGTGCTCGACTCCGCTGGCGGAGAGGTCCGGCGCCCCGGCCCCGAGAGACACCAGAAGCCACGAGTTCGGCCGACCGGGCAGGCTCGCCAGCCCCTCGACCAGTTCGGCGAGGCCCTTGCGGCGGTTGCTCAGCAGGTCGGCCGCGAAGAGGATGATCCGTGCGCTGTCGGGCAACCCCAGCAGGCGGCGCGAGAAGCCGGCTTCGCGCGGGGCGAAGACGTGCGTATCCAGGCCGTAGGGAATCATCGTCACCGGATAGCCGTCGAGGATGCCGCTCCGGCCCGCCTCGCCGGCTGTCCACTGGCTCGCGGCGACGAAGTGCGTTCGCTCGGGGGCTCGGCCGGCGATGGCGTCGCGCTTGCGCCGCCAGATCGTGGCGGAGAGGTCCCTGGCCTGCTTCGAGCCGAGCTGCGGACAGCCGCCGCATCCCGTGGCGAATCGGCCGCAGCCGCCGGTGTAGTGGCAGCCGCCCGTGAAGGGGTTCATGTCGTGCATCGTCCAGACGACGGGCATGCCGGCAGGCAGGTGGCGCAGGAGATGGCCCACGTCGACCATGTTGCTGACCCAGTGCAGGTGAACGAGGTCGCAATCGCGAACCGCCGCGGTGACGTCCGGGCCGGTCGCCGCGCGGTCGTCGCTGAAGGCATCGAACACGTCGCGCTGCGCGTAGCGGGCGAGGTCGGCTTCGATCCGCCTGCGGCGCCAACAGCGGCCGACCCGGCGAAGAAGCGGGTCGCGCCAGCCCAGCTCGGCCACCTTCGGGTCCTGGCCGGTGCGAAGGCGCACCAGCATGCGGGAGTCGACGCCGTCAAGCCGCTCGAGGCCCTCACGGAGGCGATTCACCGCCCGCGTGGCGCCGCCGGTGATGTCGTGAGTGTTGAGATGCAGGACTTTCATGGGAGGCGGTTTCCCTCTTGCCGACCGGCGCCGCAGGCTCAATCGTCAGCACCGGCATAAGCGTTATCGTCCCTTGGATCGTCCTACTTGACCCGCCCGGGCCAGAGGCGAATCGTGATAACCCGCCCGGACGTGGCCGCCGCCGGGGCTGGACACCCGCCGCAGGAGCGTCATAATGGGTATTTTTACCCAGGCTCGGCCGAACCTGGCGGCGGGGTTTCAGCCGCCTGGAACCCGCCAGCCGGGCCAGATCGCGATCTTTACCAGGCGAGGGCGTTGTCCGTCGGGGGGCGGCGTCCTCGCTTCTTTTGCGCCCGGTCGGGCCGACTCGCAAGGCGCGGCCGAAATCGCTAATCTGACCGACCTATGGCAACCAATATCCTCATCATCGGCAGCGGCGGCCGCGAGCACGCCCTCGGCTGGAAACTGAAGCAGTCGAAGAACTGCGGCAAGCTCTTCTTCGCGCCCGGCAACGGCGGGACGAGCGAGATCGGCGAAAACGTCAACCTCGCTGCCGAACCGGTCAACACGAAGAACGTCGATGCCATCGACTGGTTCTGCCGGCACAACGACATCGGCCTCGTCGTCATCGGCCCCGAGGACCCACTCGCCGGCGGGCTCGCCGACCGGCTCAAGAAGCCCGGCCGATACGTCTTCGGACCCGTTCAGGCCGCCGCCCGGCTCGAAGCCGACAAGGCGTGGGCCAAGCAGCTCATGCGCGCCGTCTCCGTGCCCACCGCCGAGGCGAGGATCTTCACCGACTACGACCGGGCCATGAACTGGCTCGAGTCCCGCGAGGTGCCGCCCGTCGTCAAGGCGGCCGGCCTCGCCAAGGGCAAAGGCGCTATCGTCTGCAAAACACTCGACGAGGCAAAGGACGCCGTCAAGCGCTGCATGGTCGACAAGGAGTTCGGCGAGGCCGGCGAAACCGTCGTCCTCGAGGAGCGCCTCACCGGGCAGGAGGTCTCCATCCTCGCCCTCGTCGACGGACGGAACATCTACGTCCTCGACCCCAGCCAGGACCACAAGCAGGTCGGCGAGGGCGATACCGGCCCCAACACCGGCGGCATGGGCGCCTACACCCCGACGCCGCTGATGAACGACCAGCAGATGGCCGTGATCGAGCGCGAGGTGCTCGTGCCCGTCGTCGACGCGATCCGCCGCGACGGCGTCGAGTTCCACGGCGTGCTCTACGCGGGCATGATGCTCACGCCCGGCGGGCCGAAGGTGCTCGAGTTCAACACCCGCTTCGGCGACCCCGAGACCCAGCCCCTGATGATGCGCCTCAAGGGCGACCTGCTCGAGATCATGATCGCCACCTGCGAGGGCCGACTCAGCGACGTCCGCATCGACTGGGACGACCGCGTCTGCTGCTGCGTCGTCATGGCCAGCGGCGGCTATCCCGGCAGCTACGAGAAGGACATCCCCATCACCGGCATCGAGGACGCCGAGAAGGACCCCGACGTCAAGGTCTTCCACGCCGGCACGAAAAAAGCGGGCGACCAGTTGCTCACCGCCGGCGGCCGGGTGCTGGGCGTCTGCGCCATGGGCCGGGACCTCAAGGAGGCCCAGCAGAAGGCGAACGCCGCCTGCGACAGGATCAGGTTCCGCAACGCCTACTTCCGCCGGGACATCGGCTTCCGCGTGATGAAGTAGTCTCTGAGCGAGAACCACAGAGGCGCGGCGAAGAGAAGGTACCGAGCTTCTCCGGTGTCTCCAGAACAGACGAGCCCACAGGTGGATTCGGTCCATCTGTGGGTTGTTCATGAACGGACCTGAAGCGCATCACCAAGGCCCCCGGACGAGCGCCGCCGCGGATCAGGCGCAATCGGCAGCGCACGACCGGGAGCCATACCCGGAGCGGGGCGGCGTTGCGA
>JBKHFW010000005.1:0-91384 GCA_046540025.1 Phycisphaeraceae bacterium
GCCGCCGGCGATGCTCTGATCTTCTTCAGAACCCTTCTCTCATCTGTGTTTATCTATGTTTATCTGTGGCTCGCTCCCCGGGTGGAGCCGGGGGCTAAGCAACAAGCCTCTCGTTTTTCCCTTCTTTCTCTTCTCCTTTTCTTCGTGCCCGTCGTGTCTTCGTGGTTGAATTCGGTTTCTTGTCTTATCCGCCCCTGGTGCCCTTGGTGCCTTGGTGGTTTTCCAGCACCGCCCGGAGGTTTTCCGGCCAGGGGGGCATGGGGCCGAGCAGGTCTTCGGTTTTCGAGAGGTCCAGCACGCTGTAGGCCGGTCTCGGCGCGGGGCGGGGGAACTCGGCCGTGGTGCACGGCTGGACGTCGCAGGCGTGGCCGGCCTGACGGGCGATCTCGCGGGTCAGTTCGTACCAGGTGCATTCGCCGCCGTCGGTAACGTGGTAGATGCCGCGGGCGCCCTGCTCGATCAGCCCGAGGCTGGACGCGGCGAGGTGTTCGGCGCTGGTAGGCCTTCCGCGCTGGTCGTGGACGACCTTGAGCTGGTCCTTTTCCGCGGTCAGGCGGAGCATGGTGAGGACGAAGTTGTTGCCCCACGGCGCGTAGAGCCAGCTCGTGCGGATGATGAGGTAGTCGGTTGCGTGCTGTTCGATGAGCGCTTCGCCCGCGGCCTTGGTTCGGCCGTAGGCGCCCAGCGGCTCGCGCGGCTGTTCGGGGCGGTAGGGGGCGTCGCTGTTGCCCGGGAAGACGTAGTCGGTCGAGTAGTGGATGAGCTTGGCGCCGACGTCCTCGCATCGGCGGGCGAGGTGGCCGGCCCCGGTGGCGTTGACCGCGGCGGCGGCTTCCTCGCGCGCCTCGGCGCCATCGACGTCGGTCCAGGCGGCGCAGTTGATCACCAGCCGATGGTTGGTCTGGATCGCCTGCTCGACGCTGGCGGGGTCGGTGAGGTCGAAGTCGGGGTAGACGGCGGCGTCGAAAACGAGGCCGTGGACGTCGAGCAGCGCGGCCCAGGCGCGGCCGAGCATGCCGTCGGGGCCGATGAGCAGGATCGCGGGGGCGTCGGGCATGGCAAAAGCTCTATCGGTGCTGGACCTGCCAGGGGAAGCCTTCGACGGAGTCGAACGCCCGGCGGTCCTCGTCGGGGGCGGCGGGGTCGTACTGGTGGGTCACGTAGTAGAGAAGCCCCGCCGAGTCGGGGCCGACGGTGGCCGCGCCGTGCCAGAGCGTGGGCGGGATGACGACGACGCCGGGCCGCTTCTCGCCGGTGACGAGTACCCAGGACTGGTCGTCGGTGTCGCGATGAACGCCCACCTTGAGGTGGCCGTGCAGGCAGAGCCAGAAGTCGGTCTGCCTGTGGTGGCGGTGCCAGGCCTTGACCACGGCGGGGTACATGAGCGAGTAGTTGATCTGCCCGGCTTCGCCCAGGACGCCCTGGAACTGGTTCATCAGCGACCAGCCGCGATCGTCGGTGTAGACAGGGGCGGGCACGAAGCGGGGCTCGACAGTCTGTTTCGCCTGCTCGAAGGCCTCGGCAAGGGGGCCGTCGTGGGCGGGGATGCTGCTGATTGGCACGGAGGGTCTCCCGGAGTGGGTCAGGCGATTTCGGCGGCCTCGGTGGCGTTGAACAGCGGCGCGTCGCTGCCGGCTTCGGACTGCTCGCGCACCAGGGTGCTGGCGCGGTAGAGGCTCTCGAAGGTGCCGGCGTCGGTCCACCAGCCGTCGAGCACTTCGTGGGTGAGGTCGCCGCGCTGAAGGTAGGCGTTGTTGACGTCGGTGATCTCCAGTTCGCCCCGGCCCGAGGGCTGGAGGGTCCGGCAGATTTCGAAGACGTCCGAGTCGTAGAAGTAGATGCCGGTGACGGCGAGATTGCTGGGCGGATCCTGGGGCTTCTCGACGATCTCGGCGACTTCGCCTTCGTCGTCGAAGCGGACGACGCCGAAGCGCTGCGGGTCGTGGACTTCCTTGAGCAGGAGCTTGGCGCCGGATTTCTGGGTGAAGAACTCGCCGGTGGCTTTTTTGATGTCGCGCTGGATGAGGTTGTCGCCGAGGATGACGCAGATTTTCTGACCGTCGGCGAATTCCTCGGCGAGCTTGAGGGCGTCGGCGATGCCGCCTTCGCCCTCCTGGTAGGCGTAGGCGAGGTGCTTGACGCCGAGCTGCTTGCCGTTTTTGAGCAGCTTGAGGAAGTCGCCCGCGTGCTCGCCGCCGGTGACGATGAGGATCTCGTCGATCCCGGCCTCGAGCAGGGTCTGGATGGGGTAGTAGATCATGGGCCGATCGTAGACCGGCAGCAGGTGCTTGTTGGTCACCAGCGTGAGCGGGCGGAGCCGGGTGCCGAGTCCGCCGGCGAGAATGACGCCTTTCATGGTTTGCTCCTCCCGTCGATGGTGGGCGCTTCGGCCGGCGCGTGCGCGGCGAAGCGGGACCCTTTTTCTCCATCGGCCAATGATGAAACTACCTCAAGCCCGGCTTGCCGACAAGTTTTCTATTTGAAATGGTTCTTGCAGGCGGGCGGGCATTCGCGGAAGCGGTCTTTGTATCAGGGAAATCCCCAGCTACGTCATTTTCGCATGATCGGGTCCGAATATCACTTAAAGATTACCTGCCATTTTTCTTGTTCGGCTGCCTGTGGATGGTATAGTCCACCATGGCCCGGCTACGGAAAAGCCCGGTGGGGCGATGCGGGTCGTGGGGTGACGGAGGGGCCAGGAGGGTTGCCGCCGTTCATCTCGAGCACCGATGTGGCCGCGTGTCTGAGGCGGCGGCAGGCATGGGTGCGACGGTGGAATGAAGTCGGCCGAACGTTCGGCCGATCATCAGGAGGGGCTTTGCTCGACAGGCGGCGTCCGTCGCCTGAGAGGGGGGCCCGTGCAATCGAAGCTTTGGCGGTTCGCGCCCGCGGCGCAGCTTTGCTGCGCTGGTGGCGGGCGATCGCTGTCGCTGCCTCCGCTTGCGGTGGCGCGACGAGCGGCGGGCCGGCGTGTGAAGGAGGAAGCCGCTTGGCCTCGTGGAGCGAAGCGGGAGAGAAATGGAAGGCGGGGTCGTTCTGGCACTGAGGTCGGGCATGCTGCGGCAGGGGCTGAGGCTCCTGCTGGAGGAGGCCGGCGTGACGGTGCTCGCCGAGACGGGCGAGGCTGGCGAGGTGGTTTCGCTGATGGAGGCGAGCCCGGCGGCGGTGCTGGTGCTGGACGTGAGCATCGGTGACCCGGGCAGCGTGGAGCTGACGAGCCGGGTGCGCCGGCAGTCGCCGGGTGTGCAGGTGCTGGCGCTGGTGACGCCGCCTCGCAGGCAGTTGATGGGCCGGGTGTTGGAAATCGGGGCTGCGGGCTGCGTGCTGGTGAGCTCGCCGTTTTCGGAGCTTCGGCGGGGCGTCGAGGCGGTGGCGGCGGGTCAGACCTATCTCGGCCGGGGGGTGGCCGGGCTGGTGGTGGATCAGTACGTGCGGAACCGTCCGGGCGGCAAGGCGCACGGCTCGCCGCTGACGCCGCGTGAGCGGGAGGTGGTGCAGCTTCTCGCTGAGGGGCTGGTGCCGAGAGAGATTGCCCAGCGACTGGAGGTGAGTGTGCGGACGGTCGATACGCACCGATACCAGGTGATGCGGAAGCTGAGTTTCCGGGGGCTGGCGGATCTGACGCGTTATGCCCTGCGGGAGGGGCTGATCAGCCTCGTGCCCGAGACGCCGAGCGTGGAGGAGCAGTTGTCATGATCGCGCCGATCGCGACCGAGACGTGCTGGCACGTGCTGCACACGAAAAGCCGGCAGGAGAAGGCGGTGGCGGACTACCTCGCCCGGCGGGGGATCGAGCACTTTCTTCCGCTGCTGCCGCAGGTGCGCTACTACGGCAAGCGGAAGGCGAAGGTGGCGCTGCCGCTGTTTCCGGGCTACGTGTTTCTCCGCGGCACGCGGGAGGAGGCTTTCGAGGCGGACCGGACCCGCCGACTGGCGCAGATCATCGAGGTCGCCGACCAGGAGCAGTTCGACCGCGAGCTTGGCAGCATTCGGCTGGCGCTGGAGGCGGAAGCGCCGCTCGAGCCGTTTCCCTATCTCAGGAAGGGCATCCGGGCGGAGGTTCGCTCCGGGCCGATGCGGGGGATGCAGGGCGTGGTTCAGGATCGCACGCAGCGGGATCGGCTGATCCTGCAGGTGGAGACGCTGGGGCAGGCGGTGAGCGTGGAAGTGGACGGTTCGTTGCTGGACCCGGTCGAGTAGCGGCGGGGCGGAGAGAGGAGAAGCGATGATTTTTCTGACGATCGGCACCCAGCTCCCCTTCGACCGGCTGGTCCGCGCGGTGGATCGCTGGGCGGCCCGGCGCGGCCGGGACGACGTCTACGCCCAGGTGGGGCGGTCGAGCTACGAGCCGACGGCGATGCGGTGGACGCGCTACCTCGAGCCCGAGGCGTTTCAGCGGCGGTTCGAGCGGGCGGAGCTGATCGTGGCTCACGCGGGGATGGGGACGATCATCTCGGCGATGGAGCTGGGCAAGCCGGTGCTGGTGATGCCGCGTCGCGCGGCGATGGGCGAGCACCGCAACGATCATCAGCTCGCCACGGCGAAGCAGTTTGCTGACCGGGCGGGGGTGTACGTGGCCGAGGACGAGGCGGACGTGCCCGGGCAGCTCGACCGGATCGGGCATAGCGGGAGCGGCTTTTCGGTGGGGGCGGGGGCGTCGCCCGAGTTGCTGGAGACGATCCGGACGTTCCTTGCGGACGCCGGGCCGGCGGGGTCGCTTTCCTCGAATCGGTCCAAAGCGGTCGGCGTAGCTGGCCGATAGCGAAGGGAGAAGGCCCGTGCTATCTGGCGGGAGAGGGTATGGAAGCGGAGTGGCAGGTATGGCTCGTCCAGTGACCGGCGGTGATGCAAGCCCGGCCGTCTCTTCGGCAGGCGCGGCGGACGCGCGGCCGGAGGTGCGTGCGGTGGTTCTGCTTGGGGGGGTGCTTCGCCCGAGCCGGCTCAGCCGGTCGATCGGGCGGGCGCTGCTCGATCTGCCCGTCGGCGAGAGCCAGACGATGGCCGAGCACTGGCTCGAGCAGTGCGGGGCGTGCTTCGGCGGCGGTTCCGCGGGCGGGCCCGAGGTGATCATTCAGCTTGATTCGCAGTCGGAGCAGCCGAGGCTGGGCGAAGCGGCCCGGGGGCTGGCGGTGCGGGTCGAGCGTGACCAGCGCGCTTACCGCGGGACGGCGGGTGTGCTGCGTGATCTGGCGGGCGGGTTCGGCGACGACGATCTGCTGCTGGTGGCGGGGGCGACGCAGGTGCTGCTCGAGCCGCTGGGCGAGATCGTCGACGCACTGGCGGGTCGGCCCGGGCTGGTGAGTCTGCTGGCCCACGAGGACGGGACGCCGAGCAGCATTTCGCTGCTGCGCTGCCGGGCGGTGAACGATCTGCCCGAGGTGGGGTTCGTCGATCTCAAGGAGCAGGTGCTGCCGCGGCTGGCGACGGAGCACCGGGTTCGCGTGGCGTCGCGCGAGGTGGCGGCGGCGCTGCCGGTGCGGACGCGTTCGAGCTACATCGCGGCGCTGCAGCGGCTGCATCAGCCGGGCGAGTCCGGCCCGTTCCGCGAGGACTGGCAGTCGTGCTTTTCGATCATTGAGCCGGGGAGCGAAGTCGATTCGGGTGCGCGGATTCACGACTCGGTCGTGCTCTCGGGCGGCCGGGTGGAGGCCGGGGCGGTCGTGGTGCGCAGCGTGGTGTGTCCGGGGGCGGTGGTTGGTCGCAACCGGACGGTGGTGGACGCGGTGGTGACGCCGCGCGGCACGGAAGGGGGGAAGGCGAGCGAATGATCGCACCGGGACTCAAGCGGAACGGCTGGACGCAGTGGCACTTCATCGGTGCGGCCCTGATGGGGCTGGCCGGTCTGGCGGCGACGATCGAGCCGTGGCGTGACATTTACGAGATCGCCATGCGCGACGAGGAGTCGAGCCACATCATGCTCGTGCCGATCGTCATGGCGTGGCTGATCTGGGTGCGGCGGGGGCGGATGCGCTACTGCCGACCGACGGGCCGGTGGATCGGCCCGGTGCTGGTGGGGATCGGCTGGGCGATGCACACGCTGGGCGACGCCTGGCTGATGCAGTCGGTCTGGCATGCGGGTGCCGTGGTGACGGTGGTGGGCTGCGTGCTGTCGGTGCTGGGTGCGGAGGTAGCGAAGGCGTTTTTGCCGGCGCTGCTGGTGCTGGCGTTTCTCGTGCCGGTGCCGGGGCTGGTGCGTCAGCGCATCGCGATTCCGCTTCAGTCGGCGACGGCGCTGATCACCGAGCAGGTGCTGCTGGTGCTGGAGCTGCCGATCTCGCGGTCGGGGAGCATTCTCTCGATCAACGGCGTGGAGGTGGCGATCGCCGAGGCGTGCAACGGTCTGCGGATGGTGTTTGCGCTGCTGCTGGTGTCGTTCGCAGTGGGCTTCGGGATGCCGCTTCGCAGCTATGCCCGGGCGATCATCCTGCTGGCGACGCCGGCGACGGCGATCTTCTGCAACGTGGTTCGGCTGGTGCCGACGGTGTACCTGCACGGCTACGCGGAGACGAGCACGGCCGACACGTTCCACGACGTCAGCGGCTGGCTGATGCTGGGCGTGAGCCTGGTGCTGCTGATGCTGATTCTCAGGGCGCTGCGCTGGGCGCTGGTGCCGGTGACGCGTTACACGCTGGCGACGAATTGAGGAGGGGAGATGTTCTTGAAGACGTGGATTCCGCCGCTGCTCGCTTTGGCCCTGCTCGGGGGATTGGTGCTGGAGCGTCGCAGTTGGGCCGACCCGGAGGACGTCGCGCCGTATCACGCCGCGGTGCGTGAGGCGGTCGAGGCGATTCCGATGCGGATCGGTCCCTGGCAGGGGCGGGAGATCGAGATTCCGCCGGCGGCGGTGAAGCTGCTTCGGCCCAACGCGCTTTTGAGTCGGCGGTACCGGCACGAGGAGGACGGGCGGCAATTTTCGTTTCTCATCGTGCACTGCCGCGACGCCCGCGACATGTTGGGGCACTATCCGCCGGTGTGCTACCCGGCGCACGGCTGGACGCTGGCGGAGACGGAATCGAAGGTCTGGTCCGCGGCGGACGGTCCGGCCGGGGGGGTGGAGTACGAGTTCGAGCAGACGCTGCCCGGCACGATCACCCGGCAGCGGGTGGACAACGTGATGGTTCTGCCCAACGGGGAGTTCGGCCGAACGATGGACCAGGTGAACAGCGTCGCCGCGGACCGCGCGTTCCGGGTGTATGGCGCGGCGCAGGTGCAGTTCGTGTTCTCGAGCAGTTTTTCGGCGGAAGACCGCGAGGCGATTGTCCAGCGGTTTCTCGCCGCCTCGGCGGACGCGATTGACCGCATTCAGGATGGAGTGAAGCAATGAACGAGGGCAATCTCCCGCAGCAGATGCGCGAGCACGAGATGGCCGGCCCGCCGGCGACGCAGATGGCCGAGCCGCCCCCGCCGGGGGAGGAGCAGCCCACGCCGCTTTTCAAGCGCATGCACATGCTGCTGCGCGGCCGATACCACTGGGCGGTGCTACTGGGCCTGCTCGGCGCGGCGGCGGGCGTGGTGGGTGGCTACTTTGCGGTGACGCCGGTGTACAAAAGCACGGCGCTGATCCAGGTCGAGCCCTACCTGCCGCGGATTCTCTACGAGAGCGAAGTCAGCAAGATGCTGCCCGACTACGACGGGTTCGTGAAGTCGCAGTTGACGCTGATGCAGAGTCGGCGGGTGCGGGCGATGGCGCTGGAGGACCCGGCCTGGGAGGCGTTGGGGCGCAGCAGCTCGCTCGAGGCGCAGGACGCGTTTCTCGAATCGTTGGAGCTGAACCACCCGCGCGGCAGTCGAATCATCAGCGTCGCCTATGAAGACCCCGACCGCCAGGCGGCGGAGGTCGGCGTGCAGGCGCTGGTGCGGGCGTACATGGAGATCTACGGCGAGCGCGAGCGCAACCGCGACCAGACGCAGATGCGCGTGCTGGAAGACCGCAAGCAGTCGCTCTCGCAGCAGATCAAGGACCTGAACTCGCGGATCCTGGCGATCGCCAACGAGTATGGCACGGACGC
Source organism: Phycisphaeraceae bacterium (assembly GCA_046540025.1). Taxonomy (GTDB): domain Bacteria; phylum Planctomycetota; class Phycisphaerae; order Phycisphaerales; family Phycisphaeraceae; genus JBKHFW01. The sequence goes on from JBKHFW010000005.1 coordinate 8,009, forward strand.
GCTCGATCAGAACTACCAGTTCAAGCTCGAGGAGCTGCACAAGATCGAGAGCACGATGCGCCGCATGCAGCGGGAGCTCGCGTTCGTCGAAGCCGGGGAAGAGCGGCAGCAGGCCGAGGCGGCGGAAGCCGGTGAGCAGGCGGAAGAGGCCCAGCCGTTGACGGCGGAGGACATTGCCGGTGCCGATCCGGAGATGGCGGACCTGCTCGCCCGCCAGCGCCGGCTGCGGGAGGACATCGAGCTGCTCGGCGCCCGGCTGGGCGACCGGCACCGCAACGTGCAGAGCGTGCGCGACCAGCTCGCAGTTGTCGAGCGGTCGATCGAGGAGAAGGTGGCGCAGGTGAACGAGGCCGGTCGGCCGGCGCTGGCCGGGGATTCGGATTTCGGGCAGATGTCGCCCGCGCAGATCCGCAACCAGGTCGAGCAGGTCCGCGCGATGTACGAAGAGGCCCGGGAGGAGACGCTCGCGCTGGGCCGGCGGAAGCTGGAGATCGACAACCTCCGCGACCAGCAGTCCGGGGCGGAGAAGCGGCTGGAGGAGACCGAGTTCCGCATCGAGCAGCTCAGTCTCGAGTCCGCCGGTCGGGGCCGGGTGGACCTGCTGCCCGGCACGGACACGAGCGTGGAGCCGGTCAATCAGCGCAAGCAGTACCAGATGATGGGGGCCGGGCTGTTCGGCGGCGCGGGCGCGGGCGTGGGCATCGTGTTGCTGTTCGGGATGCTCGATCGGCGGCTGCGCAACTCCGACGAGGCGTACCAGAGCATGGGTCACCTCGGCATGCTCGGCGTGCTGCCGCACATGCCCGAGGACCTCAGCGACCCCGACGAGGCGGCCGACGTGGCGCACTCGGTGCACCACATCCGCACGCTGCTGCAACTCGGCACGGCGAGCAGCCCGTCGGACGTCTACACGATCACCTCCGCCAGTGCCGGCTCGGGCAAGACCAGCCTGACGCTCGCGCTGGGGATGAGCTTCGCGGACTCGGGCTGCCGCACGCTGCTGGTGGACTGCGACTTCACCAGCGGCGGGCTGAGCCGGCGGATGGCGACGATCGTCCGCCGCCGCATCGGCCACATCCTCGAGCGGCGGGGGCTGGTCAGCTCCGAGCAGCTCCAGGAAGCGCTGAGCCAGGCGCGGCAGAACAGCCAGCGGCTGGGCGAGGTGCTCATCGAGCTCGGTCACGTGACGCAGGAAGATCTCGACGAGGCGCTGGCGTACCAGGAGCAGACGGCGGTCGGCTTGCTCGATTCGCTGGCGGGCGACCAGCTCGAGCACTGCATCGCGGAGACGGGGACGCCGAACCTGAGCATTCTGCCCGTGGGCGGGGCGACGGTGGCGGACGTCCGCCGCATCTCCCCGGCCGGGCTCAAGCGGGTGCTCCGCGAAGCGAGGCAGAAGTACGACGTGATTCTGGTCGACACCGGCCCGGTGCCGGGCAGCATGGAGACCTCGGCCGTGGCGGCGGCGGCGGACGCGGTGGTGTTCGTCGCGGCGCACGGCGACTCGAAGCCGGCGGTGCAGCGGGGCGTGGATTTCCTCGCGTCGCTCAACGCCAGGCTGGCGGGATTCGTGTTCAACCGGGCGAGCGCCCGCGACGCGGCCGTGTGGAACTACTCGGCCACGAGCCAGCGGCCGACCGAGGAAGAGCTCGCCGGCGCGGCCGGTCAGCCGGCGCGGCGGCGCATCGGGCCGGTGGCGGGTGCACTGGCGTCCAACGACACCGGCAACAGCCGTGGAAGCAGCAACGGCTCGAACGGGAACGGCCACGTCGGTTGACGCGGCGAGCGACGACGGCCGGGCCGCTGCGTGCCCGGCCCAGGGAGGGAATGTGTGACCACAGCGACGCTGAAACCCAGGCGAACCGTCTGCGAGCTGCCCACGGTGTGGGGGCTGACGCCGGTGGAACTGCACGACCGTTTCTGGACTGCCCGCGGGGTGCAGGTGGTGCGCTGCGGCGAGCCGACGGAAATCATCGACAACGCCGAGCTGTTCCTGCTCACTGCGCCGCGTCTGCTGGTCATGTTCGGCCTGCGGCGGGTGGTGGAGGAGCTGAGCTGGATCAAGCCGGACGTGCTGTGGATCCGCGTCAGCGACGAGCGGGACGGCGGGTACCGCGAGTTCGCGGTCACGGACGAGCAGGACAACCTCGTCAGCTTCGAGCGTGACTACGGCAGCCGGGACTCGCGTTTTTCCCGCGTGGCGGTGACGTCGAGCCCGGCGATCGCCCGCGCGTGGCAGGCGGCGGCTTCGCCCCGGGAGGGGTGGCAGCAGCTTCGCGAGCGGGTGTCGCGTCGTCGGCGGACGAGCCTCGTGCTCGGCGGCCGGGCGTTCGACCGCGAGTCGCCCGAGGAGGTGATGGACTTCATGCACCAGCTCGTGACGGCGTGGAAGCAGCCGACCGTCACGATCGAGCGGGCTCAGCGGCACGGTTCGGGGATCTGGCACGATCCGGACTCGCGCATCGGCGACAAGGTGCGCTTCGTCGGGCCGATGTGGGTTGGTGCGGGGCGGAAGCTGGACGCCGGGGTGAGCGCGGTCGGCCCGGCGGTGCTGTGGGATGAGCCGGGCAGCCGGCCCGAGGTGGAGCACGTGCGCTGGGAGGACCTCGAGCCGGGCGAGGTGTTCCACATGCCGCTGCGTCAGCCGCTTCAGTCGTCGCTGCAGCGGGTGTTCAAGCGGCTGTTCGATATCGGCTTCGCGGGGCTGGCGCTGCTGCTGACGCTGCCGCTGTTTCCGCTGATCATGCTGGCGATCTGGCGGGAGGATGGTCGGCCGTTCTTCTTTTCGCACCGGCGCGAGACGCTGGGCGGGCGGGAGTTCGGTTGCATCAAGTTCCGCACGATGCGGCGCGACGCGGAGCAGATCAAGGCGCAGATCGCCGCGAGCAACGAGGTGGACGGCCCGCAGTTCTTCATCAAGGACGACCCGCGCATCACGCGGGTGGGCAAGTTCCTCCGCGACAACCAGCTCGACGAGCTGCCGCAACTGGTCAACGTCCTGCTCGGGCACATGTCGATCGTCGGCCCCCGGCCGAGCCCGTTCAAGGAGAACCAGTACTGCCCGGCCTGGCGGGAGGCGCGCCTCAGCGTGCGCCCGGGGCTGACCGGTCTCTGGCAGGTGATGCGCACCCGCCGGCCCGGCGAAGACTTCCAGGAATGGATTCGCTACGACATCGAATACGTCGAGAACGTGTCGTTCCGTCTCGACATCAAGATCATCTGGAAAACCATCATCCTCCTGATCCGGGGCACCTGAATTTATGGCCATACGTGAGAAAAGAAGGCGGCGCCTGGCGATCCTGCTCGGCGCGGTGTTGCTCGTCATCCTCAGCGGCGCGGGGTTGTGGGGCTGGAAGATGAACGAGCGGCGCAACGACGCCCGCGACGCCTGGGTCGAGGGGCAGGCGGCGCTCGAGGCCGGCGACGATTTCGTGGCGATGCACGCGATCGGCACGTACCTCGGCAGCTTCCCCGACGACGTGGAGGCGAACTACCTCTACGCCCGGGCGCGCCGGGGCGTCGAGGAGCCCGACGGCCGACACCTCCAGGAGGCGGCGGGCCGGCTGCGGCGGGTGCTCGAGCTCGATCCGGACCACGACAAGGCCCGCCACGAGCTGCTCGAGCTCTACACGCGCATGCGCTACGGGAGCGAGATGCTCCGCGTCGCCGAGGCGATCCTCGAACGCGAGGCCGGCGACGTCGACGCCGTGCGCGCCAAGGCGGACGCGCTGCTCCAGCTCGGCCGCCACGACGAGGCCCGGCAGTTCGCCGAGGCGTGCCTGGACAAGGACGCCGACGCGGTGCGGGCCGAGGGGCTGCGCATCGAGGTCCGCCTGCTCGGGCAGGACGGGAAGCAGGACGAGGCGCTGGCGCTGGCGAAGCAGTACAACGCGCTTCGGCCGAGCGATCTGCCGATGCAGCTCGCCACGCTGGAGATGATGGACCGGCAGGAGGTGCCTGCCGATCAGATCCTCGCCCACGCCGAGCAGTTTCGCGGCGAGCTGGGCGACAGCGTGCACTTCGATCTCATTCGCGGCGTCGCGCAGCGTCTGGCGGGGAACAGCGAGGCGGCGACCGAAACGCTGCTCGCCGCGGCGAAGCGCGAGCCATCCGAGCGGGAGGTGGTTTTCGCCCTGGCGGGTGAGCTGGAGAAGCTGAGTCTGTTTCAGGCGTCGCTGGATGTGCTGGTCGCCGCGGCCGACGAGGTCGACGGGCTGGGCTACCAGCGCTATGTCGCGCACCGGCTCGCCCGGGCGGGGCGTCACGAGCAGATTGCCCGGCGCTGGGCGGAGCTCGACCCGAGCGATCCGAGGACCGACAGCGATCTGCTGGGCGTGCGCGCCCTGGCGCTGGTGCATCTCGATCGCCGGGATGAGGCGAAGCGGCTGGTCCGGGGCCTGCGCGAGCGGGCGGAGGACACCGCGGCCGTCCACTGGGCGGCGACGCTGGAGACGATTTTCCTCGGCAGCGATCCGCTGCCGCGCGAGGTGGTCGAGGTGTGTCGCCAGGCGACGCAGGCGGTGGAGAACAACGCGTTTTACCACCACTGGCTCGGCCGGGGGTATGGCCAGCTCGGGGAGAATCAGCTCGCCGTGCTCGCCTGGCGGAAGGCGGCGTCGCTGGCGCCGGACTGGGGCGATCCGCTGATCGACGCAAGCGGTGCGCTGCTGGACCTCGGGCAGGAGAACGAGGCGATCACGGCGGGCCTGCTGGCGGCGCGCCGCCGACCGGAGAGTGTGCCCGCCGCGCTGGCGTTCGTGCGGGCGCTGAGTACGCGAATGGAGCAGTTCGACGCCGAGCAGCTTCGCGAGTTCAGCGGCATGGTCGAACAGATCCGCGAGGCGCTGCCGGAAAGTCACGTCGTGACGCCGGTGCAGGTGGCGCTGCTTCGCCGCAGCGGCGAGGCGGAAAAAGCCCGCGACGTGGTCCGGCGCGTGCTGGAAAGCGGCGACGAGCTGAGGCCGGCCGTGCTGCGCAGCCTTGCCGGGGCGATCGCACCGATCAGCGACGAGTTGAGGCAGGCGTGCCTCGATCGGCTTGACGAGGCGACGGCCGGCGCCGATCCGGACCTCGCCTTCCGCAGGGCGGCGGAGCGGATCGGCCGGGGCGAAGCGGACGCGGCGATCCGCGATCTTCGGGCCAGGCGCGACGCGGCCGAGCCGGGCCGGCGTGCGGAGTGGGACGTGTCCATCGCCCGGGCGCTGTCGCTGGCGGACGATCCCGAAGCGGGCGATGCCTGGAAGGCGCTGCTGGATCGCTACGCCGATGAGGCGAGCGTGCTTCGCACGCTGGTGGAGTCGGGGCCGGTCTGGGCGGATCGCGAATTCGTCGACAAGGTGATCGATCGGCTGCGCGAACAGACGGGCGAGGAAGGCCTGGTGTGGCGGATCGCCCGCGCCCGCTGGCTGCTGGACGCCGAGGACGACGCCTCGCGCAGCGAAGCGGTGAGGATGCTCGAGCAGGTGCTCCAGGAGGCTCCCCGGCTGATTCCGCCGCGGGCGCTCCTGGCTGAAGCGTACAGGCAGACGGACCAGCCCACCGCGGCGGCGGAGCAGCTTCGGCGGGCGGTGCAGCTCGATCCCGAGCGGCAGGATCTGCGCCTGGAGCTGGTCCGCGTGCTGGGTGAGCTTGACGAGACCTCGCAGGTGCGGCTGCACCTCGATCGGCTGGTGGAGCAGGCGGCGGATCGGCAGGGCGGCGAGCTGACGCAGATCGTCAGCGCGCTGGTCCAGTTCGGCGAGCCCGATCGGGCGGCCGGACTGCTCGAGCAGGTGGAGGCGCCTGACGTCGGGCAGCAGCTTCTGCTCGGACGGATCTACCAGGTTCAGGGCGAGACGGACAAGGCGGCGGCGCACTACCGCGAGCTGCTCGCCGACCCGTCGCCCGCGATGGTCAGTGACGCCGTCAGCTTCTTCGGCAGCCAGGGGCTGAGCGAGGACGCCAGCCGGGCGCTCGCGAAGCTGGACGAGCTGGATCTGCCGCCGGGCCAGCGGGAGCTTCTGCTCGCCGGCCACCGCGCGCGGACGGGCGAGCTGGACCGGGCCCGGGAGCTGCTTCATCAGGCGACGCAGGCGGCCCCCGAAAGCGGTCAGCCGTGGCGCGCCCGGCTGTCGCTGGAGATCAGCTCGGGCAACCTCGGTGCCGCGGGAGACCTGCTCGAGCAGGTTGGCGCAGCGGCCGAGGCCGACCCGACCCTGGCGCTGCTGGTCGAGCAGCCCGAGCTGCTGAAGGATGCGGCCGAGCGCCCCGGGCTGGTGCCGCTGGTCGCGGCGATGCTCGACAACCCGGAGTGGACCCCCGCGGTGCGTGAAGCGATTGCCGCGAGCGATGCGGACGCCGACGCCGAGGCGGTGCGCGAGCTCGCCCGCCAGTATGACCAGGTGCCGGCCGTGCAGGTGTGGGCGATTCGCCGACTCGATCAGATGAACGAGACCGACGCGGCGCTGGCCGTCGCGCGGCAGGCGATGGGCCGGTTCCCGCAGGCGAGTGAGCCGGCCGAGCTGGCGGCGCGGATGCTGCTGTCCCGCGGGCGGTGGCGCCAAGCGCTGTCCGCGGCCGGCGACTGGCGCGAGCGGCTGAGGGGGCAGACCCTGCCGGCCGACCTCGCCATCGCGGAGGCCCGCTTCCGGATGGGCGCCGCGGAGGCGGCGCTGGGTCAGCTTCGCCCGCACCTCGACGCGCTGGGCGACGCTCCCGAGGCTCAGCCGCAGCTTGCTGCCGCGGCCGGGCGGGTGCTGCTCGCGACGGGCGAGGCCGACCGGGCGGCGGAGCTGCTGCGTCCGCTGCTCGACACCGGGGAGATGGGTCGGGCGCTGTGGATGCAGATCGGCCAGGAGGCCGCGCCGGACGTGTCGGCCGCGACGCGCTGGCTGGGCGAGGTTGAGACGGCGCTGCCTGGCGAGGCGGACCGGGAGCGGGTCCTGCTCGCTCAGGCGTGGTGGAGCCTGGCTGAGCGGCTTCGCCGACCTGAGCCGCTGGCGGAGGTACGTCGTCTGCTGAGTCCGCTGGTCGATCAGGAGGAGCCGTCTGCGGAGGCGCTGCTGATGGCCGCGGTGCTCGAGGAGGCGACGGACCATCCCGAGGCGGCCGAGCGGGCCTACCGCCGGGTGCTCGAGGCGAACCCCGACCAGGCGCAGGCGGCGAACAACCTGGCGATGATCCTCATTCGCGCGGAGCGGGACCTCGACGAGGCGGTTTCGCTCGCCCGCCGGGTGGTGGAGCTCGAGCCGAACGTGGCGGCGTACCGGGACACGCTGGGGCAGGCTCTGGCGGCGGCGGAGCGGCACGACGAGGCGGCTGCGCAGTTCGAGCAGGCGATCGATCTCGAGCCCGGTTCGCCGCAGTGGTACGTGGCGCTGGCGCGGGTGCGTCTGGACGCCGGCGACACGGCGGCCGCGGACGAGGTGCTCGACCGGGTCGACCGCCGCTTCGCGGGCTCGGCCCCGCTGCCTGAGGATCTGCGCGAGCGCGTGAAGCGTCTGCGCCGGACCCAGTGACAACCCCCCGGCACAGCCGGGCGCGGGGAGGCTGGACGTCCATTCTCCTTCCGGTTAGCGTCCGACACAAAGGCCGTTTTCGATCCTGCGGGATCCGGAAGCGGCAAACGCGATCCGTTCTCCCGGCCGGCCAGCCGACGCAGGGGACGCCCTGCAGGAGAACACGGGCTGACCGGTGAGGGCCGCCTACCCTCACCGGCAGCCTTTTTTTCGGGGGGGGACCCGGGAAGGGCTGAAAGACGGAGTCGTCCCCCGGGGCAGAGCCGGGGGCGAAGGCAGTGATCAGCTTCTCCGCGCGCGAGGCGCAATCGTTCGAGGTCTCTTGCTCGCCGGCCTGCGTCCATCCGTGGACGCTGCCCGCTCCCCTTCCTCCCGCCCGGGCCTTGGTTTCCGCCTCCATCTAACTAGAATAATTATGATGAGTACCCGGAACATCCCCCTCGCCGTGGACGAGGCGATCAACGCCCGGATTTTTGCCGTTTCCGAGGACCGCATCTCCGGCTTCGCCGAGACGCCGTTCCGCGAAATCGCCGACCGCGCCGGTGTCGAGCTCGACACGGTGCTCGAACGCATTCGCGCCTTGCTCGAGGCCGGCGTCATCCGCCGCGTCCGCCAGACTGTTCTCGCCACCAGTCTCGCGCCGGGGGCCCTCGTCGCCTGGCAGGTGCCCGAAGAGAGGCTCGAGGCCGCGTTCGAGTGGATGGCTGAGCGCGATCCCTTCTCGGGCCACGTCGTCTTCCGCTCCGCCGACCCCGCCACGCCGGGAGCGCAGTATCGGCTCTGGACCACGCTCAAGGTGCCCCAGGGCTACGACATGGACAGGCACGCCCGGCTGCTCATGGCCAAAACCGGCGCGACCGCCTACCGCCTCATGCCGGCGAAGAAGCTCTTCACGCTCGGCGTCGGGCACGTCCGCCGACGCAAGCTCGAGCCCGGCGCCCGCACCGACGATCCGGGCAAGGCGATCGACACGACCGTCGTCGATCTCCGCGAGGAAGAGTGGCAGGTCCTCGGCGCCCTCAAGCGCGAGTTCGCCCCCGAGGAGATCGCCCCCGAGCCCTGGCGCCGGCGGGCCGAGGCGGCGGGCGTGCCGTACGAGCGCTTTCTCGAGGTCGCCCGCGGGCTCGAAGAGCGGGGCGTGATCGGGCGGTTCTCCACCTTCCTCGAGCACCACAAGAAGGTCGCCGGCAATCAGCGGGTCACCCGCTTCAATGCGCTGTTCCACTGGCGCGTGCCCGAGGGGCGGGAGATCGACGCCGGCAGGGAGGTCGGCCGACACCACATCATGACCCACGCTTACTGGCGCGAGGGCGGCGAAGAGTTCCGCGGCGTCAACGTCATGGGGGTCGCCCACGGCCTGGACAAGGACCTGCTGCTGGCGCACAAGGCCGCGATCGACGACCACCTGGCCGAGGCGGGCATCGACGTGAGCTACACGAACGTCTTCTGGGGCGGGCGGAGCGAGATCAAGCCGTCCGAGATCCTGCCCGGCGAATACCGCAGGTGGTGCGAGGCGCAGGGGATCGACCCCGAATCGATGCGGGCGTGAGGGAGCCCGCGGGGCGTCACTTTTCCGAGTCCGGCACCTGGCAGACGACCGCCGGCTTGCCGCCGTGCAGGACGCCGCCGCCCCGGACGAGGCCGACGAAGAGGTCGTGATCGCCCTCGACGTCGATATGGCAGGAGAGCTCGCACTCGAGGTAGGCCATGGCCCCGGCAAGGATGGGCAGGTTGGGCAGTTGGCCGTGGATGAGCTCGTAGCCGAGGAACGGGTCGTCGGCGGGGTCGATGGGGCGGGAGAACTTGCGGCGGATCAGCTTGTCTTCCTCGCTGAGCTGACAGAGGCCGAACTGCCGCGACTCGCTGATGAGGGGCATGATCGACTCGCCCTTGGCGACGGCGACGTAGAGCATGGGCGGCTTGATGCTCACCTGCTGGACGAGGTTGGTCACCAGTCCCAACCGGCGCTCTTCCGCCTGGGCGGTCAGCACGAACAGGCCGCCGGGCACGCGTGACATGGCACCCCCGATGGTGTTGCTCAGCGTTTCGGACTCTGACAGCGAATCGATCTGCTCAAACTGCATAAATCCCTCCCGAATGCGACCGCAGGATACGCTGTAAATTCCGATCACGCAAGGCTTCAGGGCGCGCTGGCAATCCTGGCGGAGAACCCTACACTGGTCCGCATGAAGATCAAGGCAGTCATGTTCGATCTCGACGGCACGCTCAGCGACACGCTGCGCGACATTGCCGAGGCGGGGAACCACATGCTCAGGCAGATGGGCCGCGATCCGCTGCCCGTGGACCGCTACCGCTACCTCGCCGGGCAGGGCCTGCCCTGGCTGGTCGAGCATGCCCTGGAGAGTGACGCCCCCGAGACGTTCGAGAAGGGCATCGCTCACTACCGCCGCTACTACGAGGCCCACCGCTACGACCACACGGACCTCTACCCCGGCGTGCCGGAGATGCTTGACGGGCTCGTCGAGGCCGGGCTGACGATCGCGGTGCTCAGCAACAAGCCGCACGACGCGACGCTGGAGATGGTCCACCGGCTGATGAAAAAGTGGCCCTTCGCCATCGTGCAGGGCCACGAGGAGGGCGGGCCGCTCAAGCCCGACCCCGCCGCGGCGAAGCGGATTGCCGAAGGGCTCGAGATCCCGTTGGAGCACTGGGCCTACGTCGGCGACACGAAGGTGGACACGACCACCGCCGTCAACGCCGGCATGTTCGGCGTGGGCGTCACCTGGGGCTTCCGCGAAGAATCCGAACTCCGCGAGCATGGCGCGGACGCGATCATCCACCACCCCGCCGAGCTGCTCGACGCCATCGAGGCCGCCGAGCCGGCGAAGTAGCCCGGCTGCCCCCGCCTTCCACGACCAGACGCAATGCCGCCCCGGGCTGTGCATTGCACGCTAGCCTGCGGGGCGCGGTCAACCTGCTTCAAAAAAGCGGGCGGACGTGCCCCCGGGGCCGATCTGCGCCCGCACCGGCCTGGCGCAGCGCGGGCAGCGGCCTTCGTAGGCGTCGCCCCGACGGTTGCGGTAGATTCGGCTGTAGACCGAGCAGCAGCGCCACCGCACCGCCAGCCACGGCCGACCCCGCATGGCGGGATGCCTGGACCGGGGCGGCTGCGGCTGACCGCTCAGGTCGAGAATGTCCTCCGGGTCGTTCATCAACGGATTTAATCGGCGATACGGCCCCTGCTTCTGCAATCGCAGGGGGCTCTGCCGCGGACGCGGTCGGGTCGGCCGGTGGGCTGGTCCCGGCCGCTTCCGTCCATCGGCGAACGGCTGGGCCGCGATTTCGTAAACTGGCTGTATGGCTGAAGTGATTGACATGCCGCCCGAACCGGCCGCGGCCGCAGGCGACCCCGCCGAGGCCGAGCCCAACGTGATCCGCGCCGCGAAGCAGGTGCCCAAGCGGCGGTATCGGCTGACCATCGCCTACGACGGGACCGACTTCCACGGCTGGCAGAAGCAGCACCCCCCGGACGGCGAGCCGCTGCGCACGGTGCAGGAGGTGGTCGAAGGCGTGCTCAAGGAGCTGCTGTGGCAGCGGATCCATCTCGTCGGCGCCTCGCGGACCGACGCCGGGGTACACGCGATGGGGCAGAGCGCCCAGTTCGACGCGAAGTGCCCGATCCCGCTCGAACGGCTGCCGATGGCGATCAACAGTCGACTGCCCGAGGACGTGGAGGTGCGGGCTGCCGAGGTCGCGCCGCCGAAGTTCGACGCGATCAACGCGGTGACGAGCAAGCAGTACCGCTACCGGATATGGAACAGCGTGCATCGGCCGCTGACGCTTCGGCACGTCGCCTGGCACTGCTGGTACGACCTCGACGTGGACCTGATGAACGACGCGGCGCGTCGGCTGGTGGGCATGCACGACTTCGCGGGCCTCGCCTACGCCAAGCATGGGCGCAAGAGCACGATTCGGACGATTCATGCGTGCGAGGTGGTGCGCGCGGGGGATGAGGTGCAGATCGTCGTGTCGGGCGACGGGTTTCTGTACAACATGGTGCGGATTCTCGCCGGCACGCTGGTGGAGGTGGGCCGGGGGCTGTTCAATCCCGCACGGATTGATTTGATCCTGAGCGAGGCCGACCGAAGGCTGGCGGGGCCGACGCTTCCGCCGCAGGGGCTCTGCCTGGAGTGGGTGAGGTACTGAGTAGTTAGAGGGAGTTAGAGGGAGTTAGAGGGAGTTAGAGGGAGTTAAAGTAGTTAGCCGCAGATGGACACAGATGAACACAGATGGGGAAGAGGTTGGGTTTGCAGACTGGTGAGTGGGGGGGATACGAGGGGCAAGCCGGGGCAGAGCGCAGCGCCGCCGCGGGTGTCGGTCCGGATTGTTCGCGAGAGTGCACCGTACCGCCCCTAACTCCTCTAACTCCCTCTAACTCCTTCCCTCGACTCATCTGTGTCTATCCGTGTTCATCTGCGGCTGATCTCTCCATGAATGGAGCAGGGAGAAAGGGAGTCATCATGGCCAACATACTCGTCGTCGGGCCGCATCCGGACGATCAGGAACTGGGGATGGGCGGGACGATCATCCGCCTGGCGAAGCAGGGGCACGACGTGCTGCTGCTGGACATGACCGACGGCGAGCCGACGCCGCACGGCTCGCGCGAGAAGCGGGAGAAGGAGTGGACGGCCGCGGCCGAGATCATGGGGGTGAAGCGGCGGCTGGTCGGGCTCAAGAACCGCGAGGTCGAGCACCATCTTGCGGCCCGGCATCTCGTGGCCGGGGTCATGCGCGAGCACCAGGCGGAGATCGTGTTTCTGCCGTACCCCGAGGACGCGCACCCGGACCACGTCGCCACGACGCGGATCGTCGAGGATGCGCGGTTCGACGCGAAGCTGACGCAGGTGGACCTGCCGGGCGAGCGGATCTATCCCACGTGGATGATTTACTACTACTGCACGCACCTCCGCCACGTGGCCGACCCGACGTTCTGCCTTGACATCAGCGACGAGCAGGAGACCAAGGAGCAGGCGATCCAGGCGTACGAGAGCCAGTTCGTGATCCCCGAGCAGAACCGGAAGGTGATCGCGTGGCTTCGGCAACTCAACGGCTACATGGGGAGTCGGATCGGGACGGCGTATGCCGAGCCGTTCTGGATGCGCGAGCCGCTGGGGCTGACGTCGCTGGAGGGGCTGGCGTTGTGAGTAGTCAGAGGGAGCTAAGGGGAGTTAGAGGGAGTTAGAGGGTGTTAAAGTAGTCAGCCACACATGGACACAGACCAACACAGATGGGGAGCAGAGGGCTGGGCAGGGTGCCTCGCCAACTTCCCCCGGAGCGGTGGTCGCTCGCCTTAACCCCGGCAGAGCCGAGGGCGAAGGGGCTCTGCTTTCGCCGCAACTCGGCGGTCGTCCGGCGCCAGTTCGCGGCTTTCTCGTCTTATCTGTGTCCATCGGTGTCCATCTGTGGCCGATCTCCTCCGAAAACGCTCCGCTGCCTCCCCGGCAGCGCCCGGGGGTAACTCCTTTAGCTCCGCTAACTCCCTCTAACTACTTCTTCCTCCGCTACTTCTCCCCCGCCTCCCGCACCTTGCTCGTCAGCTTGCCGATGCGGTCGATCTCGACGGTCACCTCGTCGCCGGCCGTCAGGAACACCCGCGGCTTGCGCGCCACGCCGACGCCGGCGGGGGTGCCGGTGAGGATCACCGTGCCGGGCAGGAGGGTCGTGTCCTGGCTCAGGAAGGCGATCAGCTCGGCGACGGTGAAGATCATGTCGCTGGTCGAGCTGTCCTGCATCGTTTCGCCGTTGAGGGTCGTGCGGAGCTGGAGGGTCTGCGGGTCCTCGACTTCGTCGGCGGTCACCAGCACCGGGCCGAGCGGACAGAAGCTGTCGAAGCTTTTGCCGCGCACCCACTGGCTGCCGCCGGCGTGCTTTTGCCAGCGCCTCGCGGAGACGTCGTTGGCGACGGTGTACCCCAGCACGTGGTCGAGTGCGTCGGGCACGCGGATGTCCTTGCCGGCCTTGCCGATGACGACGGCGAGTTCGCATTCGTAGTCCACCTCGGGGCCGCGGATGGCGCAGGCGGGCAGGACGATGTCGTCGCCCGGAGGGCTCACGGCCGAGGTGGGTTTCATGAAGATGACGGGGTGCTCGGGCAGCTCGGCCCCGGTTTCGCGGGCGTGCTCGCGGTAGTTCAGGCCGATGCAGAAGATATTGCGCGGGGCGATCGGGGCGAGCCGCTGGTGGATCTCGGCCGTCTCGCCGATGGATTCGATCGGGTCCAGGGCGTCGGGCGAGGCGAGCAGCTCGGCCTTGCCGCCCCCGAGGTCGATCCCGGCGCGGACCTGGCCGGCGGCGTCGAGGAATCGGGTGATGCGCATGAAAAGGTTCTCCTGTTGGAGGTTCGTCGGTATAATCGCCGAAAACCGCCCGTGGGGGCCGAGCGGTCGGGGTATACCCGGACTCGGCCGGCCCGCGAGGGCAGCGCCCGTCAGCGTGCGTGATGGCGGGCGATTCAGCCGCGATTCTACTGCGCCGCCCGCATTGGGGGCCTGTTTTGTCTGACGACGACATGAACATACCATCCCAAGCCGAGTCCCGGCCGGCGCGGCCGCGCCGCTGGCAGGACGTGCGTGACCCCGCCAGCCGATCTGCCGTGCCCGAGGGGTTGTGGATGCGCTGCCCGAACTGCGAGGCGATGAGCTATCGCAAGCAGGTTGAGCAGAACATGCACGTCTGCCCCGACTGCGAGCACCACTACCGCATCGGCGCCGAGGAGCGGATCGCCCAGCTCTGCGACCCCGGCAGCTTCGAGCCGCTGTGGGAGGAGCTCGCCCCCTGCGATCCGCTCGAGTTCGTCGATCGCAAGCCGTACTGCGAGCGCCTCGAGTCCGAGCAGGCCAAGACCGGCCGACACAGCGCCGTCCGCTGCGGCAAGGCCTTCATCAAGGGGCGCGGCGTGGCGCTGGCGGTCATGGACAACCGCTTCATGATGGCGTCGATGGGCTCGGTCGAGGGCGAGAAGATCACCCGCACGATCGAGCTGGCGCTGGAGGAGGATCGGCCGCTGATCATCGTCGCCGCCTCGGGCGGGGCGCGGATGCAGGAGTCGGCCCTGTCGCTGATGCAGATGGCCAAGACCTCGGCTGCGCTCGCGAAGCTCGACGAAGCGGGCGGTCTGTACATCAGCGTCCTCACCGATCCGACCTACGGCGGCGTGACGGCGAGCTTCGCCATGCTGGGCGACCTCATCCTCGCCGAGCGGCGGGCCTACATCGGCTTCGCCGGGGCCCGGGTGATCGCCAACACCGTTCGGCAGGAGCTGCCCGAGGGTTTTCAGCGGGCCGAGCACCTCCTGGAGAAGGGGTTCGTGGACCGCGTCATCCACCGCCGGGACCTGCGCAGCGAGATCGGCCGCTTCATTGACTATGCCGGCAAATGAGCCGCTGACCCCGCGAGGAGCGTGACCGCGTGCCGAGTCGACGACTGCTGAGCCTGGCGCTGGTCGTGCTCACGCTCGCCGCTGCGCCGGGAAAGGCGGCCGAGGTGCGCGACGGGTACGGGCTCGCCGTGTTCCGCAGCCGGTTCTACGAGGTGCACACGAACCTCGAGCCCGACCGCGTTCGGCCGTTCGCCGAGCACATGGACCTCGTCTTCGCCCATTTCAGCAAGCGGTTCAGCGGGTTCGAGGCGAGGCGGTCCGAGCGGATGCCGCTGTTCCTCCTGCGGACCGAGGCGGACTATCACCGCCTGCTCGAGCGCGTCGGGATCGACTCGGCCGGGTCGAGCGGGCTGTTTTTCCGCCGCGGCGAAGTGGGCGGTCTGGCGACGTGGATCGAGGACAAGCCGCCTCACCGGACCCTTCAGACGCTTCAGCACGAGGGGTTTCACCAGTTCGCCTGGGCGTACATCGGGCGACTGCCGCTGTGGCTCAACGAAGGGCTGGCGGAGTATTTCGAGCTCTCCCGCCTGGCGGGCCGAAAGATGACCACCGGGTATAGCGAGGCGGGGCGGATCGACCGGGTCCGCGAGGCGATCCGGGAGGGCCGGGCACTGAGCCTGCGCGAGCTCGTCGCCACCACGGGCAAGGCCTGGCGGGAGACGGTCGCGGAGGATCCCGCCGCCGGCCGGCTGCTGTACGACCAGTCGTGGAGCGTGGTCTATTTTCTGATTCACGCGGCCGAGGGGCGGTACCAGGAGCCGTTTGAGCGGTACCTGCTCCTGCTGAGCGAGGGCGAATCGAGTTCGGCCGCGTTCCGCGAAGCGTTCGGGGCGGATCACATCGGCGAAGCCGATCGGCACTGGCGGTATTACGCCATGACCCAGCAGCCGCGGGAGTAGGGGCGGCATCCGCCGTGGAAAAGGTGAGTGGGGGGGGGGCGGCAACTGGCGTCTGAAGCACGCTTTGCCGCGCAAGGTCCCCGTGGGTCCCCGGGGCACTGCATGCCAATGCGGTGCCTGCCCGGGCGTCAGGCGGAACCTACCCCTTGCTGCCTCGGGCGGAGCCGCCTTCGGGGCGGCGGGCGGAGGAGGATCTGGTGGATCGCTCTTCGCCGTCGGGGCGACGATGGTCGCTGGCGAGGTGCCGCTGGCTGGCGGGGGCCTCGGCCCGCTCGTTCTGGCTGGCGGCGTCGCGCACGGCCTCGACTTCGAACACGTGCTCGTAGAGGTTGAGCAGTGAGAGCAGCCAGGCGAGGGTGGCCTCGGCCGACTGGTTCTCGTCCACGCCGTGCGGCAGCAGGCCGTCGTGGCAGCCGCCGGTGGTGTGGTCGTACAGCGGCAGGTGCAGGTCGTTGTCGCCGAGGAACCAGTTCAGGCAGCGGTACGCGCGGTCGAGCCACTTGTGGTCGTCGGTGACGCGGTAGGCTTCGAGGCTGGCGTCGATGGTGGCGGAGGCTTCGATGGGCCGCTGATCGAAGCGGGCCTTCTCGTTGCCACGGACGAGCCAGCCGTCGCTGCCGACGGGAGCGAACTGGCCGTGGGGTCCGGTCTGCACGTCGTGGAGCCACTCGAGGCTGCGCAGGGCGGTCTGGATCATCTCGTCGTTGAACATCCACCGGCCCGAGAGCAGCAGGGCGTGGGGCAGTCGGGCGGCGGCGTAGGTGACCTTGTTGCTCAGCCAGGGCCAGTCGTCCGCCTGGTGCCGGCAGAAACGCTCGTAGAGCGAGTCGGCGAGGTGCTCGCGCACCCGGCGGGCGTGGCTGTCGCCGCTGAACCGGCGCAGGTAGGCGTGGATGCCGATCAGGGCGTACGCCTGGGCGTGGGGGTATTTGAGTTTTTCGCAGTTGTCCAGCGAGCGCTGGAAGAGGTTGGTTGCGAGGGTCATGTGCCCGCGGAGCTGGCATCGGGCGACGGCTTCGCCCAGCGCCCAGACGGCCCGGCCGTGGGTGTCCTCGTTGCAGCCGTTGCGCTTCCAGCGGCGGTCGAAGGCGAGCAGCGAGCGGAACCGTCCCTCGTCGTCCAGGGCATGGTCGAGGAAGCTGAGGTAGCGGCTGACCAGGGCGTCGAGGTTGGCCCCGGCGGCGTAGTCGAGGTGGTCCTGGGCGAGCAGCACCGTCATCAGCGCCCGGGCGTTGTCGTCGGTGCTGTAGCCGCGGTGGCGGTCCGGGACGGTGCTCTTGGCCTTGTGAAAGATGCCCACGTCGTCGGTGAGCATCATCAGGTGGTCGAGTTTGATCTCGGCCAGCTCGTGTCCGGCACTGCGGAGCGTGCGGGTCTGCACGACCGGCCTGGGGTTGCGGTTGCGCTCCTCGCGGACGGCTTCGAAGAGCTCGAGGTACTGGCCTGCCACCTCCTGCCAGCGCATGGAGCGGGTGTACTGGTAGGCCCGCTTGCGGATGGCGTGGCGTTCGGTTTCGTGGTCGAAGAGGTAGTTGATTCCGTCGGCGAGGGCGCCGGGGTCCTTGAAGGGCACGAGCAGGCCCCGGCCGTCGTCGAGCATCTCCTGGGCGTGCCAGTAGGGGGTGGAGACGGTCGCCTTGCCGGTGCCCAGGGCGTAGGCGAGGGTGCCGGAGGTGATCTGCGCCTCGTTGAGGTAGGGGGTGACGTAGACGTCGGCGCAGCCGAGGAACTCGACCAGCTCATCGAGCTCGACGAACTTGTTGACGAACTCGATGTGGTCGGCGACGCCGAGCTCTTCGGCCCGGCGCTTGAGCGAGAGGCGGTAGTCCTCGCCGCTGTGGGCCATGACGCCGGGGTGGGTCGCCCCGAGGACGATGTAGACCACGTCGGGATGCTTTTTGACGATGGCGGGCAGGGCCTCGATGACGTTTTCGATGCCCTTGTTGGGGCTGAGCAGGCCGAAGGTGAGCATGACCTTCTTGCCCTCGACGCCGAACTGGTCCTTGAAGAAGTTGGGATCGACGAAGGGCACGTCGGGGATGCCGTGGGGGATGAGGGTGATCTTGTCGTCCTCGATCCCGTAGCTTTCCGAGAGGAACTCGTAGGCTCGCTCGGCCATGACGACGAAGCGGTCGGTCACGCCGGCGAGCTGCTTCATCACGTCGAGCTGGTGCTCGTCGGGGTCCTTGAGCACGGTGTGCAGCGTGGTGACGACGGGCATGCGGAGTCGGCGGAGCAGTTCGACGATGTACTGTCCCTGCCGGCCGCCGAACAGGCCGTACTCGTGCTGCAGGCAGCAGACGTCGACGTTGGACATGTTCAGGAAGTCCGACGCCAGGCGGTATTCGCCGAGGCGGTGCTGGTTGATCTCGAACCAGACGCGCGGCGGATAGCGGTACCCCTCGGCCCGGTCGTTCATGGCCACCGTCCACGTGGTGATGTCGGGGGCGGCGGCCGCGACCGACTCGGTCAGGTCGGCGGTGAAGGTGGCGATGCCACAACGCCGGGGTACGTAGCTGCCGATGAAGGCGACAGCCCCCATCGGGTCCGAGGCGTGGGGCTGGGTCATGGTAACTCCTGGGTCTATCCGGCAGGAGCAGGGGGGGCGATCGCACTCCCTCGGCCCGCGTCCCTGTCCCCTTCCGCAGGTGTGTGTCTTCTGGCTGGGGTGCTGACATCATCATAGGCAGGCAAACCCGGCGGAATCAAAGCCTTCGCTCCGGCTTGCTCTGCATGTGAAACCCGCTCCTGACGGCGCGATCGGGGGCGTTTCGGGCGTCGCCCGGGCGGGGGCAGGCGGCTATGATTGGCTGACCCGCCGCCGACGATTCCTTGTCATCGGGGTAACGCCAGTCCGGAATCGCTCCGATCTGCTACTCTAGAGGAGCTCGTGGCAGCAGGTTGAAGATCGGCTGTGTGTCCCGTGGCTCGTGACGATTGGAAGGCCGCCCGATGGTGGACCAGGAATCCCGGCTCAGCAGCGCCAATCTGGCTTACGTCGAAGCCCTTTACCGCGAATATCTGCGCAGTCCGCAGGCAGTGGACCCGCACTGGCGCTCGTTCTTTGAAAACTGGCGCGAGCCCGAGGCGAGCGCCGGCGCGCCGCGTTTCCGTCGGCGGAGCATCTTCAACCCCGGCGGCAACGGCCGGGCGCGAAGCAACGGCCACGCCGCCGCGGCACCCGCAGGCGAGGCGGCCACCGATGCGTCGCTGCAGCACCGCGTCGACCAGCTCATCCGCAACTACCGCGTGCGCGGGCACATCGTCGCCAACGTCGATCCGCTGGGCCACAGCAACGAGTCGCCGCCCGAGCTGGACCTGAGCTATTACGGGTTCACCGAGGCCGACATGGATCGGCCGTTCCACACCTCGTCCATGCCCGGGCCCAACGAGCGGACGCTGCGGCAGATCGTGGCGCAGCTTCGCAATACCTACTGCGGCGACGTCGGCGTGCAGTTCATGCACATTGACAACCTCCGCGTCCGCGAGTGGCTCCAGCAGCGCATGGAGGGCTCGGAGAACCAGGTCCAGCTCTCCACCCGCGAGCAGGTGCGCATTCTCACCCGCCTGACCGACGCGGTGATCTTCGAGCAGTTCATCCAGCGCAAGTTCACCGGCGCCAAGAGCTTTTCGCTCGAGGGGGCCGAGAGCCTCATCCCGCTGATGGACATGGCGTTCGAGAAGGCGGGCGACCAGAACATCAGCTCGATCGTCATCGGCATGGCCCACCGCGGCCGGCTGAACGTGCTGGCGAACATCCTCGGCAAGAGCCCGCAGCAGATCTTCCGGGAGTTCGAGGACCGCGACCCGCGGCAGTTCCGCGGACGGGGCGACGTGAAGTACCACCTCGGCTACTCGGGCGACTGGCGGACCCGCCACGGCAAGAACATCCACCTCTCGCTCTGCTTCAACCCCAGCCACCTCGAATACGTCAACCCGGTGGCGCTGGGGCGGATGCGGGCCAAGCAGGACCGCGTGGGCGACACCAGCCACGCCGAGCATGGCCTGGTCGTGCTCATCCACGGCGACGCCGCCTTCGCCGGCGAGGGCGTCGTGCAGGAGACGCTCAACCTCTCCAGCCTCGACGGCTACCGCATCGGCGGGGCGCTGCACGTGATCGTCAACAACCAGATCGGCTTCACCACCGGGCCCCGCGAGGGGCGGAGCAGCCGATACTCGACCGACGTGGCCAAGATGCTGCAGATCCCCATCTTCCACGTCAACGGCGAAAGCCCCGAGGCGGTCGCCCAGGCGATCTCGCTGGCGATGGACTTCCGCAGGCAGTTCAAACGCGACGTCGTCATCGACATGTACTGCTACCGCAGGCGCGGCCACAACGAGGGCGACGAGCCCAGCTTCACCCAGCCGCGGATGTATTCCGCCATCGAAACGCGCGAGTCGGTCCGCGAGGGGTACCTCGACTACCTGCTGCGCCTCGGCGGGCTGACCCGCGAGGACGCCGACCGCATCGTCGAGCGGCGGACGCAACTGCTGGAGAAGGAACTCTCGGCCGCCCGCAGCGAGACCCACGCCCCGCGGAGGCTCCGCCGGGACGGCGTGTGGCAGGACTACCACGGCGGACCCGAGAAGCAGGCGGACGACGTGCCCACGGGCGTGGATCGCCAGCGGCTGAGCGAGCTGCTGGACCGGATGACCCGCCTGCCCGAAGATTTTCACGTCCATCCCAAGATCAAGCGGCTGCTGCGGCTGCACCGCGAGATGGCTGCGGGGGACCGCAAGCTCGACTGGGCGACGGCCGAGACGCTCGCGTTCGCCACGCTGACGACCGAAGGCTACCGGCTGCGGATGAGCGGCCAGGATGCCCAGCGGGGCACGTTCAGCCACCGCCACAGCGTGCTGACCGACGTCGAGGACGGGCACACCTACATGCCGCTACAGCACCTCGCCGACGATCAGGCACCGGTGGAGATCATCAACAGCCCGCTCTCCGAGGTGGGCGTGCTGGGCTTCGAGTACGGCTACAGCCTGGACTGGCCCGACGGGCTGGTGGTGTGGGAAGCGCAGTTCGGCGACTTCGCCAACGCGGCGCAGGTGATCATCGACCAGTTCATCTCGAGTGCCGAGGACAAGTGGCGCAGGCTGAGCGGGCTGGTGCTGCTGCTGCCGCACGGCTTCGAGGGGCAGGGGCCCGAGCACTCCTCGGCGAGGCTCGAGCGGTTTCTGATGCTCGCTGCCGAGGACAACATTCAGGTCGTGAGCCCGACGACGCCGGCGCAGTATTTCCACCTGCTTCGCAGGCAGGTGCTCCGGCGGTGGCGCAAGCCGCTGGTGGTGATGAGCCCCAAGAGCCTCCTGCGCCATCCGCGGGTGGTGGCGGAGCTGGACGAGCTGGCCGGCGGGACGTTCAAGCGGGTGCTGCCCGACGAGGGCGGCGCGGACCGCAGGCACGTCTCGCGGGTGCTGCTGTGCTCGGGGAAGATCTACTACGAGCTGCTGGACCAGCGCGAGAAACTGGGCCGGGAGGACATCGCCATCGTGCGGCTGGAGCAGTACTATCCATTCCCGGCCGAGTCGCTGCGGGCGGCCCTGGCGCGTTATCCTGACGGGACGCCGGTGTTCTGGGTGCAGGAAGAGCCGGGGAACATGGGGGCGTGGCCGATGCTGCGACAGAAGTTCTGCCGCAGCCTGTTTGACCGGCTGCCGTTCGACGGTATTCACCGCACGGCGTCGGCGAGTCCGGCGACGGGATCGCGGGCGGCGCACCAGATGGAGCAGGACGAGATTCTGGCCGAGGCATTCGGCGGCTTCGACCACCGCGAGCACTGCTGAGCGCAGTCTGCGGCGAAAAATGCGAGCGGGCGGCCGTCCGCACGCCAGAAAGACAGACGGAGGGATCATGCCCGTCGAACTGAAAGTGCCCCAGATGGGCGAGTCGATCACCGAGGTGGAGGTCGGCCGATGGCTGAAGCAGAAGGGCGAGCGCGTCGGTAAGGACGAGCCGATCGTGGAGATCGAGTCGGACAAGGCGACGCAGGAGATGTATGCGCCCGTGGCGGGGGTGGTGAGCGAGATCCTCAAGCCGCAGGGCCAGGCCGCCGAGGTGGGCGAGACGATCGGCTATCTCGAGGAAGGCGAGGAGCAGGCCACGGAGGCGGGCACGGGGGCCGAGGAAGGGGGCATGGAGGCGTCGACGACCAATCACGCCGTCGCCGAGCGCGAGGAGAAGGCCGGCGCCGCCGAGCCGGAAACGCAGGCGGCGGATCGGAAGGGCCCCGAGGCGACGCCTGAGGATCGCGGCGAAGGGGCGGGCGAGGCGCCCGGCCGGGCGACCGAGCAGATCATGGAGCGTCCTGCCGAGGCGGCCGAGGAGGTCGAAGGGCCGCGGGTCATGCCGGCGGCGCGTCGTCTGCTCGAGGAGCACGGCATCAGTGCGGAGGACGTCGAGGCGACCGGCCCGGGCGGCCGGCTGCTCAAGGAGGACGTGCAGCGGCACATTGACCGGCAGCGCCAGGCTGCCCCGGCCGAGGCGGCGCCGGCTCCGCAGCCGGCGGCGGAAGCGGCTGCGCCCGAGGCGGAGCGGCAGGAAGAGGTCGTCCCGATGAGCCCGCTGCGTCGGCGGATTGCCGAGCGGCTGGTGCAGGCGCAGCAGGACGCGGCGCTGCTCACGACGTTCAACGAAGTGGACATGTCGGCCGTGATGGCGCTGCGAAGCAAGTACAAGGAGTCGTTCCAGCAGCAGTACGACATCAAGCTCGGGTTCATGAGCTTCTTCGTCAAGGCGGCGATCGAGGCGCTCAAGCGCTACCCGGCGGTGAACGCCGAGGTGCGTGAGCAGAGCATCGTGTACCGCAACTACTACGACGTCGGCATTGCCGTGGGCACGGGCAAGGGGCTGGTCGTGCCGGTTCTGCGCAACGCCGAGCGGATGAGCTTCGCCGAGGTGGAACTCGCGATCGCCGACTTCACCAGGCGCGTGCAGGAAAACAAGATCAAGATCGAGGAACTGCAGGGCGGCACGTTCACGATCACCAACGGCGGGGTGTTCGGCTCGATGCTCTCGACGCCGATCATCAACCCGCCGCAGTCGGGCATCCTCGGGATGCACGCCATCCAGCAGCGGCCGGTGGCGATCGAGGGCAAGGTCGAGATTCGGCCGATGATGTACCTCGCGCTGACCTACGACCACCGCATCGTCGACGGCCGGGAGGCGGTCAGTTTCCTGCGCACCATCAAGGAAAGCCTGGAAGACCCCGCCCGCATGCTGCTGGAGGTCTGACCCGGCCCGGCGGAGGGAAGCAAAGGACCTGTCCTGAGGGACGCGAATCAAACCATGAGCTATGACCTTCTCGTCATCGGCGCCGGACCCGGCGGCTACGTCGCTGCGATCCGCGCGGCACAACTCGGCCTCTCCGTGGCCTGCGTGGACAAGAACCAGGAACTGGGCGGCACCTGTCTGCGCGTCGGCTGCATCCCCAGCAAGGCGATGCTCGAGTCCAGCGAGCAGTTCGAGCACGCCCAGAACGGCCTGGGCGCCCACGGCGTCAAGGTCAGCGGCGTCGAGCTCGACCTCGACCGCATGCTCCAGCGCAAGCGCAAGGTCGTGCAGACGCTGACCCGCGGCGTGGCGACGCTGTTCAAGAAAAACAGGATCGAACGCATCCGCGGCACGGCGACCATCGAGGGGCCCGGCAAGGTCCGCGTGGAACGCGGCAAGGGCGAGACCCAGACCGTCACCGCCGACCGGATCATCATCGCCACCGGCTCGCGGCCGGCGTCTTTGCCCGGCATCGATTTCAGGCAGGACCGCGTGGACACGAGCACCGATGCGCTCGCCTATGACGAGGTGCCGGGGAAGCTCGCGGTGATCGGCGCGGGGTACATCGGCATCGAGCTCGGCTCGGTCTGGCGGCGGCTCGGGGCGCAGGTGACGATGCTCGAGTATCTCGACCGCATCCTGCCCGGCATGGACAGCGAGACGGCGGAAACCGCACATAAGCTCCTGAAAAAGCAGGGCCTGGAGTTCCGCCTCGGCAGCCGGGTCACCGGCGTGAAGGCGACCGGGCACGGGGTGAAGATCGCCATCGAGGGCGGCGACGACGTCGAAGCCGACCGCGTGCTCGTGGCGGTGGGGCGGGCTCCGTTTCTCGACGGGCTCGGCCTCGAGGAGGCGGGGGTGAAGCTCGACGACCGCGGCCGGGTCGTGGTGGACGAGAACTACGCCACGTCGGTCAAGGGCATCTACGCCATCGGCGACGTGATTCCGGGCCCGATGCTGGCCCACAAGGCGTCGGAAGAGGGCGTGGCCTGTGTGGAGAAGATTGTAAGCGGCGTGGCGCACGTCAATTACGACGCCATCCCCGCGGTCGTCTTCACGCATCCCGAGATCGCCAGCGTGGGGCGGACCGAGGATCAGCTTCGTGAGGACAACGTCGATTACCGCCGCGGCGAGTTCCCGTTCCTCGCCAACGGCCGGGCGCGGTCGCTGGACGACACGGCCGGTCGGGTGAAGGTCCTTGCCGACTCGAAGACCGACCGCGTGCTGGGGGTGCACATCATCGGCCCCGGCGCGGGCGAACTGATTGCCGAATGCACGGCCGCGATGGATTTCGGGGCGACGGCCGAGGACATCGCCCGGGTCTGCCACACGCATCCGACACTGAGCGAGGCGGTCAAGGAAGCGGCCCTGGGCGTCGCGGGACGGACGATCCACATCTGAGCGGGGTGATCGCGGCCGGGTAAGCAGGGGATGCGGTGCCTTGCGCCGGTGGTCAGGACCCGGCTTCGGCGACGTCGACGGTTCGGCCCTGCTCGTACTCGTAGCGGCGCTGGCGGGACTCGAGGATGAGGTTGTGCCGCTGAATGTGGTGGTTGACCTCGTGCGCCAGCACGGCGAGCACGCCCGTGACGAGGGCGCCCGCCAGAGCCGCGAGGACCAGCCAGATGTGAATCGGCAGCGAGATCACACCTCTCCTATCGGCTGATTGGCCCGGATTCTTGCCAAATCCGCTGGCGAAGCGGGAGCGGCAGGCTTTCCCCCCCGGCCGCGGATTCTTTACAGCCCGCCCCGGCGGAGCGTACCATGGCTTCATGGCAGGTCCGCCCCTTTTCCAGTCCGGCAAGACGCAGCGGCTGATGGTCGCGCTGCTCATGGTGGGCGTGTTCGGCGTGTCGCTGTCGCTGGCGTGGGGGGTGTCGGCCGTCCGCGGGGTGCCGGCGTCGATGACGGCGGAGACCGGCGAGACCATCGGCGGCGCGGAAGGCATCGGGGTGACGCTCCCCGGCGACTGGCAGCAACAGGCGATCGACGCGGATCAGCCGGCGTCGCTGTTCGTCGACACCGGTCGGCCGCAGCGGCGGATGCTGGTGCAGTCTCTCGGCCAGGGTGATCGACCGCTGCTGAGGGTCGTGCCGGACGTGCTGCGGGGGCTGCTCTCACCTTCCCAGCAGCAGGGCTACACGCCGGTGCTGGATCGGCCGCTGGCGGTGCGGCCCCAGCCGGGCGTGCGGGCGGTGCTGACGGCCGGGGTGAGCCCGGTGGACGAGCAGAGGGTGACCTACCACCTGCTGGCGGTGCTGGCGGACGATCAGAACCGGTTCTGGGCGATCTACCTGACCGACCGCGGCCCGCGGGGCGAGGCGTTCCAGGTTCAGGCGATGCAGAACCTTCGCCTGATCTCGGCCGTACTTCAGAGCGTTGAGTTTTCGCAAACGGACTGACTACCCGCCGCGGCCCGGGGCCGCGCGCTGATGGGGAATCCGCACATGACTGACTGTTTACGCTTCATGCCGGCCGGCCTTCGCTGGACGGCGGGGCTGATTCTGCTGTTCGTCCTGAGTGCCGGCCCCGCCTGGGGGGCGGTGGAACTGCGCGAGCAGCCCTGGACGGAGGACGCCTACGGCTTTTCCCTGCGTCCGCCGGCCGATTCGGTGCACCTGCACCAGGCCGACGAGGGCCCGATCGCGGGGCAGGTGCGCTATGCCGCCGACGCGGCCCGGGTGGACCTGGGCGAGGAGAATCTCGCGGCCGTGTTCGTCGTGCCCGACCGCTACGTGCTGCGCGTGCGGATTCGCCACGCTGACACCGGGACCGACGTGGCGGCGGTGAAGCAGTTCTCGATCGCCCGCGTGGGGGCGGCGCACCCGTTTCTCGGGCGGATCCTGGCAGAGGAGAAGGATGTCGTCGGCGGGCAGCTTTCCAGCCGGCGGGTGGACTGGGCGCTGGCCGAGGACAAGGGGGAGCCGGACTTTCTTTACGCCCAGGCGATTCTGGAGATGAGCAGCCGCAGCTACGCGATCCTGGAGTTCGAGACCGTGCCGGGCCGGCTCGAGGAGGGGCGGCAGTTGTTTTCCGCCATTCTGAACAGCCTGGAGGTGCCGGACCCGAAGACGATCGCCCGGCAGCGCCAGCAGCGGCTGGACGAGGCGGCGAACTGGCTCGCGGGGCTGGATGACGCAGCGATCCGCGAGGCGATGCGGGACGCACAGTGGCTTCGCGTGCTCCGCGGCCGGGAGGACATCGGCTACGTCCGCGTCCGCCAGCGCTGGGCGGAGACGATGGGCGAGCCCGGCGTGAACGTCGAGATGCACTGGCGGCTCGAGATGGACGACGAGACGGTCGACCGCAAGGCCGAGATGTATCGCAGCGAGGACGGCGACTCGGAGATGTGGACGATCCAGACCGAGCAGCAGCCTAGGCAGAGCGGCCCGGCCCCCCGGCTGTCGGGCGGCGAGCAGGGCGGCACGGGGCAGCGCATGCTCTGGGCGGACACGGGCATCCGGTCCGGGGAAAGCATCACCATCAGCCGCAACCGGCCCGGCGACCACGATTCACGCAACTGGCGCCAGCCCGAGGTGTACGTCAGCCTCGCGGACTGGCAGATCATCCCGGCCCTGCTGCCGCGGGAGGCGAAGGAGATGTCGTTCTACGCCTATCACCCGCCGACAGCGGCGCTGACCCTGCGGCACGTGCGCGTCGAGCCGCGGGAGGAGGGCGGCTTCCGCGTCTACGATCGCCCGGCCCCGAACCGGGCGGAGGAGGTCAGCGAATACGACGCCGAGGGGCGGCTCGTGCGGCGGGAAATGGGCAACGGCTGGGTGCTCGAGCCGTCCGACCGGGAGACGATCCGGGCCATCTGGGATCAGCGATAGTCGGTCTCGGCGGCTTGGCGTGGCCATCGCGGCGGGGCGGGCATACAATTCCGGTCGACCGGATTTACCGGGTGCAAGCAAGGAGCTTTGTCGCTTTGGAGTTGACGATTCGCCTTCCACACGGCGAGGAGCGCATCGGGGTCACTGGCACTGCCGAGCGCAACCTGAAGATCATCCGTGAGGCGCTGGGGGTGAACATCACGGCTCGGAACGGGGCGCTGCGCCTCAGCGGCGACAGCGAAGCGGTCGGCCAGGCCGCGCACGTGCTCGAGCGGCTCGGAGAGGCTGCGCGCGAGCACAAGCCGATGGGCCGGGAGGAGCTGCTGAACATCATCACCACCGCCGGTGCGGAGCGGCGCGACCGTCCTGCGGCGGCGGGCGGGGCCGCTGCGGCCGAGGGGCCGCGCAAGCCGATGGGCGAGGGACTGGACGTCTATCTCAGCGGCCGACGCGTTCGGCCGATGACCGACGGGCAGCAGGCGTACCTTCGCGCCATCCTCCATTACGACCTGACCTTCTGCGTCGGCCCGGCGGGGACGGGCAAGACCTATCTCGCGGTGGCGGCGGCGACGGCGATGCTCAAGCGCGGCGACGTGCGCAAACTCGTGCTGGTTCGCCCGGCGGTCGAGGCGGGGGAGAAGCTCGGCTTCCTGCCCGGGACGATGCAGGAGAAGGTGAACCCCTACCTGCGTCCGCTGCTCGACGCGTTGCACGACATGATGGAGTTCGAGCAGATCCACCGCTACATGGCGTGCGATCTCATTGAGATCGTGCCGCTGGCGTTCATGCGCGGGCGGACACTCAACGACGCCCTGATTATCCTCGACGAGGCGCAGAACACGACCCGCAGCCAGATGCTGATGTTCCTCACCCGGCTCGGGCACGGCAGCAAGATGGTCGTGACCGGCGACACCTCGCAGATCGACCTCGAGGACCCGCGCGACAGCGGCCTCGTGGACGGGATTCGGCGGCTGCGCAAGACCCGCGGCGTGGCGACGGTGGCCCTCGAGCCGACCGATATCGTCCGCCACAACCTGGTCCAGCGCATCGTCGACGCCTACGGTGAGGGGCAGCCCCGGCGGCAGAAGATCGAGGAGATCGTGGGCTCGGCTGAGACCGAATCTGAACCCGGCACTGGCCAGGAGGCGGGGGAATTGTAGAATCCATGTTGGGCCGGTGCCGCCACTGGGGCGTTTGTGCACCGGCCTGCTGGATTCCGGGCTGAATTCGCATGGCAACTGCCAAGACCAAGACGGCCGCCGCCCGCCGCCGCGAGGAGGTGAGGCGGAGTGTTCCCCGGCCCAGGCCGCCGTGGCTGGAGTCGCTGCGCCGCCGGGAGGCTGCGTGGGCGTGCTTTTTTGCCGCCATGCTGCTGATCCTCGGCAGCCTGATCGCGATTCCCTCGCGCCAGGTGTTTCCGTACCGGCAGGGGCAGGTCGTCAGCGAGCCGGTCGTCAGCCGGGGCGAGTTCCTCGCCGTCAGCCAGGCGAAGCTCGAGGAGGCCCGCCAGAAGGCGGCCGCGGCCGTCGCCCCGGTCTATCTGCCGAACGAGGAACTGCTCGAGTCGGTTCGCAGGGCGTTCGGCAGGCTGATCGAGCTGGCCCGGACCGAGGACATCAGCGAGGTGCCCTCCGAGGTGCGGGAGCAGTACCAGCTCACCGAGGCGGCGCTGGAGCAGCTTCGCCAGTATGCCGAGGGCGAGGACGGCAAATCGCTCGAGCAGTGGAAAGAGCAGACCCGGGGCTTCTCGGCCGACCTGTTCAGCCTCGCCGTGCTGGACCCGCAGACCTACGCCGAGCAGTCCGCTCAGCGGATCACGATCATGCACCCGGCCCCGGGCTCGCCCGAGCAGGCGGAGCAGACGCGTGAGCCGGTGGTCATCTACAGCCTCGAGGACACGGAGGCGATCCGTAAGAAGCTTCAGACCGAGGCCCAGCGGTTTCCCCCGGCGCTGCGCGAGAGCGTGATCGCCACGGTGATGCAGCAACTCGAGGCGGACCGGCCCACCTACGAGCGCACGGACGAAGCGATCGCCATGACCGAGCGGCGGCGGGAGCTGGCCGCGGAGGAAGCGCAGGTCGAGCCCGATCACTATGCCGCCAACGAGGTGCTCGTCGACGCGGGCCAGACGCTTGAGACCTCCGACATCGACGTGCTCGAGGCGGAGCGTGAGACGTTTCTCGCCCAGCAGTCGCTGCTCGAGCGCTGGCTCGTCAGGGCGGGTGTGAGCGGCATCGTGGCGCTGATCGCGGCCGGGGTGTGGCTGTACATCTGGCACTACAACGAGCGGATCGTGCGCAACCCGATGCGGGGGCTGGCGATCACGCTGCTGCTGCTGCTCTGCCAGGGGCTGGCGGCGGGGCTGACCCGGCTGCACCCCGATTTCCTGTACGTGACGGCGATCTTCCCGATCCTGCTGGCGTCGATGGCGCTGACGATCGTCTATGACCGCCGCTTCGCCGCGGCCGTGGGCACGATGCTCACCGCGCTGGTGGTGATCAGCCTGCGGCTGCCGGTGGCGCTGGCGCTCGTGCCGCTGGCGGGGGTGGGCACGGCAGCGCTGCTGCTGCGGGAGGTGCGCACGCGGTCGACGGTGGTCATGGTCGGGCTGTGGAGCGGTCTGGCGATGGCGGTCGTCGCCCTGGCGGCGGGGCTGGCGAGTCGGCCGCTGCACGTGCCGGACGAGCTGAACCGGCTGCTCGCCGACGCCGGCACGGCTCTGGTGACGGGCTTCGTCACCGGACTGTTCGTGCAGGGCATCCTGCCGGTGATCGAGAAGCTGTTCAAGGTCTCCACGGCGATGACGCTCAAGGAGCTCAACGACGCCTCGCATCCGCTGCTCCAGCGGCTGGCGCAGGAAGCGCCGGGGACCTATCAGCACTCGCTTCGCATCGGCGACATGGCCGAAGCCGCCGCGGAATCGATCGGGGCCGACGGCCTGCTCTGCCGGGTGGGCTCGATGTATCACGACATCGGCAAGATCAACAAGCCGATGTACTTCATCGAGAACCAGGGCGGGGGGCCGAACCGGCACAACAGGCTGTCGCCGGCGATGAGCCTGCTGATCATCCTCGGCCACGTCAAGGACGGGGTCGAGATGGCCCGCGAGTACCGCCTGCCGCCGGCGGTGAAGCACTTCATCGAGTCGCACCACGGCACGACGCTGGTGGAGTATTTCTACGAGGCGGCCAAGCGGCAGAAGGAGGCCGAGGAGGCGCCGCTGCCCAGCGAGTTCGAGTTCCGCTATCCGGGCCCGAAGCCGCAGACCAAGGAGGCGGGCATCCTCATGCTCGCCGACGGCATCGAGGCCGCCGCCCGCAGCCTCGACGAGCCGACGCCGGTTCGGCTGGAGCAGCTCGTGCACCGCATCGCCAACAAGCGGCTCATGGACGGACAGTTCGACGAGTGCCACCTCACCCTGGCGGAGCTGCACCGCATCGAGCAGGCCCTGACCAAGACGCTGTGCGCGATCCATCACGGCCGATGCAAGTACCCCGCCAGTACCGCCCCGGCCCCGCCCGCCCCGGGCGAGCAGCCGACCGTGGAGCGGACCGGGCAGGCGGTGTGAGCGGCAAGGGAGAGCAGGGGGCGGGGGCATTTCCAGAGCGACAGCCCCGCAGGCCAATGCGCGGGCGGGGGAGAACCGTCTACGAGAACCCCAGCACCGCTTGGAAATGAGGTGCCCGCGAAGGCACCACTTTGCACGGACTGCCGCTGACGCGGTCAGACCGAGGCCACCCGGCCTCTCGTGTCTCCGCAACTCCCACGCGGACGCAGTTGCCCCCCCACAGAGCCGGGGCATCGGGCAAACGATCATGGTCCCCCGCAACATAGAGACAAGGCCGGCGCGTGGTGCGCCGGCCTTGTCGGGCAGGTTGATTCTCGCTCGCTTTACGCGGGCTTTTTGAAGACCAGGATGCCCCAGGTGAGCAGCCCGTTGTGGCTGCCTTGGACCCAGTGCTGGAGGCCCTTTTTCAT
This sequence comes from Phycisphaeraceae bacterium, assembly GCA_046540025.1. Taxonomy (GTDB): domain Bacteria; phylum Planctomycetota; class Phycisphaerae; order Phycisphaerales; family Phycisphaeraceae; genus JBKHFW01. The sequence continues at coordinate 38,890 of JBKHFW010000005.1, forward strand.
CCGCTGGATGTAGTCGTCGCTGACGCCGGCCTCCTGCAGCTCGCCTTCGCGGCCCTGGAGTTCTTTGAGCACCCGGCCGTAGTGGCGGGCGACCTGCTCGGCGTGCTCCTCGAACTCGACGACGATGAGTCCGGCCTTCTCCGCGGCCTGCTTGTAGAAGCCGGGGGAGGCGAGCGAGTCGAGGTGGATGCGGTCGTAGATCGGCTGGAGGCCTTCGCCGGTGGCGTCGTCGACCTGCATCGGATCGGTCATGACGAGCATGCCGCCGGGCTTGAGCACGCGGGCGGCCTCCTCGATGACCTTGCCGCGGTTGTCGGAGTGGAGGATGGCGTCCTGCGACCAGACGAGGTCGAACTCGGCGTCGCCCCTGGGGATGTCGGCGAAGTTGCCGTCGAGAACCTCGACTCTGTCTTCGACGCCCTGCTCCTTGTTCATTTCCCGGTCGCGCTCGTTCTCCACCTCGGAGAGGTTGAGCACGGTGCAGTGGGCGCCATACTTTTTGGCGAGGTAGCGCATCGCGCCGCCGAAGCCGCCGCCGAGGTCGAGCACGCGGGTGTTTTCGTCGATCGGCGCGGCCTTCTGGATCATCCGGTCCACGGTGCGGCGGGAGGCGTCGAAAATCGGCTCCTCGTCGCTGTGGTAGAGGCCGATGTGGATATCTTCGCCACCCCAGATAGTGAAGTAGAAAAGATCCGCGTCGGTGCTGTTGTAGTAGCTGCGAGCCTTCTCGACGGACTCGGTATAGGTACTCATAGGGGTTCGCTCCTTTCTCTCTGGCGATGCGTGAGAGCGGCGGGCTCGATTACGCCGTCAGCTCTTCTTCGTCGACCCGGTAGTACTTCTCGGCGACGTGGATGAAGAAGTCGGGGTTCTCGTTCCTGTAGGTCTCCTGGAAATCGCCGTAGGTGTCGATGTGCTGGAAACCCACCTCGTGCATCAGCCGGCGGACGTAGTCCTTGCGGATCGGACACATGTTCAGATGGTAGACATCGCCGTTCTCGAAGGTGTACTTGAACCGGGCGAGGCCTTCGTCGACGTGCTCGGGCTCGGCCGAGACGCTGTCGCCGCAGTAGTAGTATTTGTGGGCGTTGGAGTAGTCGCCGTCGAGCAGGGCGTCGTAGTTGCGCTGGTCGAGGATGAGCACGCCGTCGTGCTTGAGCATGGCGTAGAACTCGGCGAGCGTCTTGCGGCGGTCGCGTTCCTCGAAGAGGTGCGTGAACGAGTTGCCGAGGCAGATGATGGCGTCGAACTCGCCGTGCACGTCGCGGTTGAGCCAGCGCCAGTCGGCGTTGATGGTGCGCAGGATGTGGCCGCGCTTTCGCCCGTTTTCAAACGCCTGAGCGAGCATGGCCGGCGTGCCGTCGACGCTGGTGACTTCGAAGCCGGCCTCGATGAGGCGGACGGAGTGGAAGCCGGTGCCGGTCGCCACGTCGAGCACGTGCTTGGCGCCGCGTTCCTTGAGAACGTCGATGAAGAAGCTACCTTCGCTCTCCGCCCGGCCGTCCCAGTCGATCAGGTCGTCCCACCGCTGGGCGAATCCGCCGACGTACTCCTTCGCATAGTTGTCCGAATCGCGCGTCTCGATCGCACCGTGTCCGAACACCTGCTCTGTCGCGCTGGCATCACTGTCCATACGTTATCTCCTTCCTTGCTACTTGATAGCGTCAGTGTAGTGTCTCAATGAGATCTCACAACGCTCCTATCGATCGACGCGCCGTCCTGACGTCGTCACGCAGGGCATCCTGCGGCCCACCGAAGCGTGTACGAAAGATCCGTGTCGGCGCACGCGGCCGCCTGAGCCGAGTGGGCCGACCGGGCCTTCCGATAAACTACGTTCTCTCTATCATCCACTCGGCCGGGCTTGATGCGGACCGGTCCAGGCGCCGCCCACTTATGGTTCCCGCGTCCGCCATCATCTTCTATGACGGAAGGGGAAAACCTGCGAAACCTGGGCAGCAGGCCGATCACCAGGGATCGTCACCTGCTGCGGACGACCGCCCCCCGCCAAACGTGAGCGGCTCACGCAGCGCGCCGACGATGGCGCATGGCCGGGACGCTGCCTCGCGGCGGCGTCTTCGGTCGAGCGGAGCCACTGAAGGATTTGGTCAGGGCCGGCCAGTCTTTTCGCGGCCGTGCCCGCCTTCAAGGGCGCCCGGCGCGGCCCCTTCGGACGGGCCACGCAGGTGGGTCGAACGCGCAGCCGAGCCGGGATTGCTCCCGACGTCAGGCCGTCTCGACCAGGGGCGTTCAGCCATTCTATAGGCTATTGCGCCAAGTTGCGAGGTACTTGCCGGTTTTGCACACGGAGAAGGGGGAAGCGGAAGGCGGAACCGCGGCAGAACAGGCCGCTTCGGGGCACGCGGGTGCGGTTTTCGGGCGTGTGGCCCGGCTGATAAATCGGCCGCTTGCGCTGCCTACAGTCTGCGGGAGGTGTGTGATGTGGATGTTCATCCTGCGCTCGGCGATCGCGGGACTCATCGTCGCGGCCGTGACGGAACTGGCGGGGCGGCTGCCGCGAGCGGGGGCGCTGATCCTGTCGCTGCCGATCATCAGCTTCATCGCCTTCATCTTCACCTGGGTCGTCTATCGCGATCTGGCGACGGTCACCCGGCTCTCGCGCGAGACGCTGGTGCTCGTGCCGCTGGGGCTGCCGTTTTTCCTGCCGCTCGCGCTCGCGGGGCGGTGGGGGCTGGGGTTCTGGCCGGCGTTTCTCCTCGGCATCGCCATGGCGGCGGTGTGCGTCGGCCTGTGGCTCTGGCTGGGGCCGCGGCTGGGCTGAGGGCGGGGGCTGGGGGCGGTGCGCAAAAAAACAGGGCACCCCTTTCGGGGCGCCCTGTTCTCCCCCACGGAGCGGGGCGAGCCGCGATTTACATCGGGCTCTGGCTTTCTTCGGTTTCGCCGGTCTCGGCAGCTTCCTCTTCGCCTTCGACGGCTTCGGGCTCGAGCTCCTCGGCCGGCTTGTCGGAGACGACCCAGAGCTTGATTTCGGTCTTGAGCTCCTTGTCGACGACGACCGGGATGTGATAGGTGTCGAGGCGCTTGATCTGCTCGCCGAGGCGGACCCAGCGGTCTTCGACGTTGTAGCCGGCCTCGCGGAGGGCCTCGGCCACGTCGTGCTGGGAGACGCCGCCGAACAGGACGCCCTGCTCGTTGGCGGCCCGCTCGAGGGTGAGCTCGTACTCCTCGAGCTGCTTGATGATGCCGGTCTGCTTGTCGCGGATGGCCTTGAGTTCGGCCTCGACCTCGGCGCGTCGCTCGGCGAGGCGTTCGATGGCCTTCTGGGTGGGCACGGTGGCGAGGCCGCGGGGCAGGAGGTAGTTCCGGGCGTAGCCGGGCCTGACCTTGACCACGTCGCCGACGATGCCGAGGTTGTCGACGTTTTCCAGCAGAAGCAGTTCGATTTGCTTCATGTTGTCCTTCCCTTTCGGAGAAAGAAGTTAGGCGCCGGCCCGCGTGGCCCTGTGCCATTGCGGCGCTGCACCAGCATGTGATTCATGTTTCTTCCGGCCGCGTGGCGGTCAGAAGGGGATGTCGTCTTCGGGGATTTCGGTGTGCGGGCCACCGGACTGGGGCGCCTGCTGCTGGGGCGGGGCGTTGTATCCGCCGCCGCCACCGCCGCCGCTCTGCTGCTGCGGGGGCTGGTTATAGCCGCCGCCACCGCCGCCGCCCTGGCCGGAGTCGAGGAACTCGAAGCTCTCGACGACGACGCGGAGCTTGGAGCGGTTGTTGCCCTCACGGTCCTGCCACTGGTCGAGCTTGAGCCGGCCCTCGACGTAGATCGGCCGACCCTTGCGCAGGTACTGGTTGAGCACCTCGGCAGTCCGCCCCCACGCTTCGAGGTCGATGAAGGTGGTCTCCTCCTGCTGCTCGCCCTGCTGATTCCGCCAGCGGCGGTTGACGGCGAGGCCGAGGTTGGCGACCGGAGTGTTGTTCGAGGTGTACCTCAGTTCGGGGTCCCGGGTGAGGTTCCCCATGAGCATGACCTTGTTGAGGTTCGGCATGTCGATCTCGCTGGTTGAAGCTCGCGGAGTTCACGCGGCCCGGACCCGGCGGCGCTCGCTCAGCCTTCCTGGCCGGCCGTCTCGGTCTGCTGCTCGCCCTCGCCTTCACCTTCACCTTCAACTTCGCCTTCGCCCTCGCCCTCGCGGAGCTGGACTTCGGTCTGGGTGGTCTGGGCGGCGCTCAGTTCGGCCTCGATCTCGGCGTCGCCGTAGTACTCGGCGCGGGTGATCAGCACGCGGAGCACTTCCTCGGAGAGGGTGCAGTCGCGTTCGATGCGCTCGATCGCGCTGCCCGGGGCGCGGAACAGCGTCAGGATGTAGAGCCCGCGCTTCTGGCCCTTGATCGTGTAGGCGAGCCGGCGCTCGTCCCACTTGCGCAGCGAGACGATCTCGGCGCTGGAGTGGTCCAGGATCTCGCGCACCTTGTCGAGGGCGGCGCCGAGGTCGTTGGCAATGACCTGCTGATTGAGCAGGAACAGGCCTTCGTAGAGGGTGTTTTCAGCCATCTTGTCTGCGTCTCCTTGCCGCTCGGTGGCCCCGTGCGACGCCACGAGGCCCCGGTCTCGAAACCGCTTTCCGCGCGGTCGGGCCGAGCGATCTTGTGTGTAGCCCAATATCTTAACCTCGGCCGTGGGCCCGAGCAACCGCGAACTCCGGACGTTGATCTAACCCCCGCGGACTCCTTTGATACCCCGGAGGTCAACCGGCTGTCCACGGCCCGGCTGCGCGGGCGGCGCGGTGGGACTATCACTTCCAATCTGGAATGGGTATAATCTGGGGCCCGCGCCGCGAGAGGATCCGCAATGAGCCAAGACGCTTCGCCGAACCCGACTTATCACCCCTGGCTGCACTACTACGCCATCGTGCTCGTGCTGGCGACGTTCGCCCTGATCGGCATCGGCGGCAACGTGACCAGCCTCGGCGCCGGCATGGCCGTCCCCGACGGCTGGACCAGCTTCGGGCACTTCCTCTGGAGCACGCCGCTGGAGAAGTGGTATTACGACGTGGGCACCTTCTGGGAACACTCGCACCGGCTGGTCGGTTCCGTCGTCGGGCTGCTCACCATCGGGCTGACGACCTGGCTGTGGATCGGGCCGATCACCCGCAGCCTCCATCGGTCGGCCGAGCTGCTGGGCCTGACGGAATTCAAGCTCTGGCGGCACGCGGAGACGTTCCGCATCCGCCCCTGGCTTCGCTGGCTGGGGATCGGCGCCTTCGTGCTCGTCTGCGTGCAGGGCGCGCTCGGGGCGATCCGCGTCGAGGAAGACTCGCTCGCCCTCGCGGCCATCCACGGCGTGGTGGGGCAGGTCTTCTTCGTCCTCGTCGTCCTCGCCGCCGTCGCCACCGGGCAGACCTGGCTCTCCCGACGCTCGCCCGAGCAGCGGCAGCGCAACCGCCAGCGGTTCCCCCTGCTGCGCCACCTCTCGGTCGCGCTGGTGGCGGTCGTCGTCGTGCAGCTCGTGCTCGGGGCGGCGGTGCGGCACATGCAGGCCGACCGGGCCATTCCCGACTTCCCCGCCAACTACGGCAGCCTCGTGCCGCCCATGACCCAGCAGGCAATCGATCAGGCGATCGCCGAGCGCACGCCGCCGCCTCCGCCTGGCGCTCCGGCCGCGACGACCCCGGTCAACCGTGACGCCTTCGGCAACCCGCTCATCACCGCCGGCGAGGTGCACGTGCACTACGCCCACCGGGTGCTGGCCGCCGTCGTGCTGCTGCTGGCGGCGGCGGTGGTGATCCAGGCCCTGCGCCGGGCGGACGAGATGCACCTCGTCGCCGGGCCGGTGATGTTGCTGACGTCGCTGCTGGGCTTGCAGATCGCGCTGGGGGCGATGGTGATCTGGAGCGAGACCGACCCGTGGATGGCGACGCTGCACCAGGCGGCGGGGGCGGTGATCCTGGCGGTCGCCGCGTGGCTGAGCCTGCGCGTGCACCTTCTCGGCAGCGGCGGGGTGGAGCAGGAGCGGGCGAGCCGGTCCGCACCGGCCGGGCCCGCGGACTCTTCGACGCAGAGGCAGATGGCATGACCGATTTTCCCACGCACAAACACTCGGCAATCCCGCTGGGCCGCGTCCGCGAGCGGACGGCGCTTTCCGCGCGGCTGAGCGACCACGTCGGCCTGACCAAGCCGGGCATCACGGTCATGGTGATCGTCACCGCACTCGCGGGCTACGCCATGGGCGCCGCCTGGGCGGGCTGGGACTGGCTCACCCTCCCGGCCGCGCTCGCGGGCACCGGGCTCTCGTGCATGGGCGCGAGCGCCCTGAACCAGCTCTGGGAACGCGACACCGACGCGAAAATGCAGCGCACCCGCGAGCGGCCGCTGCCGGCGGGGCGGCTCTCGGCCCGCGAATCACTGGCGGTGGCGCTCGTCTACGCCATCCTCGGCGTCGGCGTGCTCTGGCAGTGGGCGCATCCGCTGGCAGCGGTGCTGTCGGCGCTGACGATCGTGCTCTACGTGCTCGTCTACACGCCGATGAAGCGCGTCAGCAGCCTCTCGACCACCGTGGGGGCCGTGCCGGGCGCGATGCCGCCGCTGATCGGCTATGCCGCGGCGACCGGACAGGTCGGCATCGAGGCGGTGCTGCTGTTCGCCGTCATGTTCGTCTGGCAGCTGCCGCACTTCTACGCCATCGGCTGGCTCTACCGCGACGACTACGCCCGGGCGAAGCTGCCCATCCTGCCCGTGGTCGATCCGACCGGCCGGCGCACCTTCCGCCACATCCTCGTCAGCAGTGTCGTCTTGCTGGCGGCCGGGGCGATGCCGACGCTGCTCGGGGTCGGCGGCCTGGCGACGCTGATCGTCGCCGGGCTCTGCGGCGGGGCGTTCCTGCTGCTGGCGGTGCGCGTCGCCCGCGTGCCCAGCCGGGGCCGGGCGCGGGCGCTGTTCCTGGCGTCGCTGGTCTATCTGCCGGTGGTGATGACCGTCGTGGTTCTCGATCAAAAGGTGCCCCATTGAACATGCCCTCCACGGCGGAGCAGACCGCAGCCGACGCTCGGCCCGACGCCGGCGCGGCCGCGATCCGCGTCGATCAACTCGAGCACCGGTACCGCGCCCGCCGCGGCGCCGAGCCGGTCAACGCACTGGCGGGGGTGAGCTTCACCGCCCGGCCGGGCGAAGTGTTCGGCATCCTCGGGCCCAACGGCAGCGGCAAGAGTACCCTCTTCGGCATCCTCTCGACCCTGCTCCAGCCCCGCGGCAGCGGCTCGGCCAGCATCTTCGGCCATGACGTCGTCGCCGAGCCCGCAGCCGCCCGGCAGCAGATCGGGGTCGTCTTCCAGCACCCCAGCCTCGACGCCAAGCTCACCGCCGCGGAAAACCTCCGCCACCAGGGTCGGCTCTACGGCCTGGGCGGACGAGCGCTGCGCGAGCGGATCGACCACTGGCTCGACCGCTTCGGCCTCGCGGATCGGCGAAACGAGTACGTCGAACGCTTCAGCGGCGGGATGCGGAGGCGGGTCGAGCTCGCCAAAGCCCTCCTGCACGAGCCGAAGCTGCTGCTGATGGACGAGCCGGCCACCGGGCTCGATCCCGCGGCCAGGCGGGAGATGTGGCACCATCTGCTCGTCCTGCGCGAGCAGCAGGGGGTGACCGTTGCCGTGACCACCCACCTCATGGACGAGGCCGAACGCTGCGATCGGCTGGCGATCATGGATCGCGGCAGGCTTGTCGCCCTCGATACGCCGGGCACGCTCAAGGCGTCGATCGGCGGCGAGGTCGTGCGCGTCGAGCCGGACGAAACCCAACCGAACAACGAGCCGGAGACACTCGCCCGGCTCATCGAGGAGCAGCTCGGCCCCTGGGGCGAAGGCGCCCGGCCACGGGTGGTGGAAGGCGAGGTTCGCTTCGAGCACCCCGACGGCCCGGCCGTGGTGGCCCGGGTCGCCAGCACCTGGCCCGGCCGGGTGCAGCGCATCAGCGTCGGCCAACCCACCCTCGAAGACGTGTTCCTCGACCTGACGGGCGGGAAGCTGTAGCCGATTCCGGGACGCCGGGGAAACCACGAAGGCGCGAAGCCACCGCGAAGGCCGCGAAGAAGCATCCTTCAGCCCCCGGCTCTGCCGGCGGGGGGCCGCGGCGTGCTTGTGTCATCTCAATGCCCACGGATTCCGCAGCTCACCCCCCCCCGGGGCAGGCAGGTTGATGCACGTTCGAGGGTAACTTTTCCCCGCAGCGGTACTTGGCGGGTGCTACACAGCATCCCCGCCCATGCTCCGCCCTCCGCTTCTTTTCATTCCGGCTTTTTCATCTGTGTGGATCCGTGTCCATCTGCGGCTTCTCTGTTGTCCCCCGCCAGAGCCGGGGGCTAAAACAACCTCTTCCCCTTCTTCTTCGCGCCCTTCGCGCCTCCTTCGTGCCTTCGTGGTTCATCTCCTGCCGATCCTGGTCACAAAAAAACCCGCCGCGATGTGCGACGGGTCTTTCGGTTCGATCGGATCAGCGGATCACCGCGCCTCGGCGACTTCCTCTTCCCAGCTTCCGTCGAGGAAGCCTTGCAGCTTGCGGGACCGGACGGGGTGCTGGAGCTTGCGGATGGCCTTGGCCTCCACCTGCCGCACGCGTTCGCGGGTGACTTTGAAGATTCGGCCGACCTCTTCGAGCGTGTAGGTGTAGCCGTCGCCGATGCCGTAGCGGAGCTTGATGATCTCCCGCTCGCGGTAGGTCAGCGTCTTGAGCACCTGCTCGATTCGGCCGCGGAGCATGTCCGAGGTCGCGCTCTCGGTGGGGTTGTCCACCGTGTCGTCCTCGATGAAGTCGCCGAAGTAGGAGTCCTCGCTCTCGCCGACGGGGCGGTCGAGGCTGATCGGGTGCCGGCTGATCTTCATCACCCGGCGAGCCTCGGCGACGGGCATGTCGGCGGCCTCGGCGATCTCCTCGATCGTCGGCTCGCGGCCGAGCTTCTGAAGCAGGCCCTTGGCGATGTTGCGCAGCTTGCTCATCGTCTCGATCATGTGCACCGGGATGCGGATCGTCCGGGCATGATCGGCGATGGCGCGGGTGATCGCCTGGCGGATCCACCACGTCGCGTACGTCGAAAACTTGTAGCCGCGCTTGTACTCGTACTTGTCCACCGCCCGCATCAGGCCGGTGTTGCCCTCCTGGATGATGTCCAGAAACGAGAGCCCGCGGTTGCGGTACTTCTTGGCGATCGAAACGACCAGGCGCAGGTTGCCGCCCGAGAGGTCGCGCTTGGCCTGCTCGTACTCCTCGAAGACGATCATGATCGAGTCGACGCGGCCTTTGAGCTCGTCGGGGTCCTCGAGCACCAGCCCACGCAGGCCCGAGAGCTCCTCGCGCATGACCAGGACGTCCTCGGGATCGTACCGCTCGGGGTGCTCGTCGGCGGCGGCGAGCGTGTCACGCAGCTCGATCATCTTGTTTGCGATCGAGGCGAGCTTCCGCAGCATCGGCTGAATCTTGCTCGTCCGCAGCGACAGCTCCTCGATCAGCATCGCCATCTTGCGGCGGCGGGCCTTGATCGCCTCGCGGATCTGCTCGATCTCGGCCTCGGCCTTCTTCGTGCCGTCCTGCTCGAGCTCCTCGATCCGATCCCAGGCATGGCGGTTCACCTCGAGCAGCCGCTTGACCGTCTTGACGTTCACCGGGATCCGCGCGGCGATCTTGCCCTTGGCGTTCTCCTCGGCCGTCGAGATCTTCATCGTCCGGTCGAAAGGCAGGTCCCCCTCGTCGACCATCTCGAGAATCTCGACCATGTTCTTGATCGAATAATCGTTGGCGAGCACCTCCCGGCGGAAGATCATCCTCGTGGTCTCGATCTTCTTCGCCAGGCGGATCTCCTCGTCGCGGGTCAGCAGGCTGATCTCGCCCATCTGGGTGAGGTACATCCGCACCGGATCGTCGATCCGCTTGCTGGTGACGTCCTGCAGCGCCTGAACGAACTCCGCCTTGGCCTGCTCGTCGTCGAGCAGGGCGGGATCGCCCGACTCCTCGGCGGCGACCACGTCGGCGAGACCCGTGTCCGGCTCGGACTTGCCGCCGCCCCGGCCTTCCTGCTTCTTACGCGGCCGGCGGCGCAGCTCGGCGGGGGCGCGGCGCTCGTCGACGACGCCGAAGCCCATGCGGGCGAAGCTGACCAGCAGGTGGTCGATCTTGTCCGGTTCCACCATCTCATCGGGCAACAGCGCGATGAGCTGATCGAAGGTGACGCAGCCGTGATGCTGCCCGCACTCGATCAGTTCCGCGACGGCGGGTTGGGTTCGTTGCATCTGCAAGACCAAAGCTCTGCCTTTCCTCTGGTTTCCACGAGGACTCAAACTTCCGAGGCTCATTGCCTTTACGGCCGCCTGTCCCCTTTCGTTCGCCGTTTCCAGCCTGCATCACCCGCCTGGCGGCCCGAGACGGGGGATGCGGGCGGCGCTGGGCCGATCCCGCATCTGCTCCCGCACGCGCTCGAGCACGCGGGCGCTGGACTCGATGTCGTCTTCCTGCCGCGCCCGCCCGAGCATGTCTGTACGACTCTCGCGGTAGGCCTGTTCGCGGTGGTAGTTCAGCACCGCCTCCGCGGCGGCGACGAACAGCTCCTCGAGCTTCTCCGCATCGTCTTCGCTGGCGCGTTCGACCTCGGCCTCGACCTCGGTCGCCAGGGCCGCGGCCGCCGTGTCCGACTCCGCCGCCAGCTCGCCCAGCAGTTCCGCCAGCGGATAGGTCTCCTGCTCGCACAGCCGCTCGTACACCCGCCGATACAGCGGTGCGTGGGCCCCGCCGGTGACCTGCTCGGGCGGCAGCGACTCGTCGAGCGCCCGGCCATCGGAAAGCGGCTTCACGAACAAATCGCCCCGGCGAAGCAGGCAGCCGAGGATCTGCCGCTCGGCCTTTTCCACCGCCCGCTGCCTGGCGGACGCCGGCGGGGCGGGGGGCGCTTCCAATTCGGGCGGCATCGGGCCGTCCATCGTCGGCGGCGGGGCCGGGTCGGCCGAGCGCTGCCGCGGCGCCGCGTTCTGGAGCAGCCGCTGAATCTCGTCCTCCCCGAGGTGCAGAAGCTGCGAGAGCCGCTGGACCACGAACGATCGGCGAATCGAGCCGGTGCCCGACAGGCCCAGCCGGCCGAGCTGGGCGAGATATCCCTCCGCCACCTTCTGCCGGCCGGTCACCGTCGTCGCCGCCTCGAGCTGCGTCCGCACACGCTCGAACTGGTACGCCAGCGCGTCGGTCGCCTCGTCGATGGCCGCTTCCCACGCGTCGAGGCCGCCTTCGCCGCCCAGAAGGTCGGCCGGGTCCACCCCGCCGGGCAGGACGGCGATGGCGACGTCCAGATCGCCCGTCAAAAACAGCTCCACGGCCCGGTCGGCGGCCTTCTGCCCGGCCTCGTCGCCGTCGAAGACGAGCACGACGCGATCGCAGTATCGGCGGAGCTCCCGGACGTGCTCGGCTGTCAGGGCTGTGCCCAGCGTGGCGACGACGTTGGCCGCCCCCGCCTGGTGGCAGGCGATGACGTCGGTGTATCCCTCGACGATGACGGCCGATCGGCTGTCGATGATCGGCTTTTTCGCCAGATGCAGGCCGTACAGCGTCGCCGACTTGTTGAACAGCCGCGTTTCGGGGCTGTTGAGGTACTTCGGCTCGTCCTCCTCGCGCAGCTTGCGCCCGCCGAAGGCGATGGGCCGGCCGATCGCGTCGAAAATCGGGAAAATCAGCCGATGCCGCAGCCGATCGTAGTGCCCCTGCCCGCTCTTGCGGGGGCTGACGAGGCCGGCGAGCTCGAAGCCGCGGCGGTCCCAGTTTTTCGCCCGGATCATCTGCTCGAGCCCGTCCCAGAGGTCGCTGGCGTAGCCGAGGCAGAAGCTTTCGACCATCTCCCGGCTGATGCCGCGGCGGTCGACGTATTCCCGGGCGGCCCGGCCGTGCTCGGGGTGGCGGTAGAGCGTCTGGAAGAACTCGAGGGCGAGCTTGTTGGCGCTGGCGATGAGCTCGCGCTCGGAAGGCTGGTCGGGGTTCTGGCTGCCGGGCTGGCCTCGGCCGCGTTTTTCGAGCTTGATGCCGGCCCGCTCGGCGAGGTATTCCAGCGCCTCGGGGAAGGTCATCTTGTGGTAGCCCATGGCGAAGCTGAACACGTCGCCGCCGGCCCCGCAGGAGAAGCACTTGTAGATCTGCTTCGCCGGGCTGACGTACATCGACGGGTTCTTGTCGTCGTGGAAGGGGCAGAGGCCGATGAACTCCCGGCCGCGGGGGCGCAGGGAAACCTGCTCCCCGACGAGGCGCACGATGTCCGTGGCCTGCTGGACCTCGCTTTTCTGGTCCTCCTGGAACGCCATGGATAGGCCCGCCGGCCACCCCGGGGCCGGGGGGAGCCGTTTCGCTGGAAGGTTCGTCGTGACACTGTCCGCCGCGCCGCTGCCCATCGGCACGGGGGTCGCTACCGTCTCTCGTGCCCCGGGGCATCCCTGAGGCTCATTAAGATGTAACACGGCTGCGGACCAAGTCAACGACTTTGGCCGCTTTCAGCGCAAACTGGTCCGGTCGGGGACCGCCCGGGTCCCGAATCGGGGTTATTCCTGCTCGGCCTGCGGCTTATAGGCGTATTTGCGCTTCAGCGGCTTGACCACGAGGCCGGAGCGGATCGCCTTGGTCGAGGCCTTCACCCGCTTGACCGAGCCGTCCGGCATGAGGGCGGTGACGGTGTGGATGTTCGGCTTGAACTTGCGCTTGGTCTTGCCGGTGACCTTGGTGCCGACGCCGCCGAGGTACTTGGCCTTACCGCGGGTGGTGTACGTGCGGCCGGAGGAGGTTCGGCGACCGGTGTATTCGCAGACTCGTGGCATGACAGAAGCCCCTGACGCTGAAAAAGCGGATGTAGTCAAAAAGCGAGCCCAATAGGATAGACGCTCGCCCCCGGTGTTGCAAGACCGAGGCCCGAGGCGGGGTTCGGGTGGCGCGTGCGGCTCAGTTGCCCGGATCCGCGGCAGCGCTGCGCTTGCCACGGCCTGGACGATACGATTCTCTGGACCCTACACCCCAGGCCCTGCCCCTGGCCCCTTGCCCCTTCACTTCTCCAGCTTCCTGAGTTGCCCGGCGAGGTCTTCGCAGACGCCGAGGTAGCGGCCGCCGAACAGGCGGAGGTGGCGCAGCATGCTCTGGAGCCAGTAGACCCGGCAGCGGCGCTCGAAATCGGGTCTGAGCGCGTGGCGGCGGGTGTAGTGGCGGAAGAAGCTGCTGTCGGCCGTGTGGAACAGCCGGAGGTAGGCGAGTTCGTACTCCGGGTCGGCGTAGGCGGCGCGGACGTCGACGAACGCCGCGATCCGCGGGCGATCGGGGTGGGTGTCGTCGACGAGGATGTTCGTCGACCAGAGGTCGCCGTGCACGAGGGTGGGCAGGGCCTGCTCGGGCAGCCAGTCGCCCAGGCGGGCGAGCACCCGTTCGATTGCCCGGCGGCTCGGCGTGCCGAGCTGATCGCGGACGGCCTGATACTCCTGCTCGATCAGCGGGGCGAAGGCGTCGCGCCAGCGGTCGTAGCCCTCGCCGCGGGTGGCCGAGCCGAAGCGGTCGCCCTGGTGGTCGTGCAGGGAGGCGACGTGGCGGGCGAGCAGCTTCTGGAAGTGCTGTTGCCCGGCGTCGCTGAGTTGGGCGCTGTCCGCGGTTCGGCCGGGGACGTATTGCAGCAGCAGGCCGGCGAGGTGGTGCTCTTCGCTGTCGAAGGTGCCCAGCGGTCGGGGCACGGGCAGGCGGGTGAGCTTGCGGTACAGCCGCAGGCTTTTCGCTTCCCGCCGGAAGGTGGGGGCGTGGTCGCGGCTGTTGATCTTGGCGACGAGCTGTCCCGGCTCGCCATCGGTGGTCCAGAGGCTGACGTGGTTGACCATACCGCCGTTGAGCTGGCGGAGCCCGGTGACGCGGAGATCGCCGCCGAGGGTCTTGCGGACGATGGCGGTGGCGGTTTCCCGGTCGGCGGTGGGGGGGCTGGACGAATCGGACTGTAAAGCCATGCCCAAGCTTATGCGGCAGGGCGGCGCAGGTCTTCCGGTCGCCGGATCGGGGGAAGGTTCAGTGAAATCTGATCCCGTCAGGCAGAAGCTAGATCCCCGCGATGAGGACGACGTGGACCTCGCCCGGGCCGTGGACGCCGGTGACGAGCTGGCCTTCGATGTCGGCGGTCTTGCTCGGGCCGGTGATGAAGACCTGCGAACTGGGCAGCTCGGCGGGGCTTTCGCCCTTGCGGCTGTTCCAGTAGTCGATCATGTCCGGCAGGACGTCGCTTTCGCGCACCAGGGCGACGTGCACCACCGGCACGAGCGATGGCCCCCGGCTGCGGCGCGCGTCGCTGGTGCATACCAGCGTGCCCGTCTCGGCGAGGGCGGCCCGCACGTCGCTCACCCCGGCGTCGAGGTCGTACTGCTCGCTCATGGGCGTCTGCTCGTCGGCGGCCTCGATGCCCGCTTGCTCGAGCGCCCTGGCGAGGCCGATCTGCTGGCCCGTCTCGCCCGCGCCGGAGGCGATTCGCTTCGCCTCGGCCTGCTGGAGGAGGTCCACCACCCGGGCCGCGGCGTCGTCCCGGCTGGCCGGGTAGACCTTCAGGCCGGTCGCCTCGGCGCCTTTGCGGAAAAGGGCCAAGAGGTCGTCGCCTTCGCCGGCGAGGCGGGCGAGCGCTTCGTCCACGTCCGGGGCCGGCTCGGCCGGGGCGGCGGGCGCATCGCGTCCCAGCGCGCCGCGGATGCGGGCGAGGAAGGCGTCGCGGTCGGTTCCGGGGTAGGCGGGGGTGTCAGGCATCACGGCTTGCTCTCGTGCTCTTTTTTCCACCAGTGGCGGAAGCTTTTCGCGGGCGGGGTGGGCATGTCGCGCTGGCTGGTCCAGCCGGCGACGGGGCCGGGCACGTGGTCGACCCAGCCGCGGGCGCTGTAGGGGTCGCCGCCCTGGAGCGTGCCCAGCGTGCGGGCGCGGAAGCGGAACGCGGTGCGCTGGAACCATCCGCCGAGGCGGTAGGTCAGTGGATGATTGAGGCTCTTCGCCCAGGCGCGCATGAACAGGCGGTCGGCCGGGTCGGTCAGGTTCTGCTCGACCAGTTCCTTGCGCAGGCGGATGAGCTGGCTGGGGATGTCGATCTTGACCGGGCACGCCTCGTAGCAGGCCCCGCAGAGGCTCGACGCCTCGGGCAGGTCGGGGTAGTTGTGCAGCCCTTTGAGCATGGGCGTGAGGATCGCGCCGATCGGCCCGGAATAGACGGCCCCGTAGGCGTGGCCGCCCACCTTGCGGTAGACCGGGCAGGCGTTGAGGCACGCGCCGCAGCGGATGCAGCGGAGCATCTCCCGGCCTTCGCTGGCGAGCACGTCGGTGCGGCCGTTGTCGATGAGGATCAGATGCATCTGCTCGGGCCCGTCGGGCTCGGTGTCGCGCTTCGGGCCGGTGACGATGTGGGTGTAGACGGTCAGCGGCTGACCCGTGCTCGAGCGGGCGAGCACCTTCAGCAGCACGCCGAGGTGCTCGAGGCGGGGGATCATCTTTTCGATGCCGGCAAAGGCGATGTGCACCCGCGGCGCCGAGGTGCAGAATCGGCCGTTGCCTTCGTTGGTGCACAGCACGATCGAGCCCGACTCGGCGACGAGGAAGTTCGCCCCGCTGACGCCGAGGTCCGCCTGGCGGTACTTTTCGCGCAGGTGCGTGCGGGCGATGCCGGTGAGCTGCTCGGCGTCCAGGGTGTACTCGGCGCCGAGTTCGCGCACGAACGCCCGGGCGACGGCCTTGCGGTCCTTGTGGATCATCGGCGTGACGATGTGCGAGGGCGCGTCCTCGTCGAGCTGGAGGATGAACTCGCCGAGGTCGGTCTCCACCGTCTCGATGCCGGCCGCTTCCAGTGCCGGGACGAGGTGGGTCTCCTCGGTGACCATCGACTTGCTCTTGACGCACGTTTTGCAGCCGTTGTTCTTCGCGATCGCCAGGCCGATGCGGTTCGCCTCGGCCGCATCGCGGGCGAAGTGGATCTGCACGCCGGCGGCCCGGGCGTTGTCGACGAACTCGGCGACGTAATGGTCGAGGTGATCCAGCGTGTGCTGCTTGATCTCGCCGGCGAGGGCGCGGATGTCGCTGACCTTGTCGCCGAAGACGGCGGGCAGGACGGTCTGGCGGGCGTCGTTTTTGGTCAGCGTCGCCTGGGCGACGAACTGCTGGAGCTGGATGTCCTTCGTCGCCTTGCCGGTGCGGGTTTTGATGCTGTAGGGCAGGTTCGGGAAGAGCGGACTCTCCGTGGGCTGCCGGTGGGCGGTCTGGGGGGAGGGCGATTGGCTCATGGTATTTGGCGACTCGTGAAACGCCGCAGCGGGTCAGCTCGAAGCGGCGGCGGAGGCGGCGGGCGGTTCGCTGGCCTCGGGCGTGGGGGCGTCCGGGCTCGTGCGATCGAGGAGGCCGAGGCTCTCGGCGATGAGCTCAGCGATGTGGATGAACTTCGCGTCCACCTTCTCGCGTCGGCAGGTGCCGGCGATGTTCATCGTGCAGCCGGCGTCGTTGCTGACCACGAAATCGGCCCCGGTCGAGGCGATGCACTCGGCCTTGTCGCGGGCCATGGCGCCCGACACGTCGGGGTACTTCATCGCGAACGTGCCGCCGAACCCGCAGCACTGGTCCGCCTTGGGCAGGGGGACGTATTCGACGCCCTCGATCTGCTCGAGAAGCTGCGGCGTCTCGTTTTTCATCCCGATGCTGCGGAGGTGGCAGGAGAAGTGCCACGTCACCTGGCCGGGCCAGTTGGCGCCGTGTTTGCGCAGATCGACCTCGAGCACCTTCACCAGGAACTCGCTGAACTCGTAAGTTCGGCTGGCTAAGTCCTTTGCCGCGGCGAGCATGGCCGGGTCGTCCTTGAAGAGCTCGGGGTAATACTCGCGGATCATCGCTGCGCACGACCCGGAGGGGGTGACGACGTACTCGGCGTCCTGGAAGACCTCGATCATCCGCTCGGCCAGGTCGCGGGTCTCGGCGTGGAAGCCGTTGTTCCACATCGGCTGGCCGCAGCAGGTCTGGTCTTCGGGGA
The DNA here is from genome assembly GCA_046540025.1 of Phycisphaeraceae bacterium. Classification (GTDB taxonomy): domain Bacteria; phylum Planctomycetota; class Phycisphaerae; order Phycisphaerales; family Phycisphaeraceae; genus JBKHFW01. The sequence continues at coordinate 55,862 of JBKHFW010000005.1, forward strand.
AATCGAGTTCGCAGCCGAGCTTTTCGAGCACCTTCACCAGCCCGATCGCGGCGCGCGGGTAGAAGGTGTCAGTCAGGCAGGTCACGAATAGCGAGACTTTCATGGTGGAAGTGTACCGCGCTGCGCGCGGCGATTCACCTGTCCGGCCCCGGCTTCCTGTTGCGGATGCATCTCAGCCGCTGCCGCGGACCCGGCGAAGCTGCGTGCGCTGCAGCTCGGTCGTGAATCGGACGATGCTTTCCTCGACCTCGGCGCGGCGGGCGGTTTTGTCGAAATCGAAGCGGATGCCGAGATAGGCGAGCCCGCGCGGCCGACGCTCCATCCGCACCAGCTCGCCGCGCACCTCGATCGGCTCGTCGTAGCCCGGCAGATTGAGCACGCAGCGGTAGTGGCGGTCCTTGAGCACCGCAGCGGCGCGGGGGTCGAGCTCCGCGACGTGGAGCGTCACGCCCATGCCGCCGCCGCTGAGGTTCGCCAGCTCGCCCACGGCAGCGGGGTATTTGTCGCTGCCGGGCACGGCGGAATGGATTTCCACGGGCCCGGCGTGGCTGCCCACGGTGCCTGCGCGGAAGAACTGCCGCCGCTGAGCGGAGTCGATCTGCTCGATGTGCCCCAGTCGCAGCGCCCGGGCGGGCTGGCCCGACTCGGGCTCATGTTCGACCGGGCCGATGACCTGGCAGTGGCCCTGCCAGCGGCTTCCGCCGGCCTCGAGGATGACCAGGACGCTCTGCGCCCGGTCGAAGAGGCCGCTGTCGCGCATGTCGTGCGAGCACTCGACGAGGAAGGCGTCGTCGGCCTCGACTTCGAGCAGCCGGGTGCGGATGGGCGCGTCGGTTGCCGGCTCGCCGTTGAGGTAGAGGGGGCGCAGCTTGACCGTCTCGTGATGTTTGGCCAGCTCGTTGAGAGCCTGCAGCCACTTCGCATATTCGGACATGTCGGACCTGCCGTTGAACTCCACTCAGACGGGCCTCCAGCTTTCTTTTCGGTCAGGCGGGCGCGGTGCATGAGCTGGGCGGCGCAGAACCGGACTTTCGCGGCGAAGAACCCGACGATCCGGCCCGGAAGGCCCCAGAGGCGATGGCGAGCTAATGAAGGCGGAAGGTTCGGCCGATAGCGCCAGCGGGCGGGGCGCCATTGGAGGAGGAATCCGGTGGGTTTGGATCCAGGAATGATGCACGTTTCAACCAGCCTGACCGGCGTCACGACGTTGCCTGCGCTGCTTGGCGTCTGGGGCGAGGGCGCCCTGCCCGTGGGTGAGCTGTCGGTGGCCGCGGCGGCGGTGCTGGTGATGCTCGTGCTCGTCGCGTACTGGCGGCGGCGCTGGCAGCCGCTGGCGGCGGTGCGGGCGTCGCTGCTGGCGCTTTCCCGCGGCGAATCGGAGCCGGGCGCGCTGGCGGTCGTCGGCACGCTGGGACCCGAGGCGGAGGCGTGGAACGACCTGCTCGACCGCCACGCCGCGCTGCGCGACGCCGCCGCCCTGGGCGAGGCGCGGGAGCAGTTCACCGGCCGATCCGACCAGGCCGGGCTCGCCGCCGGCTGCGACGCGATCGGCATGGGGCTCGTGCTCATCGACGAGAGGGACCAGTGCAGCTACGCCAACGACGCCGCGGCCGTGCTGCTGCAGAAACCGAGGCAGCAGATCATCGGCTCGCCCGCCGACATGCTGGAGCTGCCCTCGGCCCTCGCTGAGGCGCTCGGGCAGGTGACCGGCGGCGTGCGGCGGAAGCTCAGCGGCGAGCTCGCCTGCGACGAGTCGGGCGCGACCGGCGTGCTCCGCTACTGCGTCTATCCCGTCCGCGGCAGTCAGCGTCACGGGGCGATGATCGTCCTCGAGGACATCACCCAGCAGCGCATCGCCGACGAGGCGAAGCACCAGTTCGTCGCCCAGGCGACGCACGAGCTGCGCACGCCGCTGACCAACATCCGCCTCTACGTCGAGACCGCGCAGGAAGACGGCGAGAACGACCCGTCCCTGCTCGGGCAGTGCCTGAACGTGATCAACCGCGAATCGCTTCGGCTGGAGCGGCTGGTGGGCGACATGCTCTCGGTCGCCGAGATCGAGGCCGGGGCCCTGCGGCTCAACCGCGACGACGTGCGCGTGGGGGAGATGATCGAGGAGATCGAGCACGGCTACGCGGCGCAGGCGAAGGAGAAGAAGATCGAGTTCGCCGCCGACGTGGCGCCCAAGCTGCCCGTGCTGCACGGCGACCGCGACAAGCTCATGCTGGCGATGCAGAACCTCGTGGGCAACGCCGTGAAGTACACCCCCGAGGGCGGGCGGGTGACCGTCCGCGCCGCGCTGGAGGAGAGCGAGCTGGTTCTCGCCGTGAGCGACACGGGCATCGGCATCAGCGAGGAAGAGACCCGGCGGATTTTCGACCGCTTCTACCGCGCCCAGGACAAGCGGCTGGCGAACATCACCGGCACGGGGCTGGGCCTGGCGCTCGCCCGCGAGGTGGTGCGCCTGCACGGCGGGGAGATCAGCGTCGAATCCGAGATCAACGAAGGCAGCACGTTCACCATTCGGCTGCCCGTCCAGGAATCGGCGGCGGCCTGACGGCCGCGCGGAGCGGGAGGCGACCGCCAGCTCCGCAGCCGATGCATCGAAGTGATCCAGTCATGCAGATCCACGAGGAACGAAAAGGGGCTGTGACCGTGCTCCGCCCGAGTGGGCCGGTGACCCACGCCGATGCGGAGGATCTTCGCCGCTGCGTCAGCGAGGCCGGCGCCGCCAGCCTGGGGCGGGTGGTGCTCGACGTCGCCGACGTGCCCTACGTCGACTCCGGCGGGCTGGAGGCGCTGGTCGAGCTCAACGAGGAGCTGTCGCGCTCCGGGCGGTCGCTCAAGCTCTGCGGGCTCAACGAGACCCTGCGCGAGGTGCTGGACCTGACCGAGCTGGGCCCGCTGTTCGAGCACTACGACGACCTCGCCAGTGCCGTGAGGAGCTTTCTGTAATGCCGCATTCCCGGCCGAAGATGCGCATCGGCGAGGCCCTGCTCAAGCAGGGCGCGCTGTCGCGTCAGCAGCTCGATCGGGCGCTGGCGGAGCAGAAGGTGTCCGGGCAGCGGCTGGGCGAGATGCTCGTTGATCAGAGCGTGATCAGTTCGAGCACGCTGGTGCACACGCTGGCGAACTGTCTCGGCGTGCCGGGGTGTCATCTGCGCCACGGCTTGATCGACCCGGCACTGATCCAGAAGATCGGCGAGCAGGAGTGCGAGCGCCTCCGCGTCGTGCCGATGTTCCTCGTGCGCGACACGCTGACGCTGGCGATGGCGGAGCCGCAGTCGCTGCCTACGATCGACCGCGTGCGCACGCTGATGGGCTGCCGGCACGTTCGGCCGGTGCTGGCGCTCGAGAGCAACATCCACGAGTTTCTCAAGAAGTACGCCGGCGGGGACGTCGACGTCAACAGCTTCCTCACCTCGCTGGTGGAGCAGGACGTCGAGGTCGTCGAGCGCGAGACGGTGGACGAGGAGTCGAACACCGATCTCGAGAAGATGATCGCCGGCAGCCCGATCATCAACCTGGTGAACGTGGCGCTGCTGACGGCCGTGCGCGATCAGGCGAGCGACATTCACATCGAGCCTTCGCGCAACGGCACGCGCATCCGCTACCGCATCGACGGCGTGCTGCGCGACCTGATGAAGCCGCCGCCGGGCATGCACGCGGCGATCACTTCGCGCGTGAAGGTGATCGGCAAGATGGACATCGCCGAGAAGCGCCTCCCGCAGGAGGGCCGGGTGCGCATCGTCGCCGAGGGGCGGGCGATCGACCTGCGCATCAGCTCGATTCCGACGCTGCTGGGCGAGAAGCTGGTGATGCGCATTCTCGACAAGGCGAACCTGCACGTGAAGCTCGAGGACCTCGGCTTCCGCGACGGGCCGCTCGCCGCGTTTCACCGCATGCTCGATCGGCCGTACGGTCTGGTGCTGGTCACCGGCCCCACCGGCAGCGGCAAGACGACGACGCTCTATTCCGCGCTCGACCTGCTCGCCAGCCCGGAGCGGAACATCGTCACCGTGGAGGACCCGGTCGAGTACCAGCTCGACATGGTCAACCAGATCCAGGTGCAGAGCAACATCGGTCTGAACTTCGCCCGGGCGCTGCGGTCGATCCTCCGGCAGGACCCGGACGTGATCATGGTCGGCGAGATCCGCGACGAGGAGACCGCCCACGTCGCCGTCCAGGCCGCGCTCACCGGCCACCTCGTGCTGGCGACGCTGCACACCAACGACGCTCCCGGCGCGGTGGCGCGTCTGCTGGACATGGGCATCGAGCCGTACCTGCTCTCCAGCGCGCTCAACGGCGCGGTCGCCCAGCGGCTGGCGAGGACGCTGTGCCCGCACTGCCAGACCAAGTACTACCCCACCGAGCAGGTGCTCATCGACGCCGGGCTGGGCGAGGAGACCGGCCGCAGCTTCCGCAAGGGGGCGGGGTGTCAGCAGTGCCACAACTCCGGCTTCAAAGGGCGAACCGGCATCTACGAGGTGATGGAGGGCAACTCGGGCGTGCGCAAGCTGATCCACCACGCCGCGCCGACGCACGAGCTGCGCGAGCACCTTCGCCGGGACAGGGACTACCGCACGCTCCAGGAAGAGGGGGTGCTGATCGCCTGCGAGCATCGCACGAGCCTGGAGGAAGTGCTCCGCGTCACCCAGGGCGATGAGGCCATCGATCGGACCGATCGGCGGGAGGTGGCATGAGGCTGGACTACGAAGCCTACGACGCCAGCGGCCGACAGGTGCGCGACACGATCAAGGTCGCCAGCGAGGCCGATGCGCGCGAGGAGCTTCGCCGGCGCGGGCTGTTCGTCACCGAGCTCACCCGGGGCCGAGGCGGCGCCGCCGCGGAGCAGCCGACGGTCGCTCGCGGCCGCCGGAGCACGCGGGGACGAAAGCGGCTGCACCATCTCGCGATGTTCACCCGCCAGCTCTACGTGCTCGAATCGACCGGCACGCCGACGGTCCAGGCGCTGGCCGCGCTCGAGCGGCAGACGCGCGACCCGGCGTGGAAGGCGGTCACCGCCGACCTGCGCCGGCGGGTGGAGGAAGGCTCGGCGCTGTCCGAGGCGATGGCGAGCCACGGCGCGTGCTTCGACCCGGTTTACCGCAGCCTCGTCGCCGCGGGCGAGAGCAGCGGCCAGTTCGGCCCGATGCTCGACCGCCTGGCGCAGCTCGTGCGCAAGCAGGCGCACCTGCGCAGCACGGTGGCGGGGGCGATGATCTACCCGGCGCTGCTCCTGGCGGTGGCGGGCACGGTGCTGGCGGTGATGATGCTGTTCGTCATGCCCCGCTTCAAGGGCGTGTTCGCCACGCTCGACGTGCCGCTGCCGGCGTCCACGCAGATGATGATGGCCGCGAGCGAACTCATGCAGCACTACTGGTGGGCGCTGATCCTGCTTATCGGGGGCGCGGCGGCGGGAGGCTGGGCCTGGCTGCGCACGCCCGGCGGACGAACGCACCTCGATGCGATCCTGGTGCGCCTGCCGCTGATCGGCCCGGCCGTGCGCAGCTTCGCGACGGCGCGGGTGGCGCGGCTGCTGGGGACGCTGCTGATCAGTCACGTGCCCCTGACCGAGGCGCTCAAGCTGACGCGGGAGGCGGCGGGCAACGCGCGCTACCGCCAGCTCGTCCGCGATGCGGAGGACGCCGTGGACCGGGGCAACCCGATCAGCACCGCCTTCGCGAACCCGAAGCTGGTGCAGCCGGCGGTGTACGAGGCGATCTGCTCGGGCGAGGCGACGGGGCAGATCGGCCCCTTGCTTCTCAACATCGCCGAGTTTCTGGACGAAGACAACGATGTGCTGCTTCGCTCGCTGACCAGCATTCTCGAGCCGGTGATCCTGATTATCCTCGGCCTGCTGGTGGGCAGCGTGGCGGTGAGCCTGTTCCTGCCGCTGTTCGATCTGACGGCGGCGGCGGGAGGAGTGAACTGACATGAACCGGCCGCTGAGTCCATGCAGCCCGATCGGCCTCGACCTCGGCACCCGCGCGATCAAGGCGGCGCAGGTGACCGGCCGCGGCCGACGTCTGCGCCTGCGCGCCGCGGCCGTGCTGCCCCGGCTGGAGACCGGCGGCGTGCCCGGCGAGGAAGAGCTCGCCCGGCTGATCCGGGTGCTCGACCGCCGGGGCTTCGTCGGCCGACGGGTCGTCGCGGCCGTGCCGGGCGAGCGGCTGTTCACCACCGTGCTCGAGCTGCCGCCTGCCGGGTCGGGCGCGCCGCGGATGCAGATCGTCCGTGGCGAGATGGCCCGCGCACACCGCCAGAGCGAGGACGCGCTCGAGGTCGCCGCGTGGGATCTGCCGCAAGGCGGCGGCCAGTCGGGCCAGGCCGCCAAGACGCTCGCGGTCGCCTGCAGCCACGACGACGCCAGGCCGCTGCTGACCGCGCTCGAGTCGGCGGGGCTGAGCGTGTGCGCTCTGGACATTCCGCCCTGGGCGGTGTTGCGGGCGTGCCGGCGGTTCGCCGATCGGCCGGGCCAGCTCTACGCCGCGGTGGACCTCGGCTGGCGGGCGGCGACGCTCGTGCTCATGATCGACCACGTGGTGCTTTACCACCGCACGCTGGGCGGGTTTGGCGGCGAGGGGCTGGTTTCCGCGATCCGCCGCGAGGGCGACCTGCCGCCGGAGCTGATCCCGGCACTGCTTCGCCGCATCGGGCTGTGCGGCGAAGAGAAGCTCGACCCGCGCGACCGGCCGCTGGCGATGCGCCTCCGCGGCCCGCTCCAGGACTACACCGAAGCGCTCGCCCAGGAGCTGGCGCTGTCGCTCGACTACGCGCTGCAGCAGTATCCGCGCAGCGACGTGCAGATGCTGATGCTCCTCGGCGGCGGCGCGGGCGTGCCCGGCCTGGCGGAGGGGCTGTACGAGCTGCTCGACCTCGAGGTCGAACCGCTCGCCGCCGCCGACGTGCTGAGCTGCCCGGCGTCGCTGAATTGCGAGCGCCTCGGCGGCGAGCTGACGCAGGCGATCGGCCTGGCGCTGTGCCCGCCCGGTCTGGGCAGGAGGTGCGCGGCATGATCCAGGGCGTCAACCTCATTCCCGCACCGCATCGCCTGCATCACCAGCGCAAGCGGCGCATTCGCGGCTGGGTCTTTGGTGGCTCGATCTACTTCTGCCTGCTCGCCGCGGTGTGGTCGTTCGCCCGCGTGAGCTGGGGCGGCGGCGCCGCGCTCGCCGGCCAGCTCAGCCAGACCGAAAGGCGCATCGAGCGCACCGAGCAGAGCATCGAATCGCTTCGCCCGCGGTGGCAGCGCGTCCGCGCCACGCTCGCCGCGAGCCGGGGCATCTCCGAGCAGCCCGACTGGTCGCTGCTGCTGTCGCTGCTGGCGGGCCAGCTCGCCGACGACGCGGCGCTGACGCGCTGCCAGCTCGAGCCGGCCGAGGACGGGGGCTACCGGCTCCACCTGGCCGGGCTCGCCGGCTCGATGGAAGCGGTGAGCGACTACCTGCTCGAGCTCGAGCGGCTGGGGCTGTTCGACCGCGTACAGCTTCTGGACACGTCGCGGCGTCCCTCCAGCGGCCGACCGCTGCTGTCGTTCCGCATCGAGTGCCTTCTGCGCGGCGGGGAGGGCTCATGAGGAGCGGCCGATCGCAACGCTGGCGCATCGACGCGATCGCGGCGGGCCTGTGCCTGCTGGCGACGGTCGTGGTCTACGCGGGTCTGCTTTCGCCGCTGTGGCAGCAGCGCCAGCAGCGCGCCCGGTGGCAGCGGGATCTCAGCGCGCTCCAGGCCGAGGCGACCGACGCGGCCGACACGCTCGCGCAGATGCAGCGCGAGGTGCGTGAGGCCGAGCAGCAGATGAGCGAGATCCCCCTGCGCCTCGTGCCGCTGGCGAATTTGAACCAGCGTCTGGCCCGGCTGACGGAGCTGGCCAGCGCGTACGAGCTGTCGGTCAGCGAGCTTCGGCCAGGCGACGTCGCGCAGAGCGAGCACTACGCCAGCGTGCCGATCCACCTCGCCGGCGAGGGCGGTTTCCCCGCGGCAAGCCGGTTCCTCTACGACCTGCACCGCACGCTGCCGGACGTGCGCGTGGCGCAGTTCGAGCTGGCGGGCCGGCCCGAATCGGACCAGGCGGGGCAGTTCCGATTCGCTTTGCGCTGGTACGCAGCGAGGCCGCCCGGCTCGGCCGATCCGGCGGCGGATCAGGAGCAGACGCTCGCCAACGGGAGTGGACCATGGAACTGACGCGAGAACGAAAAATCCTCCTGGCCGTGCTGAGCCTCGGCCTCGGCGCGCTGATGCTCGACCGCGTGGTGCTGAATGCCGGCGCCAGCGGCCCCAAGAGCGCCACCGCCAGCGGTGCGTCCTATGCCGTGCCCGAGGAGGCGGAAACGCCCGCCGAGCCGTCGCCGAAGGTGGATACGGCCGCGACGCCGGCCGCCGACGCCTCCGCCCCGGCGCTGGCGCGGCGGCTTGCCGAGGTCGCCAGCCAGGAACGGGCCGACCCGACCCGCACGCGCGACGCGTTCAACCCCGCTGCGCCGTGGAACGCAGCGCCCGAGGCGCAGCGGCCCGATCCGGCCGAGGAGGCGCTCCGGCAATTTGCCGGCCGACACCGGCTCACGGCCGTCATGCCTGGGGGCGAAGATCCGGTCGCCGTGGTCGATGGTCAACTGCTTCGACCGGGGGAAAAGCTCGACGGCCTGCGCCTGGTGGCGATTGCGCCCGGCAGCGCCACGTTCGAGCGCGACGGCGGGCAGGTGCGCCTCGAGTTGTACCCCGAGGGCAGGGCAAACGACGGTTCTGTCCGGTGAAACCCGGACGATTCGGCCGTTTCGGCTCAAGTTGGGGGGTCACCCGCACGATGGTGATGTCTGGAGGACGTGTGTCCCTCCCGACATATCGAGAAGTAAGCGGACTCCTGAAAGGGGAGGAAACCATGCGGAGCCACAGTCGCCGCAAGTCAGCAGGCTTCAGCCTGATCGAACTGGTCATCGTGGTCGTGATCATCGGCATCATCGGGGCGATCGCCATTCCCCGGATGAGCCGGGGGGCGGCGGGGGCGGCGGACTCCGCCCTGCGGGCCAACCTCTCAGTCCTGCGCAACGCGGTCGATCTCTACGCTGCCGAGCACGGCAACGAGTATCCGGACCTCGCCACGATCGAGGCCCAGCTCACCCAGTACAGCGACGCCCAGGGCAACACGATCGCCCCCGAAGACCGGGCCGCGGGTGACACGACCCACATCTTCGGCCCCTACCTGCGCAGCATCCCGCCGCTGCCCGTCGGCGAGGAGCAGGGAAGCACCGGCTTCACCGACACGCCGGGCACGGAGGGCGCCGCCTGGGTCTACAACAGCACCACCGGCGTGATTCGCGCCAACTGCGCCGACGCCGAGGTCGACGACTCCGGCACGGCGTACAACAGCTACTGATTCTGCCCAGCCCGCCTCGCGTCGGCCTCGGCCGGCGCGGGGCTTTTTCATGGCCGCCGCGTCGCGGCCCACCCTCGCCAACCTTTCCCTGGCTCGCGTCATGGCCGCTGGTCGACCACCACAGCCCGCCGCCCGCCCCAGGCCGGGCATCGCCGGCTTCAGCCTGCTCGAGCTCGTGCTCGTGCTGGCGATCCTCACCACCGTCGCCGCGCTCGCCAGCCCCCGCTACGCCGCCGCCCAGGCGCGCTACCGCGCCGCCTGCGCCGCCAGTCGCGTCGCCGACGACCTCGAGCTCGCGCGCAGCGAAGCGCGCAAGACCAGCTCCAGCCAAACCGTCCGCTTCGAGACGAACACGTCGCAGATCCACCTGCCCGGCGTCCGGGCCATGGATCGCCCCCAGAAGACCTGGGTGACCGAACTGGACGAACCGCCCTACGAGGCGATCCTCGTCAGCGCCCGGCTCGGCGGCGACGAGGAGATCAGCTTCGACGGCTTCGGCATGCCCGACAGCGGCGGGGAGATCGTCGTCGAGGTCGCGGGTCTGCGCCGCACCGTACGCATCGATCCCGACACCGGGGAGGTGCTGCTGCCATGATCCGCCGCACCGCCCGGCCCGGCTTCACGCTCGTCGAGGTGCTCGTCGCCGTCTCCCTCGGCGCGGTGCTCATGGTGGCGATCACCTCCTCCGTCCTGCTCGCCGGCTACAGCCTGCCCGACGCCGACAGCCCTGCCACCGCGGCCGTCCGCCAGGCGGCGGTGCTCGAGCAGCTCAGCACCGAGCTCGCTCACGCCATCCACGTCCACGAGCGGACCGCGACCGCGACCCGCTTCACCCTGGCCGACCGCGATGGCGACGGCGCGCCCGAGCGGCTGCGCTACGCCTGGTCCGGCCGGCCGGGCGATCCCCTGACCCGGCAGATGAACGATCAGCCCGCGGTGGCGGTCGTCGAGCGCGTCGAGGCCTTCACGCTCGACTGGCAGGCCCGGCCCGCCAGCGAGACGTATGCCGGCCCCGCGCAGGTGACCTCCTGGTTCACGCAGTGGCTCGCCGGCCACACCGACGCCAAACACCCCAAGCGCTACTGGCTGGGCGGCGACCGCTGGATCGGCCAGCTTGTCACGCCGAGACTGCCCGCGGACGCCCTGGGCTGGATCCCCGGCCGCATCGGCCTCTGTCTTCGCGAGGGAGAGGAGGACGAGGACGAGGACGAAAGGCCCGACGCCTGGCTGGAGGTCCGCGGCGCGACCCTCGCCGGCGCCCCCACCGAGCCGCTGCTGCCGGACCGGGCGCTGCCCGGCTGGCTGGCCGAGTGGACCCGGTGGTACACGTTCTACTACTCCGGCGCCCCGGCTGTACGCACCGGACGCCCGGTCGCCCTGGTGATCCGCCAGGACCCCGGCGACTCGGCCGCGGGGGTGGAATACGACCAGCTCGGCGGCGGCGGCATGATCGGCACGTCCAACGGCGGGCAGAAGTGGACCGTCCACGGCGGCAGCACGCTTCGCTACACCCTCGCCGGCTACGTCGTCGAGCCCGGGCCCGAGCAGGTGACGAGCCTGCCCCGCCTGACGCGCTGCCGAATCCGTCTCGTCGGCAGCGACGCTCCCGATCTGCCCATCGAAGCGGCGGCGGAACTGCTCGCCCGTCCCGCGGCCGGGCGACACTACTGGCGCGCCGACTTCGCCGTCGCACCCACCACACTCGACGCGAACGGCGACGGCCAGCCCGACTGGTCCGCCGATCCGCCCGACGGCGGCCGGTTCGATCACGGCGTCCTCGAACTGGACGCGACGCTCCACGCCCGGCCCGCCTGCGCGTTCGACGCGCCGACGGTCGTCCGCCTCCGCTGGCAGTGCGACGCCTCGGCCGGTGAGCCCGCGAGGCTGGAAGTGCCCGCCGACTTCGGGGGCGGCCGGTTCGCTGCGATCACCGCGCTGCTCAGCCGGAACGGGAAAGGCGGCCAGACGCTCGCCCTGCGCAGCGGCCACACCGAGCTCGTCAGCGTGAAAGGCCTGCCTGACATGATGATCGACATGCGGCTGCTGATCGACCCGGATCGCGACACGGTGCACCTGCGCGTGGCGGGGGAGGACCGCGGCACCTGGCGGTACAGCCGGGACCAGTGGGCCGCCGGGCCGGGCCGGCTCACGCTCTCCGGGCGCCCGGCCAGGCTGGACTACATCCGCGTGGAAACGGGAGGCGGCTCATGAGCCGGCGGGCTGCTCAACCCGGTCGGCGGGGGTTCACGCTCGTCGAGGTGGCGGTGTCGATGCTCGTCGTGGCGCTCTTGCTGACCGCAGCGCTGCACACGCTCGCGGCCTCGCGGGCCGGGCAGCGCGACACGGCCGATCGGCAGCGCGGCTTTCTGCTGGCCGAGGACCTGATGAGCGAGATCCTCGCCCAGCCCTACGCCGACGCGGCTCACCCGGGCCACCTCGGCCCGGAAGCGGGCGAAACGAGCGAAGCCGGCCGCAGCGGGTTCGACGACGTGGACGACTACGCCGGCTGGGTTCGCTCGGGCCCGGTCGCGCGCAGCGGTGAGGCTCTGGCGGGCTACGGCGACTGGACCCGCCGGGCGAGCGTCACCCGCGTCACGCCGGCCGGGGATTCGTCGCAGATGGAAACGGGAGTCAAGCGGATCGAGGTGGTGGTCCATCGCGGCAGCCGGGAGTGCGCCAGGCTGGTGGCGCTGCGCAGCCGAAGCTGGCCCGCCGCCGACGAGCCGGGGGAGGCGATCGCGCCATGATTCGCCGCCGCCGAACATCCCGCCGACGTTCGCGCGAGCGTGGGGGCGTCTACCTCGCGGTGCTCGGCGCGTCGATGCTGGTGGCCATCCTCGGCGTCGCCGGGCTGCTCGCGGTGCGCCTCCAGCGCCGCGCTGCCGAGGGCCCGCCCGCCGCGACCGCCGCCCGCCTGCTCGCCCGCTCGGGGCTGGAACTGGCGGTGCAGCAGATCGAAAGCGACCCCGACTGGCGCACCCGCTTTCCGGACGGGCAGTGGACTCAGCCCGTGATGCTGGGCGAGGGGCAGGTCCGCTACCGCCTGACCGACGTCGGCCGCAACAGGCTCTCCAGCGACCCCGCGAAGGACGCCTGGCTCACTGCGGAAGGCCGGCTGGGCGACGCGGTTCGGCTCGTGCGCGTCCGCCTGCAGCCGCGGTGGCGGCTGGCGGGCAGCAATCGGCTGACCAACCCCGGCTTCGAGCGCGGGAGATGGATGTGGACCCGGCGCGGCCACGCCCGGCGGATCGAAATCACCTTCGACCCCGTCCGCAGCGGCGAGGCGGCGCTGGTCATTCGCGGCGACCCGCTGCGCGGCGGCGGCGCCCGGCAGGACGTGGCCACGCGAATCACCTCCGGCGAGCGGTGGGAAATCGAGGCCTGGGTTCGCCGGCCCGGCTCGGGCAAGAGCCACGCGAACCTCGAGCTGGTGATCGTCAGCGGCGGCACCGCCCGGCGCCTCGGCGTGCGCACGGTCGAAGTGGACGAAAAGTGGACCCGGCTCCGCGCGACGGTGCGCCCGGCCTGGACCGGCTCGCTGGACGCGGCCCGGCTGGTCGTGACGAGCGAGTCGGGCGACCTGCTGGTGGACGACGTCGTGCTCCGCCCGGCGAGCGACCGCCACGCCATGGAGCCGGCCCCGGAAAGCCTCGAGCAGGTGGTCCTGCCCTGGAAGCCCTGGATGCGCCCCGCCCGGCCGCGCTAAGATGGGCTGTGGACACGAGAGCGTTCTCAATACGGCACCTCATCCGCAAGCTCACCCCGGCGACGCTGGTCACGCTCAGCCGGGCGGTCATGGCGGGGCTGTTCGTCCGCGCCGGCCGGCGTGGCGAGATGGTGCTGGCCGGGCTGGCGGGGCTGAGCGACATGGTTGACGGGGCGCTGGCCCGCCGGATGAACAGCACGGACAACGTCGGCGCGATCGCCGACTCGGTGGCGGACAAGATCTTCACCGGCAGCGTCATGCTGAAGATGCTCCGCCGCAGCGCCATCCCGCTGCCGATGGCGGCGCTGCTGCTGACGCGCGACCTGATGGTGACGACGCTGGGGGCGATCGTCTTCTCCGGCCGGGCGAAGATCGACCTCGGCCGCGGCCGGCCCGGCTGGCTGAGCAAATCGGCCACGGGCGGGCTCTTCCTGCTGCTTTTGAGCCTGCTCGTCTGGCCCGGCGGGCGCAAGCGTGCGCAGCGCGGACTGATGACCCTCACCGCGGGGCTGAGCGTGGCGGCGGCGACCGAGTTCCTGGTGCGCTTCCTCCGCGAGGCCGAGTGGCCCGAGCGGGGCGCAACAAAGAAAGTGCCCCCGACGCGGCCGGGAAGCGCCGCAGCGCCGCCCGGCCCGCATCGGGAGCGACTGGGGAGGGAAGGCCGGCCAGCCGATCCGGGCGGCCGCTCCGGGGTCAGTCGGCCTGAGCCTCGGGGTTGATGTGCCGCTCGGCGATGGCGGTCAGCTTCTTGTCCGTCGCGCCCTCTTCATCGAGCGTCTGCTGGAGAAGCTGGGCCGCGTCGCTGTGGCCGAGCCGCTGGGCGTAGTTGCGCACCGTGCCGTAGCCGGCCATCTCGTAGTGCTCGACCCGCTGGGCGGCGGCGATCAGGGCCGCGTCACGCACGTGGTCGCTGCCGCGGGCGTTGATCATGTCCTCGCCCTCGTCGATCAGGCCCTTCATCGCCTCGCAGGTCTCGCGTTCGGGGTCCCGGCCCATCGACTGGAAAATCTGCTCCAGCCGGTGCACGTGCCCCTCGGTCTGCTGCAAGTGCTCGTTGAACGCCTGCTTGAGGTCGCTCGCGCTGGCGGCGTCCGCCATCTTGCTGAGCGCGCGGGTCAGCCGCTTCTCCGCGTCGTACAGGTCCTCGAGCTGCTGGATGTAGAGGTCCTCCAGCGAGTCGAACTTTTCGCTTCCAAGAAACGCCATGGGTCATCTCCTTCCGGTCGGGTGTAAAAACTGCAAGCACGTTCCGGCTGCGCGGGCGTCACGCCGCGCCGGGATACGCCCCGGGCGGCACCGCACCCGCGTCAGGAAATGAAACAAACGGCGTACCGCGCCCCTCCCCTTGCCGATCGGCGAAAGGTTTGGGGGAGGGCCCGATGGGAGGCGGATGAGCCATGGCGGATGGATGGCGCGCACGGCCCTGCCTCACGCCCGGGTGAGTCGGTCCAGGCCGCTTCGCCTTGCGTGGCAGAAGGCGATGGCGATGGCGTCGGCGACGTCGGGCGGGCTGGGCGGTTCGGGCAGGCGGCACTGGGCCTGGACGGCGAGCTGGATCTGCTCTTTCGAGGCGTGGCCGTGGCCGGTGATCGCCTTTTTGACCTCGGTCGCGGCGAGGTGGGCGATGGCCAGCCCCCGCTGGCGGGCGGCGAGCAGGACGACGCCGCGGGCGTGTCCCATGAGGATGGCGGTGCGCGGGTGGCGGTAGTGGGCGTAGAGCTTTTCCACGGCCAGGCAGGTGGGTTCGAGCTCCCGAATGATTTCGGTGAGGTCGCTGTGGAGCTGCACCAGCCGCTGCTCCATCTGGAGGCGGGCGGTCAGGCGGATCACGCCCGCTTCGACCAGCCGGGGCTCGGGCAGGCCGCCATCGGGTTCGGGCAGCTCCGCGAGGGCGTAGCCGGTGATCAGGAGGCCCGGGTCGATACCGAGGACGCGCATCATCCCCACAGCATACGCGGGATTGGCGATCCCGAACAGAGGCCTGCCGTAGAAACGGGAGGGCCGACGAGGGATCGTCCTGAATTGAAGTTCCCCCACGGATGGGCGCAGCGGGTCGGCAGCCGGGCGACTTGCTATCCGCCGCTTTGGTGGCAGAATGGTCGCGGAAGGCGGAAACGCCGATTTCACGAAAAACCGCCCGGCTGGCCGATGAGGGAAGTCAGCGGACGTTGAGGGTGGAAATGTTGGGCGGGTGTTAGGGTAATCGCCGAACGCTTCGCCGGGCCCGCCGGGGAGGCGGGGCCTGCCGCAGACGGACAACGAAACGCCAAGGAGGGCCACTGTTGGCCAAGCGACGCACGCAAAGCGCCGATCGGTTGCTGTTCGATTCGCCCGAGGGTGGCGGCTCGGATGCCGCCGGCGGCAACGGATCCGTTCGGGGCGGGGCCGCCGGGTTCGCCCCGGGCGAGGAGGGCGCGAGCCTCCACGAGCTCGCCCAGAGCCGGTATCTCAACTACGCCCTGAGCGTCATCACCAGCCGGGCGCTGCCCGACGTGCGCGACGGCCTCAAGCCGGTGCAGCGGCGCATCCTCTACACGATGTGGCTCGACCGCCTCACCGCCGACGCCAGGCACCGCAAGTGCGCCAACGTCGTCGGCCAGGTCATGGGCCGGTACCACCCGCACGGCGACTCGGCCATCTACGACGCCCTGGTCCGCCAGGCCCAGCCGTTCACCCTGCGCATGCCCCTGGTCGAGGGTTCGGGCAACTTCGGCTCGCTCGACGGCGACCCTGCCGCGGCCATGCGCTACACCGAATGTCGCCTCCAGCCGATCTCCGCTGAGCTGCTCAAGGAGATCGCCCAGGGCACGGTGCACTTCCGGCCCAACTACGACGGCACCCGCGAGGAGCCGGTCGTCCTGCCGGCGAGGCTGCCCAACCTGCTCATCAACGGCAGCAGCGGCATCGCCGTGGGCATGGCCACCAACATTCCGCCGCACAACCCCGACGAGGTGTGCCAGGCGCTGCTTCGGCTGATCAAGGACCCCGAGCTGACCAGTGCCCAGCTCGCCGTCACCGTCAAGGGCCCGGACTTCCCCACCGGCGGGCAGATCATCACCCCCCGCGACGAGATCCGCGAGATCTACAAGACCGGCCAGGGCACGGTGAAGGTCCGCGGCACGTGGGAGAAAGCGACCCACACGCGCTCGAAAAAGACGCTGCACATCACCAGCATCCCCTACGCGGTGAACAAGAGCCAGCTCGTGGAGCGCATCGCCGAGGTCGTCACCTCGCGCAAGCTGCCCTGGCTGCTGGACGTGCGCGACCTCTCGACCGACGATGTCCGCATCGAGCTCGAGCTCAAACCGCGGGCCGACGAGAGCAAGGTGCTGGCGTACCTCTTCAAGCACACGCCGCTTCAGACCAACTTCAGCGTCAACCTGACCTGCCTGATCCCCACGGAGAACCCCGAGGTCGGCCGGCCCGAGCGCTGCGACCTGCGCGAGATCCTCAGCCACTTCCTCAAGTTCCGCCTCGAGGTCGTCACCCGCCGGCTCGAGCACGAGCTGGGCGTGCTCCAGAAGCGCATTCACACGCTCCGCGGCCTGGCGTTCGCCTTCGACGTGCTCGACGAGATCATCGCGATCATCCGCAAGAGCGAAGGCAAGGCCGACGCGGCGAGGAAGATCCACGCCCGCTTCGGCGAGGAGAAGGTCCGGGGCGGCCTCGACGCCGAGCAGATCGACGCCATCCTCGAGCTCAGGCTCTACCGACTCGCCCGGCTGGAAATCCACATCATCCGCGAGGAGCTGGAGAAGAAGCTCGCCCGCGTCGCCGAGATCGAAGACCTGCTCGCCGAGGAAGACGCGGCCGGGCGATGGGAGATGGTCAAGGACGAGATCGAGGAGCTCCGCCGCGAACACCTCAAGGGCGACAAACGCCGCACGATCCTCGAAAGCGTCGAGGACGAGCCCGAGTTCGACGCGGCCGACTTCATCGTCGCCGAGGACGCCCACGTGCTGGTCACCACCGACGGCTGGGTCAAGCGGCAGAAGGAGATCGCCGACCCGGGCAAGACGCGCATCCGCGAGGGCGACCGCGTGCTCACCTGCCAGCCCGGCTCGACCCGCGCGACGATCGTCTTCTTCTCCAACAAGGGCAAGGCCTACACCAGCCGCATCGTCGACATCCCCGCCACGACCGGCTACGGCGAACCGATCCAGAAGCTCTTCAAGCTCAAGGACGGCGAGCGGATCGTCTCCGCCCTCAGCCTCGACCCCCGCGTCGCGCCGGACATCGACGAAGACCCCAAAGACCCCGAGGTCTGCCCGCTCCAGCACGGCCTGGCGGTCTCCAGCGGCGGCTACGCGCTCCGCTTCGGCCTGCACAACTTCCGCGAGCCCAGCACCCGCACCGGTCGGCAGTACGCCCGGCCCGCCAAGGGGTCGGAAGTGCTCGGCGTCGTCATGCTCCACGGCAGCGAAACCGTCATCACCGTCACCAAAAACGCCCGCGCCCTGCTCTGCCCCGGCGAAGAGGTCAACTACCTCTCCGGCCCCGGCAAGGGCGTGCAGCTCATCAAGCTCAACAAGGGCGACAAGGTGCTCGGCTTCAAGATCGCTGAAAATGACCGCGACACCCTCACCGTCCGCACCAGCATGGGCGGCGAACAGCGGATCAACACCGCCAAGTACAAGGTCGTCTCCCGGGGCGGCAAGGGCCAGGAGATCATCAAGCGCGGCAGAATCGTCGAGGTCCTGCCCGAAGACGTGAAGCCGCCGCAGGAGCTGGCGGAGGCGCAGTAGGGCGGTCAAGTCGCGGGAAAGGGCGTCGGAGAAGCCATGATCATCGATCGCCTTCAACATGCCGCCTGCACCGCCGGGCCCGGCCCGAACTTCGCTGGGATGGACTCCCTCCGTTCCGGCCGGCCCGAGACCGACGCGGAAGGGCGGGACGGGCTCGACGGCGAGCGCGTCGTCGCCATCGTGCAGAGCCACACGACCCGGTCGGCGGACGGCCCCGAGGCGGTGTGGGAAGCGCATCGCCGCTACGCCGACGTGCAGTACGTCGTCACCGGCCGGGAGCAGCTCGGCGTCGCCCCGCTGGAGGCGATGAGCGAAACCCAGCCGTACGACCCCGAGCGCGACGTAGCGCTGTACGAGGGCGAGGGCACATTGGTCGCGCTTCGCCCCGGCAGTGTCGCCGTGCTGTTCCCGCAGGAGGTGCACATGCCCGTGACCCCACTGGGCGACCCCGCCGAGGTGCGCAAGGTCGTGATCAAGGTGGAGGTGACTTCGCCGGGCCTCTAGGCCCTGGGCCTCAGGCCCTTGGCCCTCATCACTCCAGACGCTATACGCCAGACGCTAACCATGACCACCTACACAGCCAAAGACATCACCGTCCTCGAAGGCCTCGAGCCCGTCCGCAAGCGCCCCGGCATGTACATCGGCGGGGTCAGCTCGGCCGGCCTGCATCACCTCGTGTGGGAAGTCCTCGACAACTCCGTCGACGAGGCCATGAACGGCCACGCCACCCAGATCGGCGTCACGCTGCACAAGGACGGGACCTCCATCACCGTCTCCGACGACGGCCGGGGCATCCCCGTCGACACCCACCCCAAGTTCAAGAAGAGCGCGCTGGAGATCATCCTCTCCACGCTCCACGCGGGCGGAAAGTTCGAGGCGGACAACTACAAGACCGCCGGCGGCCTGCACGGCGTCGGGGCGTCGGTCGTCAACGCGCTCTCCAAAAAGCTCGTCGCCACCGTCCGCCGCGACGGGGCCGAGTGGCAGATGGAGTTCTCGGCCGGCAGGGCGCAGACGAAGCTCAAGAAGCTCGGCAGCGTCGGCAAATCCAGCACCGGCACGACGATCTACTTCCACCCCGACCCGACGATCTTCCCCAAAACCGAGTTCGACGCGGGCCTCATCCGCCATCGGCTCGAGGTCGCCAGCTACCTGCACAAGGGCGTCAAGGTCACCTTCGCCGACGAGACGAAGGGCCAGACTGAGGTCTTCCAGCACGAGGAGGGCATCGCCGACTACCTCAAGAAGATTCTCGCCCAGCGCGAGGCGAAGCCGGTGCACGAGAGTCCCTTCCTGCTCGAGCGCGAGACCGACGAGGGCCGGGTGCAGACGGTTTTCCAGTGGACCGAGTCGACCGACGAGCACCTGCGCAGCTACGTCAACGGCATCCCCACCGGCTCGGGCGGCACGCACGAGAACGGCCTGCGGGCCGGGCTGAACAAGGCGGTGCGCAACTACGTCGAGACCCACGGCCTCGCTCCGCGCGGCGTGACGATCAACGCCGAGGACATCCGCGAGGGCGTCACCGGCGTGCTCAGCGTCTTCATCGGCGACCCCCAGTTCCAGGGCCAGACCAAGGACCGGCTGAACAACCCCGAGGTGCAGGGCCTCGTCGACGCGGCCGTGCGGCAGCAGTTCGAGCAGTGGCTCAACGAGAACCGTTCGATGGCGGAGGCGATCGTCGCCCGCATCATCCTCGCCGCCCGCGCCCGCGAGGCCAGCCGGGCCGCGTCGGCGTCGGTCAGCCGCAAGAGTGCGACGAGCAATCGCCTGAACCTGCCGGGCAAGCTCAGCGACTGCACCTCGCACAACCGGGCGGACTCGGAGCTCTTCATCGTCGAGGGCGACTCCGCCGGCGGGTCCGCCAAGCAGGGCCGCGACCGCTCGCGGCAGGCGATCCTCCCGCTTCGCGGGAAGGTGCTCAACACGGAAACCGTCTCGCTCAAGAAGGTGCTGGAGAACAAGGAGCTTTCCGACCTCGTCACCGCGCTGGGCTGCGGGGCGGGCAAGGACTTCAACATCAAAAAGCTGCGCTATCAGCGGCTGATCCTGCTCGCCGACGCCGATTCGGACGGCCACCACATCACGACGCTGCTGATGACGTTCCTCTTCCGCCACCTGCGTCCGCTCATCGAGGAAGGGCGGGTCTATCTCGCCGTGCCGCCGCTGTACCGCATCGACATCGGCAAGGAGACCCACTGGGCCGCGGACGACGCGGACCGCGCCCGCATCCTCAAGAAGCATGCTTCCAACGGCAAAAAGGTGGACATCACCCGCTTCAAGGGGCTGGGCGAGATGATGCCCAAGGTGCTCTGGGAGACGACGCTGAACCCGAAGACGCGTCGGCTGCTGCGGGTGGACATTGCCGACGCGCTGGAGACGGACCGGGTGATGAGCGACCTGATGGGCCGGGACGCCAGCGCCCGCTTCCGCTTCATCATGGAGCGCGCCGACGAGGCGGAGGAACTGGACGTGTGATCGGCGAAGACAATCTGGAATATCGAAGGCCGCGGAGCGCAGCCGCGGCTTTTTGACGGGCGGAAAAAGCCACACAAGCCGGGGCAAAGCGCAGCGCCGCCCCGGGTACGGCAGTCGGGCGCTGAGGTCGCCTCACGCGGTTCACCCACGCTCCGGGGCCATCCCGGGCGCGAGTTCCTTCGCCGCCCGCTTCACGCCGAGGCTCAGAATCTGGATTGCCCGCTTCCGCAGGCCCGGCAGGAGCGCGACGAGCAGCCCCGCCGCCAGCGCCGCGCCGGCCAGGACGCCGGGGTGCCGCCGCGCCAGCGTCAGGGGCGGGGCGAGGTCGCGCGTGAAGGCGAGCAGGCGCTCCTTGGCGTCCGCGAGCTGCTCGTCGGCGGAGCGGCCGGTCTTGCTGTCCGGGTCTTGCGTCATGCCGCCTCCCGATCAGTCGCCCTTGAGCCAGGCTGCCAGCACGAGGGCGAGGATGACCACGACGATCAGCACGCCGCCGGTGATGGCGAACGCCGCGGCGGGGCCGAGCGCGTAGCTCAGCGCGAGCAGGATCGCGACCAGGAAGAACGCCGCGGCCGCGAGCCCCAGCGTCATCGCCAGGCACAGCAGCAGCAGCGACCCGGCCAGGCGGAACAGGGCGCGCCTGAGCACCCGGCCTTCCGCCTCGGCGAGCTCGGCGAGACGGACGAAAAGTTCGCCCAGAATCTCCACTGGGCTATTTCCTTCCCAGCAGCCACGCCGCCATCAGGCCGACCACGAACGCAATGGCTACGGTCGCTGCCGGTCGGCGGGTGATCTGCTCCTTCGCCTGGCGCAGGACGTCGTCGATCTGCGTGTCCGACGCCCCGGCCTGCTCGGCCGAGCGCCGGCCGGCGCCCATCACGGACTGCGCCAGCGAGCGCAGGTCGTCCTGCAGCTTGCCCAGGCCTTCCTTGAGCGACCGCACGTCGTCGCGGATGTCGGTCGCGGCCTGCTTGAGGTCCGCTTTCTCTTCTTCGGGCTTCACCATGGGGTCCTCCTCTCCATCGAGCAAAATGGGTGCTTCCCCCAGTCATTTATTGGTTCGCCGGCGGGCAATGTCAACGAAAACCCGCGCAGCCCACTCGGCGCGGGGCGTCGGCCGCGTTGCGAGCGGCGGGGCCGCCTAGGATTTGCTCGCAGCAGGTGAGTCTGCCCGAAGCGGGATGAAACCGTGATCCAGAGGCACGAACCAACCCAGTCGCCGCCGCCCCCGGAGCGGCCCGCCCCGGCCGAGGCGGTGGAGAGCGTGCGCCAGGAGCGGCTCCAGCGGGGGCTGCTGACACTGCTGGCCGTGGTGGCGGCAGGGTTCGCGCTCTACGCGGCGAAGGTCGTGTTCATTCCGCTCGCGGCGGCGGGGCTGCTGGCGCTGCTGTTCCGCCCGGTGGTGCGCCGGCTGGAGCTTCTGGGCATCCCGGCCCCGCTCAGCGCAGCCCTGCTCGTGGTGGGGATCGCCATTGCCGCGGCGACGGCGAGCTACTTCCTCTCCGCCCCGGTGGGCCAGTGGCTGGCGAACGTGCCCGAGACGCTGCGGCAGCTCGAACGCCGCGTCGCCGAGCTGCGCCAGCCGGTGGAGCAGGTCACCGAGGCGACCCGCCAGCTCAGCGAGCTGACCGAGGGCGCCGGCGACGAGGCTCCGCAGGTGGAGGTGCAGGGTTCGCCGTTCCTCAGCCGGGTGCTCAGCCTCACCACGACGACGCTGCTGGGCATCGTGGTCACGCTGATTCTGATGTTCTTTCTGCTCGCCTCGGGGGACCAGTTTTTGCGCAAGACGGTCCGCCTGCTGCCGGGCCTGCGCGAGAAGCGTCACGCGGTGGAGGCGGCGCACCAGCTCGAAGAGCGGGTCTCGGGTTATCTGCTCACCGTGACGCTGATCAACCTCGGGCTCGGGGTGGTGCTCTGGGTGGTGTTCACCTCGCTGGGGATGCCCAATGCCTTTTTCTGGGCGGCGCTGGGCGCGACGGCCAATTTCATCCCCTATCTCGGGCCGGTGGTGACGTTCTTCATCCTCTCGGCCGGGGCGCTGCTGAGCTTCGACACCCTGTCCGAGGCGGTCTGGCCGCCGCTGGCGTTCGCCCTGATCACCGCGGCCGAGGGCTACCTGGTGACGCCGACGATCATGGGGAGGCGGATGGAGCTGAACCCGCTGGTCGTGCTGCTGTCGGTGCTGGTGTGGACGTGGCTATGGGGCGTGGCCGGGGCGCTGATGGCTGTGCCGCTGCTGGTGTGCCTCAAGATCGTCTCGGAGCATGTGACGGCCCTCGAGTCGGTGGCGAGCTTTCTGAGCCGGGATTAGCCAGCCTCCAGCCTCCAGTCTCCAGCTTCTACTCCCCCGTCCGTCCCAGCATGAGGCGCAGGAGGTTGGGCACCTCCGGGTCCTCGCGATCGCCCGCGCCGTAGCCGATCTCCTGCATCACCATCGTCGGCGGCGGGCCGAAGCTGCCGCACAGTCCTGCGACCAGGGCGGCGCCGGTGGGGGTGATCAGCTCGCCCCGGCGGTCGACGCCGACGGTCGGCAGGCCGCGAAGCAGGTACGCCGTCGCCGGGGCGGGCACCGGCATCAGGCCGTGCTCGCAGCGGACGAACCCGCGCGACACCGGCAGCGGGCCGCAGGAAAGCGTCTCGATGCCCAGCAGCTCCAGCCCCACCACCGAGCCGAGCATGTCCACGATCGAATCGACCGCGCCGACCTCGTGGAAGTGGATCTCCTCCAGCGACTTGCCGTGCACCCGCGCCTCGGCCTCGCCCAGCTTCGTCACCACCCGCCTTGCCCGCTCCCGGCCGGGCTCGGAGATGTCGAGCTGGTCGATCATCGCCATGATCTCGCGATAGCCGGTGTGGTGGTGATGGTGATGATGCCCGTGCTCATGCCCGTGCTCGTGGTCATGCTCGTGGTCGTGGTCGTGCGCGTGGCCGTGGCTGTGCTCGTGTTCGCCCCCGGCTTCTTCGTGGCAGGTTTCGTGGTGATGGTGGGGGTGCGGCTCGCCCTCGATTTCGACGCGGAAGTCCACCGCTCCGATGCCGTGCCGCTGAACGCGGGTGGCGCGGAGGCGGTAGGCCCGCTCGACGGGCAGGGGGGCGAGGTGTTTTTCGAGCTGCTTGAGCTCGAGGCCGAGGTCGATCAGGCCGCCGAGGAACATGTCGCCGGCGATTCCGCTGAACGGGTCGATGTGCAGGTGCGTAGGCATGGTGAGCATGATAGCTGCGCGGCCGCGGCCGCCCAACCGGCTCAGGCCGGGCTGCTGCTCGACCGATATTCGTTGCAGCACCGACTTGTGATTTTCCGAAGGATGCGACAAAGGAGACGCCCATGCCGGACGAGACCCCGAACCAGTCCGATCAGCCTCAGCAGCCCGCCCCGCCCGCCCCGCCCGCGCCACCTGCGCAGATCGTCCAGGCCGCGCCGCAGAAAAAGGGCGGCTGGCTCGCCCGCGGCGTGGCGATGGTGCTGCTGCTGGTGCTGTCGGTGTCGGTCATGGTGAACGTGTACTACGCCGGGTTCATCTCCATGATGACCTCCGGCCCGTACGAGGAGGTTTATGCCGAGGGCCCGGACGATTTCCGCGTCGCCGTGCTGCCCATCGAGGGGCTGATCGACGGCGAGACCTACGAGTTCACCCGCCAGTCGCTCAAGCGGCTCGGCGAGGACCCGCCGGCCGCGCTGGTGCTGCGCATCGATTCGGGCGGGGGCTACGTCGCTCCGTCCGACCGCATCTGGCACGAGGTCAAGCGCTTCCGCGAGGACAACCCCGGCATCCCGGTCATCGCCAGTTTCGGGGGGATGGCCGCGAGCGGCGGGTACTACGTCGCCATGCCGGCCGACGCGATCGTGGCCGAGCCGTCCGGCGTGACCGGCAGCATCGGCGTGATCGCCCAGTCGTTCACCTTTCAGGATCTGCTGGGCAAGGTCGGCGTGACGCCCGAGACGATCGTCTCCACCGACTCGACCCGCAAGGATACGCTCAACCCGATGCGGGCGTGGACGGAGGAGGATCGGCAGAAGCTGCGCAAGATCCTCGACGGCTCCTACGCCCGTTTCGTGGACGTGGTCGTCGAGGGCCGAAAGGGCGTGCTCGACGTCGAGCAGGTCCGGGCGCTCGCGACGGGCGAGGCGTTCACCGTCGAAGAGGCGCACGAGTCGGGGCTGGTCGACGAGATCGGCTACCTCGACGACGCGGTCGCCCTGGCGGTGGAGAAGATCGGCCCCGACGCCGCCGACCGGGAGCCGAAGGTGACCATGATGACCGAGATGAAGGGCTTCGGCCTGGGCGGCCTTCTGCGCAGCCGCATCCCCGCCGGCGCCAGCCTCGACGCCGAGCGGATTCGCGGCTGGGCGGCAGATGCATCATCGCCGCGTCTGATGTATCATTGGGCCCCGTAACAGGAGCGTGGGCAGAAGGTTAAGCCCTGCGCTCCCGGGTCGGGGAAATGTGGTACACTTCCCGAAGTCATGTCTTCGGTTAACAGCCCGGATCGGGCGGCCGGCCGTCGTCGGCCTGGAAAGGAATACCTGCGATGAGAGAATGGCTTAACAAAAATTCGGCACTCGTGACGGTGGTGGCGGTGGTGATTCTGGTGGTCGCCCTGGGCGTGATCCTCCTCAGCGGCGGCGAGAACAACCCCACGGCCGAGCGCGAGTCCTACTACTACGACCTCAACACCGGTGAAATCTTCACCGCCTCCGCGGCCCTCGACCCGCCGTTCGAAACCGACGCCGGCGGCGAGGGCGTGTCGGCGGCCATCTTCGGCTGCGGCGAGTGCCCCGAGGACCTCTCGGGCATGACCGAGGCCGACCTGAAGGAAAACAACCTCTACCTGCTCTACCTGCTCCGCAGCCCGGTCGAGGGCGAGGGCGTGCCTCCGAACGAGGACATGGTCCGTCGGCCGAACATGAACGAGTGGATCCCGGCGTTCACGCCTCCTGGCGAGGGCGTGATGTATCCCGGCAGCATTCCCTGCCCGGGCGGCCGGCAGGAAATCGTCCGCTGCCAGCCCGGCGGCGAAGGCAGCCGCTAAGCCCGCGGATGCCCGGACTCACACAAAAAACGCGCGCAGTCCCCGAGCTGCGCGCGTTTTTTTTGCGCCCGCCCGCCCGGCCGGACCGCCGTGGTATGCTGACGCCATGGTCGAACAAGCTTTCAATGGCCTGATGGACCTGATCGGCCGGGGCGGCCCGGTGATGTGGCCGCTCGTGGGCCTGAGCGTGCTCGCGGGGGGGCTGCTCTTCGAGCGCGGCTGGTTCTTCCTCTGCGCCAACCGGCCCCGTCGCCGGGCCCGCGTCGAAGAAGCGAGCAGCCTGCTGCGGGCGGGCGAGACGGCCCGGGCGCGCGACCTGCTTGCGGGCGACCGCGGCCCCTACGGGCGGCTGCTGCGCGACCTGCTCCGCGAGCCCGCCAGCGAGGCCGCCGCCCGCGAATCGCTCGAGCGGCAGCGCCTCCGCCTCGAGCGTTTCCTGCCCACCCTGTCCACGATCATCACCGCCGCCCCGATGCTCGGGATCCTCGGCACGGTGCTGGGCATCATCGCCAGCTTCGATCTGCTGGCCGAGCAGGCGGCCGTGCGCGACCCGAAAATGGTCAGCCAGGGCATTGCCGAGGCCCTGATCACCACCGCGGCCGGCCTGGTGATCGCCGTGGCGACGCTCTTCCCCTACGGCGCCGTGCGGGCGCAGGTCGAGCGCACGCTGGGCCGATTGGAAAGTCTCGCCGCCGCGATACTGGAGGCGAACCTCCGAACAGCCGAAAAGGAAGAGTAGTTGTGGCTGCGGCCCCCGGTGGTCCGCGCCAATCCAGTGGCCTATAACCCTCCTGGGATCAGCCGAGGCGGTTTTGCTTCCCAGGCGGGGTCACGTTAGATCCAGGAAACCGATAGATGATCAACCCGGAACTTGCCCGTATTCATTCGTTCGAGGTGGTTCCCTCGCTGCCCGAACCGCTGCAGCCGCTGCTGCGCATCGCCTACAACCTGTGGTGGAGCTGGCACCCCGAGGCGGTGGAGCTGTTCGTTCGGCTCGATCGCAACCTCTGGCGGGAAAGCCACCACAACCCGGTCAAGATGCTGGGCATGGTGCCGCAGCAGACGCTCGACGCGTTTGCCCGCGATGAGGGCTATCTCACCTCGCTCTCGCGCGCCGAGGAAAACCTCGACCGCCACCTCAGTCGGCGCCCCTGGCACGAGACCCGCGATCCGAAATCGAAAAGCGACGATTTCACCATCGCCTACTTCTGTGCCGAGTTCGGCCTGACCGAGTGCCTCCAGATCTACTCCGGCGGCCTGGGCTGCCTCGCCGGCGACCACCTCAAGAGCGCCAGCGAACTGGGCCTGCCCCTGGTCGCGGTGGGGCTGCTTTACCGCAACGGCTACTTCCAGCAGTACCTCAACGCCGACGGCTGGCAGCAGGAGTACACCCCCGAGCTGGACATGGCCAACCTGCCCGTCCGCCCCGTCACGGGCGACGACGGCAAGCAGGTGCGCGTCAAGGTGCAGATGCCCGGCCGGGACGTCCACATCGTCGTCTGGAAGGCCATCGTCGGCCGCATCCCGCTGTACCTGCTCGACACGAACGTCGCCGAGAACGACGAGGCCGACCGCCACATCACCAGCCAGCTCTACGGCGGTGACATGGAGACCCGCATCAAGCAGGAGATCGTCCTCGGCATCGGCGGCACGCGGGCGCTCGACGCCCTGGGCATCCGCCCGGACATCTGCCACCTCAACGAGGGGCACTCGGCGTTTCTCGCCCTCGAGCGCATCCGCATGCTCATCGAGGAACGCGACGTCAACTTCGACGAGGCCCGCCAGCTCGCCGCCGCGGGGCACGTGTTCACGACGCACACGCCCGTGCCGGCCGGCATCGACCGCTTCCCGCCGGACATGATCGAACGCTACTTCCGCGCCTACCACGGCGCGCTGAAGCTGGACATGGAGGGCCTGCTGGCGCTGGGCCGGGAGAACGTGTTCAACCGCAACGAGTTCTTCTCGATGGCCGTGCTCGCCATCCGCACCAGCGACTGGGCGAACGGCGTCAGCGAACTGCACGGCCACGTCAGCCGGCACATGTGGCGGAACATCTGGCCGAACGTGCCCGAGCAAGAGGTGCCCATCACGCACGTGACCAACGGCGTGCACGCGCGGAGCTGGCTGTCGGCGGACCTGATGTACCTGCTCGACCGCTACCTCGGCGCCCGCTGGGCCGACAAGCCCGCCGACCAGAGCGTCTGGGAGGCGATCAACGAGGTGCCCGACGAGGAGCTGTGGCGCGTCCACGAGCGGCGGCGTCAGCGGCTGATCGTCTGGGCCCGCCGGGCGCTGAAGCGCCAGCTCGAGGCCCGCGGCACCGACCCGGACAAGGTCCGCCAGGCGACCGAGGCGCTCAACCCCGACGCGCTGACCATCGGCTTCGCCCGCCGCTTCGCCACCTACAAGCGCGGCACGCTGATGATGCGCGACGTCCAGCGGCTCGAGCGCATCCTCATGGACGCCGACCGCCCGGTGCAGTTCCTCATCGCCGGCAAGGCCCACCCGCACGACGCGGGCGGCAAGGAGCTGATCCGTCAGATCGTCAAGTTCGCCCGTGAGTCCAAGGCCCCGCACCGCATCGTGTTCCTGGAGAACTACGACATCGAGGTCGCCCGGTATCTCGTCGAGGGCTGCGACGTCTGGCTCAACACCCCCCGCCGCGGCATGGAGGCGTCGGGCACCAGCGGGATGAAAGCGGCGCTCAACGGCGTGCTGAACTGCTCCATCCTCGACGGCTGGTGGGACGAAGCCTATGGGAACGACCTCGGCTGGGCGATCGGCCGACGGGAGGAATACGCCAACCCCCAGACGGCGGACGATCTCGAGAGCCAGGCGCTGTACGATCTGCTCGAGAAGGAGATCATCCCGCTGTTCTACGACCGCGACGAGCATCACATGCCGCGCCGCTGGGTGTCGCGGATGAAGAAATGCATCGCGACGCTGGCGCCGCGGTTCAACACGAACCGCATGGTGCAGGAGTACGCCGAGAAGCTCTACCTGCCCTCGCTCGAGCGCACGCAGATGCTCGCGGCGAACGACATGGCCAACGCCATCAAGCTGGCGAAGCAGAAGCAGCGGATGCGGGCGGCCTGGGGCAAGATCCGCATCGAGACGGTCGAGGCGAAGACCGAGAAGCCGCTGGGCGTTCGCGAGAAGCTGCCCATCGAAGTCGTGGTCAACCTCGGCGACCTCCAGCCCGACGAACTGGCCGTGCAGGTCTACGCCGGCACGCTGGACAACGACAACCGCCTCATTGAGGGGCGGCGGTACAACCTCGAGCACGCCGAGAAGCTCAAGGACGGTCGGCACCGTTTCAAGGGCCAGATCGAGGCGCGTAACAGCGGCCGACACGGCTTCGCCATTCGCGTCGTGCCCAGCGGCGAGCTGTTCGACGGCATCCTTGAGCCGGGCCTGATCCACTGGGAAGGCATCGGCGGGGAAGCCCCGGCCAAGGCCGGGAAGGCCGAGAAGGTCGCCTGACCAGCCGGCACATGCTGCAGCACCACGAGGCCCGGGAACTTCGGTTCCCGGGTCTTTTGCTGCGCCTGCCGCGGGCAACCTGGCATCTTTCTACCAGCGTCCTGCCTTGCCCGTCTCATGCCCGTGCCCCCGGGGAACTGCGGGGAAGGGAGGTCCGATAGTGGGATTTTTAACATTTTAGGTGGTTTCCCCCAAACAGAGATCGAATCTATCCGATGTTCCTGACTGGGAGCGTTAAACGGAAGAGGTCTTCGGCAAAAGTACTTGTGAAACCCTGTGCCTCTTCCACATTCACCTTTCTTGCATAGGGGCAACGTCATGTACCGTCTTACCAGCCGGGGGAGTCGAGGCTGGGAACCCTCGCACCTGTTTGCGTGGTTCGCAGTATGTCTGTTCGCCGCGGTTCCGTCCACTGCGCTCGCGCAGGAGGCAGCCGATACGCCGAATGAAGCCGAAGCCGCGGCCGTCGAAGTCGCGGAAGACGCCGACGACATCGCGGCCGAGGAGCTTCTGGAAATGGACATGGAAGCGCTGATGGACATGGAGGTCACCAGCGCCACCAAGACCGAGGGCACGTCGCTCACCGAAGCGCCGGCCGCGATCTACGTCATCGCCGACGAGGACATCGATCGCAGCGGCCTGCAGTCGCTGCCCGAGCTGCTCCGCCTCGTGCCCGGGATGCACGTTGCGCGGGTCGACGCGCACACGTGGGCGATCGCGGCGCGCGGCTTCAACGCGCAGTTCAATAACAAGCAGCTCGTCATGATCGACGGCCGAAGTGTCTACACGCCCCTGTTCGGCGGCGTCTACTGGGACATGCAGGACGTCGTGATCGAGGACCTCGACCGCATCGAGGTCATCCGCGGCCCGGGCGGCAGCCTCTGGGGTGCCAACGCCGTCAACGGCGTGGTCAACGTCATCACCAAAGACGCCAGCGAAACCCAGGGCTGGATGCTCGAGACCAGCGTGGGTACGGAAATGCTCAACCGCACGGCCGTCCGCTACGGCGGCCAGCTCGGCGACGATGCCTACTTCCGCGTCTACGGAAAGTATGTCCAGCATGACGACTATGTCTACCCCGACGGCAGCGACGGCAGCGACGGCGCCGACGAATGGTACCGCGGCATGGGCGGTTTCCGCATGGACTTCCTCGGCGACGAGAACGACAAGGTCATGGTCCAGGGCGGCGCGTTCGGCGCCCGCCTCGGTCAGGAGCTGAGGATCTGGGACATGCCGGTCGTCGGCACCCAGCGCCGCTTCGAGGAGATCGACGCCAACGGCGCCTACCTCCTCGGCGAATGGGCCCATACCTTCGAGGACGACTCCCTGCTCACCCTGCAGAGCTACTACGACTACACCGAGCGAAACGAGGTCATCAACCCGCAGTCGCTGCACAAGTTCGACGTCGAGCTCGAGCACGTCTTCCGCCCCTGGGAGGACCACCAGGTGATCTGGGGCCTCGGCTACCGCCTGTACAGTGACGACAACGACAACGGCCCCGGTGTGACCTTCGATCCCGCCAGCCGAACCGACCATACCTACAGCGCGTTCATCCAGGACACCATCGAGCTCGTCGAGGACCGCTTCTCCGTCACCCTCGGCACGAAGGTGGAGCACAACGACTACAGCGGGTTCGAGTATCAGCCCAGCTTCCGCAGCGTATGGACGCCAAGCGAACAGCATGCCTTCTGGGGGGCCGTCTCCCGGGCCGTGCGGACACCGACGCGGTTCCAGGAGGACGGGCAGCTCACCCTGGACGTCGTGCCCACGCCGTTCGGCCCGATGCCGATCCGCATGGTCGGCAAAGACGACCTGCCGCCCGAGAAGCTCATCGCTTACGAGGTGGGCCATCGCTGGGCGCCTTCGCGGAACTTCTTCCTCGATACGACCGCGTTCTACAACGAGTACGACGACCTCTCCTCCATGGTCCCCGCCAGCCAGCCGATGACACTTACCTTCGCCTCCGAGGGCGAGGCCGAGTCCTACGGCCTGGAAACCTCGGCCACCTGGCAGGTGACCAGCGACTGGGAGCTTCGCGGTTCCTACTCGCTGCTGCGTATGTTCGTGCACGGTGGCGACGAGAGCGTTGAGGACGGCTACCCCGTCCATCAGGCACAGGTTCACTCCTACGTCGACGTGACCGACACCGTGGGCTTCAACACCTCGCTGTACTGGTACGACCAGGTCGCCAGCGCCGGAACGGGCATCCCGAGCTTCTTCCGCCTCGACACCGGCGTGACCTGGCGGCCTCGCGAAAACGTCGAGATCGGACTCTGGGGCCAGAACCTGCTCGACGGCGAGCATGCCGAATACAGCGCCCAGACGTTCGTGCCCACTGAGGTGGAGCGTTCGGCCTACCTCGCCGTGAAGTACGAATTCTGATCCGCCGCCACGTGTGGGTGGTGCGCCGGCAGCAAGCGCCGGCGCACCACCCGCCACCCTCGCCTGCAGTTCGTCCGGGGAACGTCAACTTCCAAGTGAGTCGAGCCATGAAACGAATCATCCTGATCACGCTGCTGGCCGCGGGCGTCCTGAGCACGACGGCCGGGCCCGCCTTCGCGGGGGCGAAGGAAGACAAAGTCAAGACGGCCTTCCTCTACAACTTCACCAAGTTCATCCAGTGGCCCGAGTCCGGCGACACGTTCACCGTGGGGATCGTCGGCGACGACGCCTTCGCCTCGGTCGTGTCCGGCGTGATCGACGGCAAACCGGCGGCGGGGGGGGCCATCGCCGTCAAAACGTATCCCGCCGGCGCGGGGGTGGATGAACTCAAGCAGTGCCGAATTGTCTACTTCGGTGACAGCGAAGCCGGCCGGGTCGGCGACGTCGTCGAACCGCTCGCCGCCGCCAACGTGCTGACGGTGGGCCACGTCGACGGCTTCGCCGGCAAGGGCGGTATGGTCGGCTTTCTCGTCAGTGACAAGGTCACCTTCGAGCTGAACAAAAAGGTGATCGACGACACGCAGCTCAAGGTGAGCGCCAAGCTGTTCCAGCTCGCCAAGCGGCTGATTCAGTAGCAGTAGAGTCATCGGCCCGCCGCTGGCGGGGGAGTGTGTGCCGGCGTCTCGGAGGGCGTCGGCGGGAACGTCCGCTGCGATCACGCAGCAGTTCCCGGGGGTATGGCCGGGGGGCCTTACGGCCAGGGGAGAAACTATGCTGAGAAATATGTCCATCAGGGGCAAGCTGCGGCTGAGCATCGCGCTGATCGTCGTGCTGGCGCTGTCGCTGAGCTGCGGTGTGTTCATCTACTCGACGGTGACGCGCCTGTCGGCCGACATGGTCCACAAGAACGAGATCCTCGCGTCGATCGTCGGTGAGAACAGCACCGCGGCGCTCTCGTTCATGGACGCCGACACCGCCAGGGGGGTGCTGAGCGCACTGGACGCGAACCCGCGGGTGGTCGCGGCGTGTATCTATGACGCGGACGGCACGCCGTTCGCGCAGTACCGCCGCAACGAGGACGCCGAGTTCGACCCGCCCGAGGTGGCGGAGGCGTCGGCTGAATTCACCGAGGCCGGGCTCGAGTTGTACCGCCCGATCATGCTCGACGAGGAGCAGATCGGCACGGTGTACCTCAACAGCGACCTCCAGGAGCGCCACGACGCGATCAGCCGACTGCTGGCGACCACGGTCGTGATTATGGTCGTCTGCCTGGTGATCGCCCTGGCGCTGGCGGCGCTGCTCGAGCGGAGCATTGTGAAGCCCATGCGGCAGATCATCCAGCGCTTCGAGGAGATTGCCGAGGGCGACGGCGACCTCACCCAGCGCGTCGACGAAACCCGGCGCGACGAGATCGGCGAGCTCGGCAAGCGGTTCAACCGCTTCGTCGCCAGGATTCACGACATCGTCGCCGCGGTCAAGCAGACCACGCAGGAGCTCGCTCAGCGAGCGACGGACATCTCCGGCTCGAGCGACGACCTCGCCCGGAACATGAACGAGCAGACCCGGCAGGTCGACCAGGTCGCCGCGGCGATCGAGGAAATGGCCGCGTCCGTCAAGGAGGTCGCCGCCAAGGCCGCCGACGCCGCCACCAATGCCGGCCGGGCGGGCGACGCCGCCAACCAGGGCGGTGAGGTCGTCCGCGAAACCATCGAGGGGATGCACTCGATCAACGAGGCCGTCAACTCCTCGGCTGCGTCCGTCCAGGAACTGGGCAAACGCGGCGAGCAGATCGGGCAGATCATCGAGGTCATCAACGACATCGCCGACCAGACCAACCTGCTCGCCCTCAATGCCGCGATCGAGGCCGCCCGCGCCGGCGAGCACGGCCGCGGTTTCGCGGTCGTCGCCGACGAGGTGCGCAAGCTCGCCGAGCGCACCACCAAGGCGACCGAAGAGGTCGCCGCGTCGATCGAGGCGATTCAGCAGGAGACCGGCCAGGCGGTCGAGCGGATGGAAGCCGGCACGCAGGAGGTGACCCGCGGCGTGGAAAGCGCCAGCACCGCCAGCGGCAGCCTGCGCGACATCGTCGCCGCCGCCCAGCAGGTGGCGGAGATGATCGAATCCATCGCCGCCGCCTCGGAGGAGCAGTCCACCGCCAGCGGCGACGTCGCTCGCAACGTCGAGGCGATCTCGTCGATGATCCGCGCCGCCACCGAGGGCTGCACGAACTCGGCGAAGTCGGTCAGCGATCTCGCGGGCACCGCCCAGCAGCTCCAGGCGCTGATCAACCGCTTCAAGCTGCAGGGATCCGACCAGACCGAGACCCAGGCCGAGCCCGAATCAGCCGCGGCGTAAGCGCGCAGCCCTCGGGAAAGGGGTCTCTCAGGCGGCCTGCACCCTGTGAGCATCCTGTTCGACCGCGCCTGTCGCCATGGGTGGCAGGCGCGGTCGTTTACATGGCCCGGCTCATCGCACCGGCTTGCTCGGGCGGTCGAGCACGGGGATCGTCTCGCCCGCGGCCTCGAGCTTCTTCCGCAGCGTCTGGGCCATCTGCTTCAGCGTCGTCTCCAGCAGAAAGCTCTTGAGCTGGTTGCGGATCGGCTTCCACTCGTCATGGTGCGGGCAAGGCTGACGGTCGTTGCACTTGGCCATCCCGACCACGCAGGCGTCGAGCTGGTCCACGCCGTCGATCACCGCCACGATGTCCAGCAGGCGGATCTGCTCCGGCTTCCGCGCGAGCGCAAATCCGCCGCCCCGGCCCTTGGCGGACACCAGCAGCCCCTTGCGCACCAGGTCCTGGAAAATCTTCGCCACGAAGTGCCGCGGCAGGTCCGAGTCGGCACACAGTTCGTCCAGCAACACATAGCCGTCCGGCCGAAGCATCGCCAGACGGGTCATCGCCCGGATCGCATACGCGCAGGCGTTCGAATAAATCATGCTAAGCCCTCACAAGGTCAGAGGCCCCACCCTGACTGGCCCCAAACACAGCAGGGACCATAAAAGGATATTGTATTATCTTATCTGATGTTGTAGCAGAATCGTTCTAATCGAGCAACATAGAGGGGCTTATGGCCAAATCCATCCGACGCATCGGCGTGCTCACCGGCGGGGGCGACTGCCCCGGCCTCAACGCGGTCATCCGCGCGGTGACCAAAAGCGCTATCTTCGAGCACAACCTCGAGGTCCTGGGCATCCAGGACGGCTTCCAGGGACTCATCGAGGACCGCATGATCCCGCTCGACGAAAAAGCGGTGTCCAACATCCTCACCCTCGGCGGCACCATCCTCGGGGCCAACAACAAGATCGACCCGATGCGCTATCCGGTCGAGGAACAGGGCAAAACCGTCTTCAGGGACGTCCGCGAGCAGTGCGCCGAAAACGTCCGCAAACGTGAAATCGACGCCCTGATCGTCATCGGCGGCGACGGCACCATGTCCGTCGCGGCCGAGTTCGTCGAGCTCGGCATCCCCTGCATGGGCGTGCCCAAAACCATCGACAACGACCTGTTCGGCACGGACGTCACCTTCGGCTTCGCCACCGCGGTCGAGGTCGCCACCGACGCGCTCGACCGCCTGCACACCACCGCCGCCAGCCACCACCGCGTCATGGTCCTCGAGGTGATGGGCCGAAACGCCGGCTGGCTCGCCCTGCACGCCGGCGTCGCCTCCGGGTCGGACGTCATCGTCATCCCGGAAATCCCCTACGAGCTCGACGCCATCTGCGAGCGGGTCCGGCAGCGGTCCCGCCGGGGCAAACGCTTCTCGATCATCTGCGCCAGCGAAGGCGCCGCCCCCCTCGGCGGCGAGCAGACGGTCAACCACTACGACGAAAACCTGCCCGACCCGGTCCGCCTCGGCGGGGTCGCCAAGGTGCTCGCCCACCAGATCGAGGAGGCCAGCGGCCTCGAAACCCGCTTCACCGTGCTCGGCCACGTCCAGCGCGGCGGCACGCCCGTGCCCGAGGACCGCGTGCTGGGCACCCGCTTCGGACACGCGGCGATCGACCTGATGATGAAAGGCCGGCTCAACCGCCTCGTCGTCATGCAGGGACGGACGCTGTCGGACATCGACATCACCGCCGCCGCCAACCGTCAGCGGCTCGTGCCCGAGGATCACCCCCTGATCCAGGCCGCCCGCGCCGTGGGCACCAGCTTCGGGGCCAGCCGGATGTGAAGGGGAAGAGGCTGGAGGCTGGAGGCTGGGGAGCCGGGGGGCAGCGCCCTCGAGCCGGGGCGTTCTTGTTGGTTCGGGTCGCAACCCGATCCGACAGATCGACGCGCAGCGTCCTTCGGTGGATGAGATTGCGCCAGGACCCCGGACCTTGCT